>NZ_CP032549.1:714129-1428258 GCF_012221945.1 Glutamicibacter mishrai | reverse complement strand
TCAAGCACTTTGGACGCCTTGATATTGCAGTAGCGGCTGCTGGCATTCTCCGACGGGATCCACTGGGACAGATGGAAGATAAAGCTTGGTCAGACATGCTAGATGTGGATCTTACTGGGGTAATGCGCGTGTTCAGAGCTGCTTCTTCCAAGATGACTGATGGCGGTGCGGTGGTTGCAACATCATCCATCGCTGGTGGGGTTTATGGATGGGAAGAACATGCTCATTACGCCGCAGCAAAATCCGGAGTTCTCGGACTTTGTCGCTCGCTAGCAGTCGAGCTTGCTCCACGGAAGATTCGAGTCAATTCAGTAATCCCGGGTCTCATCCGTAGCCCACAATCCATGGACGCAAAGAATTCGCTTGGCGACGCGGGACTGGACGCGGCCGGCAACATCATTCCGTGGGGAAGAGTCGGAACTGTTGATGAGGCAGCCCGAACCATTCGCTTCCTCACTAGCGATGATTCAGCGTATATGACTGGACAACAATTAATTGTTGATGGCGGGCTAACTGTTCGCTGGCCAAGCTGAGCCGGTCAAAGAAACGAGGACAAGAATGAAGACGCTAGACAATAAGGTCGCAGTCATCACCGGCGGCGGCAGTGGAATTGGAGCCGAGATTGCCCGACTCTTCGCACAGCATGGTGCCAAGATTGCCATCCTAGATCGCGATGCTGCGGCGGGGGATGGTGTGGTTGGTCGGCTCCAAGCTACGGGAACTGTTGCGATATTCAGAGCGGTTGATGTGACTAGCTCGGAGTCGATGCGCATCGCGTTTGACTCTATTGTTGATGAGCTAGGTGGCATTGATATTTTGGTGACGGCTGCCGGAATCCTTGATGAGAAGCCATTCGTTGACATGACCGAGCACGATTTTGACCGGACCATCGATATCGACCTAAAAGGTGTATTTCTGGCAGGGCGCTGGGCTGTTGATCACATGAAACAACGTGGAGGCGGCCGCATCATCAATATCGCCTCACAGTTGGGAATCAAGGGTGGTACTGGATTAGTGCATTATGTGGCGGCCAAGGCTGGGGTCATTGGTATGACCAAGGCGATGGCCTTGGAGCTTGCCGGTGAGAACATACTGGTAAATGCCATCGCTCCTGGACCTATTGAAACGCCTTTGCTCAACGGGGTCACTGAGGAATGGAAAAAGGCGAAACAGAAGGAATTACCACTGGGCCGATTTGGTACTCCGGCGGAAATTGCTCCTACCGCTTTGTTGCTTGCTTCGTCTCCTGGCGGCGACATATATGTTGGCCAGACGCTGGGGCCCAACAGCGGCGATGTAATGCCGTAGGGGGACTAGTCCAATATGTGTGGAGCTTGCCCAGGGGGCATTCGAGTTTCAACGACTACCGCTGAACTGAACAAGTTTCAACTCAAGCGACGACTGTTGTCAGAGTTTAAACAGTGTCTCGCTCACGGGTGCACACTTACGCTTAGCGGTGATCAGTGGATACTACGACGACGGACGGGGCGCTTAGTCGTGTACCCAGACGTCGAACTACTGATCTCAGATTTGGGTGGCCCTTGTCGGTCGGACTGGAGAAGCGATCGTCATCCGGATCGAGTGCTTTCAGATATCTTGCACTTACGCATAATCCAGAGTTGAAATAAGCCAGCTCGGGGTTGCTTAGACCCGTGGTGAAATGTAAGCGACAAAGTCGAATGAGCTTGTTCGTAAGCACATGAAGAGACACAAACAGCCGATGCCCACTTACGAAAGTTGGCATCGGCTGTTTGGAGTATCCGGATGAAACAAGATCTAACCCACGTGGACCCATGGGCGCCGTTGCAGATTCGGCTCTGCTTCACGTAGGACTTCACGGGTCAGCGGTGCAATCTCACCCTGTCCAAGGAAGATGAACTTGGCGAGGTTGAGCAGCGGGTTGCCTTCGGTCCAACGGAAGTAGATGTGTGGCATTACCTCGTAGTTATCTCGGATAGCCATGGCAATGGCCGCAATGGAGGTGGACACTGACGGTGCTGTTGCTTCAAGGATCCACTGGCCATGACGGGTAATACCGCGTACCTCAATATCTTGAGCAAAGTCCGAATAGTCGCTGACCTTGATTTCCAAGAACACCACGGGGGCCCGCTGGGGGATATGGCTAGCCAAGATGGCATGCTGATGCTTATGCAGATAGCGCCGCTTAGAAATCTTGACCGGCTCATGGGCAATGAGTCGTAGCAACCCTGCACTACTAGCCTTGCGAATGATTTCTACCGCGCAGTCATCAAACATCACTGAGGTGGCTCGAAGTTCGGTGGAGCGACGGAAGCGGGAGAGCAACGACACGACAAGCACCGCTGCGATGAAGAACGCAGCAATCTTTAGACCATCTGGACGCTCAACACAGTTGACCACCGTCGTGTAAATGAAGACCAGACTGGTTGCCCCGAAAAGCAGTGCCTTACCCTTTTCGCCTCGGCGTCGTGCCGAAATGGTGACCGCGATGGCCGCAGAACTCATCAACACCAAAACACCGGTGGCATAGGCTGCACCCTGCGCGTCAACGCTGGCCTTGAAGTGAATGGTGATGCCGATAGCTACCAACAAGACCACCAGTACCAGTGGGCGCACGGCACTGGCCCATGCCGGAGCCATACCAAAACGTGGCAGGTAGCGCGGGATGAGGTTGAGCAGTCCGGCGAGCGCCGAAGCACCGGCAAACCACAAAATCAAAATGGTTGATACGTCGTAGACGGTGCCGAATCCGTCACCCATCAGGTGATGAGCCAGCCAGGATAGGGCTCGGCCGTTGGCAGAGCCTCCGGGTTGGAATTCTGCGGCAGGGATCAGCACTGTGGTCACGATGGACGACAGTACGAGGAAGCCACTCATGATCAGAGCAGCTGTGGTCAGTAACTTCTTTGCACCCTTAATACGTCCTGCAGGATTGGCTTCGGTATCGCCGGGTGCCTTAGAAATCTGTGGCATCACGGCGACACCGGTCTCAAAACCAGATAGGCCCAGTGCCAGCTTGGGGAAAACAATCAGGCAGACCAGAAGCATCATCATGGGATCCCCGTGTGCAGTGAACAGGGAATCTAGCCAATTGGTGACAGCGACTGGGTGCCCGATGATGTTGGCTGCTGATACGGCAATGATCACGAGGTTCAAGGCTAAGAAGGAGAAGACCAAGGTGACGGCAATCCAAATGACCTCGGTGAAGCCACGTAGGAAGAGAGCGCCGAGCAGGATCAGCAACACTAAGGTGATGGGTACTTCTTTGCCGGTGAACCAGCTGGGTGTGAAGGGGTTTTCAATCAGGTGAGCCGAAGCGTCAGCCGCGGAGAGCGTCGCGGTGATCATGAAGTCGGTTGCTGCGAAGCCCAAGAGCACTAGGACAAAGACTTTGCCCTTCCAATGAGGCATGAGCCTTTCCAGCATGGCGATCGAGCCTTGGCCATGTGGTGATTCGCTAGCAACCCTGCGATACACGGGCAGGGCCGCGAATAGCGTGACGGCAACAAGGATCAAAGTGGCAAAAGGAGCTAGCGCACCTGCGGCCAGTGCGGCAATGGCCGGCTGGTAGCCAAGCGTGGAAAAGTAGTCCAAACCCGACAGGCACATGACTTGCCACCATTTGGCACCATGCTTGTTGGAGTTGTTGGAGTTGTTGGAGTTGTTGGGGTCTTCCTGGCCGACAGAACTGTCGGTCAGCCAGCGCCGCAACCGTGAGGGCACCGTGGCTTGTGGTGCCTGTTCCGACCCTTGGGCCGACTCAATTGTTTTGTTCACGAAGATGAACAGTACGCCTGAATACGAGATAAAGAACCACCGAAGAGTAAAAATTTTTTGCTCACTGAGTGACTCCGGAAATAGCGGGTCTTCCGCCAGTGCTTTACGGGACTATCTAGGGGCGAGGAGTAACGATAGATTCTGCTCTGCTTTCTTTGAATATACGATTTGACGTGATTTTTTAAACGACATTTGTTGGTTAGAAGTGAGCTTCACTTCTCTTGGATGAGGGAGCGTTCAGGCTTGGAGAAACGCAAAAATTTATGCAGAAAACACTGTGTCTTGCAGCACATGAAAACCGAGGCATAAAGTCCATATCAAGATTTTTAGCCATCGCATTAAGAAGGCGTTAAGAGGCGGTCTGTACTCGATCTGTTTCGGGGTGCAATAGAAAGGCAACGGAGTCACATATTGGTGATGCTCACGTAGTCATGACCTCAATGTAGGTCTTTGCCAAACAACTTACCCGATATCGCGTCATCGGGTTTCTTGGTGGCCGTGATTCGTCTCGCGGAGAACCCCGCTCTATTCCGGTACGATCACTTCATACCGGCCAAGGAACTCGAACACCAAGGAGCGCTATGGATGTGTCGACTACTCCGCCGTCAACTCACCCCCTCATTATTGTGGCGCTCTCGGGGCATGCGGGGTCTGAAGTATTGTTCCGCCAAGCACTAGTGCAAGCCTCACAGTTACCTGATGCAGAACTGATGGCAGTCCACGTCCTTGAACGGGGAACTCGTGCAACAAGAAGCGAAAAAGATGCTGAACTGGCACGCTTGCGTGAACTCGTGGAAGAATCTGGCGCCACTTGGCATATGGTCCTTGGCCAAGACATCTGTCAGGCACTGCTTGGATTTGCTCGAAGCACACAGGCCACGCACCTCGTGGTTTCCGGGGTGCTCGCAGGAATGAGCAACCGCCGACTAACTCAGCAGGTATCTCTTCACCTACTGCAGCAGGCCACTGCGCCAACAGATCCACAAATAGTGATCTTTCCTGGTCACCAAGAAGCGAAGAAGACTGCCCGCTTTACACCTCAGAAGTCTCGGGCAGTGCATCGTCCCCGTGGACCCCGGTGGATATTCGGATGGATCCTGGCCCTCATCGGTCCGCCACTCATTGGTATTGGCTTCGTGCAAGGAAGTGATGAAGGTGAACTGCTCACCCTGAACTTCTTAGGTCAGCTGACTCTAGTGGTCTTTGTGGCGCTTTTGGGCGGTTGGTGGCCTGCCGTGACTGCCGCCTTGCTGGGCACCGGAATTCTAAACTGGTATTTCACCCCACCCACCGGGCAGTGGCATATTCATGAGCCACTCAATGTGGTGGCACTAGTGCTCTTCTTATTGGTTGCGGCTGGGGTGGCCCGGGTTGTTGACGTGGAAGTCAGGCGCACTACCGAAGCAGGGCTAGCCCGACACCAAGCGGACATCCTATTTGAGCTGTCTGGTGGTGTGATTCGTGAGGGCTTGAGCGTTCCAGCCCTCCTGGAGAGGCTCTGCCGCTCCTATGCATTACGCGGGGCTGCGCTGGTTCACCAAAGCACCGGGTCTACGGTGGCTTCGGCGGGAGAACCGCCTAGCAGCCACGAGACCAGTGACTATGTAATCACCGTGGACACTGAACATACACTGCTCATTGACGGGACTCCGCGAGAGGCTTCGGATCAGGGGGTCTTTGAGGCTTTTGCTGGGCGAATCGCCGCGGTGTTGCAACAGCGGGAACTTGCTGAGGCACGTCTGAAAGCCCAAGAATTATCTGCTGGAAACGCGATGCGCACGGCCTTGCTTGCTGCCGTATCCCATGACCTACGCACCCCACTATCAGGGATCAAAGCTTCGGTCTCTAGCCTTCGCATGCAAGATGTGGTGCTCAGCGAAGAAGACACCGCAACGCTACTGGCCACCATTGAGGATTCAACGGACCAACTCAGTGAACGAATCGAGGATTTGCTAAATATGAGTCGAATTCAGGCCGGTGAATTGGTGGTCCGCCGTAGTCCCATTCAAGTTGAAGACTTGGTGGCTTCGGCAATGCGTGATGCGGCTGGGCAGGTGAATCCGGACCGCCTGCAAATCCAGCTTCCAGAGGACTGCCCGCGGGTACGTACAGACTACGGGTTGGCAGTGAGAGTGCTAGCCAACCTCATGGAAAATGCGGTGCGTCATGGCGGGAACGGTACGGTGCAATTACAGGCAGATTCCACCGACTCCGAGGTAAAGATCCTTGTCATTGACCACGGTACCGGGGTTCCACAAACAGAAAAAGACAGGATCTTCCGTCCCTTCCAACGGAACGGAGACCGGAACAATAACAGCGGGTTGGGCCTGGGATTAGCCGTAGCTCGTGGCCTGGCCCAGGGCATGGACGGTCACGTGAATGTGGAAGATACTCCCGGCGGTGGGGCCACTATGGTCTTTACCCTGCCGATATTCAAGGAAGAACTATGAGCGCTACGGTACTAATCGTTGAAGATGACGTTCAGATAGCCCGCGCCCTGCTGGTCAATCTGAGGGCACGCGGTTACCGCACGCTCCACGCTGCCACCGGAGTGCAATGTCTGCAGTTGACGGCCGATGAACATCCTGATGTGGTTTTACTCGATTTGGGATTACCCGACCTTGAAGGTGGGGAAGTGATTGACGGGATTCGTGGGTGGTCAACGATGCCGATAATTGTTGTCTCTGCCCGCCATGATTCACATAGCAAAGTGGATGCATTGGACCGTGGCGCCGATGACTTTGTCACCAAACCATTTGCCATGGATGAATTACTGGCCCGGTTACGCGCTGCACTACGCCGCGCACTGCCAGACCCACGCCATGCAGTTGTGGAAACCTCTGATGGGCGGTTGCGCATTGACCTTGCCAGTCACTCGGTGAGCGTTAATGGTGAGGCGGTGCGGTTGACCAAGCTGGAATGGCGCGTGTTGGAAGTACTGGCCAGCAATCCTCATCGGTTGATTGGCGGTAGCGAGTTACTGACCACGGTATGGGGCCCAGAATATGGGGCGGAAGCGAATTACCTGCGGGTGTACATGTCGCAGCTACGCACCAAGTTAGAACCAGAACCTTCTAACCCACGATACTTTTTGACCGAGCTTGGTATGGGTTATCGCTTTACGCCGTAGTCAGGTAGAAATCTCTAGAATGTCTTGCCCGAGTAACCTAACTTTCGGGATATCTGGGCAGCGGTAGAGCCCATGACTGATTTGAGCGCCTTCATCCGTTCATCAAGCATATAGGGGTTAGTAGCTGACATGCTGATGGCGGCAATGATTTGACCGCTACCATCACGGATAGGCGCAGCTACGCAACGGATCCCGGGTTCATTGTCTTCTAAGTCCAGAGCGATTCCTTCACTGGCGTAGGTTTTCATACGGCTCAAGAAAGCCTCTTTAGTTTGATGGGTGGCCTGTTCCACCGGTGACTCAGAGTCAAAGGTCGCTTCCCAGCGTTCAGGAGTGACTAGTAACAAGGCCTTGCCGATGCCCGTACGGCTTAGTGGCAAGCGTTGTCCTACGCGTGAGCGCATTTGCGCTCCGCGGGTACCGGTACTGATCGCGGTGATCCCCGGGCCGCTGGCCGAAACCGAGTTGCGCCGTGCACTGACGGTGTCGGAAGGCGATATTGGAATCCTGGTGGACAGCTCCATCACGGTCATCCTCTACACCGTCCTCGCGCTGGCCCTTGCATTCACCGGCATCAAGCACATGCGCGAGAAGAAGAAGGCCAAGGCACTGGCCGAAGAGCAGGGCCAGCCGGCCAACGCCTGAGCATCCTATGCCCAGCGCAGCAGGCCTTGCCGACTCCACGGTGGCAAGGCCTGCTGCATGCAACCAAGCCTTGCAGCAGGCAACGTCCCCCATTCGCAGCCGGTAGCTGGATGCTTCCTGAGTGCGGCTTGCCTTCGTTGGTTGCTCAAAGCACAGTGGGCAGTGGTCGATGAAAGGAGCATGAATATGCCAGATCTAGCAGGCAAGAAAGTCCTTGCGGCAGTTTCCAACCGCGGAGTCGAGCAGGATGAGCTGAAGAAGCCAGTGGAGCACTTGCGCCAAGCCGGTGCTGAGGTGGTGATCGCGGCCCCGGAGGCCGGCCAGGTCAAGTCGCTGGTTGGCGATTGGGATCTGGGGGAGGTCTTCGAAGCCAGCGAAGCACTGGCGGCAGTGGACGAGCAGGATTTCGACCTGCTGCTGATCCCCGGCGGAACGCTGAATGCCGACAACCTCCGCTTGGACGCCGACGCCCAGCGCATTGCCAAGTCCTTTGCCGGTTCAGGCCGGCCGATCGCTTCCATCTGCCATGGGCCATGGCTGCTGGTGGAAACCGGATTAGCCAAGGACAAGACCTTGACCTCATACACCTCGATCAAGACCGATGTGGTCAATGCCGGCGGCACCTGGAAGGACGAACAGGTTTTCCGCTGCCCGGCGAACGGCTACGTGCTGATTACCTCGCGTAATCCGGACGACCTCGACGCGTTCAGCAGTGCCATTGCCGAGGAGCTCAGCTCCTAGCAATTGCCGCCAGCCGGCCAAGCCGCCGTCGAAGCCAGCCTTCCGGACGGCGGCTTCGCTGCGCTGGGACCAAAGCCCGCCATCCACGGCTTTGGCGATCGAAGGGCACGCCACTACGTTGTGGTTGTCGCGTATTTTCCCACCTGTGGAGGCAGGAACATGGCTGCAGATTATGACGAGGTTCGTCCGGATTTCGCCGCGGCGTCCGAGAAGACGCTCAAGGACGTGCAACAAGCCGATGCCCCCGACGCGAAGAGCGTTGCGGCCGAGCTTGAAGAAACCGACCTTTCCGATGGCGTGGAGCTCCCTGGCGCCATCGTCGAGGAAGAGCTGAGCGTTGAAGTCCTTCCGCAAGCAGCGGATGAGTTCCTCTGCGCCAGCTGCTTCACTATCCGCCATCGCAGCCAAGCCGTGCAGAAGACTGGCCTAGGCGTCATCTGCCGCGACTGCGCCAGCGAACTCGCCTAGCTTCCTGGGATTCCCAGAATCCCGGCGTTCGGCGTTCGTCGTTCCAAGGCGTTGGGTATGGCGATGACGCTGAGGACTTTGCCATGGCTGCATGGAAAAGCGGGCACCCCGTCATGCCGGGGTGCCCGCTTCAGCAATTCAGCATCTGGTCAAGCCGTGTGCGGGTCCCGATGCTGTCCGGTCGCCTTGCGGGAGAGGAGCAATCCCAAGACGATCATGAGCGCACCGAGCCCCAGATGCAGCCAATTATCGGCATCGTTCAGCGGGATGAAGTTGGCGGCGCTGTCGAAATCAATGACCAGCCCGTAGACCCACAGGGCCAGGTAGATGATTCCGCCGCCAATGAGGTAGCTGCGGGCAGCAGGCACGGTTCGCGCCATCAGGTAGCCGGCGACACCGAAGAGCAGATGCACGGCATTGTGCAGGTACGAGACCTGGAAAATTCCCAGCAGCTTAGCTTCAGAGTGGTGGCCGGCACCAGAGAGCGATTCGTAGTTGGTGGTGATTCCCGGAATGAATCCGAGGACGCCGACCAGGAAGAACACGATGCCGACCGCTAATGCGGCCTTTTGCACCAGCGGACGTGTTGCTATGACAGGATCGTTTGGATGTTCCATGATCTTGCTCCTTCATTCTGGCTGTTGCGATCGGAAGGAAACGTTGGCCAGGCATGCTGGCCGCCGTCATGCAAGCCACGCTAGGGGATTGCCGACTGGATGGCACGCGAATCTTCCAGTACCTAGGGAACGTCCAGAATCGGTGGTGCGCAGATCACTGGTGCCGCGGTGCGTGATCCTCGCTCTTCGCTCCGTCTGGCGTCTGGAGGAAGAACGCGCCGAGTGAGCCTGCCAAGGTAGCGAACACCACCACGGAGTAGCTCGCCAAGATCAGCTGCAGGGCTTTGGAGAACGTATCCGTGCTGGTGATCCCGGAGCCGGTAATCGTTGCCATGGCGGTCTCGTACAGTGCCGAAGAATAGTCGCTGGTCGATTCCATCGCGTAGAGCAGTTGGCTGGAGGCAAGGATGACCACGGCGGTTACCGCAGCCAGCCAGCCGATGCGGCCGCTGAGCAACCTGCCTGCGGAGCGCGAACCGCGGACCCCTGCCGAGAGGATGCCGCTCACCCGGGCGGCACGGCCCACCCGCAGCAGGCGGGAGGCCTGGAAAGCGCGCAGAAAACGCAAGAAAGGGAACAGAAGGAACAGCACCTGCCACCAGTTGCGGCGCCAGAAATCAGCTTGGGACCTGGCGATGATCGCCCGCAAGGCGAATTCAGCAGCGAAGATTGCCCAGAAAATCCATCCTGCGATGGCCAGCGTCCGGGTCCAGAACGGGTCGGTCACCAGCAACTGCCCGAGAACCACAAAGAGGAAGATCACGCCGAGCATCCCCATGGGACGGTCCAGGCGCGTGGCAAGCAGCTCGGCCTGTTCCCACCGGTAGATCTGGTGTCCTTTTTGCTTCGCCATGGTGCTTGCCTCCTTGGATCCCGAATCTAACCGGGTGCGGCAATGGATTCGAGGGCAACGGCGGATACCCAGCATGCTTCCGGAAAACGGATCGGGGCGGAACCCGGCACCCGCCTGATTCCGCCCCGATCACCGCTGCGTGCAGGTTCAGCTCCTGCGCTAAGCCAGCGCGCCGGCGCTAGCGGGTCTGCCGGCCGCCTTCCCAGCCCTCGGCTTGCGCCTGTTCCATGCGCAATTGCGCTTCGCGGCGCTCTTCCTCGGTGATTGCTTCCTCTTCCAGGCTGACTCGCTCGACCGGATCAACAGCCTTCTTTGCAGCGGGGCGTTCCTCGTCCAAGGCCGCCTTCTGCTCGTCCCCAGCCAGTTCGCCGCTTGTGCCGGCGGCTGCGGAATCCGTGATGGGCTCGCGCTCATGCCGCGCTTCCCCATGACTTAACGGCACGGTAGTTGCCGCATCCCGGGTGACCACGTGCTTGCGCAGGCGCACTTTGCCGGTTTCCACGCCTTCGGTACCCACCTGCGGCTGCTCCTCGGAACGGACGGCAGAGGACCTTGGAGCGCCGGCTCCCGGACCGCGCACGTCTTCCCGCGAATACTCGGCGCGGGCATCGGTGTCCGGAACGCCCGGCTGCACGGCGGCCTGGTCCGCTTCATGATAGGACAGGCTGTAGTAGTGGTAGAGCTCCTGCTCCTGCTCTGGCGTGAGCTGGCCCTCGGGGTCGATGTTCGGGGCGTCTTTGACGGTCTGCTTGTCATAGGGCACCGAGAGCGTATCGCCTGCGACGGTCGCCTGGCTGAGCGGAACGAAGCTCTCGGAGAGGCCGAAGAGTCCGGTGCGGACCGTCGCCCATTCCGGCTGTCCGCTGCGGTCATCAAGGAAAATCTGGCCGAATTTGCCGATCTTCTGGCCGTCGGGGCCAATGACGGTGCCGCCAATTGCGCTGAGTTCCTGAAGCTGTTCTGTGCTGATCATGGCTCTGTCCTCCTGCTGCGTTCGACTTCGGATCAATCCAGTAATCTCGATCCGGCTGGCCAGTAGCCGGCCGGCTGAAGCTGCGCCTCCAATTGGGCGTGACGGCCCGCAACTCTGCGTCTTGCGGTGCTTTGCCGAGCCGCGGTGAATCGATCGTCGCACACTACGCAAGCGCCCGCGCCGGGGCTTGTACTTGCATGGCCGCAAGCTCGGTAGCAGCTGTGAAAAGCAGGCAGCAGGTGCCCGGGGCAGCCATCGGGCGTAGGGCCAGGAGGGTGAACGGGTGCCTGTGAACAGCCGCGTGCGTCGCTGCGGCGAAACTGGAAAATCGCTGGGTTTCGTGCCTGGAACGGCCGTCCCGGCTAGCTGCGGTCTAATGTTCAGTTCGTACTGCTGCCCAGGGAAGGCGAACCAGCATCCATGAACAGGACCTTTGGGATCGAGGAGGAATTCTTCCTCGTGGATCCGTCAACTGCCGCCCCGGTGCCGATGTCCGATCCGCTCAGCTCCCAGCTGCTTGGCCTGGAACTGCCGGGCACCACGGTCCACCGTGAACTGCTGGCCAGCCAGCTGGAAATCGTCACCGGAATCTGCGCCTCGGCGGACGAAGCCCTGGAAGCGCTGGTGCGGCGGCGCGCCGCCATTGAGCGGATATGCAGCGAACACCACGTGCTTCCCTTTGCTTCGGGAACGTCGCTGCAGCTGCCGAGCGCTACGGACTTCACCACGGGCCAGCGCTACGCGACCATTCATGAGTTCGTCCCGGGGATCGCCCGCGAGCATTTCATCAACGGGCTGCACATCCATGTGCATATCCCGGATGCCGCAGCCGGAGTCCGGGCGCTGAATGCCTTGCGCGGCTGGTTGCCGCTGATTGCGGGAATTGGCGCGAACTCTCCCATCTGGAACGGGGAACTGACGGGTTTCGCGTCATGGCGGACGGTGCACTACCGCAGATGGTCTGCGACAGGCATTCCGCCGGCTTTTGCGACAGTGCATGAATACCAGCAGCGGGTGGAGGACATGATTGCTTCCGGGGCGTTGCTCGATCCGGGCCACATTAGCTGGGGAGCCCGCTTGTCGGTGAACCATCCGACCATTGAAGTCCGCGCTGCGGACACGCAGATGGCAGCCGGCGAATCCGTGGCCCTGGCCCTGCTCATCCGGGCCATTGTGGATACCGCCTCGGAAACTGACGGCTCTGCCGTCACGGCAGCATCCGAAGTGCTTGACCTGGGCCTGTGGCAAGCAGCGAAATCGGGAGTGGAAGGCACTTATTTCGATAGCGAATCCAGGACCTCCGTGCCTGTCAAGGCCGTGATCCAGCGGGTGCTCGACTATACGGGCCGGGCATTGCATCGCAATGGCGATGAACAGTTCGTAGCCAATTACCTGGACTCACTCGCCAATTGTGGAAATGGAGCCACGCGCCAACGCGAGAGCTGGAACCAGAGCGGTGCGAAGCAGGTAGTCGCTGATGCCGCCAAGCTGTTCGCGCAGGCCTGACAAGTACAGCCGCCGAGCGGTACTGATCGTCCATCCAGGTGCCGATGGGCGTCGGCACCTCATTAGTGGGTTTGCTTTCCACCTATGCGAGCATCGGCATCGGGCTCCGATTCCCCTGAGCGTCCTGCGCTACATCCAGGGCTTCTCCGCCGGCGGCCAGTCGGGAGGTGCGGCATTGATGGCGGCGGAGGACGCGGCGGATCAAGCGCGCGACAAGTTCTGGGCCTTCCCGCAACTCGGGTTTCCGGCAAGCATGCTGCTGGCCTCCGCGGTCCGCGCCATATTTGCTGCCGTAGTTTCCCCGTAGCGGTTCATGGCTTGGGGCTGGCGCATTTCGTTCCTGATCAGCTTCGTGCTGATCTTCATCGGCTACTGCATCCGCCGGGGCGTGGAGAAGTCCCAGATTTCGAGGAGATGGCAAAGACCAATTAGACCGAATCTGCTCCGTTAGCTGCGCTCTTCTCCAAGCATCCGAAGAAGGTCATCCGCGCCACCTTGGTTTTCATGGGAAATAACACCGCCGGCTACATGCTCACCGGCGGCTTCATCCTGGGCTACGCGACAAACAAGCTGCGACTGCAAGCCGGAGACCTTCTGAACGTCATCACCATCGGCTCGCAGGCCTGGCTGGACTCGACGTGGATTGGCGGAGTGGTCACTGACCGGGTGGGCCGCAAGAAGTCATCGAGGTCTTGCGACACATCCGGTGCTATGTTGGTTCGAACTTTGTTTCTGGAACCTATTATTGCGAAATCGATTCATAAGCAAGAGGAAAATTGAAAGCGATCGTTCGCGGCGAGAGTGCGCGCTAGAAGAACCTGATTCAGGAAAAATGAAGGAACTGCGACATGGATACGCAGATTATTGGCCTAAAGGAAATGTAATTTCCGCACATGACGGAAGTGCCTACGATTCAGAAGATCAATGTGCATCTTCGAATTCATCTCTCTTTTCTAATCAAGAATCGAAAAGAATCATGGTCTTGACAGAGCAGTCGATGATTATGCAACCATTAAATTACATTAATAAGAGTAAGCACGAAGGTAGATTTAATCGAACATGCTTGAGATGCTGATCGAGTCAGGCGAATGACGCGAGCCAAATATCAGAAACGTGCCGTCAAGCAGCTTCAATTTGTCAACAGCAAAAGGTAGACTGACATGTAATCGAATAGATGCGAGGAAGTCTGTGAAAAATGGTTTAGCTCGTCTTGAAGACTTGAAGAAACGCGCCACAGGAGGAACCAACGTGGCAGCCGAACCAGGTGACAGCTCCCAAGAAATATGGTTCGCTGGCCCAAGGCCCGCAGGGATAGAGGCAGCATCAGCATGGTTTCGTAATGCTATAGACGATCCAGAACAGAGTAACTTTCTATTTTTCATCGGTGGACCCGGAGCTGGGAAATCTCATTCAGCAGCAAAAATTGTACGGGATCTAACGCCTGTAACGAAATATCATGACGGTTTAGCGCACCGAAAGTATCAATATGTGAGCCAAACTAAGAAGGTTTTTCTCATCAATGATGCGACGATTAAGAAAAACGAAAATCGTCTTGAGTTGTATGAAGACATAAAATCAGTATTTACCGAACAGGATAATCTTCTCGCTTGTATAAACCGTGGAGTTCTTGTCGAAGAACTCGCCGACTTGACACCTATGCAAGGGCCAGACAACGTTGCATCGATTATCATTCGTTGGTTACACTCGCCGGAATCTTGTACCAGCCGTGAAATTAAAATAGATGGTAACTCCAAGTATCAGTGTCAACTGACTATAGAAACAGAAAATTATATTTCATACTTGCGGATCTGTAAGGATTCAAAACCGATCCTCCAAGCAGTTGCTGTATATGCTGATGTTTGTTCCTTATTGGAGATAAATCCAAAAGTTCGGTTGCGTGATAATAATGATGAAGGTACTATTCTGGTTGCTCCGGAGTATCGTATTGCACATTTTTCAGATCGAGAAAAGATTTGCATTGAGGACATTCCGGCAGGTTTGGTAATAAAGCAAATAATCAGTGATATAACTGATAAATTCGATTCTAATCTTGAAGAAGAAGATCCAATATCTGCAAACCTCAAAACCCTCGCTCAGCCGATGGCGCAAAGGGGCCTGTTAAATATTCTAAGATCTTCCGAAATTTTAAACGGCAAGATTATGACTTACCGGGATCTATGGGGGATTTTCGCCCGATGCATCATCGGTGATTTGGCGGACAGTGTTACTGCTAATCCAGATATGAGCTTAGAATCCATTCTCGGGCGTGAAATTCGAACTTTTGACGAGGCGAAACGTATGGCTGCGTTAAGATTCAGCGAGGCACTATTTGACTCAAGTTTCTTTGGCCGCCAAGAAGAAACTAATTCAAAGACGCACCCTGTTTTGAAAATGACGAGAACAGTAGACCCGATAAGAGATTCAAAGAGCACATCTAATAATGCCGGCGAGCAGCAAATATCGATTGCCTATTGTGTGAGCGAAGCTTTCTCTCATGCCAGTACCTCAACATCGCCTCTGCGGTATTTACTCAATAATGATCTGGCAAATTGTGTTGAATTGGTGACTGACTTCGATAGATTAGTTGACGTACTATACACCGAATACATTTCAAAAGAGTCATGTAAGAGCAATGACGTACGGAAAGCGATATCCTGGTATTCTAGATATTTGACTCGTCTATTCTCCTTATTCCTCGGAGTGCCAGCTTTCAGGGAAGAAATTGATACGTGGACTGATGCTTGGAATAGCAGCTCTATCCTGCCCTCAAATCTAAAAGAAGGCTTGAACGCAATTCTAATCCCTAACAGAGATCCGGAAAATTGGAATTCCAAGCGTTTGATGCCTATTCTTGACAGTCGCACCCTCCCCGTGATTGGAAATACGCGTAATCCGAAGTTTGCGATTAACGCTGATCATGTTGACTTGAAAACTCGCAGAAGTGGTGAAGAACTTTTTCTTATCTTGGAGGAAAAGAACGAGGTAGTCGAAGAGATAGTTTTAGATTTCCCGTTGGTGAGAGAAGCACTCGCTTCATCGAAAAGGTATCCGGGGCTTACGGAACTTTCCAGTGTAGCTGCCCCGAGGATAGAGAGATTCAGATCGACACGTCTTTCTTCGGCTGACTGGTCAAATAAGCAACTAGTCATAGCGCATGGGAATACTGATACAGAATTTCTGATCAGAAAGGCAAAGAAACGATAATGAATATCTTGCCTGACCTTCCGCGTCCGCAATACATGGTTGCTCCTGAAATTTTACTTTCATCTTTGGCCGCACATGCCTATGGATCTGGCGACAGGAGTAGCAAGGAAATCGGTCGTACTTATAAGAAGAATGATCCCGATTTACATAATTCTACTGTCAAAGAGTATTATCCACGAGATCAAGTGCAGCTAGCAGAATTCGACCAGAGCCTAAGAGATAACGGATTCGTGACGAGTAAAAAAGGCGGAATTGATTCAGCATATCTAGTTGCTGATGCAGTTCGTCATAGCGTTCTTGGCACGAAGAGCTTGCGTAGTAATACACAAGCTGCTGCACCACTCACCCCTTCCTTGGCGTTAACTCAAAACTTAGCGGGGATGCTTAACAAACAAGGTCCGGCAGATATCGGCAAGATCTTAGATACGATATTTCATTTGGGGGCTCCTGAATCATACACTGGCCCTGCAGCACATACATTATTGAAACAGGCGTACGAATATCGACTAAATGGCAATCAATTTTTGGAAGTTATTGATCGATCAACTAGTGAAAGCTTGTTAAAGTATGAGCTACTTCCCAAGCCAGACAAGCTTATAGAGGGGAAACGTGAATGGAGTGAACTTTTTCACGACACACCCTTTCGTTGGTTTCATGATAATTGGCTAAAGATTACTTCAGCTGAATGGTGCAAATCCTTGCCTGCAAGAGTGTGGGTTGATTGGGCGACTACCGTTCTTCGTCTTGGTATCGGTATGTCCTACTTGTGGGAAGCGTCTTGGATTCATGCAATTTCCGGATATATTCAACGGGGCAAAGCCAATGAGAACTTCTTGCTGGAGATTAAAGAATCTATGCTTCCACCTCTACCATGGGAATCTGAGGAACTTCCAGTTTCAATGAGAAACGTATCGAGTATTCTCAAGCATCGCGTCAAGTCTGCACATGCGCTGCGGGACGTATTTTTGGGTAGCAGGAAGTCCCTATCCGTAGAGGAATGTCAAAGGCTAGCGCAGGAATACGACTCGAATGAAGCCTTACAAGTGCAGATTATGACGTCTTTGAAACCAGCAGAGAGAACTGGTAAAAACACCTGGGAAGCCATCTCTTACACATTAGCTGGACGTGATTCTGTTGGTGAGTTTGTAGACTACTACGGTTTGTTGCGGCGTCGCGGATCAAAGTATTTGTTGCCAAGCCCCGGTGTGGAGTGGATGACAGTTGCCGCTAGCTTAACCTGCGATCGCAATCGTCGATCTTGTGATGCCGGTGAGGTACTCGATGATCTTCAACTTCTTGGCGCGAGACCACGCCTTCAAGATCTAATCGGATACTTAGAAGCTGCAGGATTAGCTCGCGGAAGCGCTGATGCAGATCGCGGCGTTCGTGTAGAAAGGGCGTTCTAGAATGTTGAGTATTATCGGAGAAGCCATTGGTCGCACGGCCGCGGTGGTATCGGGAAGTATCGCTATGTATCTTCCGGAGGGAGTCGATTACGAACTAGCGGCCTCTATCGTCAGCGCCGCGAATTCTTTGCGTGCTACAAATAGTTCATTGGATTCCTATGACCCGGAAGTTCTTGCATCTAATCCGAGCTATTCTATTTTGGTTTCCTCAACTCCCGTTCGGAAGATTATTGATGGTTGCCCAGTAGTCACTCCGAATGAGTCGCTAATGTATCGAAAAGACGATCGATTGACTGTACTTTTCAACAATCCTACCGAACTTGCATCATTTGATAATTCAACACGGACTGGCATGTCACAGGATTACCCGAATAATCTGGGTAGGTTGCTTACGCTTGATCGTCTTTCCAAGAATATTCTGGATATTCTAATTGAATCTGCAGAAATAAAAAGAATAAATAATGCAGACCGATTAATCTTGTGTAAAGAGATCGAATCTGCTCTTGCGATACTCATCAACATCTTCCGTGCTTTCGGTGGGGCAGAGAAGTGGAATGTCTCGTGGTTCCGCGCCGTCGAGACGGGGCTTCGGGGGTTCTCTAAGACCATCAGAACTATGCAAAATACCGATCCTGTTTGCCGATATGCAGATCTTGCAACTTGGGTGTGGCCTGCTTTTGGTTTGCCTCAGCCTAAGGATCGGATGTCTTCTGAGAAGCGTTGGAAGGACATCTGTGATGCTTATCAGAGCAACTGGCAAGACGCAGAACAAGCTACCGTCAGTATCCATCAGTTAGCTTCTCACCCCGACACGAATACTCCAGTACACCTTCTGGCTGACGGCGACTGGATGCAGTATGATCTGCTCATCGCTAGGGAAGCAAACATACCATCGGCATTCCAGCGCTTCATCTACGATAATGATTTGCTTGAGGCACTTCACGACACAACGCACGATCAGTTTGTAAATCCAGATCGATCACAAAGTGAAATTTTACTGCCATATTTAAGCGATGAAAACGATCTTTCGCCTGTTTTTAACGAAAGTTCGATCAACGTAATTCAGGCTGAACTGAATGAATCTGAAAAAGGTAAAGTATTTCTGAGATCCAAAACCCATAAGATTATTGTTCCAATTTCAGAAGACTTCCCTATTTTGATGAATCTAGATTCTATATTCTCCGCTAAGTTTGTTGGAAATAAAGTCGAGTGGCACCAAGAAGAAGTGGTTCAGACCGAAGGAGCTCTCATTCTTTCAGGTCATTTTCTCGTGAATATTTCGAATAAAGACGGGGAGACCTTGCATGGTGAACAGAATCTAACCATAAATATTTCGGACGTATCTTTACATAGTTTTTGCAACCTCTCCATGCCAATTAAAGTGATAATCGTTCCCGCGGGAACGGATTTGGTTTTACTATTCCCGTACCAGAAGAGCAAACTGCGGCGAGTGTTATTCGATGGATCAACATGCTTTGATTCCGACAAAGGCGTGTTTAGGGATCATGCACCTTATTCAATCGAGATGAATACCGGCCTAACGAAGGCAGAGGTATTAGTGCAATCCGCTCAATCTCACCCTGTGTGCAATCGACGAAAAATGCAGTTTGTTTCGAGTGGTTCTGATTTATATCATGATTGCATATCAGTAAGTGGCGCTTCCACAATAGAGATTGAGGGTAAAGAATATCATCTGGTTCCTCCTGCGCGTTCCAATAAACATCAATCACCGGTAGTAGCTGCAGCAGAAAAACTTGTCGCTACCGTTTCAATGCCGGAAGAGCTAGATAATTCTCTTTGTGCAATGTATGAAAAATACGTAATTCGCAATTTTAAAAAAGCTATTGAATCGAATTCGACTAATCTTGGACATGTATTTGTCCCCGAGCACGAAATATATGATTTCGGCGACTTTATTGAAGACTCTAAAGTTCTCGCGTTCGTAACTGATGGTCTTCGCGAAAAGTTTTCTTTAAATCCGCAACTCAAAGTCGCTTCTTCGATATTAGAATCTGAAGAACTGAGAAGGTTTATTGTTGCATTCGAGGAACTCGAGATTCTTGAAAGTTGCGGACTGAGTGAAGGTGAAGACTCAAGCCTTATCGCTCCTTCGAAAGTATCTTGGAAGCATCTACTAGGAGATAAACGACAGGAATTAGATGAATACCTGAATTCTTACGCTGCACTAATAGAATTCGCTGAGGAAGAGGCAGATCCTTTTTCTCTTTTCTGGGTGACTTACCCGTTTAGCCTTGTAATTTGGGACGATAGCGACCCGAATATGTATTGTCGTTCGGTATTTTTGAGCCCGCTTCATCCACTTCGTCTTTGTTGGCTAGCTGGAATTGAAACGACATTGTGGGAGTCTACAATAGGCAAGTCGTTCATGGGAACTATTGAAGGATGGAATTTACCAGTCACAGGTCCAGCCGAATCAGATCACTCCAGACTCATCGCAGCACCCATGGATCCAGGCCCTGGACAGTTGTTCCTAGGCTGGTCGATGATGGTACCTATCTCCTCCGGAAGAGCAACCGCATTGCAAACAGTTGCGACTTCGGGCAAGTACACAGTCCCAGGATGTTCCGTAGGCGGCCTAAATGGTCAGGTTACGCGCTCTGCGCTACGAACTTTCCGGAGAATCACTCCTTACGTGAACACTTTAGTCGTTGATATAGCATCCAATTCCAAAGCAGCAAGGCTTCCAGAACTTGACGAAGCGCTATTATCGACAGCGAAAGAATGGATTGCGGATTCGTATTCCCCGCTTCTTGGAGGTATTCGTGTACATGATTCGGCTTGCAGAATGGGACCGCCACCTCAGCATGCCCTGGAAGCGTTAATTGAGAACTATCCCGATATTCCCGTCGTATGGCGGCGCTACGATAATGATGAAGTTCAGAGAACTGTCCGCTCGAACGTCAGGTTACTGAACGATTCTGCAAGCCTTATATCATACTCTGCACAGTCGTCAACATCTTTTGGGGTTCTTGGTCCAGTCCCATTGAAACGCCATATTGTTGGCGTGGCCCGTGGTACGCAAGGATATCGAACAGAAATGTTCCCATTAATTGCGGGCGGTTCAACTGATAACGCGTTCGCTCGTGCCCTGTCGAGAGCTGAGGGTAGCAACCGTGGGTTCGCCCTGTTTAGTCAACCATCAGCAGAGATTCTAGAATCAGCGTCTGCAGATTGGACTGTTGCGGGGGAGGCTTTCACTAGCCCACATGCTCTTGTCTCAATGCTGCAGGGCGATGGCTCGGCGAAGCAAATGCTATGGGAATGGCGGCCGCCGTTCTTGGCAGTGGAGTCCAAACGTGAGGATCTCGCTGTTCAGGACCGCCCTTATATTACTATCAGCCGAATATCAGGTCTCTTTAGATCAGAGCTAGAAGCAATGATTTCTAAGGCTACTGAGTCGAATTCCGCCAGTGTCAAAGTTGATTCTGTTTTATCTACCTTAGGTGCAAGAGGAATCGGCCTATCAACGTTGCTTTCGAATGGCGGAAGTCAAACGGCCGGAGCTATCGGATTCTACGCTACATTGGCTTTGAGCAAGACTCTACAAAACTCGACCGATCCTACATTCATCCTGCCCATAGATTCTTGCGATGCCTTCTTGCGAAAACTTTCGGGCAATCCCCAACAGAGCGAATCGAACAGACGCGCTGATCTTCTATTGGTAAAGATTTCGAGGAAGAGAATCATTCTTTCACCAATTGAGATTAAGTGTTATGGGCTCGCAGGTGAATCACCTAGTAGGATATTGCCTGGGCTCAGCGACGCGAGCCTTGCCGACGCGAAGAACCAGCTTTTATCGAGCATGGATCTTTTAGATAAATTGTCCAATAAATGGCAAGAGATATCCAATGGTGAAAATGAAGCTGATAAGTACCTTTGGGCAAATGGATTCGCGTCATTATTGGAAGCCGCCTCAAAGATTCAGCCGCTAAAACTCGAAGATGCTGGTTTTGTCAGAGATCGCCTATCTGCTGTAGCCACTGGGGAATTCGAACTAGCGACTGGCAGCGGAATCATTGCTTACTTCTCAAATATTCCACGACGTAGTTTGCAGGCGGACAAGTACTACTCCATTGAGTTCGATAAAAAATCTAGAATTTCGCTCTTGTCCTGCCAAACCGGATACGCATTATCAAATGCGGACAACGAATATTCAAAATTATTTACGGATTGGCAACAGGTTGTATCGGACGCAACCAACATACAAGGACCAACGGATAAGCCAGAAATTGATACGCCGGTTGTTGAGCCCTCTGTGACTCAAACTGCACCAGATACTGACCAAAAGGATCGAGATATATCCGAATCGACAAATGGCAGCGGAACTTGTGACGCCGGATCGAACAACCCGAGTAAAAGTGACCGTGGAGTAATAGACTCTTCCTCGGTTGATTCGAATAAATATATCGGAGCACAAGAAGGTCAAGCGTTTCCGCAAGATCTGAATGATGGTGTTCGAATCAATGTTGGCATGCTGCTTGATACCATGCAGGAGTCGCCCGCCTGGTACGCGCCAGGCGACACGAGATTGAATCAGATGAACATCGGCATTGTCGGCGATCTGGGAACTGGCAAGACTCAAATCATAAAGACATTAATTGCCCGAATTCGAGAAGAGTCTCGAAATACTCAGCATAAAGCTACGAGTTTCTTAGTCTTTGACTATAAGAACGACTACCAAGATCCTGACTTCCTTGAGAAAGTCGACGGTGTTGTGCTTCAGCCAGAGAATATGCCATTGAACATTTTCGCGCGGTCAAAGAAATCTGGAATCAATAACCGTCGCCGATCGATGGAATTTTTTGACGTGATTCAGCGGATATACCCTGGAGTCGGTCCAGTCCAAAGACAGCGGTTTGCAGAGGCAGCAGGATCTGCCTTCGAAGAATGCACAAACAGGGACCCTGTTTTAGGAGAGATTCTTGAGCGATACATGTCCTTAGGTAGACCGGACTCAGTTAGTTCGATTCTTTCTGATTTCGTCTATGGAAATATCTTCACGGAAGACCCGACGGAAATTCGTTCATTCGAAGATTTGATGTCGGATTCCGTTGTAGTAGTAAATCTGCATGGACTGGGCTCTGACCAGACGATGAAGAATGCTATAGTAATACTTTTTCTGAATCTTTTTTATGATTACATGAAAAATACGACCAAGGTCTCTCCACGTCCCGGAGCTAATATCCCCAGTGTACGGCATATTGAGTCTTACCTTTTGGTCGACGAAGCAAATAATATTATGAAGTACAATTTCGATGTACTGCAACAGTTGATGCTTGAAAGCCGAGAATTTGGATTTGGCGTCATTCTCGCTTCTCAATTCTTGAGCCATTTTAGTAGTTCGAAAATCAATTATGCAGAACCCCTTAATACCTGGTTTATTCATAAGGTTCCCGACGTCACTGGAAAGCAGCTGGCGCAGCTTGGTCTCCCCGAGGCGGATGACTATACAGCGGATAGGATTAAATCGCTTGAGAACCTGTGCAGTTATTACAGTTCGTATGGGTATCGTGGTCGCTTTATTAATGACAACTCGTACTACAAGTTATATAGCAATTTAGGGGAGTGAATGCCAAAAGTGAAGTGGGCCTCCATTCGCTCTGTGCCTAATCTGATTCGCTGCAAATCTAAGCGCACGGCCGAGGCAAATTGTCTGCACCGTTAATAGCAGGATGGAGACGTTGTCTTTGCCACGGATACTGCACAGGGTCGTTTTTTCACGGATAAATCACCAAGCGATTCGGTCCGCCGTCAAATAGTCTGAATTAAGTTCTTAGAGTGACATCTGACTTACCATCGTCTCTTTAGGCTCTCTGTTTCAATGGTTTCAATTCGTTCGAGAATGGTGTTAATGGATGTGCCGGCAGCGCGTGCGAGAAGTGGTGGGACCGCGTTTCCAGCTTGAGTGTACTGAGGCACTTCAAACTTACGGTTCATGCCGCCAGTAGTAACTTTGGATTTGAATTCAAACGAGTCTGGGAAAGACTGAAGACGTGCTACTTCGCGAACGCTGAGTGTTCGGAGTTCAGTTTCTGAGTAGTGGCAGCAGTCATCAGGTATGGATAGCGCCGCTGGCGCCGGCGCTGAGCGAACCAGGGCTCTTTGTGTGTGCTTCTTGGTTTTGAGCTTCTTGAACAGATCGACAACTTCGTTCATGTCCCGCGGCGTTCGTAAAGAATTTCCCTCAAATAGGAATTCCTCTTTAAGTAATGGAGCTGTAAGTATTTTTAGAACTTGAGGGTCATTTTCGTTGCATATTGCGCTAAAAAGGGACCTAATTCCAACATTCTCTAATACTTGATATACTCTGAAGCGTTGTTTCACTTTGTTTGTGTGTTTGCGAAGCTGAGTATTTGTTTTGGTGCTTGACAATTTGTGTCCAAATAAAATGTTGATTTTCTGGACATAACTTGATTGAGGTGATTCGCTTTTGGAACTGATTTCTAAATCTTGAAGCGCGGACTGGGATGGAACCCATTCGGTTGACGTTCGGTGGGTGAAAAAAGATCCAAAAAGATCACCTAAGAAGAAACCTGCGTCTGCTGAATTGCTGACATCCCAATACTTCATCTGATCCCATCGAAAAGAACTTGATAGGGATTCCAGGGCTAGTTCGAGTGCTTCTTTTTCAGCATCATTCAAAGGTGTGCGCAATAATTTGTCGAGCACATCACGGCGTAGGGCCAGCATAATAAACCTAGGACGATTTTGCGGTAAACCTACGTATTTGGCGTTCACATGGATGCAGATAGGTGCGTATCCGATTGATGCAAAAGCCTTTGATACTTCTATCCAGGCGTGGAATTCATTTCCACCCTCTTTGAAAGCTCGGAGAATTCCGCTGACATTTTCTAGAAGCGCGATTTTGGGTCTGGTCAGTCCCACAAAGCGAGCGAACTCCCATGGCAGGCGGTTGCGGTGATTATCTTTCTGCCGAAGTCCAGCCATGCTGAAGCTCTGGCAGGGAGGCCCCCCAGACACAAGATCTACGGTCAGCTTGTCCTTAAGAGGAATGTTGGCGTTTAGCTCTTGTTCAAGGAACTCGTTCAGTTGAACGATGCTTCCAATAATGAGGTGCCGACCATGAACTAGGTCCTCGTCGTTAATGTCAGAATATCCACCGGCATCTGCTGTCCGCGTTTCGTAAGGATTCTCCCGTAGACGCTTATCGAGATTGTCGATGGAATGGTTTGATGCGAGCCACGAAACTTTATTGGAACCAGCCGATGTAGTTTTAGACAAGTCAATACCAAGATGGTTCAACGCAAAAGTTTCAGCAGCCATTGGAGATAACTCGTTGGCCAAGACGAGGTCGAAATTTTTTGATTGCAAGCCAAGCGACATGCCGCCACAACCGGCAAACAATTCAATGAACTGTCTCAAGTTACCTTCTTCATGCACATACATCAGAGTTCTAATGATCGTCTACGTCTGCCTCAGACGGCAAAAACTGATGATCGGTGGTTGAAAAGTCAAATGCCGAAGTCCCACACGGAAGCGAAGTCTTTGACCCGTGCTTCTATTTTACGTGCTTATGCGACCGAAAGCCGCAGGGTGGGATCTCATAGGTGATTGGCGCATGTACTTAGTATGTTCGAGAGGCCGCATTTACTAAGGACTGTATCTGACTGGTCGTATGGTGTAGCCAAGGATCCACGAACGAAATTATGTCTTGAACGCCGCAACGTTGGACGCGAGAATATAATGATGTACTTTGCCCCTTATGTTCTTCGCATCAGGTCAGAAATGCGCGAACGGCTCGATTCTACGTATACGGTGGAAACTTGACCAGACAAAGATTCTGAAGAAGACTTCCTGCAGTAAAATCCGTACTGATTGGAGTTTACGCATGTCAGCGGTGGATATGAAATAGAAGAAATAAGGCTGATCCTACTAATATCACCTTTGCCGAGAACCGATTGCGGTAGACGAACAGACGAAGTTATGACGCGGTCGTTCGTATTGAGGAAAGGTTCAAATAATTAAAGGCTGAATGTGAAGCGGATACTCCTGGCTTCTGATTAGTGATTTGAAGAATCCAAGTACGTGTGTCAAGTGCATACTTTAGAGACAACCGAATTGGAGATACATTTGAAGCGTATGCGACTAGTGCTTGACTGCGACACCGGCATCGATGATGCCTTAGCGCTGGCGTATCTGAGCTCGCTGGACCATGTACAGTTAGAAGCTGTCACCAGCACTCCGGGCAACGTTGATGCTGAGCAGGTCGCGGTGAACAATCGCGCACTGCTTGCGCTCTGCGGGAATCCGGACATTCCAGTGCTCATTGGTGAGCGCGAGCCTCTAGAAATTCCGTTGGTGACTACGCCGGAAACCCATGGACCACAGGGCGTAGGGTATGCGACCCTTCCAGAACCTGCAGACCCAATGCCAACGGATTTCGACGCCATCGACTATTGGATCGAAGCTGCGCGGGGCAACCCGGGCGAACTGACTGTCCTCCTCACCGCGCCACTGACCAACTTCGCCCTTGCGCTTCGCCGCGAACCACGTCTTCCCTGGTTGCTGCGCAAGGTGGTCATCATGGGCGGTGCCTTCTATTACCAGGGCAACACCACGCCTACGGCCGAGTGGAATACTCATGTGGACCCTCACGCTGCAAAGGAAGTCTTTGCTGCCTACAAGGCCGCGGCTGAGCAAGGATTGGATTCCTCGAAGCTGCCGATTGTCTGTTCTTTGGACACCACGGAGCGCTTCGAAATGCAGCCGGACTTCCTGACGAAGCTCTCCATTGAAGCCGGATGCGCTGAACCGGAAATTGTCCAGGCGAGCGACCCGGAGGGCACATTGAGCAAATCCTCGAATCCGTTGGTGCGCTATCTCTCCGACGCCCTGCGGTTCTACTTCGAGTTCCATCGCCAATACGACCAGGGCTATATCGCCCACGTGCACGACTTCTTTGCAGCCGGTGTGGCCGCCGGCACGCTGGACTACGAGACCCGCCCCGCAACGGTGGACGTAGAAACAGATTCACCATTGCTCTTTGGTACGACAGTGGCTGACTTCCGCGGGCTGTGGGGCAAACCGGCGAATGCACAAGTGGTCGTGGCAAATAATCCCGAGGCGGGATTTGCCGAGCTGGTCCAACGACTCGGTGCGCTGGCAAGAAAACTCAATGAGAATTCCTGAGCGCAGGCAGGTGGGCTAGAATCTTCTACCGGGTCGAGGTGACATAGACCCGCCATTCGCGCGTTGCGGGAGCAATCCTGCGCGCAATTAACTCGTATACCCAAGATTGCCTCATCATGTCACCGAATCTTCTCTTGCCCGAAGCATCACCGACCCAGCTCCTGCGCCGCCGGGTGCTCGGCGCCGCGGGAACCCTGCTTCTCGTTGGAACTTACCTGTTTCTGGTCATCACCCAACCAGCGGGAATCGTTGAAGGGCTGGGCCAGGGAGTTGCTCTGGCAACTTTCGCCGCTTACCTGATCGCTGCCATGCTGCTGCTGCTCGCAGTCCTGCCGGATCTGCCAGTTTCTGCCCTGACGCTGATCCCGGTCGCCCTGGCGCTGAACATCATCCTGGGCCAATTCGTCGGATCCGTCATGATCCCGCTCTACCTGGATTCCATCGGCACCGTATTGGTGGGCTTCCTGGCCGGACGCCGTGCCGGTGCCGCCACCGGTGTGCTCAGCACCCTGATCTGGTCGCTGTTCGCTCCCACTGTCCTGCCATTCGCAGCCGGAGCCGCGCTGGTCGGTTTCCTTGCCGGAACTGCCGCCCGCTACGGAGCCTTGCGCCGGCCCTACCTTGCCCCAATCGCCGGTCTGGTTTCCGGTGTGCTGGTGGGCGTGGTCTCTTCCCCAGTGGCTGCCTTCGTTTACGGCGGCACCTCGGGAGTCGGTACCGGCGCAGTAGTTGCAGCCTTCCGTTCCATGGGTGATTCGCTGCTCTCCGCAGTCACCAAGCAGGCCCTGATCTCCGATCCGGGAGATAAGGCCATTGTCTTCCTTATTGCGGCACTGCTGGTCTTCGCCCTGCCGAAGCGCCTGAGCGGTTCCTTCGAATTCATCCGCCGCTACAAGGTGCTAGGCAAGAGCGGAAACAAGTAGTACACCGATGAAGCGCCGCATCACCGAGTTGCACCCTTTTACCGTGCTTTGCCTCGCAGTGTTCACGGTTGCCGTAGCCACGGCTGCCAACGTATGGTGGCTGAGCTGCGCGGTGATAGTCCTGTGCATGGCCATTGGCGCGGTGGCCGGCAAAGCCCGCAAACTCGCGGCGCTTAGCGGTGCAATCATGCTTCCAACCCTGCTGTCCTTGCTGATGATTCATGGACTGGCATCCCGGGATTCGTCTCCGGTAATTGCTGCCTGGGGACCAATCAGCCTGACGCGTGGGGGAGTAGAGATTGCAGCGGCATTGGCTTTGCGCACAGCGGTGCTGGTGGTGGTCGGCTTGCTCTGCGGTTTGCTCATCGATAAGCACCAACTGGTGGCAGCCATTGATTTGTCTCCCGCTCCACCGCAGGCGGGATACCTGTTGGCATCCACGTTGTTCCTTCTTCCGCAGATGATGGAAAAGCAGCATGCCATCGGCGAAGCCCAAGCCTTGCGGAAGGCAGGGACCGGCCGTGGGTTGGCCGGGTGGCTGCAGCGCCTGAGGCTGCGTGCTGTGCCTCTGGTACTTTCCTCGGTGCAGGATGCCCATGACCGTTCGGTTCATCTGGCCGCGCGCGGTTTCCCGGCCCGCGGTGAGCACAGCAGATTGCGCCTAGTCGCAGACTCGCAGATCCAGCGGGGCGTGCGCTGGGTTGCCCTGCTGAGCTCGGTGCTGGTGCCGGTAGCGATTCTGATGCCATTCGGAGGAGCCGCATGATGGATATGGATCACCGTGGACACGCCGGAACCACCGCGGCGCTGCACCTCAGGCTGGGAAGCTTCCGCTACGCAGACGCGGATCGCGATACCTTGCGCGCAATCGAGCTGGAATTATCTCCGGGGTCCCTGACTGTCATTGCGGGGGATTCGGGTTCCGGGAAGTCCACATTGGGCGAGGTGCTGGCCGGCATGCTTCCGCGGCCGGGAGCCGATCGGTGCGAGGGACCACTTATCCTGGCGGGTCAACGGATTGATTATTCGCCGGAGCATTCGGCGCGAATCGACGTCGCCGGCTGGGCCAGGCACGTGGGATTGCTGCCCCAGGATGCCGCTCTCTACCTTTCGAGGATTCGCCAGACAGTTGCAGAAGAGCTGGTCTTCGCGCGGGAGAACGAAGGAATGCCCCGCGAAGAGATGACAGAGCTCATCACCGAGCTTTCCACGCGGCTGTCTCTGGAACATCTGCTGGAACGCGACCCCTCCAAGCTCTCAGGAGGCCAGGAACGATTGGTCGCGCTGGCGGCGTTGTCCGCTGCCAAGCCGTCCATCCTTGTACTGGATGAACCGCTGGCCGGGTTGGATTCCAAGGCTACGGTGGCGGTGACCGCGATGATCACGCGGCTGCGCGCCGCGGGCACCGCGATTGTGGTGCTGGCTCGGACAACTGAAGCATGGGAAGCCGAAGCGGATGCCCTGTGGAAATTGGTGGACGGAACGTTGCGGCCTGTGGCTGAAACGGCCAGATCTACTCCGTTCCCTTCCAAGCGAACTGATACATCCGTCGCAGCAGGCTCCTCCAAGCCCCTGCTGGCCTTTACGGGAGTGCACCTCGGATACAAGGGTGCAAGTGTCCCGGTCATCTCCAACCTAGATCTCGAAGTCCATGCAGGAGAATGCGTGGGGCTGGCCGGTGCCAATGGGACGGGCAAGACTACCCTGCTCAAGGCTGCCGCGGGCCTGCTCAAGCCAGTTGCCGGCAAGTTGCGGGTGGCAGCTGATTCCGGGATGCTCCTGCAAAATCCTTCGGATCAGTTATTCGAGCGAACGGTAACTCGTGAGATTGCCTTTGGCCTTCCCAAGAAGGGACTCCAACGCGCCCGGGTCCCGCGAATTCTTGAGCAACTGGGTTTGGCATCCTATGCCCAGACCCATCCTTATGAGCTGCCGGCTTCGGCCCGACGGCTTGTTGCCTTGGCTACCGTGCTGGTGCGCGAACCACGGCTGCTGCTTCTTGATGAACCAACCGAGGCGCTGGATTCGGCGGGGCTTCAAATCCTGAACGAGGTCATCGATTCGATGCTTGAACGCGGGGGAGCGGTGCTGTTCTCTTCCCATGATGAGCAGTTCATGGCGCGCACTGCCGATCGGGTGCACAGAATGCCGCGATAACAGCGGGGAAACTGCTCACTGGACCTTGTTCAACAGACTGCCCTGGCCGTTAGCCAGCTCATATTTCCAGCCGAACTGGAATACCTCCACGGAAAACCTAGTTGGACTATGCAACTACAAATTCCACTTCAGGAGTCTTATCCCATGGATCTGTTTTCCCCTCTCGCCCTCGGCGACCTCAAGCTGTCCAACCGCTTGGTGATGGCACCGCTCACCCGTTCCCGCTCGGGCAAGGACGGCGTGCCCAACGCTGATGTAGTCGAGTATTACCGCCAGCGCGCGTCCCTGGGTCTGATTGTCAGCGAGGGTACCTACCCGAGCTTTGCCGGCCAAGGATTCGTCCGCCAGCCGGGCCTGGTCACAGATGAGCAGATTGCCGGCTGGAAGAAGGTCACCGACGCGGTGCACGCCGAAGGCGGCCTCATCGTCGCCCAGGTCATGCATGCTGGCCGCGTCACCCACCCGGAAACCACCGGTGTCGACTACGTCGAAGCACCCAGTGCCATCGCGGTTGAGGGCGAGTCGCGCACCTACACCGGAAAGCACGCCTACCCGGTTCCGCATGCACTGGGTTTTGAAGAACTCCCACGGATCATCGAGGAATTCGTGACTGCTTCGCGCAACGCCATCGCCGCCGGATTCGACGGCGTGGAGCTTCACGGTGCCAACGGCTACCTGTTGCACGAGTTCCTGGCTCCTTCGGCCAACACCCGCACCGATAACTATGGTGGCTCCCCGGAGAACCGGGCCCGCTTTGTCATTGAAGTAGTGACCGCGGTTGCCAACGCCATTGGCGCCGGGAAGACCGGCCTGCGCATTTCGCCGGAACACAATGTCCAGGGTGCGCTGGAAAACGATCGCGCGGATGTGCTGGCTACCTACACCGCGCTGGTTCGGGGCATCGAGCCACTGGGGCTGGCCAACCTGAGCATCCTGCACCATGACCCAGCCGGCGAGCTCGTCCAGTCGCTGCGCAAGGAATTCGGCGGACCGGTGCTGCTGAACACCGGCTTCGCAGAGATCACCACCTATGAGGAAGCCGCTCGCGTGGCTGCCGAAGGCTGGGGCGAAGCCGTTGTCGTGGGCCGCCCTGCGATTGCCAACCCGGATCTGGTGCGCCGCTGGAAAGAACAGCTGCCGCTGAACGAACCGGATTTCGCGACCTTCTACACCGAAGGTCCCAAGGGCTACATCGACTACCCGTTCTGGGAGAACTGATCACGCCAGCTGAATAGCAATGCCAGCGGCTCCGTCCAACCTGCATTGGATGGAGCCGCTGGCTTATTGTCATGTTCTAGCTTCGAACCTACCCGAACCAGGGCTTCTCGGCCGCGGCGAGCGTCCCGTCGTTCTTGGCCATGTTCAGCCACTGGTTCACGTACTCCTGGAACTCGTCATCACCCAGCGGCAGCAGGTAGGCCTTCTGGGAGAAGTTGAACGGCTTGTCCGGGTGCACTGCGCACAGCTCGGGATGCTCATTGGCCACCCAGCGGGTTTCCGAGGCATCGGTGGTCATCACATCCGCCCGTCCGGCAATGATCTCATCGAAGATCTTGTTGTTGTCCTCGAAGCGGATGATTTCCCCGTCGGGATAGTTCGCGTCTGCGAATTTCTCGTTGGTGCCGCCGATCGGGGTGATGGAACGGACCCCGGGCTGGTTGATTTCCTTGATCGTGTCGTACTTCTCCACGTTCTCGCACAGGGTGATGGGTGTCTTGCCCTCGTCCAGTGTGGCTTCGCTGTAGTAGGCCTGCTGGGCACGTTCCATGGAAATGGAAACCCCGCCTACTGCCATGTCGCACTTGGAGAGGAAGTCCGGCATCAAGTCCTTCCATGTGGTCTGGATGAACTCGGGCTCTACGTCAAGGGACTCCGCCAGGTTCTTGGCCATGTCGATATCGATGCCGGACCATTCGCCGGAGTCAGGATCCAGATAGGTAAATGGGCGGTAGTCGCCGGTGGTGCACACCTTGAGTTTTCCTGCCTCGCTGACATTGGACAGGCGCGATCCAGCGTTCTCGGCGGTTGCCCCGCCGTCATCTGTCGTTTCAGACGGAGCAGAACACCCCGAGACAAACAGGACTGAGCCAAGGACAAATACGCAAGAGGTGCGGATGAATGACGGGATCTTCTTTGAACGGTCGGTCATAGCCATGAACCTATAAGTTCCCGCAGCCAGCGCACAAGAGCCGGAGCTTATTCTTACGCGCCCGGGTGGCCTCCAGCCGAAGAGGCCGCCGCTGTGATGTCCAGGGCGGCGATGAGGTCCTTGCTGTGCTGGTGTTCCGCATTGGCCAGGAAATCATTGAGCGGACGGTGCTCCACCAGCTCACCTTCATAGAACACCGCGACGTCATCACTGACGTAGCGGATCACGTCCATATCATGGGAAATGACGACAAGGCTCAACCCGATGGTGTCGCGCAATTCAAGCAGCAGATCAAGGATGTGGCGCTGGGCCACCGAGTCCAGCGCCGAGGTCGATTCATCGCAGATCAAGACCTGCGGATCGGTCAGCAGCGCCCGTGCGATGGCCAGGCGCTGCAGCTGCCCGCCGGAGCATTGGCCCGGACGGCGGTCCAGCAATTCCCCGGGCAGCCGGACCTGGGCCATGGCCCGCGCCATGCGTTCAGCAGCCTGGTCTTCTGGCAGCCGGTGCACCGCGGCGCTCATGGAGGTGCGCACATCCAGCCGGGGATCAAAGGAGGAGTAGGGCTCCTGGGCAATGATCTGCACTCGGGTTGGCACATCGCCGTGGTTGCTGATGATCTGCCCGGAAGTCGGCTGCTCCAACCCGGCCAGGAGCCTGGCGAAGGTGCTCTTGCCGGAGCCGGAACGGCCGACGACGCCCAGCACCTGGCTGGCATGCAGGGACAAGCTGGTGGGTTCCAGCGCCGCCGGGCCCTTGGCCCGCCGCGTGTAGTTCTTGCTTGCCCCCACTGCCTGAAGCAGGCATTCGGAAGTCTCCGGGCGTGGTGCGCGCATTGCCGGAAGGGCGGCTTCAACCAGTTCCCTCGTCTTGGCATGGCGGTCTCGGGAGAAGATCTGCGCGGTGGGGCACTGGTCCACAATCTGACCATCGCTGACCACCACGACCCGGTCCGCAATGTGCTGGATGCTGGCGATGTCATGGGTGATGAACAAGACACCCACGCCGCGTTCTTGCTGCTTGCGGCGCAGCAGCTGCAGGACTTCGGCCTTGAGGATCGAGTCCAGGGAGGAAGTCGGCTCATCGGCCAGGATGAATTCCGGGTCGGCGGCCAGGGCGATGGCCAGCATGGCGCGCTGGGCCATGCCGCCGGAGAGCTGGTCCGGCCGCTTGCCGGCGATCGGTTTGGCAGGGGAGAGCCCCACCTCTTCCAGCAGCGAGAGCACCTGGCCCTCGTGCTGGCGGGCCTTGCCCCAGCCGTGTGCGCCCAGGGCCTCGAGCAGATGCGCGCGGATGGTCATCCGTGGATTCATCACCCGCTTGGGCTGCTGGAAGAGCATGCTGACCCGCCGGCCGCGCACCTGGTCCATGGCCTTGTCATCCAGCTGGTCCAGCCGCTGGCCATCGAGCAGGATCTGCCCTTCGGCGCGCAGCTGTTCAGGCAGCAGGCCCATGATCGCCTTGGTCAGCAGGGTCTTGCCGGAGCCGGAGCGCCCGACCACCGCCACCAGTTCCCCGGAACGCAGCGCGCCACGGGCCTTGGAGAGCAGCAGCTTCTGCCTGGAAACGACGGACAGGTCGATGAATTCAAGTTCTTCAGCCATGGGATTCCGCCTTGGTTTCGGTGTCCAGCACATCCTCGCCGCCCAGCACATGGGTGATGCGGTTGCCCAGCAAGGTCACGCAGAAGCTGACCAGGAAAATGGCGGCGCCCGGAGCGATCAGGCCCCAGGGGGAGCGGATCGCGTGGGGCTGGGCGTCAGAGAGCATGGATCCCCAGTCGGACTGCGGCGGCTGGACACCGATGCCCAGGTAGGACAGGGATCCGAGCAGCACCAGCAGCAGGCCGAAGCGCAACGCGGCCTGGGCCAGCACCGGGCCGGCCACGAAGGGCAGGACATGGTGGCGCAGGATGAACCAGCGCGACGCCCCGACATGCTTGGAGGCCTCCACATGGTGGGTGGACAGTGCCTGGGCGGCCATGGAGCGCACCAGGCGGGCGGTGGGAGTCCAGGCGACGACGCCGACCGAAAGCACCATGGTGAGGAATCCGGGGCCCATGACCGCAATGATCAGCAACGCGATGACAATTTCCGGCAAGGCCAGCAGCAAGTCGTTGACGCGCAAGAAGATCTCGTCCAGCCATCCGCCGCGCAAAGCGCTGATCAGGCCCAGCACCGTGCCCACCAGCAGGGAGAACAGCGTGGTGATCAAGGCGACGGACAGCGAGAACTGGCCGCCGTGCAGCACCCTGCTGAGGGTATCGCGGCCCAGCGCATCGGTGCCCAAAAGGTGAGCGGGGTTTGGTCCCTGCAGACGGTCCGCGAGAGACTGCGCATCAGGATCATAGGGGGAGATCAAAGGCGCTGCAATGGTCACGATGACTATCGCCAGCAAGATGAACGCTGGAGCAGAAAGCAGGATCCTTGAAGTAGCGCTTCTAGCCATGACGGACTCCAATCCTCACGTTCGGATCACTGAGCTTGTGGACCAGGTCGATGATGCCGGTGACCAGCACGGCGCAGGTCACCACAACCACCACGCCGCCCTGGGCCACCGGGATATCGCCATTGATGATGGCATCGAAGATCAGCCGTCCCATGCCGGGGATGGCAAAGATGACCTCCACGATGACCGAGCCGCCCAGCAGCCCGGCAAACCAGACGCCCACCATGGTCCACAACGGCAGCAGCCCGTGCGGCACCACGTGGCGCATCAGCGCTTGGGTGCGGCCCAGGCCGCGGGCACGGGCCGCCAGCACATGCTCGGAATCCAGTGCCTGGCGCACGCCCGAGCGCACGGCGACGGTGAAAAAGCTGATGGGGCGCAAGGCCAGGATGAACACCGGGAGCACCAGGGAGGCCGGGGAATCATAGCCGGCAGAGGGCAGCAGGGAGAAGCGCACAGCGAAGAGCAGCACCAGCAGCGGGGCCAGGGCGTATTCGGGAATGGCGATGAATGCGTGGGTCATCGAGGTGATCAGCCTGTCCGGCCACTGGCCGGCGCGGGTGGCCGAAACGACACCCAGCACAATGGAAACGAGGATGGCCACCAGCAAAGTGCCGCCGGCCAGGGACAGGGTGACGCCAATGGCGGGAAGCACCTGATCTGCTACAGGGGTTCCGGAGATGTGGGACAGGCCCATATCTCCGGTGAAGAACCGTCCCAGCCACCGTCCGAACTGCACCAGCATCGGGTCATGCAGGCCGAACTGCTCGGCGTAGGCCTGCACGGTGGCCTCATCGGCCTCGCCGATGTCCATCCGCGCGCGCAGCAGGGCGCGGACCGGATCCCCGGGGGAGACAAAGGGGACGAGGAATACCGCGAAGGATGAAAGCAGAACTGCTGCGCCGAGTCCAACAACTCGGCGCAGCACGGTGGCTAGTGGGGACACGTTACTTGATCTTCGCCAGATCCTTGGTCAGCACGTAGCGGGTCAGCGGATCCTGGACGTAGCCCTGGACCTTGGAGCCAACTCCGTCGATGGCCTGCTCATTGACCAGCCAGACGTTCACGGCGTCCTCGGCGAGGATGTCGCCGGCCTGGCGGTAGAGGTCGTGGCGCTTGGCTTCGTCCTTTTCCACCAATGCTTGGTTGATCAGCTCGTCGTAGTCCTTGTTGCAGTAGTGGCTCAGGTTGTAGCCACCCTCGCAGCTGTAGTCAGCCTGCAGGAATCCGATAGGGTCAGCGATATCAATCATGCGGTTGCGCTGGCTGAGGATCATGTCGTACTTGCCGGCCAGTACGTCTGGTTCCACCGCACCGTAGGACTTGGTCACCACATTGGCCTTCAAACCAATCTGCTTGAACTGCTCCTGGATGATGGCACCTACACCAGCAAATTCAGCACGTTCGGTGATCGCAATGATCTCCAAAGGCTTCTCTTGCTTGTAGCCCGAAGCCTCAACCAACTTCTTGGCTTCCTCGATGTTCACCTGTGGGACACCCAGATCCGGGTTGGCCCATGGCTCACTCGGGGCAAAGGGACCGGTGGCAGGCTGCGCTGCACCTTCGTAGACGCTGGCGGCCATGGCCGGAAGGTCCAGCGCCATGGTGACAGCCTTGCGCAAATCTACGTTGTCGAAAGGAGCACGCGAGTTGTTCAGGTACAGGGTCGAGGTACGAGGCGAGTCGGCCTTGAGCACGCTGATCTGCTTATCGGCTTCCAAGGCGGCCAGGCTGGTGGCAGGGATGGACATGGAGATGTCCGCTTCGCCGGTCTGGACCTGGGTGGCTCGGGTGGCGCCTTCGGTGATGTAGCGGATTTCTCCGCCGGCCAGCTTCACATCGCCGTCCCAGTAGTTCTCGTTGCGGTCCAAGGTCAAGGACTGTCCGGCCTTCTCTGAAACCGGAGCGAAAGGCCCGGTGCAGTGATTCATCGGATCAATGCCCGTCTCCGTGTACGCGGCAGGCGAGAGCACCCCAGCATTCACGCTGGCCATGCGATACGGCAAGAGCGGATCAGCTGCCGGGGTGGTGACGCGTACGGTATCAGCGTCGAGGGCTTCAACCTTCTTGATGGTCTTGGGGTTCACCGCACGGGCCGGTGCGGTCGCCTTGAGCACATGGTTGAGTGAAGCGGTTACGGCCTTGGCATCCATGATGGTGCCATCTTGGAATTCCACGTTCTTGCGCAGCTCGAAGTCCCATTCGGTGTCCGAGGACTGCTTCCAGGAGGTAGCGAGCATCGGTTCCACGGTTTTGGTTCCCTGGTCGTATTTGGCCAGGGTTTCCAGGCAGCCGGCGATGGATAGCACGTAGGCGTCATCGCTTTCCAGGGCCCAATTGGAGATCGGGGCGCGGAAGTTCGCTACGACAACCCGGGCCTCCGGGTCCGCTGCTTTCTCCGGAGCGGAGCTGGCGGAGGTGGAGCTGCAGGCGGCCAGCGCGAGGGCAAGGGCCGCGAATCCTGCGGCAGCGCTCAATCGTCCAAGTTTCATGGAAATCCTTCGGCATTACGTGATGGATTGGCATCTAATGCAATAGTGCCTTGGTAAGCGTACCCTAATTAGCGGCCTTGTCTTGCTGATAATCACCCCGCTTGAAAACCGGAAGGAAAGCACCCGTGCAGCGTTCTGTAAGAGTTGAAGCTGAGTAGTGCAAAGTTGGGGTGCCGTATGGAAATTTTTCGCAGATTAAGCGTCATGTGTCGCAGTTCATGCACCCTGGGCAAGGACACCTGAGCGTCGCACGAGTGATGCGGCGAGCCAAGCAGCAAGGCCCAAGGGGAGCATGAGGAAAAGCCAAGGCAGGAAGCCGGTGATGAGATCCTGGCCGGCCTGCGCCAGCAGCCACCCGACCAGCATGTTCCCCACCAGCACAGCCAGGCCGCCGCAGCTGGCGAGCAGGCCGAAGTAGGATCCAGTGGCGCGGTGCCCGGCGAATTTTGGAACCAACGACAAGGCCGTGGGATGAACGCTCATATGCCCCAAAGCCAGCAGAGTGACCGCGCACAGAATGCGGATCGGACCAGTCTGCTCGCCGAAGGCAGAGGCCGGGAGGAACGCCAGCACGCCAAATCCCAAAACGCTCGAGAAGTACCCGCAACGCAGGGTCGCCGCCGCGCCGATCCGTGCAGCGATCCAGGCGACGGGCAATTGCAAGCCCAAGGTCAGTACAGAGATCCAAGCGAATACCAGTCCCAGCCACTGGGTGGGCATGCCAGCGCGTTGCAATTCCAGGGGAATGGCCAAATAGAGCTGGTTGTATGCCAGCAGGTCCGAGGCATGCAAGGCGCAGAACGCCACGAACTTCCGGTCCGCCAAGCAGCGGCGCAGGCTGCCGGGCTGGCGCTTCGGCTGTTCCGGGCTTTCCGAGCGATCGCGCGAATAACTGTCCGGGGCGGGACGGCGCAAGGCTGCAGCGAGGAACAATCCGATGGCGATGAAGAACAGCGCCCCGAAGCCTGCAACTGTTGCGAACCCCCAGCCCCACAGTGCAGCCCCGACCAGCGGTCCGGTCACGGCGCCGATCTCTCCGGTAATGCTCAGCCAGGCAAACAGGGAGGCCCGTTTGGCTCCTGTGGCCTGGCCCCTGTCGCGCGCGGTCTGGGCCGCGCCCACCAGGATGCTCAGGCCCGGGGAGAAGAGCGCTCCGCCGAATCCGGTGAGCAATGTGCCGAGGATAAATAGCCAGAGCTGCGGGTCGCCCACGGACAGCGAGGCCGCCAGTGTGGAGAACCCCGCGGCGCGTACCGCGCAACCAATGAGAATCATGCGCCGGGCGCCGAAGCGATCGGCCAGGCTGCCTCCGGCCAGGAAGAGCCCTTGCTGGGCGAAGGTCCGGACACCCAGGATCAGGCCCACCGCGGTACCTGCTAGCAGGAAGTCGTTGGCTAGCACTACAGCAAGGAAAGGAACCACAGCGTAGAAACCGATATTGAACAGCGTCTGTGTTCCCAGGAGCACCGGGACTTCGAAGCGGGGGGTGCTGGATTTCATGGACCTCGGGGAACGTGTTGGTTCGGCTAACCGCTAGCGGCGGCCTCGATATCGGCAGGGTGGACTCTCCGATCTTAGCCAACGCCGGTGCCCTGGGGCGGACCCTGCGCGGTGGCGCCGCGCTGTGCGATGCGGACGGGGCCGAGGAAGCTTGCTGCCCTGCACAGGACGTCATCCATGGTCTTCAGCTCGCACTCCCAGAGCGTCAGCGATTCCCAGCCAAGCGCGGCCAGGTTATCGAGGTTGCGCTGGTCCCGGGCGATATTGGCATCCAGCTTGGGATTCCAATATCCCGTATTGGATGCGGGGCGGCGCTGGCCCACCGGGCAGTCGTGGCCGTGCCAGAAGCAGCCGTTGACGAAGATCGCCTTGCGCCGGGCACTGAAGACGAGGTCCGGGGAACCGGGGAGCTTCCCGCCCCGCAGCGGGATCCCGGGATGCAAAGAGTGCAGCTGGGCAACTTGCTGTGCAGGCAGGATACCGTGCACGCGGTAACGGTACCCGGCGGCATGCAGCAATCGGCGCAAGGCCAGTTCCGGCCCGGTGTTCTTGCTGGAAATGCGCGACATGAGCCGCGAACGCTGCGCCGCCGACATGATGTCCATAGTCCATTGTGCGCCGCTAACCAGGCCGTGCGTTGCTGGCTGGGCATTGACTGGATGGCTTGCTGAGGCCATCGGGTGAAACCTCTTGCAACGGTTCTCAAATCCTGGCGGCCGCAGTAGCTTGGGTGCTGGAAGCACCGATCGGCATTGGGCCGGTCGGGAACAGGCAGGAAGATTCGAGGGGGAGCCATGCGAGCAGCACGGTACTACGACCAGAAGGACATCCGGATCGAAGACATCGATGAGCCGGTGCTGAAGCCCGGAACGGTGGCCATCGATGTTGCCTGGTGCGGCATCTGCGGCACCGATCTGCACGAGTACCTGGAGGGCCCGATCTTCATCCCGCCGGCCGGGCATCCGCACCCGATCTCGGGGGAGAGCGCGCCGGTGACCATGGGCCATGAGTTCTCCGGAACCATTACCGCCCTGGGCGAGGGCGTCACCGGCCTTGAAGTCGGCGAGAACGTCGTGGTGGAACCCTACATCATCCACGAGGATGTGGACACCGGCGAAGGCCAGCAGTACCAGCTTTCCCGGGACATGAACTTCATCGGCCTGGGCGGCCGCGGCGGCGGGCTATCGGAGAAAATCGTCGTGGAACGCCGCTGGGTGCATCCCATCGGCAAGATCCCACTGGATGAAGCCGCGCTGATCGAGCCGCTGTCCGTGGCCCACCACGCCTTCGTCCGCTCGGGCGCCCAAGCCGGGCAGGTGGCCATCGTGGGCGGGGCCGGCCCGATCGGCCTGCTGACCGCAGCGGTGCTCAAGGCGAAAGGCCTGGAAGTCTACATCTCGGAGCTCTCCGAGGCCCGCAAGGCCAAGGCACGGGAAACCGGGCTTGCCGACGAGGTTTTCGATCCCAGGGATGGGGACGTGGCCGAGAAGGTGCGCGAAGCTACCGGTGGCCGTGGTGCGGATGCCGGATTCGAGTGCTCCTCGGTCCCGGCGGTGCTGGACATGCTCCTGGACGCGGTGGCTCCCGGCGGGGTGATCGTCAACGTCTCGATCTGGGGGCATAAGCCTGAAGTGGACATGCCCAAGCTGGTGCTGAAGGAAATCGACCTGCGAGGCACCATTGGCTACGCCAATGACCATCCGGACACCATTGCATTGGTGCAAAGCGGCAAGCTGGATCTGGCGCCGTTCATCACCGGGCGCATCGGACTCGATGAGCTTATTTCCGAAGGCTTTGACCAGCTGATCAACAACAACGAGGAACACGTGAAGATCATCGTTGATCCGCGGGCCTAGCCAGCAATCCTCGGCTATGGGGGCCAGCCGGATAACTGGCACTGGCCCCCGGGCTGCGGCTAGTGGTGGTGTTCTGCCTGTTTCATCTTTTGAATGATTCCCGGGTCGATGTCTCCCGAATGATGAATGCCGTGTTCGGAATGAGGTACCGCCAGTTCTCCGGCGGACGAGGCTGCCAACCCCAAACTGGCAACCGCCGCAACCGCAACTGAACTGGCAAACATGCCTCCGAGGACAACTAGGCTGCTGGACCGCACTGCCCGGTGCGGAAGGTTCTTCCGCCGCTTGCGCTGCCACATGAAGACCGACAGCACCGACAGCTCGAGCAGCAGCAAGGAACCAATGGTGAGATCCAGATTCTTCGCTCCCTCCGGGAACCCCCAAAGGCCGGCAAGAATGCTGGCCAAATGCACGGAGGAGACGAGCACCAGGCAAGGGACGGCGAGATTCACGGCAGGGGCCGCTGCCTTCAACAGGCTGGCCACGGCGTAGACCAGCGCCATGCCTGCCCACACCGCGGATGCTATCGCGCCGAGCCACGCCCACCATGGTGCCGGGGCGGACCCGATCCCGAACGTCGATGCCAAGCTGGCGGAGGAAGCCGCGGCCAGCGCCGCGACTCCTAGACCAGCGATCCCGGCGTATAGGCCGCCGAAGGCAACGGAGCCCGCAGTTGCATCTCGCCCTTGCATGTCAGGTTCGGTGGCAGGGGCCGTCGCCTCGGGGGAATTCATGACCGTGCAGTATGGGCTGCTGGAGTCCGGTCCTGGGACAGGCCGACCGACAGCAGGACAAGTGCGCTGGCCAGATGCAGGACGTTATCTGCACCGTTCAGGGCAATAATGTTCAATGCTGTAGAAGCCAAGAAGAGCCCCAAAATGCCTACGAGGAGATAGACGGCTCCCACCGTGGTGTTGGCGAGCTTGGCAGCACGTACGGATCCGAGCCCTGCAATAAGCAGTGCTGCGCCGATAGCCAGGTGGATGACATTGTGCAGTGGGTTGACCTCGAAGATGATCAACTTCCCGCCCTCTGTGGCGAAGAAATCCACGCCGGCAGTGACAAGGAATCCGAGCAGGCCGACTAGGAGATACACGGCTCCGAAAATCGTTGCGAGCAAGCGGTTAGGCGAAGTGCGCATGGCAATCAGTCCTTCCTGGGACACGGATTCTGTTCCGCATCGAGTTCTGCGGGCTCCGGAAGGAACCCTGTAGAGGTTCTTCGGAGAAGGGCGGAAGGCGGATTGGTCTTGATTGGACTTATTTGCGGTTATCGGGCGCACCTAAGGAGGCTGGTATGCGTATAAGCTCCGGCACTCGGTGGAGAATGCTCTGGACCCTCCGGCAAGGAAGCTGATGCACTGAGACAGGGAGCCGAAGAGGCATCGGGCTGAAACAGCGTAGAGCATGTGAAGATCTTCGTGGATCCGCGGCTTCATTTTCCCGCTGCCCGATGCTTCGCGACTATGAGATGAGCTTCATCTGCTCATAGGCATCCAATGCAGCCCGCCGCGATTGCTTCAGATCCACAATGGGTTCGGTAGCCAGCGGGGCGTACTTTGCGATGTAGCTTCCCTGAGGGTCGAATTTCTTGGCCTGCAATTCCGGGTTGAAGACCCGGAAATATGGGGAAGCGTCGGCTCCGCTGCCGGCGACCCATTGCCAATTGGCAGTATTGCTGGCGAGATCCGCATCAACCAAGGTGTCCCAGAACCAGCGCTCGCCGGCTTTCCAATGCACTTGCAGGTTCTTGACCAGCAGGCTGGCTGCCACCATGCGCACCCGGTTGTGCATCCATCCGGTCTGCCAGAGCTGCTGCATGCCGGCGTCCACTAGACCGAAACCGGTGCGTCCTTGTTGCCAACAGCTCATATATTCCGCGGCCTGCGGGTCTGCCTCAGGCCAGGCCCAGTCGAAATGATCGAACTGCGCACGCAGATTCCGCTCCGGAAGCTGCGGGTGATGGTAGTGCAGGTGCCAGCAGAAATCCCGCCAGGCGAGCTGGCGGCGCATCGCGGTGGCACCGTCGGAAGCCTCGGGATTTACGGCGGCCAGACGGCCCAGCGCCTCCCACGTCTGGCTTGCGCTGACATGCCCCCAGCGCAAGGCGGGGGAGAGGGCAGACGTTCCGTCCAGATCGGGGCGGTCATGGTGCTCCGGGTAGTCTTCGGCGATCGATTCCAGCACCTGCTCCAGGCGCTGGCGCGCAGGCGCTTCTCCGGGTTCCCATTGCGCGGCGAGCCCGTCAATCCAGTCCAAAGCCGGCAATAATCCCAAGCTCTCCAACTCGTCGCTGGCGGGAAGATTAGTGTCCGGGAGGGGTTCTTGTGCGTGTGGCGCGGGCAACGGAGGCCGGATCTCGCTGTCGCGCAACGCGTTGTAGAAGGGCGTGAAGACCTTGTAGCCGGTGTTGTTCTTGGTCAGCAACTCCCAGGGCTCATGTAAGAGCGTTCCGCTGTAGCTGCGAGCGTGGACGCCTCGTGCGTGCAGGTCCTGCTTGATCTGCATGTCGACGGCACGTTCGGCGTGGCCGTAGCGGCGGTTCCAGTGCACGGTCTGCACGTTGCCTTCGTGCACGAGTTCGCTGATGATCCCGGCGGCCGGGCCTTGGCGCAGGATGAGCGGGATTTCCAGTTTTTCCAGAGATCGGCGAAGGTCCTCCAGCGCCTGATGCAGCCACCATTTGGCCGCGCCACCCAGCGGGCGGATGCCGGCAGATTCCTGGTCCAGGACATACACCGCGATCACCGGACCGGAGGAAAGAGCGGCATTCAACGCTGGGTGGTCGCTGGTGCGCAGATCATCGCGGAACCAAACCAGCTGGGTAGGCAAAGACGAATGAGTCATTTGGAATTCTCCATGGAACCATTCTAGTGTTTATTTAGCTTGGCTAGCTAAATTACGGTGAATGGCCCGTCTAGCTCGGCGGCTACCGGGCATAGCAAAAGGCTGGTGGTTCCAATCAGTGATTGCACGCACCAGCCTCTTGCCGCTACCCGGGGATCAGGAGCCGTTACCCATATCCTTGGCCGTGTCCTTTGCTTCGCTGTGCAGATGCTCGGCTTCGGAGTTGGCTTCGGATTTGACGGTCTGCACGGATTCCTGGGCGGAATCCCGCAGGTCCTCTGCGGCCTGCCGCGCAGGCTCCCGCAGGTCTTCGGCAATCTGTTTCGCCGCATCCTTGGCCTCTTCGGCCAGCGGTTCTGCCTTGTCCTTGACCCGCTGGACCAGCTCGGCTTCTTTCTGGGTCCCCGGAAGCAGCGATGAGGCCAGCAGTCCCGCCCCGAAGGCGATGATTCCGGCGGCCAGCGGATTGCCCTTGGTCTGCTCCACCACCCTGTGCGGTGCCTCCCTGACGGCTTCCGCGGCGTCTTCACTGTAGTGGTGAAGCTGGTCACTCGTTGATTCACCGGTTCCCATGACGGAGTCCTTCACCTTCCTGAATGAGTCCTTAACCTTTTCGGATTGTCGGTGGGCAATGTGGCTGGGACTGACCCTGTCGGCAATCGCATCCACATCCTGTTGCATGTCGCCTCGTGTCTGGGCGATTTCCGCGCGGAGTTCTTCTGAATTCTTGCTCATGGTGCATCATCCTTCGGAGTAAAAGCTGATGGAATCCTCTTGACTGTCTCGGCCGTATTAGGCAGTCCCTTGATCTCTTGCATCTTCTTCTTGGCTGCGCTTGCCAAGACCAGACCGATCACCGCCCAGAGGGCGGCGATCACCAAGGCCGAGAAGCCGTAGCCAATCCAGAGCGCCAATCCGAAGAAAGCCGCAACGGAAAGGAACAGCAAGACGAAATGGCCGGCAACACCGGCACCGGCATACATTCCCGCGCCCTTGCCGGCGGAGCTGGCCGACTCCTTCAACTCCGTCTTTGCCAGCTCGATCTCTTGGCGAACCAGCAGCGATACATTCTGGGTCAGGTCATTGAACAGGGCGCCGAGGGAACTGCGTTCATGTTCTGCGGAATCGGGATCTGGCGTCGTGTGAGTCATCGAATGCTCCTAGCGGTAGTCGGTGCTGCGCGGATCCCCAGGAGGGTAGGAGCGCAGCGGGTCAACGTCCACCGAATCGGCATGCAGCGGGTTGCCTGCCGAATCCACGCGGGTAGTTCCCTGGAAGGACGGGTTAACCCGCACCGGACCTGGCCCGTCACCGGACGCGGCGTTCGGTGCGCTGGTGGTGCCGGGGCGCGGTTCCTGATCGCGGTGCCCTGTGCCTTCCTTCGGCTCGCTGGCATTCCGGGTCATGCGTCCTGCCAGCAGGCCGACGCCCAGCGCCAGCCCCAAGAAGGCGGCGGGGCGTTTGCGTGCAAAGCCCTTGACCTCATCCAGCAAGTCGTGCGGCTCGCGCTGTTCGAGCCAATCGGCGGCCTGGCCGCTGTGATGCGAAGCCTGATCCACCAGCATGGACGCGGTTCCGCTCGCGCTGGACTGGTCCAGCATGGCGCGGAACTCATCGCTGATGTCGCGCAGGTTGGCCGCGACCTTCCGCTGCTGCGCGGAGGTCTGCTCCTTCAGGTCGGAGCCGAGTTCATCCCACAGGTGGGTGGCCTGGTCCTTGGCCTGCTCAGCGAGCATCGAGGCTTCCTGCTTGGCGCTGTCAAGCACGTGGGTGGCGGATTCCTGGCCCTCGCGCGCCAGATCCTGGGCTGCCTGCGCTTTGCCCGACGTACTGCCGTTTCCTGGGGACTGCAGGTCACCGGAATCATGCGCGTCGGCCGGCACTGGTTCGACAGTGCCCGACGGGAACAGGTCGGTTTGCGGCTCGGTCAACGGATCCGGATCGTTCAAGCCGTGGCGGACGGTTCCGGGTTGCGGGGTGCTGCGCGGGTCATCGGGGAATGGATTCGAACGGGGGTGATCGTTGGTGCTCATGTCTTCCCTTCCTCTGCTGCTGTCGTCAGCTGCGGGTGGCGCGGCGGGTGGCCGCGCATCCGGCTCCGCAGTCCGTGCGGAGCGCTGCTGGTTGCATACGACGCTAGGCAAGAGCGCGCCGCAGGTCACGGATCGCGGCCAATCCGCAGGAAGCATTCAGGTTCGATGGCGAGAGCTCGGAGCTTCCAGGAAAGCAGGAGGCAAGCGAGTAGGATCGAGCCGGATCCCGAGCGTCCAGCGCATCACCCGGCGCAGCTGCGAGGAGTCCAGCAGCACTGCAATCCCTGCTGCGGCCCAGTCTGCGACTTTGGAGGAACAGCGGCAGTTTCCGCGGCGAACACGCCAATAGCCGAAGAGTCCGGGGCATTGGCGACGGGAGCTGGAAGACTGGGCGCTAAGTGTCCAAATAGCGAATCGTCGAAGGAGCACCATGTCCACTTATGCTGTTACCAACCCTGCCACCGGCGTCGTCGAGGCAACCTACCCGACCGCCACCGATGAGCAGATCCAGGAAGCCATGGCCAAGGCGCATAACGCCTACACCCAGTGGTCGGTCTCCGCGCTGGAGGAGCGCGTCGCCCTGCTCGAACGCGTGGCCGACATCTACGAGGCACGTGCCGAGGAGCTGGCAGCGATCATCACCCGCGAAATGGGCAAGCCCATCAAGCAGGCGCTGGGTGAAATTGGCATTGTGGCGGCAATCTACCGCTACTACGCCAAGAACGGCCCGAAGTACCTGGAGGATGAGGAGCTGGAAATCGCCTCCGGCGGCACGGCGCTGGTGCGCAAGGAAGCAGTGGGCGCGCTGCTGGGCATCATGCCGTGGAACTTCCCGTACTACCAGGTGGCCCGCTTTGCCGGACCGAACCTGATGAACGGCAACACTATCCTGCTCAAGCACGCTCCGCAGTGCCCGGAGTCGGCGCTTGTAATGGAAGAGATCTTCCGCGAAGCCGGTGCGCCCCAGGGCGCGTACGTGAACATCTTTGCCACCAATGAGCAGGTCGCGGACATGATCGCGGACCGCCGGGTGCAGGGCGTCTCGCTGACCGGTTCGGAGCGTGCCGGCGCTGCCGTGGCGGAAGTTGCCGGACGCAACCTGAAGAAGGTCGTGCTGGAACTCGGCGGCTCGGATCCATTCATGGTGTTCGAGGATGCAGACGTGGCCCGCACCGCCAAGCTGGGCATGCGTGCTCGATTCGGCAACACCGGGCAGGCCTGCAATGCCGCCAAGCGCTTCATCGTCGACTCCTCGGTCTACGAGGATTTCTCCAAGGCACTGGTGGAGCAGGTCTCCGGGATCACTGTGGGTGACCCGTCCCAGCCAGAGAACTTCCTCGGCCCGCTGTCTTCCGCCGCTGCCCGCGAAGGACTGGCCGCCCAGGTGCAGGATGCCATCGACAAGGGTGCCCAGGTGCTGGCCGGCGGCAAGCCGATCCAGGGCGATGGCGCATTCTACGAACCGACCGTGCTGGCCGGGGTGACTCCCGAGATGCGCGCGTTCTCCGAAGAGCTCTTCGGTCCGGTCGCCGTGCTCTACAAGGTGGACGGCGAAGAGGAAGCCGTGGCCCTGGCCAACAGCACCGACTACGGGCTGGGAGCTTCTATCCACACGCAGGACATGGAACGCGCGCAGCGCGTGTCACTGCAGCTGCAAAGCGGCATGGTGGCCATCAATGAGCCATCCGCTTCCTACCCTGAGCTGCCTTTCGGGGGAGTGAAGCGCTCGGGCATCGGGCGTGAGCTGGGCAAGTACGGCATGGATGAATTCATCAACCACAAGCTGGTGAAGATCGCCGGCCGCTAGCCGTCCGCAAAACGACAACGGTCCTGCCTTCCGTAAATCGGAGGGCAGGACCGTTCTCGTTTTGGCGCCTTAGGCTGCAATCGGTGCGTAGCGGTATGGCGCAAGCCGGCCATTCCCGGCTGAAGTACGTCGCGCAGTTCGGAATTTATCTGCGCAGCATTGTCATTTGCACCTGTTCTTTCGGTGTGAAGTCCGGAAGGGCGTTTGCAACAGCAGTGTGCGCCCAGTACCGGACTCGGAACTCCAGCATGCCGTGTTCCTCGGCTAGCTCGAAAAGAGAGCAGATCGGGTGGTGCGCCGGAGTTTCTTCAACTATTTCGAGAGCATCATTTGGTGGCGAGACGTGAATGAAACGAAGCCGCTCACCCTGGTTGTCGAGTATTGCCACAAGAACAGGGCAATTGTGAACGGAAACGAGACCCATGACATCGTCAACCGGCTCGTTGACTTGTCCAATGATCACCGGCATTCCCCGGATCCATCCATGCTCGCTCAGATGGGAGCGTCCCTCTCGGGATCCCAGAAGTTCCGCGACACGTTCAGCAGTTTTCGACCTGACCATACGTCCTGACATTGGTACTACCTCCACTTTGTTCGTAACTTTCGAGTTGTCCCCATAAGTCACGCCACTTCGCAAATTGCGGGTTGGCTTGCTGGCAGGGCATAGTTTCGCCGTCAATGAGAAGCGGAGTGTGCTTCAAGCGTAAGGTGTTTGGCTTGGGCGTGGGCGGGAATCAACCCGCACCCAGCCTATTGCCAGCTCGAGTTTCCCTACTAGTCAGTAGCTGGTTCGCAGGTTCCGCAATATCATCCGAACTTCGCCGGATTCATGCGGGCGAGGACACTGCAGCGCATCAATTCCACATCCGGACCTGTTTCAGCCTTCGTGTTCGATTCATGTCGGATTGATGGGAGGTCCATGGGAATCCCTGCCTCAACCGGGTGCATCCAAGCCATGCGAACTAGTGTTTCAAAAGCCGCACGCGCAATAGCGCAAACAACTTATGCGGGTGGTCCTGCGGCGACCTGGAAATTCAACGCTGGCCAATTGCTAGCTTGGCGCCCAAGCAAACCCATTCCGGGAGGCATGAGATGAGTACCTTTGGCATTGAAGAAGAATTCTTCATGTTTGACGCAGAAACAGGATTGCCTGCCAGCGTGGATCAGGAGCCGTTCCGGCAGGCACTGGATTCGCAACGCGACGGGGAAGTGCAAAATGAGTTTCTAGCTTGCCAAGTTGAACACGCGAGTTCCATCTGCGAAGACCGGGACCAGGCGTTGCACGAGTTGGGAAGCTTTCGCAGGGCCCTGGCAAGCAAAGCGGCCTCTAGCGGTCTGCTGGTCGCGGGCATAGGTTCGGCGCCCATGATTCCCCAGCAGCCTCCGGCATTTACCGATAACGCAAGGTATCAGGAAATCGGCAAATTCATTTCAGGAATAGCTGCCGAGCACTACATGTGCGGTTTGCACGTCCATGTCTCGGTCCCTGATCCGGAAGCCGGCGTTCGTGCACTGAATTTCTTGCGCGGCTGGCTGCCCCTTCTTTGCGCATTAGGCGCGAATTCACCATATTGGCGAGGCGTCGACAGCAGCTTCTCATCGTGGAGAACCATTCATTACCGGAAGTGGTCTGTCCAGGGAGTCCCGCCGTACTTTGCAGATTCCCGGGACTATGAGTCGCGTCTTGCGCGCATCAACGGCACCGCTGCTGTACCCGACCCCGGGCATATCGGATGGTCCGCACGGATGTCGGAAAAGTATCCCACAGTCGAAATTCGTGTCGCCGATTCGCAGCTCAGAGCGCAAGATTCGGTTTTGCTTGCCGTGCTGCTGCGGGGGCTTGTCGAAACTGCCGTGGCCGGTGAATTCGAAGCTGTCGAGTATCTTCCCGAAGTCCTGGATCTGTCATTGTGGCAAGCGGCCAAGAATGGAATCACCGGAGAGCAAGTGGATACGGAAACCGGCGCACCGATTGCGGTGAAAGAGCTGGCTCGCAGGCTGCTACGTATTGCCGAGGACGCACTGCGAGCTCATGGGGACTACGACTTCGCCGTGATTTCCCTGAGGAATATGCTGGAGACGGGCAATGGCGCGGTCCGGCAGCGAGCTGCATTCGACCGTGGTGCTTTCATGCATCTTTTGGCCAACGCCCATGCCGAAATGCAGATATAGCTTGACGGTCCCAGCGCGGGCTGCAGAGCACAACCGTGGCCAGACGAAGCTGGCCCCGGCTGAAGCATCACTACTGGCGCAGGAAAGAACCGGATGTGAAATCCTCTAGATTCCCAGCGAGTCACGGAGTCGGGCTACATGTCCCGTGGCATCCACCGAATATTCGATTTGCTGGATGCTGCCATCTTCATTGATGACTGCAGTGGAGCGCAAAGTGCCCACGATCGTTTTTCCACCGATGGTCTTTTCGCCGTAGGAGCCGTAGGCTGTCGCAACTTCATTTCCAGGATCGGAGAGGAGCGGGAAGTTCAGCGATTCGTCGTTGGCGAAGGCTGCCAGCTCTTCCGGTGCGTCCGGGGAGATGCCCAGTACGGAGTATCCTGCCGCTTGCAACGAGTTGAGGTTGTCGCGGAAATCGCAGGCCTCGGTGGTGCAGCCTGGAGTTGCGGCCTTGGGGTAGAAATAGACGATAACCTTCTGACCTGAATAGTCGGAGAGGGAAACTGTTTCCCCCTTGGCGTCCTGCAAGGAGAAGTCCGGAGCTGCCTGGCCTGCGGCTAGGGGAGAAGATTGGATGGACATGGATTCCACTTTCGTATAGTGATATTTTCTTTCCATTCTAAGTCCATGATTGCCCAGATACCAGAGGCGTCGGTGATTTTGCCGCGAGTTGCATCGCTGCACTTTTGCCCTTCGGTCTCGTCGAGATTGCCGGCCAGTCCGAAGCTGCTTTTGCCTGCCCTCGCAGATCGCCACGCGTAATGGCTACGGCATGGATCTTTCCGCCGGCGGATATGAATCTGCCGGCCAGCTGATCACCGCTCGTATCCCAAAGGGCTTCAGGTACCCGTAATTCATCACTGCGGTGGATGCACCGAGTGCAACCATTCCGCAGGACCGGGCAGCAGCGAGTCGGGCGACTGCATAACAGCTGCCCGACCCAGCATCCGGGTTTTTGCCTGACTGCGACCAGCTACCGGCCCGCTGCCTTGGCTTCCAGGGAACGCGCCCACCGTTTGGCCAGAGCCTGGATGGCAGAAGCGCTTGCCCCTGAGATCACGGCGAATGCCAGCACCTTGCCTACGGCTGCCTGCTGCTGCTTATCGGGGTTGGCCAGTGACGGCGGTTCTTCGCCCATGGCCTTGTGCCAGATCCCGGAGACGAGCTTGGCGCCAAGCCAGCCAGCGCCGAGTGAGACCAGGGTTCCGAAGATCTTTGCCAGCAATTTCATGTTTTGCTCCTTGTGTTATCCGCCATTTGCGGTTTGGTTTCCGGAAGGATCCGCTGTTTCCCAGTGGACCTCATCCGGTTGCTTGTCTTCGCGCCAACCGCGCCACACGGGATGGCGCAGAAGGCGCTCCGAGGTCAGTTCGGTGTATCGGACTTCTGCCACGTATTTCGGGCTCACCCAGTGGGCATCACGCCGATGCGCTGCGGGAATCTGCTTGGCTGGCGGAGTGTTGCGCTCGATCTGCTCAAGCCGTTCGCGGATCTCGGCAAGTTGCGTGTCGCTGAATCCGGTGCCCACCCGACCGGCGTACTCCAAACCGTCATGTCCCGGAATGGCCAGCAGCAGCGACGCCAGGCTGCGGCTGCGCGACCCCTGCCCTGTCCGCCAGCCAATCACCACGGCTTCCTGATGCAGCTGGTGCTTGAGCTTCAACCAGCTGCCGCTGCGCCGGCCCAGCTCGTATGCCGAGTCGCGTTCCTTGGCCACCACGCCTTCCAGGCCTAGCTCGCGGCTGGTCTCGATGGCTTGTTCCAAGGTCCCGGTGTGGGCCGGGGGAACCTGCACGTACTGGTGGTCGATATCCAGGCCCGCAAGCCGCTGGCGGCGTTGCTCGTAGGGCAGCGCCGTCAGATCCTCTAGCCCGGCGCCTTTGCCGGCGGGCAATTGCAGCACGTCGAAGAGCATGTACTGGATCCTGATGGCCGAGGCCTGCTTCGTGCGCTTCTTGCGCTGGTGGGACACCCGTTGCTGGAGCAGCGAGAAATCTGGGCGGCCCGAAGAATCCAGGGCAACGATTTCCCCATCCACTACGCAGCGGTCCGGCAGCAGCGAACCGAGAATTCCGAGTTCCGGGAAGTCGCCGGTCAGGTCATGGCCAGTGCGGCTGAGCAGCTTGGTTCCACCGTCACTGACTACTGCAAGTGCTCGGTAGCCGTCCCATTTCATTTCAAAGCTCCAGTCCTGCTCAACGCCGAAGTCCCCGGCCGTGCCAGGCGTGGCCAGCATGGGGCGCAAGGGTTGGCCAGACAGGTCAGCCACGGCCTGCTTGGCGCTGGGCTCGCGAGCTGCGTCCGGTCCTGCGCCACTGGAATCAGCGGAGGCCCCGCCCTCGGCTGCCGAAGGCTGGTCCTTGGCCAGTTGAAGCAGCCAATTGTCCTTTCCGCCCATCCCTGCGGCCTGGATCAGCACGAAACGCCGTGGCACGCCTCCCAGTCCTCCTGCTGGATCACCGGTGAGTACCGCGATGACTTCTTTGCCTTCGCGCCATTTCTCGATAACGCACCGGCCCGAATCCCAGATCGATACTTCCCCGGCGCCGTATTGCCCCTTCGGGATGCTGCCTTCGAAACTTGCGTAGGATAGCGGATGGTCTTCGGTCATGACCGCCAGGCGCTGGACTCCGGGTTCCAGCGGCGGGCCCTTGGGCACTGCCCAGGAGACCAGCACTCCCTCGTGCTCCAGGCGGAAATCCCAATGCAGCCGGCGGGCATGGTGCTCCTGGATGACGAAAGACAACCCGGTGCCGTCGCTTCCGGCCTGAACGGACTGTGCCTTCTCAGCCTTCCCGGACTGCTCCGGCACCGGTTCGGGTGTCAGCGACGCATCGCGCTTGGAGCGGTAGGCCGCCAGGCGATCCGGGTCCTGCCGTTGCGCCGAGGCCAGTTGCGCCAGCGGTTCCATTCCATCGGCAATGCGCTCCAGCACCTCGTGGAAGTCCAGTTGCGCCAACCCCTGCGCTTCGATTTCCTGCCAGGTCCGCGGGGCCGCGACGGTGGGCCGGGCGCGGCCACGCAGCGAATATGGGCAGACAGTGGTTTTCGAGGCATTGTTCTGGCTCCAGTCCACGAGCACCTTGTTCTCGCGCAGCGAGCGCTTCATGCTGGAGAGAACCAGTTGCGGGTGCTCCTTCTCCAACGTCGAAGCCAGTTCCTTGGCCACCTCGTTGACCTGGTCTGAGGTGTATTTGCCATCCAGCCCGGCATAGAGATGGATGCCCTTGGAACCAGAGGTCACTGGGAAGCTGGGCAGCTCCATGCCGTCGAGGATCTCCCGGCAGATCAGCGCGACTTCAGCGCACTGCTCCAAACCGGCACCGGGACCGGGATCGAGGTCCAGAACCAGCCGGTCCGGGTTGGCAGGTTCCAGCGACGAATCGAAACGCCATTGGGGAACGTGGATTTCCAGCGCTGCCATTTGGGCCAGCCAGGCCAGCACCGCCTCGTTATTGACCAGCGGATAGGTATTCGCATGGGTCTTGTGCTGCAGCTTGGCGGAGGGAACCCAGCTGGGGGCGGAGTCTTCAAGATCCTTGCGGAAAAACACCTTGCCCGGTTCTTCGGCAGTGCCCACCCCGTCCACCCAGCGCTTGCGGGTAGCGGGGCGCCACGCGGCATGCGGAATCAGCGCCGGAGCCACTTGCTGGAAGTAGTCCATGACTTCTCCCTTGGTGGTTCCGGTCTGCGGGTACAAGATCTTGTCCAGATTGCTGACTTTCAGCGTGTGCCCCGCGACTTTCACGGTTTGCTCCCTGCGTGCCATGCGCTGTCCTTTGCTTTTCCGTATGGGGCCAATCTTCCCGAGCAGCGCCGGGGAATCCAGCGTTCCAAGCAAGCTTTGCGTTTTGCGCTGCTGAACCTCCGTGCAGCCTGCCAGTCTCATCCGGACAGTGACGCGCGGCCGGAAAGATGCTTCACTATGCCCATGCGAGCTATCTGGACTGGATCAATTGCCTTCGGCTTGGTGAACGTGCCGGTCAAGGCCTACGGCGCCACCGAAGACCACGACATCGACCTGCATCAGGTCCATGACAAGGACGGCGGCCGAATCCGCTACGAACGCCGATGCGAAGTCTGCGGGAAGAAAATCGCCTACAAGGATCTGGACAAGGCCTATGAAGACGGGGAACGGACCATTGTGCTCACCGATGAGGACATGGACGCTCTGCCTGCGGAGAAAAGCCGCGAAATCGAGGTAGTCCAGTTCGTCCCGGCAAGCCAAGTTGATCCCCTGATGCTGGAGAAGAGCTACTATCTCCAGGCGGACTCGAAGTCGCCCAAGGCCTACGAGCTGTTGCGCCAGACACTGGAAAACACTGAGAAGCTGGCGGTGGTGCGCTTTGCCCTGCGCCAGAAGACCCGGCTGGGCATCTTGCGTGTCCGGTCCAAGGTGATGGTGCTGCAAGCGGTCATGTGGGCGGACGAGCTGCGCGACGCCGAGCAGGTGGCACCGGAGAAATCACCGCGGATCAGTGAGCAGGAACTGAAGATGTCTGCCGCCCTGGTGGACCAGTACAGCACCGATTTCACGCCGGAAGAATTCCAGGACGACTACCAGCTCCAACTGCAAGCGCTGATCGAAGCGAAAATCGAGCAAGGCGAGGAACTGGATACCGAAGCGACCTTCGGTTCCCAGGACCAGGGCAGCGAGTCCGGGGAGGTCATCGATCTGATGGAGGCGCTCAAACGCAGCATTGACGGGCGAAATGCCAAGGCCCCGGCCAAGGCAGCCAAGGATGGGAAGGCCTCAGCGGCGAAGAAGTCAGCGGCGAAGAAACCTGCGAAGAAAACGGCTGCTGCCAGGAAACCAGCCAAGAAGAAGGCGACGGCAAAGGAGGCCTCCTCCTCGCCACACAAGAAGAAGGCCTCCGGTTCCGGGAAGAAAAGCGCCTAGCCGCTAGGGCTTGAGCACCACCTTGATGCACGAATCCTGCTTCTTCTGGAAGGTCTCGTACATCTGCGGACCGTTCGAGAGCGGCTGCTCGTGCGTGACCAAGTCGTCCAGGCCCAGCGGATCGGCTGCATCCTCGGCCAGCGGCAGCAGCTTCTGGGTCCATGAGCGCACATTGCATTGGCCCTGGCGGATCTGGATCTGCTTGTCGAACAGCTTCACCATCGGCATCGGGGTGGCGGCCCCGGCATAGACACCGCTGATCGACAGGGTGCCGCCGCGGCGCACGGCATCAATGGCCGAATCCAGCACGCTGGTGCGGTCCGCGGAGACGTTCTCCATGGCCAGCTGCGCGGCCTTGTCCGGCAGCAGCCCGGTGGCTTGCTGGAACATCGAGGAGACCGGGGAACCATGGGCTTCCATGCCCACTGCATCGAGCACGGCGTCGGGGCCGCGCCCGGTGCGCCCGCGCAATTCGCCCACGGTGTCCTTGGTGAAGTCCAGAGTCTGGATCCCGTGGCGCTCGGCCATGGCGCGGCGTTCGGCTACCGGGTCGATACCCAGCACCTCATAGCCCAGGTGGCGGCCGATGCGCGCGGCGAGCTGGCCCACCGGCCCGAGCCCGTAGACCGCGAGGGTTCCGCCGTCCGGGACGCTTGCGTACTCCACGCCCTGCCACGCGGTGGGCAGGATATCGGAGAGGAACAGATAGCGGTGGTCGGGCAGCTCGTGGCCAACTTTCACGGCACCGTAATCGGCATGGGGCACGCGCAGGTATTCGGCTTGGCCGCCGGGCACCTGTCCGTAGAGTTCGGAGTACCCGAAGAATTGGGCGCCCTTGCCGTGCTTGCGCACCTGGGTGGTCTCGCACTGAGACTGCAGGTCGTGCTGGCACATCCAGCAGTGGCCGCAGGAGATGTTGAATGGGATGACCACCCGGTCGCCTACCGACAGCTTGGTAATGCCGCTGCCAACTTCTTGGACGATGCCCATGGTTTCGTGGCCCAGTACGTCGCCCGCATGCATGTAGGGGCCGAGCAGCTCATAGAGATGCAGGTCCGATCCGCAGATCGCAGTGGAAGTGACCTTGATGATGACGTCCCCGGGATCCTGGATCACCGGATCCGGGACATCGCTGAAACCGATCTTTCGCTTACCTTGCCATGTCAATGCTTTCAAGAGGTTATCTCCTAGTCGTATCGTTGCCGGCGGAACACAAGCGCGGATCAGTCGGTATTGAACTGGTCGGTGTCCACCTGGTCCGGGTCCTGCTCCTCGGCTGGCTGTTCGAACGCGTCTTCGTGGTCCCCGACAGAATTCTGTTTTTCCTCCGCGGGCTCATCGGGCGTTGGAACGATCCCCGGGTGCCGCTCTTCGTCTGGCTGGTTGGATTCCATGGACTGTCCTTTCTTCATCAGATGGGCGATGACACCGACCATTCCACACCGGGCAGCAGGCAACAAGGCAAGTTTGATGGGCATTGCCTGTGAGTCGGGGATCCCCGGAATTCCGGGGATCAAGCGTGCACTGCCGGTGCTGATTCCTGCAAGGTTGCTGAACGGCACTGCAGGCCCGGGCGCGACTTCCTAGTGTGTGCTGTGGGAGCGGGCCAAGCTGCTGCCCTGAGAGCTGCGAGGTGCTGATGAGCGTGCAAGAGCCCGAGAAGCGCACGGTGGGATTAATTGCCGACCCTGGCATAGCCGACGCGATGGCCAATCGGATCGCTGCCCGGCTGGAAGGGGTCATGGAGAAGCTGCAGGAGCAGGATCACCAGTGGGACGTGCAGGTGGCACCCTTTTCCCTGCCCTTGGGGGAGAGCGGACGGGTCGCGCTGAGCGACAAGGTGCCCAGGCTGCGGGAGAAGCATGGCTGGGACTTCATCATCTACCTCACGGATGCACCGCACTATGTGCAGAACCGGCCGGTGCGTTCGGTGATTTCCGTCGAGGATGCCTCGGCCGTGCTTTCCATGCCCAGCCTCGGGTTGGCCCGGCCGCGCACCGTGGCACGGGAACTGGCCGAACTGGTCAGGGAATTGGCTACCGGCAAGCAGCCGGCTCCGCCTCCGACCCCGCTGGGACGGGCGATGAGAGTGCACGCCAGCCGGCAGGACGCGCAGAACGAGCAGAACCGCATCTCGAGCATCGAGGGTTTGCGCGGGCGGTTGCTGCTGCTCGCAGGAATGGTGCGCAGCAACCAGCCCTGGAAACTGGTGCCGCGGCTCTCCTCCGCGATGGCAGGTGCGGTGGCTACCGGTGCTTTCGGCGTGTTCTACACGAGCATCTGGTCCATGGCCGACTACCTGCCTGCCGCGCGGCTTTCGCTGATCACGGTCTCAAGCATCCTGATCCTCACGCTCTGGCTGCTGCTGCATAACCGGTTGTGGGAGAAGCCCAAGGGCAACCGCCGCCGCGAGCGCATGGTCGTCTACAACGCGGCCACCGTGCTGACGGTCGGGTTTGCCGCGGCGGTCATGTACCTGCTCTTGTTCCTTGCCCTGCTGGCAGGCTCGCTGATTGTCATTGACCAGGAATACCTTGCCTACCAGCTGCGCCATGATGTCACGCTGGCCGAATACGTAAACCTTGCATGGCTGGCATCCTCGCTGGGAACCATGGGCGGAGCCATAGGCTCCAGCTTTGACGAGGTCAAGGAAGTCCAGCGCGCCACCTTCAGCCAGCGCGAATACGAGCGGAGGAATATGGAATTCACCATCAGCAAGGATGACGTGGATTGATCCCCGGGCCTATCACCCGGGGACCAGCTCACGGCCCTACGGCTGGTTCTTGCCGCCGTTCACGTGCACCGTGGAACCGACCACGTATGAAGCTTCATCGCTGGCCAGGAACACATAGGCCGGGGCCACTTCCACCGGCTGGCCTGCGCGTCCCAGCCAGGTGTCGTGGCCGAACTCCGGCAGCGCCTCGATGGGCTGGCCATCCGAAGGCTGCAGGGGAGTCCAGATCGGGCCGGGAGCCACGGCATTGGCCCGGATCCCGCGCTTGGCCGCCTGGGAGGCCAGCGATTTGGTGAAATTGCTGATCGCGGCCTTGGTGGCGGCATAGTCCATCAGGTGGTCCGACGGATCGAAGGCCTGGATGGAGGTGGTGTTGATGATGGAGCCGCCTTCGGGAAGCACCTGCAGGGCTGCGCGGCTCAAGGCGAACATCGCGAAAATGTTCACATCGAAGGTGGCTTCGACCTGCTCGTCGCTCAGCTCGTCCAGGGACTCGACGCTGATCTGCTTGCCGGCGTTGTTCACCAGGATGTCCAAGCCATCCAGCGCGGTCACCGCCTCGTCGATCAATGAATCGCGGTAATTTCGGTCCCGCAGGTCCCCGGGCAGCAGGTGGACTTCGACTCCCGCATCTTCCAGGACCCCGGCGATGGCGTCGGCGTCAGGCTGTTCGGCGGGCAGATAGGCCAAGGCGACCTTGGCCCCCTCGCGGGCAAAGGCGATGGCCACCGCCGCGCCGATGCCGGAGTCGCCGCCGGTGATCAGCGCACGCTTCCCGGCCAATCGATCGCGGCCTTGGTAGCTGCGCTCGCCGTGGTCCGCCTTCGGCTTCAACTCCTGATCCAGGCCGGGCTCCGGCTGGCGCTGTTCGGGAGGGCTGATCTTTTCCTTGCCGGCACGCTCGGTTTCCGCGGAATCGCTGGTGCGCGAATCCGGGTGGCTGCCGGTGCCCACCGGCTCATCTGCTGTACCAAGATCCGGCAACCCGGTGCTGCTCGAATCGCTGGCAGTGCCTACTGGCTCATTGTGGTGCGGGGGATTCTTCCCGGGCATGGCTTTTCCTCCTGTAGTTGCTGGAAGACGCCGTCGCGAGAGCGCCAACGGCGTCAGGGACACCCTCCCAGTGTTCTCCGCGGGGTACCGGCGGTGAACAGCACGTTGCGCACTTAGCGGCAACGGCCAGAGAGCTTTCGGGCAAGCATCAGGTTCGCGGCTGCTGCCAGAAAATGTGCTATCGACGAAGTCTGGGATCCAGCGCAGAGTCCGGGTGCTCCCCTGTCGCCCGTGGCCGCAGATAGCTAGCGTGGGACGCACAGTGCTGGTTATCCGAAGGCCAGTTGTCGAAGCGTGAGAGGGAGGAAACCCATGGCAGGCAAGGGCAAGAGCCGGATTAAGGATGAGGAACTCTACGAGGAGCTGCGCGAGGAGGGGAACTCCAAGCAGAAGTCGGCGCGCATCGCCAATGCCGCCGCCCGCGATGGCCGCTCCGAGGTGGGCAAGCGCGGCGGCAAATCCGGGGACTACGAGGACTGGACCGTCGAGGAATTGCAGGACCGGGCCAAGGAAATCGGGGTTGAGGGCCGTTCGAAGATGCGCAAGGCCGAGCTCATCGATGCCCTGCGCAATTCATAGCCGATCGCCACGACAGGAGAAGCAATGAGCGACCGAGACAAGCCCGAGAACCTGGCACGCACCACGCAGCCGGATCGCGAAGCAGAACCCGGCGACGAGCGTGTGGCCCGCCGGGGGAGCATCAAAGAGAATACCGAGGATACGTCTGAGGAAAGCGAAGACCGCTTTGACGCGGGTTGAGCTTTCCTTCGAGGAAAGGATGAAGACATGACGGACAAACCGATTAATAGGGCTCACGGCCGTCGGCCCGGCCTGTGGCTCACGATTGTGGGCGGGCTCGTGGCCGTAGGATTCGCCATCTACGCGCTGCTCGCGGCGCCGGACAGCACCTCGGGACCACTGTGGATCGTGGCAGGCTGGGGCGCATTGCTCTTCATCTACGGCGTGTACCGCCTGGTTCGGGGACCAAGCTCGTTGGATGAGCCGAGGGGAGGCACGGACGCCAACGGACGGTGACGCGGCAACTGCCGCGAAAAATCGCCAAGAGCAAGAACAGAGCTTCCGGGAAAACCGTGGTTTGCCCGGAAGCTCTCCCTTGTGCTGCTGCCGGCGGCAGGTCCTGGTCTGGTCCTAGTCTTGGGAAATCCCTTCGACCAGGCTTCCGGTGCTCTGCTCGTCGTAGTAGCGGGCAATGTCCGCCTGGGCGAGCATTCCCACCAGCGTATGCCCGTCGATGACTGGAAGCCTGCGCACCTGGTGCTCCTGCATGGTGCGGATGGCTTCCTCGATGGAATCGTCGGCGCCAATGGTCACCGGCTTGCCCTGGGCATAGTCGGCGACCTTGGTGCTGGAGATGACCACGCCGTCGGCTACGGCGTTGATGACGATATCGCGGTCGGTGATGGTGCCGGCCAGCCGGTCATCCTTGCCGCAGATGGGCAGCATGCCGACCTGCAGGTCCTTCATCAGCTGGGCTGCGACCTGGACCGAGTCCTGTTCCTTGACGCATTTGGCTGGCGAGGTCATTAGTTCCTTGGCTGCAACCATGATCGTGCTCCTTTCGCGTTTTCCTGCGGGGACGCTTCCCACGCTCCAGCACCGCAAGCAGGCCATCAACCATTGCCAGCGTCCTTGCAGGCTCGCCCGGGGCGAAGCTGGCAACAGCCGATTAACCATGTACGCGGGGCACGCTTCACTGGTATTCGGTTAGAGGACCGTATCGGATCAATCCGGAAGGACAAGAACCATGGGACTCATCGACAAGGCCAAGGAAGCCATTGCCCACGCCGCAGATCGGCTGAAGGACCCGGACCAGGATCTGGTCGAGAAGACCTGGCCGCTGGGCCAGCCGGATGACGAGCACGTTCCCGCCCCGGCCCACGAGCCTGAGGGCATCGACCCGGATCTGGATGATTCGACCGAAGACCAGTACCGCGAGGATGACGAGGAACGCTAGCCGCAAAGGGGAACACTCAGCAGAAGACAGGAGAGAACCAATGCAGACCTGCGATTTGTGCGGAAACGGCCAGGACCCGCTGTTCATGCTCAGCAGGGATGGGCGTTCAGGCCAATACGACAGTTTCGAATGCGCCATCCAGGACATGGCCGAGCGGTGCGCACACTGCAATTGCGCCATCCTGGGCCATCCGGTGCGCCAGCAACAGGACGTGTTCTGCTGCCAGCACTGCGCGGCGCACAGCTGAGCCATGGGTGCTACGGATTCCACGAGCGACTTCAGGCACCCGGCCCTGCTGCTCATCGATCTGCAGCGCGGCTTCTTCGCAGACCCCGGGCTGACCGCATGGAGGCAGCAGATCACTGCCAACTGCAATCGGCTGGCCGCGGCGGCGGCACGGGCCGGGGTGCCGGTGTTCAGCGTGCGCACCGTGCACAAGGAAGACAGGTCCACCTGGACGCTGAAGATGCTCGAGGATGGCCAGGGCTACCTCTTCGAAGGCACGGCGAAAGCCGGGTACCTGGAGGAGCTGGAGCTGGCCGGGGCCATCGAGGTGGTCAAGCGCCGGGACAGCGCCTTCTGGAACACGGAGCTGACGACGCTGCTGCTGCAACGCCGCGCCAGTTCCCTGGTGCTGGCCGGGGTCGCCACCGATACCTGCATCCGGGCTACGGCATCTGACGCGTTTGCCGCGAATCTCCCGGTTGCGGTCGCCACCGATGCCTGTGCGTCCCCGGACCCGCAGGCAGGGCAGAACGCACTGGAATACATGAGTACCCAGCATCGGCAGAAGCTGATGGACACCGAAGAAATCATTTACCTATGGACAAGGCAAGAGGAGCGCAAATGTCACTGAACAATGAAGAATTCGAGAATGTGCGCAAGGACCAGGACATCGACGAGCCGCTGGATGGCCGCGACAGCCAACCGGCCGAAGGCTCCTCGGATGCGCCTGCGCAGCTGGATGCGGATGACCCGTTGCGCGGGGCAGAGCGCATCCTGGCCGAAAGCGACGATGACCCGCTGTTGCTGAATCCCGAAACCACGCTGGTCGAACCGCTGGACGGGGAACGCGCTGTCGATGACACGCAGCTCGATGGCCTCGAAGAGTTCGAGGACCCCGGGCTGGACGCGGAGCGCAGCGCCAACCTGCCCGATCAGCGCGAGACCCCGGAAGAGCAGTAGCGGACCGAGCGCACAAAGCGAGCGGTGCCAACCTATCTGGTTGGCACCGCCCGCTTTCCCGCATTTCCGGCAACTGCGCTCAGGATCGGGACTGGGCTTCCTGGGTGAAGAAGGAAATCTTGCCGCTGGCTTCCAATATGGCCAGCCGGATGCTGCTGTAGTTCTCGATGCCTGCTTGGCGGGCCAGCATGCTCAACTCATCCAGGCCAATGCGCTCAGCATGCAGCGCCTTGCGGTCAAGCACCCCGTCGCGCACCAGCACAATGGGCCTGCCCTGCATCAGCTTGCCCAGCTTGGGCCATCGCATATTTGCATAGTTCAGGATCGCTGCGAGCACGATCATGGTGAAGGCCGCCAGCAAGCTGCCGACCAGCGAACGGTCTTCCATGGTGATGCCTTGCTGCACCAAATCGCCCAGCACCACGAAGAGCACCAGCTCGAATGAACTGAGCTCGCCGAGTGTGGACCGTCCCGCGGCGCGGGTGGCCAGCCATAGGATGATGAACGCGACGGCAGCGCGGATGACGATATCCATCAGGGGATCCTCCAGGTTCTGATCTCTAGTTCCGTTGTATTGCCCTTCACCTCGATGCCCAGCACCCCGCCGGTGCTCGGGGACCACTGATCCGAGGCGCGGCCGGTGAGCGTGGCGACCATTTGCCTGGACCCGGGCACCGGGGCCACCTCGAATTGGATGGTGCCACCTGCGCCGCTTGCTACGGACTCGGGTTCGGGAAAGGCCGAGAAGTCCTCGAAGAGCATCAGGTAGTCCTCGTTCAGCTCCAGGGTGATGGTCTCGGGCAACGGCTCGGCAGCGGTGATTTCAATCCTCAGCTCGATTTCATTTCCGGCTCTGATCACGGTGGGGAGCTGCACTTCGGCCGTGAAGCCGTCGCCGTCGTTCACCACGGTCTTCTCCTGGGCGAACAGGCCGAGCAAGGCAGCCACGACGATGACCGCAACCGCCAGGAGCGCGGCACGGCGCAGCCGCCGGCGCTTGCGATTGCTATGCGCAGATTTGATGTCATCCAACGTCGAATCATTGATCTCGGCTTGGAAGATGTTCAGCATGGAATTCAGGCCTCCTTGCGCTTTGCCATCGAGGCTAGGCCGTCCCGCCCGCGTACGGGCAGGTAGCGCATCAGTTCACAGGAGACATCCAGATCTGGCACTGATGGAAACCTGTGCCTTCAGGAAATCTCCTTGAGGTGAAGCGGCACCGGTGCCATCGTGTTTTCAAGGAGGAGATACGCATGGGCAGCAACGACATTCTCAGTGACCAGCAGATCAGCGACTATCTGGAGGACCTGCCGCATTGGCGGGAAATCCCCGGCGGCATAGCCGCCGTTTTCCAGACCAAAACAGCGGCATCCGCCATCGAGCTCTTCAGCGATATCGCCGGAGCCGCCGAAATGGACAACCACCACCCGGACGTGGACTGGCGCTACAACCGCGTCTTCGTCACCACTACTTCCCATGACGCCGGAGGGCGGGTGACCACCCGGGATATCGCCCTGGCACGCAGGATCTCCGAACAGGCCCGGGCACTTGGCGCCACTTCCCGCCCGGGATTGATCCGCACGGTGGAAATCGGCATCGATACAGCCGACCGGCAGCAGGTCGCCGCGCAGTGGGCCGCCGGCCTGGGATACAAGCAGCAAGAAGACGGCAGCCTGGCCGACCCGAACCACCGGTTGCCTGCCATCTGGTTCCAGAAAACAGAAGACCCCAACCCGAACCGGCTGCACCTGGATGTGTGGGTCCCTTTCTCCGAAAGCCAGCCGGTGCTCGAAGCGCTGGGCAGCGAAAGCACCGAGCTCGATAGCCAGTACGCCCCCAGCTTCACCGTGGCGACGGATCGGCAGGGCAACAGGTTCTGCATCTGCACCGAGCAGGACCGCTAGCGGCGCCGGCGCTCGCCGAAGTTGCTGAATATTGCATTCAACCGGTTGCTGGACTGCCTGTCCAGCCGGGGGATAGATTGAAATCACCGAAGCCAGCTGAGCCATGTCGGCTAACCGCAGCTAAGCGCGAAGCAAGGGAACCCAGTAGACGGAACCGCGCTCGTGGAGATCTTCGTGGTCACCGGGCTGCTGTTCTTGCAGATCGAGGTGCGCAGCCGCAATCCGTTCGTGAACCTGAAGGTGTTCTCCGTCGGCACCTTCACCGGCGCCAAGCTGTCCAACTTCCTGCTCAATGGCGCCGCTGGCACGCTGATTGTCTCGCGGGGCCTGGTCCAGGTGGCGGCCGGGATGTCCTCGCTGCAGCCCGGCCTGCTGACTCTGGGCTATCTGGTGGCCATCCGTGCCACCACCCGCGTGGGGGAGAAGCTGCTGCAGCGCTTCGGGCCGAAGAAGCCGCTGCTCTGGGGGTCGATGATCACCGGTCTGCGCATCCTGATGTGCACGATGACCTTCCTGTATATCGACCAGTGCATCGTGCTCTCGGTTATCGGCTTTACGTTGTTCGGCATCGGTCTGGGTTTCCATGCCACGCCGTCCACCGACGCGGCGTTGTCCAATGTCTCCGACGGCGAGGTGGGCTCCGCGTCCGGCATCCACAAGGTGGCTTCGTCGCTGGGCAACGCCATCGGCGCGGCCATCTCCGCGGCCATCTCCGCGGCCCTGTACGTGGCTGGACGGGCCATGGATCCGGCAATGATCCAGTCCTGGGGCCTGTTCATTGGCCGCCAGGACAATGTGGCGTCGCGCTTCGGCGGCGCCATCGGCCTGCTGTTCAACGTGCTGATGGTGGTCATCGCCATCGCGTCGATCATCGTCACCGTGCCGCCGGAAAAGAAGAAGGACAGCGGGAAGTCCCAGCACGACGAGGTGGCACCTCCGCCAATCAGAGACTGATCGAATCGCTTGTCTTGGGCCGGTGCTGCGCACCGGCCCAAGACAAGCTGTCGGTGGTGCCCAGTACTATTGAAGCAAGCTCACAGAATCGCGGCGCTAAGTACCTGGCTGGCCGGGTGGCAACCCTCCTCATCGAGCGGGGTGCCCCAGGGGAAGATCCGGTCCGGGAAGCCATCCCGGGCAAGTCGATCGGCTGTGCTGATCCTTCGGGATGCCGCGCCGCCTGGAACGAAGGCGAGGATGCCGTGGGCGCCATTCATGAATACACGACAGGGAATCCGCAGGGAACCGACAGCGAGCGGAAGTGGCACAGCGTGCTGCTGGACGATCCTTTCCATGCAGGATCGCGCACCCTCCAATCAGGAGGATTCCTGGCCTTCGAAGCCGAGAAGCAACGTGGTGGACTACCGGGGTTGAACCTGCCCCATGTCCACGAATATGTGGCCCGCTGGATTGCCTCCGGGTTCACCCCGGAACTGCATTGGGCAGCCAGCGCGGGGCTTAAAGCCGCGCTGGGGCATGCCCGCGAGCTCTGCAGAAATTTTGAGGGCCTAGATCGCCTGGAGCAACGGCTGGAACTGCTCGGGATCAAAGCCAAGAATCCGCAGCCGGGCCAGAGATGTCTGCGGGTGACCGGCAGGACCCGGACACTGGCCGAAGCAACATGGAAGAACGGGCGCGGCCTGAGCACATCGTGCAGCTGGTGCCCGAGGCCTGGACCGGCTTCCCGCGGCTGCTGTGCTTCGAACGCCCGTCCGTGGCCTTGTCCGAGTACATCCGAGGGAACTACGCCTGCGAGGTTTCCGGTAGCGTTCAGGCGTAAATGAGCGTAGATTTCCGGCGGATGAAAGTCCGCCGGAAATCTCGGCTCTTTGCGCTATTTCCATAACCTATGATTAACGCCACCATCCCCGGAATTCTGCCGTTAATCGAGCGTTAATCACTGGTTGGCAAATATCAATCGGAAGGATGATACTAAGTGTCCAAGCGGAGCGCTAGACTGGCATTCGCTCTTCAATCACCGCGCCCTTAATCCGAAGTGGCCTGGTGCCGGAGAGCCTGATGCCAGCGAGGATTTTTCCACATGCTTCTCAAGCTCATCTTGAAACACTCCAAGCCTTATACAGGCTGGATCATTGCCGTTATCATTTTGCAGTTGGCCACCACCATGGCCACTCTTTATCTCCCCAGCCTCAACGCCAAAATCATTGACGTCGGCGTGGTGAACGCGGACGTCGATTACATTTGGCGCACCGGCGGACTGATGCTCATTGTCGCTCTGGTCCAGGTGGCCACCGCCGTGGCCGCCGTGTACTTCGGAGCCAAAACCGCCATGAGCGTGGGCCGTGACATCCGCCAGTCGGTCTTTGAAAAGGTCTCCACCTTCTCGGCCCAAGACGTGAACAAATTCGGCGCCGCCACCTTGATCACCCGTGGCACCAACGACGTACAGCAAATCCAGATGCTGACCCTGATGGCGTTGAACTTCATGATCAATGCCCCCATCATGTCCATTGGTGGCGTGGTCATGGCCATCCGCGAAGATCCCGGACTGTCGTGGCTGGTCTGGGTCTCCGTGCCAATGGTCCTGATTGTTGTTGGCCTGCTGGTCATCAAGTTGATGCCGCTGTTCCGCGACATGCAGACCCGCATCGATGGAATCAACGGAGTGCTGCGCGAGCAGATCACCGGTATTCGCGTGGTCCGCGCCTTCGTTCGCGAAAACCACGAAACCGAACGCTACGACGATGCCAACCAGAAGCTCACCGATCTGGGCGTGAAGGTCGGCAACCTCTTTGTCCTGATGTTCCCGGCGATCACCATGATCTTGCACCTGTCCACCGCGGCAGTGCTCTGGTTCGGTGGCCACCGCGTGGATAACGGCCAGGTTGAGGTTGGCGCGCTGACCGCCTTCTTGCAGTACCTGTTGCAGATCCTGATGGCCGTCATGATGGGTACCTTCATGGCCATGATGATCCCTCGCGCCATGGTTTCGGCCGACCGCATCTCCGAGGTCCTTGATAGCGAACCGTCCATGCAGGATGCCGCCGACCGCGAGGTCCAGCTGCCAGCACCCGGCACCGTCGAATTCAAGAACGTGACCTTCGGATATCCCGGAGCCGAGGCGCCGGTGCTCTCCGATATCTCCTTCACCGCCAAGCCAGGGCAGACCACCGCCATCATCGGTTCCACCGGTGCCGGCAAGACCACCCTGTTGAACCTGATTCCGCGACTCTACGACGCGACGGAAGGCGAAATCCTCATCGGTGGCCTGCCGCTGAGGGAACTGGGCCGCGAGACGATCTCGCAGAACATTTCTTCCGTGCCGCAGCGTCCGTACCTGTTCTCCGGGACCATCGCCAGCAACCTGCGTTTTGGTGCTCAAGAGGCCGAGGAAGAAGATTTGTGGGAAGCCCTACGTATTGCGCAGGCCGACGGATTTGTCGCCGAGCGTGAGGGGCAGCTTGAGTCGAAGATTTCTCAGGGCGGTACCAATGTCTCGGGTGGTCAGCGTCAACGACTGTGCATCGCGCGCGCCTTGGCGGCCAAGCCCAAGACCTACCTCTTTGATGATTCCTTCTCAGCACTCGACGTGAGCACCGATGCCAAATTGCGTGCAGCCTTGGTAGAACCTACCAAGGATGCCGCGGTCATCATCGTGGCCCAGCGTGTTTCCACGATTACCGAGGCAGACCAGATCCTGGTTCTGGACCACGGCGAAATCGTGGCCCGCGGAACCCATGAAGAACTGTTGGAATCCTCGGAAACCTACCAAGAAATTGTGACGTCCCAGCTGAGCGTGGAGGAGGTGGCCTAAGTGGCGAAGAAACAGAAGAACGCGGAACCAGAGCAGCTTGATAGCGAGCTCGCCGCAATTGACGAATTTGAAGTCGCCGCCGGTGCAGATGACTGGAGCGGCGGTGCGCCAGCACGCAAAGCCGAGCACTTCTGGCCATCGGCCAAGCGCCTTGTAGGGCTGATGTCCCCTTATAAGTGGGGCATGGTTCTGGTCTTCGCATTGATCACCGTGTACGTGGTGCTCTCCGTGGTGGCCCCTCGCGTCCTGGGCAAGGCCATGGACGTGATCTTCGCCGGCTTGATCGGCAAGAACATCCCTGCCGGAACCCCGGCAGACGTGGTCATCCAGCAGCTGCGCGACTCGGGCCAGGGCACCCAGGCGGACATGCTCGCCAAGGTGGATTTCGTGCCTGGCCAGGGCATCGACTTCACCCAGCTCTCGCAGTTCATCCTGATTGTGCTCTCGATGTACTTCGTGGCCTCGGTCTTCTCGTGGGCCTCGGGCTGGCTGTTGAACAAGCTGGTCATGCGCGTGGTCTACAACCTGCGCAAGGACGTCGAGGACAAGCTCAACCGCTTGCCGTTGAACTACTTCGATACCCGCCAGCGCGGTGACGTGCTCTCGCGCGTGACCAACGACGTGGATAACATCCAGAACGCATTGCAGCAGGCATTGAGCCAGTTGGTGCAGTCCATCATGACGGTCATCGGCATTGTCATCATGATGTTCGTTGTCTCCTGGCAGATGGCACTGATCGCTCTGGTGGCGCTGCCGCTCTCCGGTGTTGCCGCCGGTGTGATCGGCTCCAGGGCGCAGAAGCTGTTCACCGCGCAGTGGAAGAACACCGGTGCGCTCAACGGCCAGATCGAGGAATCCTTCTCCGGCCACGAGCTGATGAAGGTCTTCGGCCGCGAAGATGACATGGTTGATCGCTTCACCGCTCGCAACGAAGAGCTGTACAAGGCCAGCTTCGGCGCGCAGTTCGTTTCCGGCATGATCATGCCAGTGATGAACTTCGTGTCCTACCTCTCCTACGTCGGCATCGCCGTTGTTGGAGGTTTGCGCGTTGCCTCGGGCGCGATGAGCCTTGGCGATGCCACGGCCTTCATCCAGTACTCGCGCGAGTTCACCCAGCCGCTGGGTCAGATCGCCGGCGTGGCCAATATGCTGCAGTCCGGTGTCGCCTCGGCCGAGCGGACCTTCGAGCTGCTGGATGCCGAAGAGCAGGATCCAGAAGATGCCCAGGCCACCTTGCCTGAGCGGACCGATGGCCACGTGTCCTTCCAGGACGTGTCCTTCTCCTACACCCCGGAGAAGCCGCTGATCGAGAACCTCTCCTTCGACGCGGATCCAGGTCATACGGTGGCAATTGTCGGCCCAACCGGTGCTGGCAAGACTACCTTGGTGAACCTGGTCATGCGCTTCTACGAGTTGAACTCGGGCAAGATCATGGTGGATAACCACGACATCACCCAGCTCTCGCGGGCTGATCTTCGTTCCAAGGTGGGCATGGTGCTCCAGGATGCGTGGCTGTTTGGCGGCACCATCATGGAGAACATCCGCTACGGACGACTGGATGCCACCGATGAGGAAGTCATCGAGGCGGCCAAGGCGACCTTCGTGGACCGCTTCGTGCGTGCCCTGCCAGATGGCTATGACACCATCATCGATGAAGAGGGCACCAACGTCTCTGCCGGTGAGAAGCAGCTGATCACGATTGCCCGCGCTTTTGTGGCCAACCCATCCTTGCTCATTCTTGATGAAGCGACTAGCTCGGTGGATACGCGTACCGAACTGTTGGTCCAGCAAGCGATGGCTGCCTTGCGCAGTGATCGCACAAGCTTCGTGATTGCCCACCGCCTGTCAACGATCCGTGACGCTGACACCATTTTGGTGATGGAAGCCGGAAAGATTGTGGAACAGGGAAACCATGAGCAGTTGCTCAAGACCCAGGGTGCGTACTACCGGTTGTACCAGTCGCAGTTCGCTGGTCCAGCTGAGGATGTGGATGCAAATCCTGATACCGCGGCAGTGCCTTCGGTAACTGCTGGTGCGCCGGTCGTTGCTGACGCGGCACCTGAAACCAAGGAAGAAACCGAGTAGCTCCTACTTCGCGGTTAGCCCCGACTCGGGCAGTTGATTCAACTGCCCGAGTCGGGGCTTTCTCTTTGACCAAGACTCGGGTCATCGATGGCAACAGTACACTGCGAAGGTGATGCAATGGAGTCATGATGCTTCGACAGCTGGAATACCTGATTGCGCTATCACGCGAGCAACACTTTGCTCGCGCAGCCGAGGAATGCGCTGTGTCTCAGCCTGCGCTCTCCGAAGGAATTAGAAAGCTCGAAAAGGAACTCGGGGTGCCGTTGGTCCGCCGTGGCCATGCCTTTCAAGGACTCACCGTCGAGGGGCAGACCGTGCTCAAGTGGGCACGAAAGCTCGTCAAGGATCACGAGTCACTGAAACAGGAAGTTTCGCATCACGAAGCCGGGCTGAACGGAACCCTTCGGGTAGGCACGGTTCCGGCGGCGTCATCAACCGTCGTGGCACTGACCAATGCTTTCGCCCGAGAACATCCACTGGTGAACATCAAGGTGCAGGCAAGTCTTCATTCGGCCGAGATCGTTCGACAGATCCGAAACTATGAACTTGATGCCGGGCTCATTTATGCGCAGCCACAAGACGTGGAAGGGCTGCGGAGTTTCAGATTGTATTCAGAAGAGCATGTGCTTCTTACTTCTCCGCAGATGCAGATCAGCCCGGAGCAGAGCTCTTGGACTCAAGCATTGCAGCTTCCCTTGTGTCTTCTTGATTCCTCGCTGCGTGGGCGACAGGTACTAGATCAAGCGCTGTTGCAGCACGGGCTGAAAGCAAAGCCACGAATTGAGTGCGACTCGATCGTGACCTTGTTGGCGCATGTTGCCACGGGGCACTGGGCGAGTATCGTTCCGCGCCAATGGTTGCCGCCGATTGGAGACCTGCCGGATATCGTGCAGACCCGGCTAGATGACCCGAAAGTTACGTCGGAAATTTCGTTGGTCATGGAAGATGAAGAACCGTTAAGTCTTATGTCTCAAGCGTTAAATCGGTTAATTTTTGAGATTTTTCCCCAAGAATAAATCCCTCTGAATAGTGATGATAAGCATGGCCGATGAATCAATTGGTTCTAATTGTTTGATCTGATCAAGTGAAATCCTCGAAGCTAAGTGCAGAAACCCCAACCGCCCCGGCGGTGGATTCCCTGTACCGAGCAAAGAGGAGAGCGTCATGGAACGCATGGTTGACCCGAAGGCCGCACGGTTCTCGTGATGGCCGAACGTTCACCGTTTTCGTTGAGCCTCTTGCCCTCTCTTCGACACAAGCTACGGCCAAACACACAATGGCAACTATTTTTGATCTCGCACAGCCCGGAACTCCGACCGGCACTTCGGGTGGGTTTAGGACTCGGTATTCCAGGCACCGCGCTGTTGTTGACGGAGCGCAGCGATCTTCTGGCCTATGCCGTCTTCGGATCTGTAGTCGGGATGTACGGGCGAGACCCGCGCAGATTACAACGGCTTAAAGATCAGCTACTGGGAGCGGCGCTGATGCTATGCGCCGGAATCTGTGGCATCGCCGTGGCACCACTGGGACTGCACGGATGGACTTTGTTAGCCGGCGGCATATTTTGGGCTGTACTGAGTTCAGTCGTGGCAGACCGCCACGGGGTGAAGCCCGGCGGAGCATTCTTTCCGCTCTTTGCCTTTGGTGCATTAGGTACCCTACCGGTGGGTGAAACCATTGCCATCGACGGGTTAATCGCTTTCGTTGCCACGGCACTGTTCAGCATTCTCTTGGGACAAATGGCGCGCTTCGGACCAGCTGCCGAACACGGCATAAAGACCCTGCCCATACCGTGGCCAAATATCGGACAGAGAGCCGCAACCTATCTAGTCGTCATCCTCGTGGCCGGAAGTATTGGTATTTTTCTGCACGCGGAACATCTGCAGTGGACGATGGCAGGAGCAGCCGTTCCGCTGGCTGCAGGTAATGCTCGGGGCCGAATCAAGCGGGGCGCTCATCGAATTGCCGGAACGCTGGCTGGCATCGCAGTGCTATTGGGACTTCAACTTCTGGAGCCCAGCGAACTGGTCATCGGGTGTTGCATCATCTTGCTCATGTTCCCCACCGAGGCCTACATGGTTCGAAACTACGGTCTCGCCCTGAGCTTCTTCACACCATTGATCATTCTCATGCTTCAGTTAGCGAACCCCGTGATTGGCATTCAGATGGTGTGGGACTGCGCCATGGGGAATCTGCTCGGTGTCATCGTCGGGATTATCGTCGCTGCCATCATTGAGCGGAGGCCAAGACTGCAATACTCCAGTGGAGTCGTTGGATGATCGAGACATCGCCAGAGGCAACCACCTTCTCAAGATAAGGTCTGGTTCGAAGGCTGACCTTCTGACAAGAGAATAATTTGCGAGTAATAACGAAATAATTGATGAAGCCTCTATTCTTCACACCTCCGTGACGCCTAAGCTGGCCGTGAACTCGCATTTTCATCGAGGGAAGGAAGAAAGCATGTCTGATACATCCGTGCCAACTGTGGGCGCAAAACTTTCAGCAGAATTCTTGGGCACATTCGTGCTGGTCTTCGGTGGCTGTGGTTCGGCCATCTTCGCAGCAAAGGTCATCGCCGATGAATCCATCAACATGGGAATCGGATTTGTTGGTGTCTCACTGGCCTTCGGTCTGACCGTGCTGGTCATGGCCTACGCTGTCGGCCACATCTCCGGCGGTCACTTCAACCCAGCCGTCACCCTGGGTACTGCCTTCGCTGGCCGTACCCCGTGGAAGGACGTTGGACCATACATCGTCACCCAGGTGGTCGCCGCTTCTGTTGCAGGTGCGGTGTTGTTCTGGATTGCCTCGGGCAAGGACGGGTTCAGCGCCGTTGATTCCGGATTCGCCTCCAACGGTTATGGCGACCGTTCCCCTGATGGCTATTCGCTGGTCGCGGCCTTGGTTGCAGAAATCGTGTTGACCGCCATCTTCCTCTACGTCATTCTGGGCTCCACCGACGAGCGTGCACCGAAGGGCTTCGCGCCCATCGCCATTGGCCTGTCACTGACCCTGATCCACTTGGTCTCGATCCCTGTCACCAATACTTCGGTCAACCCAGCTCGTTCGCTGGGTGTCGCCTGGTTCGCCGGGCCGGAAGCACTGGGCCAGGTATGGCTGTTCATCGTCGCGCCTATTATCGGCGCTGCGATTGCGGGCTACACCTACAAGATGCTGTTCCCGGCATTTGTCGACAAGGGCCGCGAAGGATTCGATCGCAACTAGCCGAGAATCTCGTTAGCTCTCAACGCTGACTCCCAAGTGCCCGGAGGCAATACTGCTACTGCAGTCAGTTGCCTCCGGGCACTTGTGCGTGCGGAGACAGTGAGCGAACAGATCTTCGTCTGCTCGCTCACGGTTTAGGCAATTACATAGGCAAGGCCATTAGGCTTGTACCATGCAACAATGGCCAGAGCACCCAGTCCACTACATGGCTGTACGGCCAAAGCAACGAGTCTTCAATGCTGGAAAGTTCAGCAAGGGAGACCTGCTGACGGTCATCGCGTATCTGGTCTTCTTCATCGGCGGGGCCGCGAGCCTGATCGCGCTGATCCCCGGCTACATGACGGCGTTCCCCACCCAGGAACAGGCGCTCTTTGGCATCAACCTCATCCTGTATGTCACCTTCTTCATCCTCGCGATGATCCAGTGCGGACCGCAGTTCTTCGATTCCTTCAAGACCATGCGCTATCACCCGTGGGCCAAATGGCTGATGCTTCCCGGAGGCTGGCTGCTGACCATCATGGTCAACGCACTCATCGCCGGCCTGACCGGCCAGGTGGTGACCAGTGAAAACCAAGCGGCCCTGGAAGGGATGGCCACGACGGTGCCGCTTCCGGTGATGCTGGTGGTGACGGCACTCTTCGGCCCGTTTGTTGAAGAATACTTCTTCCGGCATCTGCTCATCGGCAAGCTCTCACGCAAGATCAACGTCTGGGTTTGCCTGATCATCTCCACCGTTCTCTTCGCCGGGATCCACTTTGTTGGAGCCGGCGTCGGGTCGTGGATGGAAGTGGTTCCCTACTTCATGCTCGGAATCACCATGGGGTTGGCCTACATCCTCAGTGGCAAGTCGATGGCCTATTCCTACATGCTGCACGTACTGAACAACACCATCGCGTTGCTGGTTGTGTACCTTATCTACCCGCTACTTCCTGCAGGAGTCTAAAGCAGTGTCGTTCGCAGGACATGAACCACGCACCCCCGCCTACCGCGGGATGCTGCTAGCCCTCTTCGCCAGCGGTGTTGCGACCTTCTCGCAGCTCTACGCGGTGCAGGGGTTGCTGCCGGTCATCTCGGAATATTTCCACATCACTTCGTCCCAGGTCGCGTTGGCCGTCTCGTCAGCCACACTGGGACTGGCCCTGGCCGTGACACCGTGGGCCATCATCTCGGACCGCATTGGCCGGCGCAAAGTCATCGGTGCGGCATTGATTGCCTCGGTGCTGCTGGGATTGCTCAGCACCCAATCACCGAATTTCGAGTCGCTGGTGGTCATCCGATTCTTCGAGGGCGTGGCCTTGGCCGGTGTTCCCGGCTCTGCGTTGGCTTTCCTTGTCGACGAGGTCAGCCCGAAGGCAGTCGCCGTGGCCAGCGGCACCTATATTTCCGGAACCACGCTTGGCGGCCTGGCCGGACGCTTGGTGGCCAGCTTCATTGGCGAACCGGCAGGCTGGCGCTGGGGCGTTGCCGCCGTGAGCATCATGGCGGGGCTGGCGACGCTGTTCTTCTTGATCAAGGCACCATCGGCCCAAGGTTTCTCGCCCATCCGCGGGCAAAGCCTGAAGGGCATCACTGCGAAGTTCGGCCACGCGTTGCGCGGCAAAATGGTCTTGGTCTATGCCCAGGGATTCCTGCTAATGGGTGGCTTCGTTGCCGTCTACAACTACCTGGCCTTCCGCCTGGAAGCTGCGCCCTATCTCATTCCCTCTTCGCTGGCAGCCTTGGTATTCCTGGCCTATCTTTCCGGCACCTACACGTCAGTGGCCAGCGGCAAAGTGGTGGCCAGAATTGGACGGCGCAATACCCTGCGCCTGAGCATTCTCATCAGCGCCATCGGGCTTGCCCTGACCCTCGCCGGCAATCTCGTGGTCATTGTCGCCGGGCTCTTGATCTTTACCGCGGGATTCTTCGCCGCCCATGCTGTGGCCAGCGGCTGGGTTCCGGTTTTGGCTTCCGGCGCCCGCGCCCAAGCGTCCAGCCTCTACAACTTGTTCTACTACGTTGGCTCTTCGGTGCTGGGTTGGTTGATTGGCATCCCGTTCATGCACCTCGGCTGGGGCAGTGTCGTACTCAGTGTTGTTGCGCTTCAGACGTTGGCCATGGTGCTCGCTTCGTTCCTCTCCAAGAAGGATCCGTCGCTGGGCTCTTGAGGCGAGGCATCACGGTGGCAAGAGCGCTGCCAGCCAGGTCTAGGCGCCTGCCAGTTTGGCGAGAACATCTGCATACATGACTTCTTTGATTTTCCCCAAGGCCGCCGGGTTCTGAACGGCATTCGAGGCGGCCAAGGCGCGTGCCTGTTCCATCAGCTGATCCTGGGGAGCGGTGGCATCCACGAGTCCAAGTTCCAGTGCTTTCTCCGCGGCGTACCGATGGCCGGAGAGCATGGCGGTGCGCGCCGTGCGAGGATCCAGCTTGCTCTGCGCTAATGCAGCCATCCCCGGCGGGAAGACGATTCCGACCTGGACCTCGGGGAAGCAGAAGAACCCACGGTCCTCACGCATGATCCGGTAATCGTGAGCCATGCTCAACAGTGCACCGGCCCCGAACGCATGTCCGTTGACGGCAGCGACCGTGGGCATCGGCAACGCGAGGACTTTGCCGTACAACGCTTGAACGGCACGCAAATACGCCGGATCCAGATCGATGTCATTAGCCGACTCATCCACGTCCAGCCCGTTCGAGTAGAACTTCCCGCTGCCTATGGTTACGAATCCGAGAGCTTGCTGGGCTACCGCCTGATCGATCAGTGACTCGACCTCAGTGACCCAGTCGTCACTGAATCTGTTTTCCTCCGAACCAAGGTCGAGGACCGCTATCTGATCAGTGATCTGAAGGCTGGGCATAGGTGCTCTTTCTGTGTTGTGAAAACTTAGATATTCTCCAGAGGGAATATCTGTTCTGGCTTCTCCACTAGGTGAGATGGTCGAATTCGCCCGAAACCCAGCGGGAATAGCGATCTGCGGAAAACTGTACGATGCGCTGCGCATCGGAACGAACGCAGGACGCAAAGTTGTTGTAAAGGCGGTCGAATTCCACCTCTTCGAGCTTCTTGGCCATACGCCGAACCACCGTGGCGGAGAGCGGAATGCGGTTCGGGTAACTGCGCAGAAAAGTCACATTGCCATCGGCCACCGGGAAGATGGCGTCACCGGCTAGCAGGACTCCGCGCCCATCAGCGCCGACTTCCCAGCAAGCGACAGTGCTTCCCGGAAAATGGCCGCCCACTTGCTTCAAGGTCAGACCCGGCAGGACTTCAAATGGATCCCGCCATATTTTGATTGCTGCCGATGAATATTGCACCCAATGGGCATCAAGATGCGCCACATAGATCGGCGTATCATCAAAAGCCTGGCTGTACTGTTGCTGAACTCCATACATATGCGGATGGCTGGCAACGATCCCGGCCAGCCCGCCACGGGACTGAAGCCAGGCAACGATCTGATCTGTGATCAACCCCGGAATATCAAAGAGCAGATTTCCTCCGGTGGTTTCCACGAGAAGGGCGCTTTGGCCAATGCCGATTTCCGGCGAAGAGATAGCGGTCAGACCCGGCTCAAGTTCAGTCAGCGTCAACTCGTGCCCGGCCGCGACCAAGTCCTCGGTCCGCACCCACCGTTGGGTGCCACCGGGAATGTACTGGCGCTCGTCGGTGCAGATAGGGCACAGGCCTTCGGGAGGCCTGCCCGGAGGGAACTCCACAGCACATCCAGCGCACTGCCACCGGTCAAGATGTTCCTGGCTCATGGAATCTGCTGCTCCTTCTGGCCGCTTCCTTGCAGCCACTGGGTTGATTCCAACCTAGTGGGTTTCTGAATCGTGCGGTAGATGCTCCTTGTGGCCGGTCATCTCGACCAGCGATATTAAATGGTGAAAGTCGACGGCGCTTCGTAGAGTGGGAAGCGTGAGTTCCTCAACCCCAACCGAATCCCCGAAGTCGATTTCTCGGCAGATCCTTGCCCTTGCCGTTCCGGCCCTCGGCGCGCTGATCGCCGAGCCATTGTTCTTGATGGCCGATTCAGCCATCGTGGGACACCTCGGGGTCAACGAATTGGCAGGGGCCGCTTTGGGAACCACGGTCCTGCAGACCGCCGTAGGCCTGATGATCTTCTTGGCCTATGCCACCACTCCTGCGGTCGCCCGGGCCATCGGCGCCGGCCGGCCAGGACAGGCCATGGCCGCCGGGCGCGATGGCATGTGGTTCGCGGTGGCACTTGGCGTCGTGCTCTCGTTGCTGGGCTACTTCACGGCCAGGCCTTTGGTGCAGGCCATGGGATCCACGGGTGCCACCACCGATTTCGCGGTGGACTATATTCACTACTCCTTGCCCGGCCTCACCGCCATGCTGCTGGTACTGGCAGCGACCGGCGTGCTTCGCGGCATGCAAGATACCAAGACTCCACTGGTGGTCGCTACCGCCGGCTTCGGGCTGAACATCGTCTTGAACTTCGTCCTGGTCTACGGGGCGCACATGTCCGTGGCCGGCGCAGCCCTGGGTACTTCGATTGCCCAGTGGCTGATGGCTGCGGTCTATTTGTGGATGCTCTTGCCGCGGATCCGCCAACAGGGAATCTCGCTGGCGCCAAGCTGGGCCGGATTCATCTCCACCGGGCAGGTCGGTTCCTGGCTGATGCTGCGCAACCTAACCATGCGCGCGGCGTTGCTGCTCACGGTCTTTGTGGCCACATCATCCGGTACCCAAACCCTGGCCGCTCACCAACTGGTATTCACGATCTTCAGCTTCCTGGCTTTTGCCCTTGATGCTCTGGCCATTGCCGCCCAGGCGATGATCGGCCAGGAACTGGGCCGCGGTGATGCGCAACGGGTCCGCGAGCTGACCGCCATCATGAGCCGCTGGGGCATCTACTTCGGTGTGGTGACCGGGCTGCTGCTGTTCGCCACCTCATGGGTCTTCCCGATGATGTTCACCGCGGACGAGCAGATCCGCCAGCTGACGACGGTGGGTCTCTGGGTGCTGGCCCTGTCCCAGCCCTTGTGTGGACTGGTCTTCGTGCTCGACGGGGTGCTGATCGGTGCCGGGGATGCCCGTTACCTGGGTATCGTGGGCGCGGTGAACCTGGTGGTGTACGCGCCGATGCTCTGGGCGGTCATGGCATTCACTAGCGACCCGCACTCGGCGATCTGGTGGATCTGGGTGGCCTTTGCGCTGGGGTTCATGGCATCACGCGGCATCACGCTGTGGGTGCGTGCCCGAGGAACCGCGTGGATGCGTTTGGGCCACTAATCTTTGAACTGATCTAACACCGTAGTTAGGAGCACAATGGGAAACCTCAAACGACAGCTGCCGGATGTATCCGAGCTGGTCAGCCTGATGAAATTCAAGGCACCTTCACTGGACCGCCGAACCGCACGCTTGGCTGCCGCCGCCGATATCTGGGATCTGCGAACCATGGCCAAACGACGGACACCCACCGCCGCTTTTGACTACGTTGATGGAGCGGCCGGCCGGGAGATCACGGCCCAGCGCGCACGACAGGTCTTCGACTCGGTCGAGCTGCTTCCGCGGATCTTGCACGGCACCGCACATTCGGATCTATCCACCAGCATTGCCGGGGGAGCGTCCAAACTGCCCTTCGGCATTGCTCCCACCGGCTTCACCCGCTTCATGCACTCCGAAGGCGAAATCGGCGGTTCGCGCGCCGCGCAGAAGGCGGGGATCCCCTTCAGCCTGTCCACTATGGGCACCCGCTCCATCGAGGAAGTGGCCGCGGCCGCGCCCGAGGGGCGCAACTGGTTCCAGCTATACCTCTGGAAAGACCGCGAGAAGTCCAAGGCCCTGGTGCAGCGTGCCGCCGCGGCCGGCTTTGATACCTTGCTGGTGACCGTCGATACTCCGGTGGCCGGCCAGCGCCACCGCGATACGCGCAACGGCATGAAGATCCCGCCCGAGCTGACGCTGAAGACCATCGTTGATGCCTCCTACCGTCCGGAGTGGTGGTTCAACTTCCTGACCACCGATTCGCTGAAGTTCGCCTCGCTCTCCGAGTCGTCGGCGGATCTGCCCACCATCATCAACTCCATGTTCGATTCCTCGCTGGACTTCGATGACCTTAAATGGATCCGCGAGTTGTGGCAGGGCAAGCTCTTCGTCAAGGGCGTGCTGACGACCGAAGACGCGGCCAAAGCCAAAGCCGCTGGCGCCGATGGCCTGGTGGTCTCCAACCATGGAGGCCGCCAGCTGGACCGCGCGCCGATCGCCTTCGAAGCGCTGAGCGAAGTCCGTGCCGAGGTCGGCAATGACATGGAGATCATCCTGGACTCAGGCATCATGTCCGGCGCGGACATCGTCGCTTCACTGTGTGCCGGTGCCGACTTCGTGCTCATTGGCCGGGCCTACCTTTATGGACTGATGGCCGGCGGTGAACAAGGTGTTACCCGCGCGATCGAGCTACTGGCCAAGGAAGTGGAAGTGGCCATGCAGCTGATGGGCGCCGCGTCGATTGCGGATCTTGATGAGTCATTGATTCGCCGGCGTGTCTAGGGATTTAGCCCGTTTTCAGGAGGACGGTGCCGTTACACCGAACCCCGCGGTCGAACGACCAACCAATTAGAGGGCTTCAATAATGAGCCTCAGCAAGGCCACGATAAGTCGGGAAACATTTGAGAACGTTTCGGCTTTCGTGGCCTTTGGCTTGCCTACGCAAACCTTGGGGCACTTCTTTCGCTTCGTCATGGTTCATCACCGGCCTTTCTGCACGGGCGACGAGCGCACAACCCATGAGTTGAGTCTCAAGAAAAGACTCACGGATTGCGCGTCCGCCTTTCGACCACCTGGGCAAAGAGGACCAACCAAGCGTGCCAACTTCGCCCGCCCGCTGATTGCACTAGCTTAGGATCCGTACCGGAAACGCGAACCGGAAATGCGCAGCCTGTGGCAATCGGCACCATCGAGCTGGCGGTTAGTTCTATGCACGGTAGAATAGAAATTGTGCCTGCACCAAAAACCACCCCCGCTCAAGCCAAAGAAGTTTTCCGCCCGGTCTTCCTGCGCGGACTCACCGCGCTCGCCTACGCGCTGCTTTCGATCTTCTGGATCGGCGCAGACGATAAGGCCCTGGCCTATTCAACGGCAGGCTTCCTCGTAGTCACCGGCGTATTCATGTGGCAGTACGTGGTGGTTGACAGCGCTCCGGAGAAGTCCCGCGGAGCTTATGCGGCAGGCGCAGGATTGATGCTGCTGGCCGGCATCGCCACCATCTTCGTCACCTCGGTGGCCTGGATCGGGTACATCGCGGCCTTCGCCTTCCTGGTCACCAGCCTTGCCGAACTGTACGTTTTCGCCAAGCTGCGCGAAGCCTTCCCGCCATTTCGGAACCAGCTGGTCACCGGTGCGGTTGGCGTGATTTTGGCCATTGCCCTGTGCTTCAGCGGCGGGATGGATGCTCACGCGCTCTTCGGCCTGATCGGCGGCGGAACCATTGTCCTTGCAGTCTTCGAGCTGATCGCCGGATTCGGCCATCGCCACGAAATGAAGGCCGAAGCCGTGACCGCGGCTGATACGCCAGAGCAAGAAAACAACTAGTCTTGAAGTCTGCAGGAAAAGTAGAAACGGAGTTCCTGGTGGGAAACAACAAGAAGAAGCAGCCGTGGAGCCAGTCGATCAAGGGCCCACTGAGCTTCTCGCTGGTTATGGCGATCGTCGCAGGAGTCGTCGGCCTGGTCGGTTCCACCGGCGGATCGCAGAACCCAATGCGCTTCGACATCGGCTTGGCCTGCTTCGGCATTGCCTTCATCGCCTGCCTGCTGGTCATCTCGGTGATGACCATGGCGGGCAAGGAGAACGATCCAGAACTGGGCAAGGGGACCGGAGTGAACCGATCCTCAGCCAACCCGGACAAGAAGTTTGAAGACTGATAATAAAGCTTAACCAGAGATCACGCGCTGGGACTGTCCACAACAGATAGTCCTGGCGCGTTCTTGTTTGCCACAAACACGTATCAAGGATTCCCCGTGAGTAGCACCAGTACCACCCCGCCTGCCGGACGCACCCCGCTGGGCCAGCAGTTGCGACGACGCAAGTCCATCAACGCGATGGCCAACGACGCCGCCAACAACAACGGGCTCGGCTCGCTGAAGCGATCCCTGGGCGTGATGCAACTGGTGATGATCTCCGTGGGCGCTACCCTGGGCACCGGCATCCTGGTCATCCTCGGCTCAGCGGTTCCGGTCGCCGGTCCGGCCATCTGGATCGCTTTTGTGCTCGCCGGCGTCACCGCGCTGCTCTCGGCAGTGTCCTATGCCGAAATGGCTGGCATGGTCCCGGTCTCCGGTTCCAGCTACTCCTACTCCTACGCCACCTTGGGCGAAGGCGTGGCCTGGATCTGCGGGTGGTGCCTGGTGCTGGAATATGCGGTTTCCGCCGCGGCGGTAGCCGTCGGCGCTGGAGCCTACGTGAACCAGACCCTGCAGATCTTTGGCCTGTCGCTGCCGGATTCTCTGGCTGGCGGACCGGGCGAAGGCGGGGTCATCAACCTTTCGGCGCTGATCGTCGTGGTGCTGGCTACGGTGCTGTTGGTGCGCGGAGCGCGCGAATCGGCCATGGCCAATACCATCATGGTGCTGGTGAAGATCGCGATCCTGATCTTCTTCGTGTTCGTTGCCTTCACCGCTTTCAACGCAGGTAACTTCGCCCCGCTGCTGCCGATGGGCGCAGCCGGTGTCACCGGGGCCGCCTCGATGGTCTTCTTCTCCTACATCGGTTTTGATGCGGCCTCCACTGCCGGCGAAGAAGCGAAGAATCCGCAGAAGGACCTGCCGCGCGCCATCATGATCGCCATGGTCCTGGTGACCGCGATCTACGTCCTGGTTGCCGTGGCGGCCATCGGCGCCCGCGAGTGGAACTGGTTCGCTGACTCGGAAGCCGCGCTGGTGCAGATCGTCTCCGAGATCACCGGGCAGCGCTGGATGGTGCTGGCCTTCGCACTGGCCTCGGTCATCGCCATCGTCTCGGTGGTGCTGACCACCCTGTACGGCCAGACCCGCATCCTGCTGTCCATGGGGCGCGACGGATTGATCCCGCGCTTCTTCGCCAAGGTGTCGCCGAAGACCCACACCCCGGTGATCGGCACCTACGTCACCGGCCTCGTGGTCGCCATTGCCGCGTCATTGATTCCCTTGGGCCAGCTGGCCGAGGCCACCAGCATCGGCACGCTGTTCGCCTTCGCGCTGGTCGGCGTTTCGGTGATGTACCTGCGCAAGACCCAGCCCGATACCCCGCGCACCTTCCGGGTTCCGCTGTATCCGGTGACTCCGATCCTGGGCATCGCCGCCTGCCTGTTCTTGATGTTCAACCTGGCCGGAATCACCTGGGTGGTCTTCGGGCTGTGGATGATCGTCGGCATCAGCATCTACCTCGGCTACGGGCGTCGCCACTCACGTTTGGGTTCCTTGGACGCCAAGGCCTACCAGCAGGAGCTGGAGCTCTAGGGTTTAGGGATAGCAGCCACGAGAACTGATGTGTTGCGGATTGCTGATTTCTAATTTTTCGTAGTGAGCGTCTTGTGGGTAAGGCTTGTAGCCTTGGCCGGTCAGATGGCCACTCCGCTTGGCGTGACGATTGTTCGAATAGTTTTTATCGTCTAGATTTCTGTACGTTAGATGCAAGGATCATGCAATGTACAAATATCTGAACTTTAATGAAGTTCGCATGATAATGCATAGATTTCAGTACATTGATGTGGTGAGTCTTGAGTAATAACCTTCATTCGCTCAGCCGTACTATTCGGCAACGTCGCGTTGAACTGGGTCTGAGCCAGGACGACGTTGCCCAAGCCCTTTGCATGTCCAGGACAACGATCAGTCAAATCGAAAACGGTAGACCAGGAACAGTTGCCGTGCTCCTTAATGTTTTGGATAGCCTCGGGCTCGATTTGCTCGTTGCTCCACGGCACTCCAACGATGCCTTGGCTCTGCGGAACAACATGATCCGCACCTATGAGAACACCAACCAGCATGTGCGAGTCAAAAGGAGCCTAGATGAGTGAAGGTGAACTGTGACTATGGAATGACGGCAAACTTGTAGCAGTGCTGACATCAGACGGGCTCGGGGGAGCCACGCTGACTTAGACTCCTGAAGCTAAGTCTTGGGGGTCGTTCCTGTCTGTCAGGTTACCTGTGCGTGACGAGCCGTATCCATGGGTCCAATGCAGGGATTTTCTCGATGGACTGTTGCCGGAGGGCTCTGTACGTAGCCAACTGGCAGCCCGGGAACGAATACCAGTTGACAACACTTTCCTCATGCTCAAAGCCTACGGACGCGATTGTGCAGGTGCCGTCCAAGTGCTTTCGCAACGTCAGCTACCAGAGCCATTCCCGCAGGATATTAGATGGCTCGACGATGAAGCTCTTCATCAAGCGATCACAAAGTTGCCATCAGCTCCACTGGGCACCTCCATTGATCAGAATGTGCGTGTCAGCCTTGGAGGACTACAAGGCAAGCTATTGGTTGTGCACCAAGGTGAAAAGTTTGGTGTTCCGCTAGACGGTACGCCAACGACTCACATTCTTAAACCCGCGCTACTCAATGAAGACGGATCCGAGGTCTGGCCGTCGATCGCTCAACTTGAACTCTTCGGGCTTCGCCTTGTTGAAGCAAGTGTCACGTCAGCCCAAAGGAATCGACTGATCGCGGCACGGGCCGAAATGCTAACCATACATGGGCGTAACGCAATCTTGGTGGAGAGATTCGACCGTCGGGTTGATGAGGGGCGGGTTATCCGTATCCATCAGGAGGATATGTGCCAAGCGCTAGCATCCCGAAACAAGTACCAGAAAACAGGCGTGATCCTCCCATTTCTTTAATCGATGGATGAAGTTCTGTGGAATAAATCGGGCAATCCAGTCGTAGAGCGCAACCTGCTGGCCAGTTATCTGATTGCTAACTTGACCATCGGAAACTGTGACATGCACGCCAGAAACACTGGCATACTCATTGATAAGAATGCTGTACAACTAACCCCAGCCTATGATGTTGTACCTACTGCGACGTGGGAACAACATGACACCTAGCTCTCGCTTCATGTGGGTGGTGAACCGCTGTTGGAAGACCTGACCCGTGGTCAGATTATTGACGAACTCATTTCCTGGGGGATGCCGTCTAAGCTGGCATCAACAAACATGGATCGTGTACTTGATTCTTTGCGCAAGGAGCTGCCCCGAGTAGTCGAGTCTTGCAAAGAAGACGGGTGGCATACCCATGAAATCGACCTGGCAGCACGGGGAATCAATGAGCATATTGTTCATTTTAGCGAGCGACCGGTACTTGTGATCTGCTAAATTACGGATCGTTCGCCAATGATCGGGCGCTCGCGGATATGCTGTGTGGTGGAAGAGCATCGCAGATTCAAAGGAGCATCATGCAGCAGGACCCCATCAGCACCGCAGACCTGTACGACCAGCACGGTGAAGCCCTGCAATCCATCTCGGTGCAATTCCAGGACTTCGGCGGACGGTTATCCTTCCACGGACCGGCGCGCACCGTGAAGTGCCATGAAGACAATGGGCTGATCAAGGAGATCCTGAGTTTCCCGGGCAACGGCGCGGTCCTGGTTGTTGATGGCGGCGGGTCGCTGCGCTATGCGCTGATGGGTGACATGATCGCCGCCAGCGCCGAAATCAACGGCTGGGCCGGCGTGGTCATTTATGGCGCGGTGCGCGACCGCGCGGCCCTGGCGGAACTCGAACTGGGCATCAAGGCGCTGGGAAGCAATCCGCGCAAAACCGTCAAGCGCTCGCATGGCACCGTGGATGAAGTGCTGAGCATCGGCGACGTGAAGGTACGCCCCGGCGCCATGGTCTACGCGGATATCGACGGGATCCTCGTCGAACACTAGCCGGGCGGGAGCCTTAGCGTTCCCGGTCTGCTGCCGGTTCCCATTCGGCACGGAACTCTTCGGTGCTCAGGTTCTCCAAGTCCTCGCGGATCTGCACAATCAGGCGTTCGGCCTCTTCCAAGCTGGCGGTGGTGATGCGCAGCATCACCGAATCATCCACGCGGGAATGGACCACGACCTGGGGCTCATTGGCTTCGAACTCGCCATCACCCAAAGTTGCCGAGGCCAGTGCGACCACCCAGCGTCCGGCCGCCATCAGCGGGTTGCTGTGAGCGGCCTCCAGCCGTGCCTCGTAGTCATCTGACGCGTGTGTTTGATCTGACATGACTTGCCCTTTCACCTGCTGCAACTCGGGTATACCGATGGTGTGTTCATCATAGGGCGCGTATCGGGTTAAAGGCGAGGACCTGCCGGGGTTATCGCAAATGCCTTGCGGCTAAGCCGACTTGCCGGCCTTGCGGGCACGATAGGCGCGAACGTGCTCGCGGTTGGCGCAGTTGCCGATATCGCAATAGAGCTTCGAGCGGTTGCGCGAGAGATCCAGCAGGGCATTCTGGCAGTCGCTGGAGGCGCAAATACGTAGCCGCTCAATACCGCCAGAGCGGATGACCTCCGCCAGCGCCATGGCCGCATCCACCGCCAAGCGGTCGTACAACGGCGTGCTGGTGGTGGTTGCGTGCAGGTGATAGCCGAGATTCTCGCTCTTGATCAGCTGCGGCTGGGCATTGGCATTGCGCAGGATCTGATTGACGCGGAAGACAGCATCCTCTTCGTCGCCGGTCCAGATCCGCTTCAGCTGGGAACGCAGCTGGCGGATGGAACGCAGTTCGGACTGGTTGTGCGCGCGGGAGCCTTCGAAGTTTTCGGAGTCGAGGAACTCATCCAGATCCGCAACGGTGGAGAGCATGTCAATGATCTGCACCTCGGTATTCAAAAGATTCACGACGGTCTTCAGTGAAGCTTCGATATCTGGAGCAAAGGTCATAATTCGTTCCTGAGCGAGGGGTGGATTGACTGCCTCTCAAGCCTAACCGTATCGTCATGCCCATATGCATTGTTGCCCCTGTGTGGGCAGAAATTTCTTCATGAAAGACGTCATCACCCCATGAGCGAAACCACCGGTTCGCAGCTGCCGATCAGCGGCCGCGAATCAGCCACGCGCAGCACCAGCCAAGTGAAGGGAGTCTGGATCGCCTTGGCGTCCTCGGCGGCCTTCGGGATCTCCGGATCTTTTGCCCGGGGACTCTTCGAAGCAGGATGGAGTCCTACCGCCGCGGTCGCCGCTCGCATGGCAGGAGCCGCAGTGGTGCTGGCTATTCCAGCGATCCTGGCGATGCGTGGACGCTGGGTGCTGGTGCGCACCAACTGGCTTTCGATCTTGCTCTTCGGGCTCTTTGGCGTGGGCGCCTGCCAGCTGTGCTATTTCTTGGCGGTACAGCGGCTGGATGTGGGTGTGGCCTTGTTGCTCGAATACCTGGCGCCGGTGCTGATCGTCTTGGTGCTGTGGGCCAGGCACCAGAAGCGCCCCTCGGCGGCCACCATTATCGGCACGCTGTTGTCCTTGCTGGGTCTGGTTGCGGTCTTGGACCTCACCGGAGCATCGAGTATCGATCCGATCGGCGTGCTCTGGGGGCTGGGCGCGGCGGTGGGGTTGACCGTGTACTTCTTCATCAGCGCCAAGGTCGACGGCGCGCTGCCGCCGATCATGCTCTCTGCCGGAGGCATGGCCGTTGGTGCGATCACCATGGTGCTGGTGGGCTCCTTGGGGATCCTGCCGATGACCTTCGCTGCGGGCAGCGGTTCATTTGCCGGGTTCCAGACCCCTTGGTGGGCGGCCCTGATCGGGTTGATCCTGATTGCGACCGTGTTTTCCTACACGACCGGCGTGATGGCTGCCCGGGAATTGGGCTCCAAGGTGGCGAGCTTCATTTCGCTGACCGAGGTGCTGTTCGCCGTGCTGTGGGCCTGGCTGCTGCTGGCGGAACTGCCGGGTCTGGTGCAGCTGTTCGGCGGGCTGCTGATTGTCGCCGGCGTGGTGCTGGTGCGCGTTGACGAACTGCGGGCCGTGCGCAAGGAGCGCTGAGAAACAGCTGCCTTGTGCACTGGCTGACAATGGCCCTGCGCGCAATGGCAATTTATCGCAGGTGATCCACGGCACACTGAATCCTAGGCTTCACGGCGCACATCGGGGTGCGCTGTTGGGATAGGAAGTGGGTTTGCCTTGGGCAAGGTATCTGTCATTGTGGTCGGTGCGGGTTCGGCGGGAGCGGTTGTTGCCCGGCGTCTGATTGATGCCGGTGCTGAGGTGACGGTATTCGAAGCCGGGGGAGAAGACACCAACCCTGCGATCCACGATCTTTCGCGCATGGGAGAGCTGTGGCATAGCGCTGATGACTGGGACTACTACACCACGCCCATGGAAGGCGCAGGTGGCCAGCGGGTGCATCTGCCGCGAGGCAAGGTCCTGGGCGGTTCCCATGCGTTGAATGCAACGATCTGGGTTCGCTGCGCGCAACAGGACTTTGACGATTGGGCCAAGACTTGCGGACCGGCGTGGGCCTGGGGCAACGTGCTGCCCATCTACAAAGAAATTGAAGATTTCTCCGGGGGAGCCAGCGGCGTTCATGGAGTCGGCGGACCGGTTCCGGTCGACAATGACTATGAGCTCGATGAGATTCACGCGTCCATCATCAAGGCCGCCGAACAGTCCGGAATCCCGTACAACCCCGACTACAACTCGGGCGTGCTAGACGGTGTCTCCAAGGAACAGGTGAATATCGTTGACGGCCAGCGGGTCAATACGTGGAAAGCCTATCTGAAGCCGGTTCGAGACCAAGCCACCATCATCACCGGCGCGGAAGTGCACTCCGTGATTGTTGAAGGTGGAACGGCCACCGGTGTGAAATACCGGAAGGACGGGAAGATGCACCAGCTGGCCGCGGATCACGTCGTGCTCAGCGCCGGCGCCCTCGGTTCCCCGCAGATCCTGCTGCGCTCTGGCATCGGAGCGGTTGAAGAGCTGGAGCAGGTGGGAGTTGCTCCGGTGCATTCGCTGCCTGCGGTGGGAAAGAATCTGCATGACCATCTGCTGGCTCCAGTGATCTCAAAAACTACCACGCGAGAAATTCCGGCTCCGCGACAGGGAGTCTCGGTGTCCCAGTCGCATCTCTTTGCCAAGTCCTGCGAGGATCTGGATAGGCCTGACACCCAGCCGATCTTTTTTGCCGTCCCGATGTATTCGCCGGGGATGGAACCGATTGATGGCACGGCCTTCACGCTGCATTCTGGAATCGTCACCCCATACAGCCGCGGCGAGCTGACGTTGAGCGGGCCAGAGCTGGATGATCCGGTGAATATCGATCTCAACGCCTTGTCTGACCAGCGGGATATGGACGCCTTCTTGTTCTCCATCAAGCAGTGCCGACAGATGGTTCAACAAGAAGCATTGGCGGATGCCTGGGGCGCGCAGGAAATCTATCCGGGGCCCGAAGTACAGGATGATGAACAACTGGAGCGGTACATTCGCAATAACGTGGTGACCTACCACCACCAGGTCGGTACCTGCGCGATGGGCATCGATGAGCAGGCCGTGGTTGACCCCGAATTGCGGGTTCATGGTCTGCGAGGACTGCGAGTGATTGATGCGTCGATCATGCCGAAAGTTACCACCGGAAATACCAATGCGCCTTCCGTCTTGATTGGGGAGCAGGGCGCCAAGTTCATGCTCAAGGAGCTCGGGTTGGCAGATTAGGACGCCATGATTGCCGCGTGCATTCATTGTCGCAAGGTGAATCAGGGGGTCTGATTCCCGCAGCCTATGGTCGAAATCTTAGTGATTGGTACGGCTAAGTACCTGGATGGTTGCCCCCACCTTCGGTGTTGCCTGCTGCTTGTCACGCAAGTGTGATGTTCGATGGATTATTGGCTCGCCAAGAAATAGTTTCGCCATGAAATGATATTTTGGAGGGATGAACGACTTCCTGATTCCGCAGTTCCAATGGAACTCCCTGAGCTATCTGACCTCGCGAGCCGGCAGGGTGGGCACCCAAGAACTCACCGAACTCATGGAATCAGAGTCGCTGACCCGCAATCACTTCATGATTGTCTGCGCGCTCGCCGAATTCGGGCCCATGTCGCAAAACGATCTGGCCAAGCACTCGAACCTGAACCGCGGGCACCTGGTGGCATACCTCGACGAGCTCGCGGACCGCAAGATCCTGGAACGCAGCGTGGACCCCTCGGACCGGCGCCGCAATATCATCACACTGACCGCGGTCGGCAAGAAATTCACTGCCCGGGCTACCGCTGCGGCAGAACGCAGCGAGGCGGAAGTCTTCGGTGCCCTCGACGCGAAACAACAAGAAACCCTGCGCACCCTGCTGCAACTGGTAGCCATCAAGGATGGCGAGGCGCGCTGATGAAACGACATGTCAAAGAAGTACTCACGCGCTCCGTTGTCGTCGCGCCACCACGGCCCTCGGTGATCCCAGCGGCCAAGGCAGCCTTCGCGCTGACCGTTCCGCTGGTGCTGGTGACCGTTACCGGGCATCTGGCCTGGGCAATGTACGCGGCCTTCGGTGCATTCTGCGCCGTCTTCGGACGCTATGACGGCTACGCTCAACGCTTCTGGCAGCAGCTGTCGGTCGGACTGGTGCAGCTGACCGCCATGCTATTGGGAACCTTCTTCTCGCTGATCCACGCGCCATTCATCATCTGCGCTCTGGTCCTTGCGGTGATCGGCTTCGGTGCGAATTATGTTTCGCACGCGGCACGCTGGATGCCGCCCGGCCCCATCTTTGCCGTATTCGCCGGAGGCGCCTGCATTACCATTCCGGCCACCACGCATTCCTTCATCGGCGTGCTTCTGGTGGGTGGCGGAACGATGATCTTCAGCCTGCTGTTCATGCTGGGGCTTTCGGTGCGCCGAGCCAATCTCCTGCATACCTTGGGTGCGGGATACTCTTGGACGCCAACCGGGCGGGCCCTGCGCGAATCCGCGCAAATGGGATCGGGTGTGCTGCTCGCTGGCATCGCGGCCGAACTACTTAACGGCGGGCACTGGTACTGGGCCAGCCTTGGCGCCATCGCTGCCGTTACCGGAATTGACGCCTATTCCCGGGTTGCCCGCGGCCTGCAGCGCAGTGTCGGCACCTGCGTCGGTGTGGTGCTGACTGCTGGCGTGCTCCTCTTTGAACCACCCATCTGGGTCATCCTGGTCACCGCGATCATTGGCCAGATCTGCATCGAGCTGGTGATTCTGCGCAACTACGCCATTGGCATGGTGTTCATGACCGTGACTGCGCTGTTGATGGTCCACATGGTCAGCCCGGAACCGGCGTCCAGCCTGCTTATCGACCGCGTGGCCATGACCGCGCTGGGCGCCGGGGTCGGCGCCGTGCAGAGCATTGTCATCGGTATTATTGCCCACCGGCGCGCGAGCAATAAGTAGAACCTGCAGGCCTTCTTACGCGGTGGCCTCGCGGTCCCGGTAATCGACCATTGCCGCGCCATTAAGCCGGTGCGCGTCGACTGAAACGCGGCGGGCCAAGTTGATGGTTTGCGCCGTTATCTCGGTATTCAGGCCCTGCGCTAGGCGCAAGTAGACCGCGTCAATACGCCAATCAACATGCGGGTAAATGCCGACCTTTTCGGCAAGCAGCCCGACGAGGGTAATGAATTCCAATGCTGTGGCGGTCGAAGAAAATCGGTAGGACGCAGTGAAGGATTCCTTGCTGCGCTTCCAATCTTCAAGGGCGGATAACCGCTGCTGCGGAACCAGGCTGACCGCTGATTGGGCTTGGGAAAGCTGTCGAATATTTGTCATGGAAACATCTCCTTGTAAGGCGGAGGGTTATCCCATGGTGCTGGCCAGAGGCCGCCACTTATCATCGTCGCAGTAATCGATTCAAAGGTACAGGGCGCACAGCCAATACGCAGGCTGCCCCGTGCCTTGGAAACAAAGGCACGGGGCAGCAGGCGTCGGTGCTGAACCAGCTGGGACTGCTAACGTGCCTCGTGCTCCACGACTTCGTCAGCCACTGAACTCTCCTTGTGGCCAAAGGCCTTGCTGTCGCGGTACGCGGCTGCTTCGTAGCGTTCGTGCGCGACCTTGCCCAGATGGGCCAGGCGTAGCGCCTCATGCTTCGGATTGCGGCGAACCACCAGGTAGCCAAGGCCTAGCGCGATAAACCAGATCGGTGTCACCAGCAGGGCGACCAGGGTATCTGGCTGGGTGGTCAGAGCCCACAGGATGAATCCGAAGAAGGCAAGCACCACGTAGGGCATGACCCGGCCGCCGGGAACCTTGAAGTTGGAGGCATCGTGCAGGTGAGGCCGGCGTGCACGGTATACCAGGTAGCTGAGCAGGATGATGGTCCAGACGAACATGAAGCACAGCGCCGAGACCGTGGTGACCAGGGTGAAGGCGCCCATCACCGAGTCCCCGCTGTAAAGCAGGACGACGCCGGCCAGCAGGAACATGCAGGAGAACATCAACGCGTTCTTGGGCACCTTGCGGCTCGAAAGCTTCGCGAAACCAGTGGGTGCATCACCTTCCAAGGCGAGGCCGCGCAGCATGCGCGAGGTGGAGTAGATCCCGGAATTAGCGCTGGAGGTGGCACTGGTGAGCACCACGAAGTTGATGATCCCGGCGGCTCCGGCGAGCCCAGCCAGGGTGAACATTCCCACGAAGGGGGAGTTCTCCGAGGAGAACAGCTTCCATGGCTGGACGGTCATCAGGATGATCAATGCACCGACGTAGAAGAACAGGATGCGCACCGGGATGGAGTTGATGGCCTTGGGCAGGGTCTTCTCGGGGTCCTTGGTTTCGGCGGCCGTGGTGCCGACCAATTCGATGCCTACGAAGGCGAACACGGCGATTTGGAATCCGGCGACAAAGCCCATGAAACCGGTGGGGAACATCCCGCCATTAGCCCAGAGGTTCGCGACGGAAGCGGTGGCGCCGTTGTGCTGGAAGCCGGTGATGATCATGACCAGGCCGACGACGATGAGCGCGCCGATGGCGATGATCTTGATCAGCGCGAACCAGAATTCGGTTTCGCCGAAGGCCTTCACAGTGGCCAGATTCAGCACCAGTAGCAGCGCGATGCAGGCCAAGGCTGGAACCCATAGCGGCAGGTCACCCCACCAGAACGCTACATAGTGGGCAATGGCGACAACGTCGGCAATGCCGGTGACCACCCAGCAGAACCAGTAGGTCCAGCCGGTGAAAAATGCGGCCCAGGGGCCGAGCAGGTCACCTGCGAAATCGGCAAAAGTCTTGTAGTTCAGGTTGCTGAGCAACAGCTCACCCATCGCCCGCATGACGAAGAAGAGCATGAAGCCGATGATCATGTAGACGAAGATGACCGAGGGGCCGGCGACGGAAATGGTCTTGCCGGAGCCCATGAACAGGCCGGTGCCAATAGCACCGCCGATGGCGATGAGCTGGATGTGCCGGTTGGATAGTCCGCGTTCAAGTGTGGGATCAGAACTGGTGGTACTCATGCTGGTTGCCTTCCAGGAGTGTGGCGTGACGCCTAGCAACTTACTTTGCTGAGAACGCCAGAATCGCCCGGCTCCGGGAAGGCAACGTCAGCTCGCTGCGCTGAGAGCAACTGCTGCCTATGCCACTGGAGAGAGCCGTCGAATCTGGTGAGCATCATGCGTCACTGTTCGTGGTCCCTCCCCAATCTGTATTTGAACCTGAGAGTTTTCACTTCAACCCGACTACTGGGCGAAGCTTGCTCCTTCGGTGAGCGCAGTTCATTCTGCGCTGCTTTCCAGAGTTGCCTTCTCGTGGCGGTACGGGTGCCTGAGAGTTTCCCGGGGAGGAAATTGCTCCTACGGCGCCCGCCCTTGGTGAGGACGGGTCTCTCCCGCCACGTATCAACGGCATATGTGGTGATTGCCATCACAGTATGCGCAGAACATCGAATGTGACGCAAGTCGCATGTCTGAAGATTTCATCGACGTTCACCTAAGCATGCGTGCGTGGATGGTCGCGGATTGCCTTTGTAGAAGTCGCGGGGTTTTGGGGCTTCAGTGAAGCAAGGAATGCAGGCTCAAATCACGAATGCCTGGTATGAATTCGCGGCCAATACTTTATATCCCGTGTAGTGATTAATGGGTGGCTCGGCCCCATCGTTGTGGATGGGAAAGGGGACCCAATATGAAACCAACCATTAAAGCACTGGCCAAAGGCGGCGCAGTGCTCGCAGCAGGACTTCTGCTGACCAGTAGTGCAGTCACCGGGGCAAGCTTCATGTCCGCAGCAACCGCTGCGCCACCTGAACACGCAAGCCCTCAAGAAAATCCAGGTCCGCCAGAGCATGCTGGTCCACCGAGCTGGGCGCCAGCACCAGAGCATGCAGGGCCGCCAACAAGTGCGCCGACCCAAGCGCCGGAACCAACGGAACCGACAGAAGATCCGGGAGAGCAATGGCGCACCGTGTCCTCCTACAACCTCACGTTTGACGTTCCCCAGGATTGGGAAGTTGTTGAAAATTGCGATTATGGATGCGACGAAAACTATTCGGCGTTCGAGGTCTGGGACTCAGAGCAGAACCTGGCGATGAATTTTGAAACGAATAGTTTCAGGGACACTGACAACCCGAACTCCTATGAGCGAGGCATTCTCGACACTGCTGCTGCATCCCAACTCCAGTACGCGCCAACAAGTGTGGTCACCTATTACTGGGTGGCCAGCTTTGGCGAGCGGGATCTGAGCGTCGCAGTCATCATCGATGATGAGTGGCAGAACTGGACAGAAAAGCCAGCGATTGATTGCTTCATGACCAGCGCTGACCGGAATTCGATCATGGGCATGGCCCCGGGGTATCTGCAAGCGCTGGGCTATGACGACGATGGAGTCGTGACCCTGGACGAGGCCACGAGCTTCCTTGAGAGCGAGCAGTATGCAACTCTCAAGAAAGTCATGACCAGCGTCAGGGAAACGCCGTAAGTCCTGCGTTATTTGCCAAAGCTGCGAAGACGCAGCGAGTTGGCGACGACCAATACCGAGCTGGCCGCCATGGCGGCGCCAGCAATCATCGGATTGAGCAAACCCAAGGCCGCGATCGGGATGCCAGCTGTGTTGTAGGCGAAAGCCCAGAACAGGTTCATCTTGATCGTGGCCAAGGTTTTGGCCGAGAGATCAATGGCGGCGCTGACCTGTTTCAGATCATTGCCCATCAAGGTGATATCGGCGGCCTCGATGGCCACATCGGTGCCCGACCCCATGGCGATGCCCAGATCGGCTTGGGCCAGTGCCGGTGCATCGTTGACGCCATCGCCCACCATGGCCACCACCTTGCCCTGTTCCTGTAGGGAAGAAATGGCCTTGGCCTTATCGGCGGGGAAGACCCCGGCGAACACATCCTGCGGATCGATGCCGACCTTGGCCGCGACCTTCTCTGCCACCGACGGGTTATCGCCGGTCAACAGGACCACCCGCAAGCCGCGTTGCTGCAACTGCGCAATGGCCGCAGCGGAGGAGTCCTTGATCTGATCTGCAACCGAAATGATGGCCTGGAACTGCTGGTCGACAGAAACCAGAATTGCCGTGGCTCCGGCCGCCTCAGCCTCGGCCAAGAGCGCGTGCGCCTCGGAATCCAGTACCGTTCCCGTGGATTCCAGCCAGCTTGGCCGGCCGACAACGATCTTCTTGCCATCAACAGTACCCATGACGCCGCCGCCGGGTTCCGAGCGGAAATCGGTGGCCTCGGCCAGCGGGCAGCGCTCTGCTCCGGCTCGGGCAATCGCCTGGGCGATCGGGTGTTCCGAGTGATGCTCGACGGCAGCTGCCAATCCGAGGATCTGAGCGGCATCAACGCCAGCGACCGGGAAGGTCCCTACATGGGCCATGACGCCGGTGGTCACCGTGCCGGTCTTATCCAAAACAATGGTGTCCAGCTTGCGGGTGTCTTCCAGGACCTGCGGGCCGCGGATCAAGATGCCCAGCTGGGCGCCCCGGCCGGTGCCGACCAGCAGGCCGATCGGAGTCGCCAAACCCAGGGCGCAAGGGCAAGCGATGACCAGCACTGCGACCGCGGCGCTGAACGCCTGATAGGGATCCGAGCTCACCAGCCACCAGATCACGAAGGTGAGCAGCGCGATGGCCAGAACGATCGGCACGAAGACAGCCGAAATGCGGTCCGCCAGCCGGGCGATGGGAGCCTTGCCGGACTGCGCCTCGGAGACCAGCTTGCCCATCTGTGCCAGGGTCGTTTCCGAACCGACGCGCTGGGCTTCGATCACCAGCCGCCCCGAGGTGTTCAGGGTTGCGCCGGTGACTTCGGAACCGGTCTTGACCTCCTGTGGCACCGATTCGCCGGTGAGCAGCGAGGTGTCCACTGCGCTGGAGCCTTCAACCACGACGCCGTCGGTGGCGATCTTCTCGCCTGGGCGCACCACGAAGCGGTCGCCGACCTGCAGCTGGGCTGCCGGAATCTTGACCTCTTGGCCATCACGCAGCACCGCCGCGTCCTTGGCTCCCAGGTTTAGCAGGGACTTCAGCGCATCCGAGGCCGAAGACTTGGCGCGATGCTCCAGATAGCGGCCGAGCAGCAGCAAGGTGGCCACGACGCCGGCTGTTTCGAAGTACAGCGCGTGCTCGCTCATCGCCATGCCGGTGTGCGCGGTCATCTGCGGATCAAGGATCAGCTGGATGGCCGAGAACAGGTAAGCGGCCAGCACGCCCAGGGACACCAGGGTGTCCATGGTGGAGGAGAGGTGCCGGGCATTGATTGCCGCGGCTTTGTGGAATGGCCAGGCGCCATAGAAGACCACCGGCGTCGCCAGCGCGAAGGCTACCCAGCCCCAGTGCGGGAACTGGGCTGCCGGGATCATGGAGATCACGAACAGCGGGATGCTGAATACCGCGGAAATGATCAGCCGGAGCAACAGGTGGTTGGGGACCAGATGCTCATGCCCGGCATGCTCGCCATGTTCTTCATGCTCGTGGACTGCAGGCTTTTTCAGCGTGGCGGTGTAGCCGGCGGCTTCGACGGTGTTGATCAGCGTCTCGTCGCTGACATCTCGGGGCACCTGGACCTTGGCAGTTTCCAACGGGAGGTTGACCGAGGCGGTGACCCCGGGCAGCTTGCCGAGTTTGCGTTCAACCCGGTTCACGCACGAGGCGCAGGTCATGCCCTGGATATCTAGGTCGACGGTGCGTACTTCGGGCAGCGCGTGTTCTGGCGCGTGGGAAGTCATTGTTCTACCTTGCACTTTCCTGCCACCTCTGGGGGGCTTGGCGCCTGGCTGGTGGAGCTAGGCGTTGATGGCTTCGACGGTGTAACCGGCCTCGTCGATGGCTTCGCGGATGCTCGATTCGCTGAGCTTCTCGGTTGCGGTGACGGTGGCGGTGGAAATGCCCTGGGCATCGAGGATGACGTCGACGTTCTGCACGCCGGCCAGTTCCTTGAGCTCCTCGGTGACCGAAGAGACACAGTGGCCACAGGTCATGCCGGAGATCTTGATCTCCGTCTGGGTGGTGAGCGGGGTGGCCTGGTCACGCGTGGTGATCTGCAGTCCCTGGGAAGTGCTGGAGTTGTTCTCGGACGAGCATCCGCAGTTGCAGTTGTGGCTCATGATCTTGCTCTCTTTCGATGAATTTTGTGTGAATCTGAATTTGGGATCCGGGCGTGCTTAGCGCACCAGCCGGGAGATCGCGGCCGTGGCCTCGGCGATCTTGTCCTGGACGATGCTCGGGTCTCCGCTTTCGATGGAGGACTTCGCGGCATCAACTACGCAATGGCCGATGTGGTCATCGATAAGTTGCACGCTGACCTTGTGCAATGCCGCGTTGATGGCAGAAATCTGGGTCAGGATGTCGATGCAGTATTTGTCCTCGTCGACCATCTTGGCGACCCCGCGCACCTGGCCTTCGATGCGCTTGAGGCGACGCTCCAGTGCGGACTTGTCCGCGTGATAACCGTGATGCTGTGCCGGGGCATCCGGATTCTGGGTGGTTTCCATAGTTCGATAATACCCCTCGGGGGTATAAAGTCAAGTACCCCCTGGGGGTATCAAATCTCCCTGCATAAGCAGGGGAAGCACGATAGGATTTCACACGTGAGCCACAACGACCTGCACGTGCGTCCGATTTCCAGCGCCGAACACTCAGCCTTCCTTGAAACCGCCCACGACGTCAGCTTCCTGCAGCGTCCTGAATGGGCCCGCGTCAAGGGAGGCTGGCGTGGCGAATCCCTCGGCTTCTTCGACCAGGACGAGCTGGTCGGCACCGCGCTGGTGCTGCACCGCGCGGCCCCGGTCATCAAGAAGACCCTGGCCTACGTCCCCGACGGCCCGGTTATCGACTTCCAGGCCCACCCGGCAGAAAATGTCATCCGCCCGCTGGCCGCCTACCTCAAGAACCGTGGCGCCTTCCAGCTGAAAATGGGACCGGGCCGCGAAGTGCGCACCTGGGCCGCGGCTGCCGTGCGCAAGAACCTCGGCAAGGAAGGCTTCGCCCAGCTGGCCGACCTGGAACTGAAGAGCAGCTCCGAGCAGGCCTTGGCGCTGAACGACGCCCTGCTGGATTTGGGCTTCACCAAGGAAGATGTCGGACTGGACTTCGGCGCAGGCCAGCCGGAATACGTGGCCCGCGTTGCCCTGCAGGATGAAGAAGGCAACCAGCTGGATGTGGAGCAGGTGATGGCCAGCTACTCGGCAACCACTCGCAACGAAACCCGCAAGGCCCTGAAGAGCACCCTGGAAATCGAGGTGGGGGACACCGCGGACATGGCCCGCTTCCATGCCCTGTACAACCACACCGCAGACCGCCAGGAATTCACCGGACGCCCGCTGAGCTACTTCGAGACCATGCACCGCGTGCTCAACGAAGCGGTGCCGGGATCCTGCACCCTCTACATCGCCAGCAACGAAGGCGTGGACCTCGCGGCCTCAATCGTGATCCGCTCATCCAACCTGGCCTGGTACCTCTACGGCGCTTCCTCCTCGGAGCAGCGCAAGATCTTCGCGCCGAAGGCCATCATGAACCGCATGGTGGAAGATTCCATCGCCGCCGGCTGCCGCTACCTGGACCAGGGTGGCGTGAGCGCCACCCTGGACAAGGAGCACCACCTGTCGGGCCTGACCAAGTTCAAGACCAACACCGGCTGCGACATCGTGCAGACCAACGGCGAATGGGACCTGGCGCTGAACAAGCCGCTGGCCTGGGCCTTCGAAAAGTACATGAACTGGCGCAAGAAGTAGGGAATCCCGCACCGTGGCAATTGATCCAACCCAGCCTTTTGTCCCCGTCATACTCGGCGGCGATATCGGCACCTACACCCTGGCCCGAGAATTCTATGAAGCCTACGGCGTGCGTTCGGTCGTGCTCCCAGCTGCTGGCAACGGGGTCATCGAGCATTCGGTAGCCATCGAACTGCGTCCTATTGGCTCCATGGCTGACGAGTCCCGCGTCGTGGCGGCTCTGAGGGATCTGGCCACCGAACTCAAGTCAGAATCCGAGCGTCCGCTGATGCTTTTCGGATCGCTGGACTTCCACATCATGCTGATCGCCAAGCACCGCGAGCAGCTCGAAGCCCAGTACGTGATTCCCTACCCGGAATTGGAAACCATCGAAGCGGCCGCGTTGAAGGAGAACTTCTACGCCCTGGCTGAGAAGCTGGACATCGCCCACCCGCGCACCGCCGTGTACTACCCGGGCACCGATCTGGACAGCATGGCCAAGGACTTCACCTACCCGGTCATTGGCAAGCCTTCAAGCTCGGGGGACTGGATCGCGGCGAAGTTCGAAGGCAAGCAGAAGATCCACACCATCGACTCCCGCGCCGAGCTGGAAACCCTGCTGGGCAAGATCGATGGCAGCGGCTATACCTCGGGCTACATCCTGCAGGAATACGTTCCCGGTGGCGATGACGCGATGCGCCTGTGCACCTACTTCGCCACCCAGGAAGGCAAGGTCATCTTTGCCGGCTACGGCGAAGTGGTCATCGAGGAGCATGCCCCGCTGGTACTGGGCAATTCGGCCGCAATCGTCACTGGACAGAACGACCAGATGGCCGCCGACGGCGCCCGCATGCTCGAAGAACTGGGCTGGCGCGGCATCGCGATGATCGATGCGAAGTACGACCGCCGGGATGGGAAGATCAAATTCTTCGAGATCAACCCCCGCCTGGGCCGCAACCACTTCTATCTCACGGCTGCTGGCGTGAACCCGGCGCGTTTCTACGTCACGGAGTTCCTTGGTGCTGACTTCGATGCTTCGGACCCGCACACCGATGCAGTCATGGAAACCGCGGCTGGGGTACTGCAGCTGCGCCGCGAGCAGCTCTTCACCGTTCTGCCGCATCACCTGCTGCGCCGATTCCTCGACAGCGAGACCGGCAAAAAGGCTGCCGTGCTGCTCAAGGCCGGCAAGGTATCCAACCCGCTGAAGTTCTCGGCGGAAAAGAATCCACGCCGAAAGTTCTACCTGGTTCTGAATGCGGTCAATCATTACCGCAAGTACAAGAAGTTCCCGCCGCGCGCCCAGTAATTCTGGGATCAGGGGAGTTCTCTTGATGGTTGCTGGCCGACTGTACTCGGTATCGGCCAGCCATCGAGGGCCTGGAGCCACGGACTTTGATCAACTTGGCCGCCGTCGAGGATATCAAGGCTTACGGGCGAATCACCCTCCTTCGGAATAAGCTTCACCGTCCCGAAACCTGTTGTCGCCGCAACGCTCAGCATGGTCGTTTCATCCGGGTCATTGGCGGTGGACATGGCTTTCCACTTCAAGGCCGACAAGATGCTTTCGCCCGCGGGGATCACCACGCGCTGGGCCTTGATGTGCGCCATCGGCTCGATAGCCATGTCCTGCTGCCGCCCGCCTTGGGAGTTGCGGAATTCGATCCGCGGATATCCCTGGATAGCGCAGGATTCGCTGGAGATGTTCTTGGCATACAAGGCCATATATCTGGAGCCCAACGCGGCATCGGGAGCACCGAGGGAAAGCTCCAAATCCCCGGCGGCGCAGGCAGGCGCCGAAGGATCCTTCGGCCACGGTGCCAGGCCATCGGGCATCCGTGCAGGGCGGGCGATGAGAGATTCAGGAAGCTTGCCGCCAACCCAGCCTTCAGTCACCTTCGCATAACCGGCGCTGCTGAGGGTGAACGCGACCGGTTCTTCCAGCGGCGCATGCTGGCCCAGCCAGTCTTTGAGCTTGCCGGTTTCTTGGGAATCTTCCTCTTGATTCGTGTGCAGCGATAGCCCACTGGAATCAAAGACCACGTTGTCCACTCCATCGAGGCCGGCTGCTTCCAGAGCCAGATCAAACTCGGAGGTATTCAATCGCTGATCCGAGCTGTACCTCAGCGAAGAGTCTTCCAGCGCCAAGGTTACGGGCATCTCCTGCTGGGCAGCGTAATCGCCCAGGATTTTCAACGTCGGCAGATCCCTTGCCACGGCGGAACCGGGTCCCACGCTGAGGGCACCGAGCTTGAGCAGGGAAAACGCTTGGACAATACGCTCTTTGACCGCTTCACTGTCGGAGACATCCAGCGGGTACAGCACGAGATCCGGGACAGCTGATTCCTGTGGCTCGCCGGCGACAAAACGCAGAGAACTGCGCACCTTTGACTGCTCGCTGGCAAAGTCCCGAATCCGGGATGAAACTCCATGCGCTATCTGGCCGGCTTGTTCTGCATCAAGGTTTTCGTCGAGTTCCACGGTCCACGATGCCAGTGAAGAGTTTCCGTCCTTGGCATCGATCATGGTGGTTTCAAAACCGACCTCGGTCGAGTTGATGCCTTCCTTATCTTCCAACTCGGAAGCAAGCGTGCAGTACTCCTTGGGTGCGTCGCAGGGCTTGAGTGCGTCCCATGGCCTCCAGAGAAACGCGACGGCCACTGCGAGAAGGAGTATCGCGATGATCGCGCCAAGCCGCAGTGGTTTCATGTAGCTACCGTACCAAGGCGGGAAAGAATCGAAGCTGCCAGCGGGTAGAGTTTCAACCACACATACTTTGAAAGCGAGACCCCCATGAGTTTGAAAGATCGATTGCGCGAAGACAGCATCGTCCACCTGAAAGCAGGCAACGAGCTGGAGAAAACCACCCTGCGCAATATCCTCAGCGCCATTGGCACCAAGGAGAAGTCGGGCAAGAACCCGAGCGAGCTCAACGACCAGGACGTCGAGAACCTCTTGCGCAAGGAAGTGGGAAACCGCGAGGAAACCGCGGCGCTGGCTGCCAAGGATGGTCGTGCGGATCTTGCAGAACGAGAGCTGGCCGAGGCGGCGTTCATCTCGACTTACCTGCCAAAGATGCTTGATGAGGCAGAAGCCCAGGGCATCGTGGACAAGGTCATGGCCGAGCTTGCCGCAGATCATGAAATGACCATGAAGGATATGGGCCAGGCAATGAAATTGGTCGGCGCCGAAATCGCTGGCCGTTTTGACGGCAAGGCTGTCTCACAGATGGTTCGCGCCAAGCTGGGCTGATCTCCGGCTGGCATGAAGGGTCGTTCTTCGGAGCGGCCCTTTGCCGTACCTGCAGCTTTCACGGGCGAGCGCGTTGAGACCTATCCACTGAAAATTCCCACTTAGATAATCTAACTCGGAATTTAGGGGTGGGATTTCGAGTAAGAAGCCCTAGCTGGCTACTTCTCCTGCGGTCCCGTTGGATTCGACGTCTTTTCCAAAACCAAGATCGGCCCGGCTGCCGGCGACCCGGCCAGCTAAAGCAGCGTTCAAACTGCCGGTGGCGGCGCGGTTTCGGCTGCGGCGAAGGAATGGGTATTTTTCGCTGACAAAGTCATCGACCTGTTCTTTGCGGCTGACCAAGACCAGTTCGGTGCCGCTGCCGTTGTGCTGGCTTTCCTCTTGGTACAGCCCGCGAATGCGTTCAGCCACCTGCAAGTAGAAGCTGCGCTGGAACTCGCGGCGCTCGATGACCTTCTCTGAATCGGTCCGATCCCATGCCAGATACTTTCCTTCTTCGCTCCACCAATGGCTCATCGCTACGCTGGCCTGGATCACCAAAGAAGAGAATAGGTTCTTCACCGTGTTCACATCTGACTCGTGGCCAATGATGTACAAACGGCAAAAGTTCGAATAGTTCGTCTGCAGCATCGTCACGGTCCGGAAAGCATGGCCCACCGAGGACAGTCCGTCGCGTTGCCCCAGCCGGTAGGTGCCGCGCATATCGAAGTGCTCTTCGATGATTGGTTCCTTCTTCTTGCCAGGACCAATGGGCTGGGCATCCAATTCGGCGCGTCCAATGCCATAACGGACCATGAGCCGTTCGGCGTGTTCCTGGAAGGTCTGCGCCTCTGCCGGGAAGTTGGTGTTTTCCGCCTTATTCAGCAGCAGCGCGATGCGTTCCTTCAGTCGCTGAAGCTTCTGTTCAGAGGTGCTCATGACGTCTTCTTTCCGGGCAGTGCGATGGGTAGTAAAGCGGCTTGTGCGGGTTCACGGCACCAGTGTCGCAGGTCATTGTGAATGCTGCTTGCCGGGGTGTGGGTAACTGTTTGGAAACGACTCTAGCCGGTGATGAGATCAACGCGTAGAGTGTAGGCACCAAGCAGGTCCAGCACGCTCCGGATCCTTGATCCGAGGCTGGTTTAGGAGAGGTTCTGATGGGTGATTTTCGGACATACACCATGGAAGAGCGGGCCACCTACCTGGCTCCTTCATGCGAGCGGTGCGGACAGCATCGTCACGTTGTGTGGGAAAAGGTCGAAGGGACGGAAACCTACAAGCCGCGTGATGCCGGATGCTCCAATGAAGCCTGCACCGCGTAGGCAGTAACCAGTAGCCCATCGCTCAGGTATTTACTTCATCCGGATTCCCAGAGCCGCAGAGATGCGCTCGGAGGCTGTGGCGAGTACCTGGGCGATATGGTTTTCATCCAATTCCAGCGGTGGATAGATCACCGCAATGGCCGCCGGCTTCTCCTGCGGCAATAACAACGGTACTGCGATGGAATGAAGCCCCGGGATCACCTCGTCGTGGCTGAACTCAAAGGCCTTGGCCGGATACTTCTCCGGATTGAGCTGCGAGCGAATGATTCGTCCCGGCGCTCCGTTATCAATGGGGTGGCGCGTGCCCGGGCGCTGAGCCACCGTGGCATCGGCCATGCGCGGCTCGGCGGTGCTCAAGGTGACGGCCGCTTCGCCGTCGAAGACCACCAGCAGCGCGGTCATCCGAAGTTCATCGGACACCGATGCCAAATGCGGGGCCGCTGCCGACTGCAGGGATTTGGCCACATTGCGGGCCAGCGCGCCAAGTCGTGCGCCGAGTTCCAAATCACCGGAGGGCATGCGCTCAACAAAGCCGTACTGCTCGAAGGTCTTGACCAGGCGGTAGGCCATGGAACGGTGGATCCCCAATTGGGCAGCCAGCTCGGCCACGCTGATGGGTGCCGCCGATTCGCCAATGAGGGTCAGGGCTTCAAGGCCGCGGCCCAAGGTCTGGGATCCGCCTTCGGTGGATTTGGTCATTGCTTCATCATTTCATCCCGCCCGCCGTTGGGCCGGCAAGGTACTTCTGCCAGTGTTTATTTTCTTGCTCACAGCCTAGCCCACTGCGGGCATGCGGAATTTCATAAACGGTCGTTTTTGAAGCGAAGAGAAAACCAGTACGTTTTCAAAGTCGACACCATCGCTCTGGGCCTAGCCGAAATCATCAGTACTCTGATCTAATTTTTCTGGAACTCGAACAACAATCCGGGCGTCATACCAGGTGCAATCGCAACGGTCATCATGATCGGGATCATTGTCGTGTGTTACCTGAACACTCGAGTCTGACGGAACTAAAAGCCCGGAATATTACTTGCTGGATAATAGGCGAAACAATTACTTTTTTGGCTCCTCGGCTCATATATCTTTAGCCTTGACATACCAAACAATCATCTCGTAGTTTCTCCCTAACTCGTGCTGTTGCCCATTCGATTGTTCTATCCACCAGGAAGAATCCCATGAAATCGTTGTTCGCCTCAGTGCTCGCAGGTCTCGCCGTAGTGGCTCTCTCTGTAACAACCATGGCGGGAGCCCAGGCCAGTCCTGAAATTCATGCCAATACGTCCTCAAACGGACTTTCAACGGAGAATAGTGCTGCCCAGGCTCCAATGACAAAAAGCCCTGTCAACGACCCTTCAACACGATCACTAGCGAAATCGAAAGGGCTGAAGCTTGAAGGCCTCACGATCCAATCCGATGCGAAAGGAGGACGTTTCCTCCTGGACACTGAAGGGAACTGGTTTTTGCAGATACCTAGCGAGCCTGCCTCTTTGCCTCTCAAGCAACATGCCTTAGACGTCGCCCTTCCAGCGAACTGGAGCGCAACCGGCTGTGTGGGTTCCTTTAAGCCCATGGCTAAACAGACGGGCGAACTCCATTGGGGAGCAACCAATTCATGCGCCTCAACTTCCGTGTCGGGAGTCTACCCACACTGGATCACGGGGGCTCTGCGGGCTACCTGTGCTGGAAGTTGGCCGGCATGTGGATTGTATCGAGATGAGGATGGGCCGGTTTCGTCTACCAACAATCGTTCATCCCGTGTGGCCAACATTTACCGCGAACCACGCTGCGACACTAATGCGAACTATCGCTTCCTAACCGGCGTTAGAGTCTATGTAAGGGGCATTCAATTTGGCCCTTACGAGTCTGCAAGCAAGATATTTGCTTGCAACGTCACCGCGTGAGAGGGCTGTAGCTGATGAACGATTGGGTCATATTTCACCACGGGAACGATTCCAACACAGTGGTTGAATATGACTGGGCGAGGATTGACACGTTGATCGCTAGATTGGTTCAGTTGCAAGCAGTCGAGAAGAACCCCACACCTACCGGCGCTTTGGTTGGCTGCATTGCAGAACTAGAACATGCTATTGCTTCGGCCCTGTCGCATGGAGTAACCGTCCGTGCGATAGGTGTTCGCACAAATTTGAGTCAAAGCGACGTTACACGAATACGGGACACCGGACGTCTATATGAAAGATAGGAACGCCATTCTTCCAATAATGCCGTAGGTTCTCAGTTGATTCTGTGAACTATACGTTCGTTTCTAAAACTTTTAATACTGCTGCTGTTAGTCGTCCCCAAGCAACCGTGAACCATGGAGAATGCAACCTTGGTCTAAAACGGTCGATAAGGAAACACTGAAGGCAGGCTACGGGCGGTAGCCTGCCTTCAGTGGAGCTTGATCTGTCCTTAATTAGCGGATCGGTGGATCAGCTGGCAGCAGGTGCTCGCCGGTGCGGTCTGTGGCCAGGGCCAGCGAGGAGATGTACTGCTTTTCCCCGTTCGGTCCGGGCACCGCGGAGGCCAGCATGTCTGGTCGTTCGAACTTCAAGCCGGTAACGCAGCAGGTGTACAGCTCATCGCTCGGGTTGCCATCGGCATCCAGCAGCGGGCTGTCGATGCCGTCATCGCTGCGGCGCAGGTAGTAGCGGCCCTTGGTAAGGGAGGCCAGCACCGGTGGCAGCAGCAACGCCAGGCCGACGGCAACCAGCGGGCTGAAAGGCTGGATCTGCGGGCCGAGCAGTCCGAAGAACACTGCAATGGAGGCGATCGCGGAGACGAGCATCGAAATGAAGCCCACCGGGTTCACCGCGTAGAGCATTCCGCGGCGGAACTCCGGAACCTTGGGGGAGAGCTTGAACAGGTACTTGTTGATGGCGATGTCGCTGGCCACGGTGACCACCCATGCCATGGCGCAGTTCGCGTAGAAGCCGAGCACGGTGTTCAGGAAGTCGAACATATTCGCTTCCATCAGGATCAGCGCGATGCCCAGGTTCACCAGCACGAAGATCATGCGGCCCGGGTAGGTCTTGGTGACGCGGGTGAAGGAGTTGGTCCATGCCAGCGAGCCGGAGTAGGCGTTGGTGACGTTGATCTTGATCTGCGAGATGACCACGAGGATCACGGCCAGGCTCATGGCCAGCCAGGCTGGCATCATTTCGCGGTACACGCCGAGGAACTGGTGGACCGGTTCGTTGGCGGTGGCCGAAGCCTGCGGGTCCAGCGTGGCGATCAGGTAGACGGCGATGAACATGCCGGTGATCTGCTTGATGGCACCGAAGATGACCCAGCCCGGGCCGCCGAGGATCACGGCGGTCCACCAGCTGCGGGCATTGGCGGCGGTCTTGGGAGGCATGAAGCGCAGGTAGTCGATCTGCTCGGCGATCTGCGCCATCAAGGACAAGCAGACGCCTGCGGCCAGCATGGCCGAAGCGAAGTTCACGCCCTGGCCATTGCCCTGCTCGCCGGCGTAGTTCACGAAGGTGTCAACGGATTCGGGGTGGGTGGCGACGAGGTAGACCATGGGGACGACCATCAGGATCAGCCATAGCGGCGTGGTCCAGACCTGCAGCTTGGCCAGGGTCTTCATGCCGTAGATGACCAGCGGGATGACCATGAGGGTTGAAATCGCATAGCCCAGCGGTTTCGGAATGCCCAGGCCCAGTTCCAGGCCCTGGGCCATGATGGCGCCTTCGAGGGCGAAGAAGATAAAGGTGAAGGTGGCAAAAATGACGTTGGTGACGATTGAACCGTAGTAGCCGAAACCGGATCCTCGGGTGATCAGGTCTAGGTCCAGGTTGTAGCGGGCCGCGTAGTAGGCCAGCGGGAAACCGGTAACGAAGATGATCACCGCGGCGATCAGCACGCCGGTGACTGCGCTCGCCGTGCCGTGGGCCAGGGCGATATTCGCGCCGATGGAGAAGTCGGCGAGGTAGGCGATTCCGCCCAGGGCGCTGGTGGCCACCACCGACGGGACCCACCGGCGGTAGGAGCGCGGGGCGAATCGAAGCGTGTAGTCCTCCAGGGATTCCTTGGCGGCGTTCAGTTGCCCCTGATTGGTGCCGCCAGAAGTGCTGGCCGGTGCCTGCTGTTGTTCATTCGTCGCTGTCATGTGCCTCAGCTTATGGAGCCGATGTTTCGCCGGGTTCGGCTCTTCTGTGTCCAGCACGTAAATTACGTCGGCCCCGCGTGAACCCTTGGTTACGTGGTCGGCTTGCCGGAGTTGTGCTCACAACGGATGTGGTCAGGGGTGGTTGCGCAGAAAAGAGCGGCGGAGCATGGTGTAAGGGGTCACATTAGAGCTACACTTGTTTCTATAGTTAGAACAGTGTCGCAACTATAGAGACAATGAAGTTGTTGCGGCGCGGAACTAGGAGTCACACCATGCAGATTCACCACCGGGGATATGTCTCGGGAGATCCACGCGTCAAAGAAGCCGCAGGCTACGGGATTAACCGGGCAACGGAAATCCCGGACGAAATGGACGTGCTGATTGTCGGCACCGGACCGGCAGCCTCCGTGGTGACGGCGCAGCTTTCCCGGTTCCCCAGCATTAACGTGCGCGCCATCGAAATGCGCCCGGGCCGCTTGGACGTCGGCCAGGCCGACGGCATCCAAGCCCGCTCGGTGGAGACCTTCCAGGCCTTCGGCTTCGCCAATGAAGTTATCGAAGAGGCCTACCGCAATGTAGAGATGTGCTTCTGGACCCCGGATCCCGAAAACCCCCAGAACATCAAGCGCCATTCGCGCGCTGCTGATGATTCCACCGGCATGAGCGAATTCCCGCACATCTACGTGAACCAGTCGCGCATCTTGGACTACTTCCTGCGCGACGCAGAACGCGCCCCCGGAAAAGTCACCCCGGACTACGGGGTGGAATACCTGGGCTGCGAGATCGACCCGAACGCCGAATACCCGGTTACCGCGCACATCAAATATGTTGCCGGAGAGCGCGCCGGGGAAGAACGCACCGTGAAGGCCAAGTACCTGGTCGGCGGCGACGGCGCCCGCAGCCAGGTGCGCCGCTCGCTGGGCCATAAGCTCCACGGCGATGCCGCTCTGCACGCCTGGGGCGTCATGGACGTGATGGTCAATACCGATTTCCCGGACATCCAGGTCAAGTGCTCCATCCAGTCCCACGACGCGGGCAATATCCTGTTGATCCCGCGCGAAGGCGGCTACCTGGTCCGCTTCTACGTGGACCTCGGCGAGCTCACCGCAGAAGATGCCGGAGCCATCCGCAACACCCCGGTTGAAGACATCGTGGCCACCGCCAACCGCATCATCCACCCGTACACCATGGACGTGAAGAACGTCGCGTGGTTCTCGGTCTACGAAGTAGCCCACCGCATCACCGACGGCTTCGACGACGTCTCCGACGAAGAACGCGGCACCCGCACACCGCATGCCTTCATCATGGGCGATGCCTGCCATACCCACTCGGCCAAGGCCGGCCAGGGCATGAACGTCTCGATTCAGGACGGCTTCAACCTCGGTTGGAAACTCGCCGCGGTGCTCGAAGGACGCGCCCCTGAAGCGCTGCTGGATACCTACGCTGAAGAGCGCAAGGTCATTGCCCAGAACCTCATCGACTTCGACAAGGAATGGTCCTCGCTGATGGCCAAGTCCGTGGACGACTGGGAGGACCCGGACGAACTCGAGAAGTATTACACCAAGACCATGGAGTTCCCTGCTGGCTTCATGACCCAGTACACCGAATCGGCCATCACCACCGGTCTGGAGCACCAGGATCTGGCCGCGGGATTCCCGGTAGGCAAGAGGTTCAAATCCGCCGAGGTGATCCGCCGCTCTGATAACCGCTGGCGCCACCTGGGCCACCTGCATGAGGCCGATGGACGCTGGCGCGTCTACGCCTTCGCCGACGCTGCGGCTCCGGCTTTGGAAGGCACCGCTATGGCGGAGTTCGCCATCTGGTGGGAGAAGGACTCCGCATCGCCGCGCAACCTCTACACTCCGGTTGATGGGGATCAGGACGCGGTCTTCGATACCAAGGCCATCTACCAGCAGGACTACACCGAGGTGGAATTGCATGATGTGCCCAAGATCTTCCAGCCGCTGAAGGTTCCCTACGCGCTGCACGACATCAACCAGGTATTTGCTGCCGGTCATGGTCGCGACATCTTCCGTGAACGCGAAGTCAGCCGGAACGGTGCTATCGTCGTGGTCCGTCCGGATCAGTATGTTGCTGGCATCTTCCCGCTGGGTGCCCGCGAGGAAATCAGTGAGTTCTTCGCCCAGAACATGTTGCCGATTTCTTGAGTCGACAAGCAGTAATTTTTAGAGTTCGCCATCCGTCTTGAGGCGGGTGGCGAATTCTTAGGGGGTGAGTGACTGATAAAGTCGGTGCAGATACTTCAAATGAATGGGTGAAATCTGCACGATGAGTCAGTTCGCAACGGCTGTCGCTGGAAAAGTAGGATTCGGGCGTCGTGGCCACACTTCACACCTTCCGCTGATTTTCGCGTTCGTGATCATGGCCGTAGCGTTCTTCGATATCGTCAACGCGATTTTTGCCGGGATCCTATCCAGCAAAACAGGTGAAGGCGAAGAAGCTTCAGCTACTGCATTCATCGCTTCCATCATGAGACCAGGAGCAGCAGCGCTGGTCATGTTCTCAGTTCTGTTCTTTGTCTGGAAGTGGGCTAAACGAGCAGACTTTGAGGCTCGGACTACTGCGCCAAGGCCGCCGCTTGTTGGAGTCGTGAGTTCGGCGGGAACCGTTGGAGGCATCGTTGCTCTGGTGATTGGACTGTTCACGGTGCTGGCGATCTGGCCAGATTTGCAGGCGGTGTTTGTCCAGAATCCACAAGTTGCTCAGTATCAGGCAGAGCTCGATCAGTCTGGAAGGCTCTTTCCACTGCCGGTTCGGTTATTGATTGCTGCAAGTGCGATCGGACTGTCGTTGTGGTTGGGCATCCAAGTGCTCCGTCGACGTATCTGGGCCAGATACGCACTGATCGGGTTTGGTATTTCATACATGCTCTTCATGGCCCTGGGAACCACTGCGGCGGTTTCTCAAACTACGTTGTTGATGCTGGGACTTCCGATAGTCATGTCGTGGTCATTGCCGGTATCTATGATCTGGGCGGAAATTAGCGAGCGTGGACGCGAGGGTTTCCTTGCCGATAGCTGGCGAGGATTGCTGATGCTTGCAGTGAACCTCATGACTCTCATTTCCTATGTGATGCTGGAATTCCGCGATACCCCGGACATGGCAACTGCTGGTGCTAATGCATTCATCGGCATGATGATTCCCTGGAATTCATTAATCATGATGGTTCTGGCCATGTGGGCTATCAACAATGACCGGAATGAATCGTGGGCGGGGCTTAACGCTAGCGTGGCGGTGCTAACTCCGCTGATTGCCTCATTGGTTGCCTTTGGCAGTGTGGCAATTCCTCTTTCGCGTACCTAATAGTCGGTGCGGCTTGTTACTCTCTGTGCATGAACGCGTTCTTTGATTCATTGCCGGTGCGCCGAATCGCGGAGCATCCCAAAGCACCCATGGACCGCACCGATTGGGCGGCCCAGATCCCGGCTGTACGCCAGGTTTTGGATGAAGGCCTGGAACTGGGGCAACTGACAGTGCTGGTCGGGGAAAACGGTGCCGGCAAATCCACGCTGGTTGAAGGTATCGCCGGCGCATTCGGTTTGAATCCCGAGGGCGGAACGCGAAACTCCATGCACCAAACCCAATTGACCGAATCAGGGTTGTCATCGCATCTGAAAATGGAACGCGGAGCCGGCGCTTCCAAGGCCGGCGTCTTCCTGCGCGCCGAAACGATGCATGGACTCTTTGCCTACCTGGAGTCGATCGGCTCACGCGGCAAGCACAACTTCCAGAGCCACGGCGAATCCTTCATTGAATTCTTCACCCAACGCTCCAGCGTCAACGGGCTCTGGATTTTCGACGAAGCCGAATCAGCGCTTTCCTTCAACGGCTGCCTGATGCTGCTCTCGCACATTTCAGACCTCTTGCGCAGCGGATCCCAAGTCATCCTTTCCACCCACTCGCCGATCCTCGCCTCCTTGCCGAATTCAACAATCTACGAAATCGGCCAGTGGGGGATCCGCGCGGCCAGTTATGACGAACTGGAAATGGTCAGCAACTGGCGTCTGTTCCTCGATGCGCCGGGCCGATTCCTGCGGCACTTCGAGGCCTAGGTTCATCAAAACATCGCTCGGTTATTGAGCCGCGCGCTCTTCCCCTAAGCTTTTAAGCAAAGGACAATGAAGGGACGCACCATGGCACAGAAGCGCTCAATTTGGGCTCGAATTTTCGGAATCGGCAAGGCCAACGCCAACGCGGCACTGGACGCCCTCGAAGATCCAAAGAAGATGCTGGACCAGACGGTCCGCGACTACACCAACAACATTGCCCAGGCCGAGCAGGCCGTAGCCCAGACCATCGGCAACCTGCGCATGGCCGAGGATGACCTGGCCAAGCTGCAGCAGGAAGCCACCGAATGGGGCACAAAGGCAGTGGCGGCCTCCAACAAGGCCGACGAATACGCTGCCGCCGGGGACGCTGCCAACCAGCAGAAGTTCAACCAGCTGGCCACCGTTGCGATCCAGCGCCAGATGTCGGCTGAGAAGAAGGCCGGATCGTTGCAGTCCACCGTGGCCAGCCAGCGCGAAGTGGTCGACAAGCTCAAGTCCGGCCTGAACACCATGCAGTCCAAGCGCCAGGAACTGGTCGCCAAGCGTGATGAACTGGTGGCTCGCGCCCGCAACGCCAAGACCCAGACCCAGATGATGGACACCATGAAGGCCCTGGACTTCAACGATCCATCCAGCGAGATCAGCCGTTTTGAGCAGAAGATCCGCCAGGACGAGGCCAAGGTCCGCGGAGCCCAGGAACTGGCCGCCTCATCGCTGGACGCGCAGTTCGCACAGCTCGAGGATCTGGGCGCAGCCACTGAGGTTGATGCCCGCCTGGCAGCGCTGAAGGCCAACAACAGTCCCGAAGACGTCATCGAGCAGGCGCCGGCCGGCCCAGAGCTGGAAGCCGCGGCCCCGGATCTGTCCGAGGTCGAGGCGCGTCTGGCCGCATTGAAGAACAAGCAGGCCTAGCCGCCCGCAACACGTAGTAACAGCGCGAGCCGCCAAGGATTTAAAATCCTTGGCGGCTCGCGCTGTTACTGGGTGAAGGCTAGTGCTCCCACGGGCCGGGGCCCGAATCCTGCGGGTAGAAGGTCGCGTGGCCCGCCGAGACATCCACCGAGATCTTATTCGGCGAATCCATGTCCGTGGCCAGCAAGTTGCTCACGTCCCCGGCCTCGACATTCTGGCGCAGATCATAGGTGTCATCCGGCAGCTCCAGCTCCAAGGCTCCGGCGCTCACGTTTGCGGTGATGTTCTTCGGTGCCTTGCCCGAGAGGGTGCCGCTCAAATGCCCGGCGGAAATATCGAACTCGGCCTGCTTGACATCTTCCAAAGACACCTCGGCCCGGCCGGCGCCCAAATGGACTTTGGCGCTCTGCGCGGTGCCGGACATATCCAGCTGGCCGGCGCCCACCTCGATAGCCAGGTTCTTGTAGGAGCCCACAGCATTGAAGTCTCCGGCAGCCAGTTCGAAGGACGCATCCAGGCTGCCATCGTTCATCGACTCGGGCAGGGTCAGCACGGCGGTATTCTCGTAGGAACCGCAGCCGAAGAAGCACCAGTTATCCCAGGAATCCGGAGAGTCCACCACGAGCTTATTGCCTTCGCGCTTCAGCTCCCAGTCCCGGGAATTGGAGCTGTCCACCTCCAGCGTGGCCTCATCGACCTTGGCGAAACGCAGGTCGAAGCTGCCCGAGCCGGCCGTGATCTGCAGGCCGCCCACCCCCTGAACGCTGGCGTTCTGGGTGGTGCTATCCCGGTTGAGGGCAGCGAAGGCGCTGCGCGCGGAACTGATCAGCAGGGTCAGGATCACCAGGCCGCCGATCACGGCCAGGGTGATATTCAGTGCCGTGCCGTGGCCCCGCGGATTGCCTTGGGGCGTCGGGGGAACCGGTGGCATCGGGGTGGTTTGCGTGTCGGTCATGATCCGTTCCTATCTGTGCTGTTGCTGCCCAGGTTTTGTATATGTGCCAGGGCTGCCAGCACACGCCGGTTGCCCGTTCCATCGGCTTCGAGGCCGAGCTTCTGGAAGATGGAGGTGATGTATTTTTCGACGCTGGCTTCCGAGAGGAATAGCAGCGCGGCGATGGCCTGATTGGATTTTCCTTCGGCCACCGCGGCCAAGACGCTGCGTTCCCGATCGGTCAGCCGCTGCATTCGGTCATCATGGTTGCGCCGGGTCAAAAGCTGCGCGACGACTTCCTGATCCAGGATGGTGCCGCCCGCGGCGATCTGCTCCAGCGAGGCGATGAACTCATTGACGTCGGCGACCCGGTCCTTGAGCAGGTAGCCGATGGATCCGGATTGGGTGGAGATCAATTCCGAGGCGTAGCGTTCCTCCACATACTGGGAGAGCACCAGCAGCGGCAGATCCGGGTACTTGGCCCGCACTTGCAAGGCTGCGCGGATCCCTTCATCGGTGTAGCTCGGCGGCAATCGCACATCCAGGATGGCGATCTGCGGGAAGTCTTGATCGGACGCCGTGTCCAGGAAGCCCATCAGCCCGGTGGCGTCGGGCAGGTCGGCGACCACGCGGTGCCCGCTGTGATCCAGCAATCGCACCAGCCCTTCGCGCAGCAGGACCGAGTCCTCGCAAATCAGTACACGCATGGCACGCTCACTTCCAGTGTTGTTGGTCCGCCGGCCGGGCTGTCGAGCTGCAGGGTTCCACCGGCAGCCACCACCCGGTTGTTGATTCCGTCCAGCCCGCCGCCGGGGGTGATGCGGGCTGAGCCCACGCCGTTGTCTTCAACCCGGGCCCACAAGTGCTCTTGCCCGTTTTGCTCGCGCACCCGCACGGTGACCTGGCAGCGCTGGGCCCGCGAATGCTTGGCCGCGTTGGTCAGCGCTTCGGCGATGGCGAAGTACATGGCCGCCTCGGCCACCCGGGGGTAGCGGCCTTCAAGCTGCACATCGAGCTGGACCGGGATATGGGAGCGGCCGGCCACCGCGGACAGCGCCGCATCCAGGCCGCGGTCATCGAGCACCGAGGCGTAGATGCCGCGGGTGAGCTGGCGCAGCTCGGTGATGGCCGACTTGGTGGAGGCATGGGCCTCTGCGACCAACTCCTTGGCCTGCTGGGGGTTGCTGTCGATCTGCTGGTGGGCCAGGCCCAGGGTCATCGCCACCGAAACCAGCCGAGGCTGGACGCCGTCGTGCAGGTCGCGTTCGATCCTGGTGCGTTCCACCTCGGCGGCGCGTACCGCTCCCTGGCGCTGCACCGTGGTGCTGCGCACCTGTTCGGTCAACTGGGTTTCACGGGCCAGGGACCCGATGATGCCCACGGTGACGCTGCGGTGCAGGAACGCGGTGCCGATCACGATGGCGGCGCCTGCGATCGCCAGCAGCATCAGCCATGGTGCCTGGGCGGCCGGGGTATGCAGGGAGAAGGGGCCGGCGACCGTATCCACATTGGTCAGCGGGGCAAAGGAGATGATGGCCAGGTGCACGGTCCATTGCAATACACCGAGCATGATCGTGCCGATGATGCAGGAGAGCACCAAGCTGCCCAGCGAGGCCCACATGCGCCCATCGGCCAAGGCCCGACCCAGGGTTTTCACGTACCCGCCAAAGCCAGGACCGCGGCGGGCCGGCCAGCCAAGCGGCACCGCGTCGATGCCGTAGAGCCCGCTGATACGCAGGATTTCTGTGCGGGCCACCGCGAACAATGCGTAGAGCAGCCCCACCAGGACCAGCAGGCCGATGCCCAGCAGCGGGGTCAGCCCGATGCCCATGGCTAGCCAGGCGATCAGCAGCGAGATCCCGATGGTGCCGAAAGTGCCGAGCACCGCCAGATGCAGCAGCGTGAAGCCTAATTTCAGTGGTGGGCGTCCGGTTCTGGCGCCCGGTAAAGCCCAAGGTGTCGAAGTCATAATTTAACAGTAGATTGCGCGTTGTGGCGCGGGTACCGAGGGAACCGGAGAAGTTCGGTAGGGAAAACCCGAACTTTCAGCCGGCGACTCTGGTGATGAATCGGGTTTGAGCGCAAGATGATGGCATGGATACCGTCCAATCCCTGAGAATCGAACCGTTGACCGAGTCGCGGATGGAAGACTTCGCCGCGGTGGTGAACCCGAATCACCGGCAGAAGCACTGCTGGTGCTTGTCCCACCGGCTCAGCACCCAGGAAATCCGGGAGCGCGGCGGAGAAGACCGCTATGAAGCGATGTGCTCGCTGGCCCGCGAGAAGATCGCCCCGGGAGTCATCGCCTATCTGGGGGACCAGCCGGTGGGGTGGTGCAGCATCTCGCCGCGGGCGCAGATTCCGAAGCTGGAGAACTCGAAGCTGATCCGACCGGTGGATGATCTGAGGGTGTGGAGCATCATCTGCATGGTGGTGCGCGGTGGTTACCGGCGCAGGGGAGTGAATCGCCAGATGGTGCTCGGTGCGCTGGAGTATGCCAAGAGCCTGGGCGCGCCCGCGGTGGAGGCCTACCCGGTGGATCCTGAAGGCCGGATGGATCTGACCATGGCCTTTGTCGGGACGCGCAAGATGTTCGAGGAGGCCGGTTTCGAAGTGGTGGGCGTCAGTGATGCGGTGGCCAGCCGAATGCCGCGGCTGATCATGCGCAAGACGCTGTGATGGCTACCGTTTTTCGGTGAGGGCCTGCACGCCGAGAAGTCCTTGCTCATCCAGGCTCTTGTGGAAGTAGGAGGAGATCGCAGTTTTGGCCGCGTCGCCCGCCGCGACTGGATCACCGGCTTCGATGGCATCGAAGATGGCTCGGTCCAGGGAAACGACTTTTTTCATTTCCCGCCGCTCATTATCCGAATGGCTCATCTGGTCGTTCATGACCTGCAGGATCGCGCCGGCCACTGCCTCGCCGCAGATCCGCAGGATACTGTTGTGGCTGGCTTCCCATACCGCCGCGTGGAAATCCAGATCGGCCCGGTTGAATGAATCGGAACCGGTGCTGGATTCGACTTCCATGCGTTCGACGGCGTCGCGCATTGCGGCCAGCTGCTCATCGTTGTGCATGACTGCGGCGAGCTGGCAGGCGGAGCTTTCCAAAACGATGCGGAATTGCACCAGCTCATCGAGCGACAGGGAAGAAATCCGGGTGAGGTTGGCGAAGGATCGTCCCAGATGATCCGTGGAGACCGGCAAGACGACTGGGCCGCTGCGTCCACCGGGTTTTGAGGCGATGAGCCCCTGGCTTTGAAGCACCCGCAGTGCCTCGCGAACCGTGGGACGGCTGACCGAGAACTGCGTCATCAGCTCGCGTTCGCTGGGCAGGTGCTGCCCTGGCTTGATCTCTTTGGACAAGATCGCTTCTTCGATCTGCTGGACAACTCGCTCGTAGGTCAGCGTTGGCACGGCCGGCGTAAAAGTCAGCTTGCTCATGTGGAGCCTTCCTTGGATCGAAAACACTCGGTTGAGGACAAAGATATCCCAGCTGTCGCTTCAAGAACATGCAAAATCGAAAACTTCTCAAACTGGTAAGACCAGAAAACTTAGTAGAAATATCAGCATGGATGGTGTTTCATGGATCACATCACTCATTGGCACGTTGAACGATGGAGAATCATGAGCTCGAAGAAAAACCTCTGCCGGTTGGTTACGACAGCACTTGTTGGCACGCTGACTTTGAGCGCGTGCTCTGCCGGATCAAGCTCGACCGCCACCGATGACGCTAGCCACAAGACCTCGGTCACCGTGGCGTTGACCGGCGAGCCGGTCAACCTCGATTTCACCAAGACCGCGGGCGCAGCTATTCCCCAGGCGCTCATGTCCAATGTCTACGAAGGCCTGGTCGAGATCGACCAGGAAGGCAAGATCCAGCCCCTGCTGGCGGAATCGTGGGAACTGAGCAACGGCAACAAGACCTACACGTTCAAACTTCGTGACGGCGTCACCTTCTCCAACGGCGAAGCCTTCACCGCCGATGACGTCAAATTCAGCATCGACCGAGTCAAGTCCGACGCCTGGGTCTCCAGCCTGAAAGCCAAGATGGACATCGTTGATTCGGTGAAGGTCATCAGCGACACCGAAGTGGCGGTCACCCTCAAGAAGCCGAGCAACGCCTGGCTCTTCGACATGGGAACCCTGGTCGGAGCCATGTTCGACCCGAGCGGCGTGGACGACTTGGCCAGCACCGCCATCGGCACCGGCCCTTATGAAATCGAGGCATGGAACCGTGGCCAGTCCATCGACTTCGCCACGCGCGAGGACTACTGGGGCGAAAAGCCAGGCGTCGAAAAGGCAACGCTGCGCTACTTCGCGGACGCGGTGGCGACCACCAACGCCTTGCAATCCGGTGACGTGGACGTTGTCTACAACATGCAGTCCCCGGAGCTGCTTTCCTCCTTTGAATCCAATGACCAGTTCCAGGTCCTGGAGGGAACCTCCAACGGAGAAATCGTGTTGTCGATGAACAACAAGAAAGCTCCATTTGATGACAAGCGAGTCCGCCAAGCGGTCATGCATGCCATCGACCGCCAAGCCGTTGTCGACACTGCGTGGAATGGCTACGGAACCGTCGTCGGCGGGCCAGTGCCGACAACCGACCCGTACTACGAAGACCTCAATGACGTTTACCCTTATGATCCCGAGAAAGCCAAGAAGCTTTTGAAGGAAGCGGGGGCGGAAGACCTCAGCGTGAAGTTCACGGTGCCTACCCGTCCTTACGCCACCGCGGTGTCCGAAATCGTCGTCTCCCAGCTGGCTGATGTGGGAATCAAGGCAAGCATCGAATCCGCCGAATTCCCTGCGGTATGGCTGGACCAGGTCTTCACCAAAAAGGATTACCAGATGTCGGTAGTCCTGGCCGTGGAAAGCCGCGATGTCTTGGCCATGTTCAACAACCCGGACTACTACCTGGGCTACGACAACTCGAAGATCAAGGATGTGGCGGCCACGGCCGACGCAGCCGATGAAGCCGGCTACGTCGACGGAATGAAGAAGGTCGTACGCACCATCGTCGACGACGCTGCCGCGGATACCCTGTTCATCTTCCCCAACATCGTTGTCGCCAAGTCGACAGTCACTGGGATTCCAGAAAACTCCGTCACCGAAGCACTGGATCTGACCGGAATCGGCTGGAACTGACACGCTGCCGATGCCTGAGGGGAATCGCTGATGGGACTTCGAATACTGATCAATGTGGCGAGATTTGTCGTCACCTATGTGGTGGCTACCGTGGCGGTGTTCTTCTTCATGAGAGCCATCCCCGGCGACCCTGCCCAGATCGCCTTGGGCGTAAATGCGACGCCAGAGCTGTTGGCCAAGACCCGCGCGGAATTCGGCACCGACCGTCCGCTGATCGTCCAGTACTTCGACTGGGCGCTGGGTCTGCCATTTGGCGACTTCGGCACCTCGTATGTCACGCGGCAGGATATCAGTCCGCTGATCCTGGACCGGGTGCAGGTGAGCCTGATCCTTGTCGTCTTGGCGATGATCGTGGCCTTGGCCATTGCGGTGCCCTTCGGAACCTACGCGGCGGTCAAGCACCGCAACCCCAGCGGCATCGTGATCAGCGGCATCAGCCAGCTGGGAGTTGCCGTTCCCAACTTCCTTGCCGGAATCCTGCTGGTCGTGGTGTTCGCGGTGGGCCTGGGGTGGCTGCCGGCCAACGGGTGGACCCCGCCCGGCGTCGATTTTGCCGACTTCCTGGCACGCGTGATCTTGCCGGTGCTCGCCCTGGCCTCGGTCCAGGGAGCCATCCTCACCCGGTATGTCCGCTCGGCAGTCATGGAAGTGATGAGCGAAGACTATCTGCGCACCGCCCGGTCCAAAGGGCTGAGCAAACTGCAGGCCCTGGTCAAACACGGCCTGCGCAATGCCTCGATTCCGGTGCTCACGGTCACCAGCGTCCAGCTGGCGGCATTGATCATCGGAGCCGTCGTCATTGAACGGGTGTTCGTGATTCCCGGTTTGGGATCCATGCTGCTCGATGCCGTCGGAAACCGCGATCTGCTCACCGTGCAATCGGTGGTCATGGTGCTCGTAGCCATCACGCTGATCATCAATCTGGTCGTCGACGTGCTCTATACGATCCTTGATCCGCGTATCAGAAAGGGAGCGTAATGACACAAGAACAAGTGGTGGCCAAGCCTGCCAAGCGCAAGCTGTCATCGACGTTGATCGTGGGAGGCACGCTCGTCGCCCTGGTGCTGATCGCGGCCCTGGTCTCCTTTATCTGGACCCCCTATGATCCTGTCCAAGCGGTCCCCGCCGACCGCTTGCAAGGATCAAGCGCCGCGCACCTGATGGGCACCGACCGATATGGCCGAGACCTGTTTTCCGGCGTGCTCTACGGAGCGCGCATCACCTTGCTGGTCGGCCTGGTCGCAGTGGGCATTGCCTTGCTGATCGGCACCCCGCTGGGCATCCTGGCCGGGATGCGCGGCGGGGTGACCGAGGAAATCACGATGCGCGGCGCCGATATCCTGCTGGCTTTTCCGGCCCTGCTGGTAGCCATCATGTTCGGCGCGGTATTCGGGGCCAGCACCCTGACCGCCATGTTGGCCATCGGTATCGGCTCGATCCCGGGCTTCGCCCGCGTTGCCCGCAGCGGAACGCTGCAGGTGATGAGCACCGAGTACATCATGGCGGCCAAGGCGGCGAGCCAAAGCAGCTGGAGGATCGCCAGACGCCACGTTTTGCCCAACATCATCGGCATGGTCGTCGTCCAGTGCTCCGTCTCCTTTGCCATCGCAGTACTGGCCGAAGCGGCATTGTCCTTCCTCGGGCTGGGCACCCCGCCACCGGTTCCATCCTGGGGACGCATGCTCCAGGAATCGCAGCAGTTCCTTGGCACCTATCCGATGCTGGCCGTCTGGCCAGGTATCGCTATCGCGACTGCCGTCTTGGGCTTCACCCTGCTGGGTGACGGCTTGCGGGACCGGTTCGATCCCAAACTGAACGGAGAGCGCTGATCATGGCCGCGAACGACGTGCGCTCAAACCTGTTGGAAGTCTCCAACCTGACGATCAAGACCAAGACCCGCACCTTGGTCACGGACTTCAACTTGAGCATGAAACGCGGGGACCGGGTAGGGCTGATCGGCGAATCCGGTTCCGGCAAGTCGATGACCACTTCGGCATTGATGGGCCTGTTGCCCGAGGGAGTCAGCGCCCAAGGGTCGATCCAATTGGCCGGCCATTCCGGAAACATGGTGGAGGCCAGCGACAAGGAACTGCAGAAGATCCGCGGCAAGGACATGGCCATGGTCTTCCAGGAACCGCTGACCGCCTTGAACCCGCTGATGAAGGTAGGGAAGCAAGTCGCGGAGATCATGAGCACGCACAAGAGCGTGGGCAGCAAGGCCGAAGCGCGCCAGCGTGCCGTTGAACTGCTGGCCTCGGTCAAATTGCCGGATCCTGAACGTGCCGCCAGGTCTTATCCGCATCAGCTTTCGGGCGGCCAGCGGCAACGCGCCATGCTGGCCATGGCGCTGGCCAATGATCCGGGACTGCTGCTGTGCGATGAGCCGACGACGGCGCTGGATGTGACGGTGCAACGCCAGGTGCTGGATTTGATCCAGGAATCCGTGGCTGAACGCGGCACCGGATTACTGTTCATCACCCATGACTTGTCGGTGGTGGCCAATGTCTGCGACCGGGTCCTGGTGATGAACAACGGGCACATTGTCGAAGAGGGCAGCACCGAAGAAGTCTTCAGCAACCCGCAGCATCCCTACACGCGCGGCTTGCTGGCGGCCTCGGATTTGAATGCCACCGATGCCGATGGAAGGTTGTTCACCGTGGCCTCGGCTGCAGCCTATGTGCCGCCGTCCCTTGATGATCCGCAGCCAGAAGCCGTCGCCGAAACCAAGGCTCCGGAGCCGGACCAGCAAGTTGCGGCTGGCGGCAAGGAACCGGTGATCAGCGTCAAGGATCTTGTCCGCACCTACCCGGTGGGCCGCACGTCGCTCTTTGGCAAGCCGGGAGAAGTGCAAGCGCTGCGCGGCATTTCCTTCGACGTGGCCGCAGGCCAGCGATTTGGCGTCGTGGGCGAATCCGGATCCGGGAAATCAACCCTGCTGCGAATTCTCGCCGGGCTCGACCAGCCGACCTCAGGCAGCGTGCAAGTGGCCGGCAACCAAATCGCCGGCGCCAGGGAAAAAGACCTCCTGCAGCTGCGCCAGCAATTGCAGATCGTTTTCCAGGATCCCATGGGGTCCCTGGATCCACGCATGAAAGTCCGGGACATCATTGCCGAGCCATTGCTGGCTCCGGGGCAAAAAGTCGACAGCGCCAAGCACCGCAAGCAGGTAGCCGACATGCTCGGCGCAGTGGGGTTGCCTGCCGATGCCGCTGAACGCTTCCCGCACCAGTTCTCCGGCGGACAGCGCCAGAGGATCTCCATCGCCCGGGCATTGATCTGCGAGCCCAAGGTGCTCGTCGCTGATGAGCCGGTGAGCGCGCTGGATGTCTCGGTCAGGGCCCAGGTGCTCAATCTGCTCTCCGATCTGGTCGATGACTACCAGCTGACCTTGGTCTTCGTCTCCCATGACCTCTCTGTCGTGCGCTATATCTGCGACAACGTCGTGGTGATGAACCACGGAGAGATCGTCGAGAGCGGGAGAACCGAGCAGATCTATGACAATCCGCAGCATAGCTACACCCGCACGTTGGTGAATTCATCAATGTCGCTTCGCGAGGAACTAGCGACTCGCTAGGAGTACCGCGCACATCGAGAGGTCCGCATGTCACAAATATCAGAGCATTCCACAGCCCTGCACCAGCTCTCGGCCCGTGAACTCGGTGCGGCCTACGCCGCGCGCGAGCTATCACCCGTGGAGGTCGCCCGCTCGGTGATCAGCCGCGTCGAGGAACGCGAGCCGGTACTCAACGCGATGTACAAGTTCGACCCCCAGGACGTGCTGCGCCAAGCGGAGCAGAGCGAGCAACGCTGGGCCAGCGGAGCACCCCGAGGTGCCCTGGATGGAGTGCCGGTCACGGTCAAGGAGAATATTGCCCGGAAGGGTATTCCGATGCCTTCGGGGACCGCGCTGTCCAACCCCAAGGTCCCTACGCAGAACGCCCCCATCACCGATCGGATCCTGGAAGCCGGGGCGGTCATCGTCGGATCCACCACCATGCCGGACTGGGGCATGCTCTCCTCCGGGGTGTCCAGCCTGCACGGTATTACCCGCAGCGCGTGGAATCCGGAGTGGACCACCGGCGGATCCAGTGCCGGGGCCGGGGCTGCCGCGGCGGCAGGCTATGGCCCATTGCATGTCGGCACGGATATTGGCGGCTCGATCCGGCTGCCGGGCGGATGGCAGGCGTTGGCCACGCTCAAGCCGAGCGCGGGGCTGATTCCTTTGGATGTTCCGTATATCGGCAGGGCTGCGGGGCCGATGGGCCGCAGTGTCACCGATATCGCCTTGTTAATGTCGATCCTTGCTCAACCCGATCTTCGGGATTACACGACCAGGCCTTACCCGGCCATGGACTGGACGGCGGACCCCATCGACGTGCGGGGCCTGAAAGTGGCCGTGCACCTTGATGCCAACGCCGGCGCGGCCGTCGAGTCGGAAATCGCCGCGGCAGTTTCCGCGGTTGCTGACCTCTTCGCAGCGACGGGGGCAGATGTGGAAGTGCTCAATCCATTCATTGATCAACAAATGCTTGACCGGCTGGATGGTTTTTGGCGGACACGATCGCTGGCTGACTACAGGGAGCTTCCAGCGGCAGAACAGTCCAAGGTGCTGGACTATATTGTCGCGTGGTGCACCGATGGCGGGAAGTTTGATGGCGCGGATACCATCAGGAACTTCGGGGCCATTGACCAGATGCAGAAGGCGACCATTGCCGCCACCAGCGAATTCGACATCGTGATTTCGCCGGTGTCCCCGATGGCTGCGTTCCCCGCCGAACAGCCCATGCCGCACCCTGATCCTCACGCCACGATGAGCCACATTGGCTTTACCGTTCCCTACAACATGTCCGGGCAGCCAGCTGCGACAGTGAACTGCGGATTCACCAGCGACGGCAAACCCATCGGCGTGCAGCTCTCCGGACGGGTAGGAGCAGATGACCAGGTGCTGAAGGCTGCCAGCTGGTACGAATCGCAGCGACCTGCAACCGCTGTACCCAACTGGCTGGAGCTGGATTAGTCCCTATGCTGATCGATGCCGGCGGCTCGTTCGCCGCCAACAGGCAACGAGAGCGATAGCGCTCCGAAGATTTTCCCTGACGCGGGGTTGCAATGGCAGGCACGAATTGGATGATGCGGTCTTCGCAGATCCGTCGGAAGTCCAAAGCGTTCAGGAGCTCAGTATGTGAACCCAAGGCGATTATTTGCGAATGGCCAAAGTTTCATTCCAAAGTGCCGGCGAATCACCAGCCTATTTTGCACCGAAATCCGCAACCGAAACTATCCAACTGAAACCCAGAACGATTACCGTGATTGGTAAAAGTACAGGTAGGCAAACGAAAAAGGTAGTAATGTCGGACAAACTGGATCTCGAAGCGCAATGGCCTGAACTCTTCACTCAGCTTGACACCAAGAAGCGCCGCGCTGTGGTGCAATCGTTCGCTGCCGCGTGGCATGAAGGCTGGAAGCCTAACCGCGAAGACGTTGAAAACCTGACCGACTACATGCGCGGAGCTATTGACCGTCCGGAGTACGAACGCCGGGCCACGGAGACTGCCGAGTGTCAACGGGCTGCTCCGCAAGATATCAAAACGGTGTGAACTCATTTGATACTTGGGAATCGTACTTATACCCGGAAACCTTTCACCCGGCCACGGGTGAAGCCACACTGCGCAACTTGTGACGGCCTTGGGGAATGATCCGGTCACGCCGCCATAGCTTCGCGTCAGCTCACTAGTTGGAGTAGACCTGGGCAATCCTGTTATCCGGTGGTGCTGCCGAAAGAAGCAAGAGCGGACAGCGCGGTCCGTTCTTCCTCCGCCAGCAGATGACCGTAATACTCAAAGAGGCTGCTGCGCGCAAAGTGCTCCGCCAAGTGGGCATCCTGGTCGCGGATTGCCTGGAATACCTGGGCATGGTGGTCAATGGTGCGTTGCATCAGCGCGTGATCATCTGCGCTCTGCTCAATGCTGCTGGTTATGAGCTGCTCAATGGAGTCGCGCACGGCTTGCGCGGAAATGCGCAAGAGCGCGTGGCCGCTGGCATTGGCAACAACATCATGGAAATCCAAGTCGGCCTTGCTGAAGGCGTCTTGGCCTTGCGTCCGGGCCGCCCGCATCCGGGCCATGGCCTTTTCGAGCTGCAACAGGTCGGCTTCGGTACGCCGCGTTGCGGCCAGAGAGTTGGCAGATGACTCCAGAGTCATGCGGTAGATCAGCAGATCCGCGAGGCTTGAGGCCGAGGTTGCGGCCAGCCTGCTGATCATTTTCCGCAACGGGACGGAGGTCGGCGCCATGATCACTGCCCCGCGGGGATCACCTGGACGAGAGGCAATCATCCCGTTGCTTTCCAGCACGCGCATGGCTTCGCGAACAGAAGAGCGGCTGACCTGGAAGGTCGTGACCAGTTCGCGTTCGCCGGGCAGATGCTCGCCAGCTTTGAGCTCGCCGGAGAGCACCTGTTGCTCGATGTGGTTCACGATGGCTTCGAAAGCCCGGGCTTTGGGGGCTTCTGCTGGCTGGGGTAGCTGCGTCATGGGCGGTTTTCCCTGATCCAGATCAGTTAGGCGGTGTGAAACGTCCGTCGATGGCGGTCCATCCGCCATCAACGCTGAGCACGGAACCGGTCACGAAGCTTGAAGCATCGGAAGCCAGATAGACGATGGCGCCAGCCATTTCCTCCGGCCTGGCCCACCGCCCCAGGGCGCTCTTATTGGCGTAGGCGTTGTACCATTCTTCGTTGGCCTTGATTTGAGCAGTCAGCGGGGTTTCAACTACGCCTGGGGCGATTACATTGACGCGTACCGCGTGCTCGCCGAATTCTGCGGCCGCCGTGCGGACCAGCTGCACCAGAGCGGCCTTGGTTGCCGCGTAGACGCTCTGCCCGGGTTCGACTACAGAAGCGCGGATTGAAGCCACGCCAATGATGGACCCGCCGCCATTGGCTGCCAAGCGGGGAGCGAAGGCCTGGATAAGCGAGAACGAGGCACGCAGATTCAGGTTCACAACCTTGTCGAATTCATCCATCGTGTAATCGACAATGCGCTTGCGCACGTTCATTGCGGCAGTGAATACCAGAGCGGAGATGTCCTGGTATTTTTCTGCGGCTGCTTGGACCGCTTCCTGGTCCAGGACGTTGAGCTTGATGGCGGTCGCGGTGTCGCCAAGCATGCTTGCTGTCTCTTGAGCTGCTTCTTCGTTGAGATCTGCGCAGATGACCTGGGCATTGTGGGCGTTGAGGGCAAGGGCTGCTTCGCGCCCGATGCCGCTGCCGGCACCGATCACCAGAACGCGGCGTGAGGAGAACTGGAATAACTGTGAGTAGTCCACGAGGGGGCTTCTTTCTATACAGTCGTTTAGGGGCGGATCAGTGCCATGCGGGTTACCGTGAACTCCTCGATGGCGAAGCGAGGGCCTTCACGGCCGATACCGGAATCCTTGACGCCTCCGTACGGCATGATGTCGGACCTGAAACCGGGGATCTCATTGATGACAACTCCGCCGACCTTGAGCGTATCGATAGCGCGGAAAGCTGTTTTGAGCGAGCTGCTGTAGATGGCCGCCTGCAATCCGTACCGGGAGTCATTGAGTGCTTCAAAGGCCGTATCAAGATCGGGAACCGTTTCCAGGCAGACAACCGGGCCGAAGATCTCTTCGCTCCATAACGCCAGGTCCCTCGGGACGTCCCGAACCACGGTCGGCTGAAGCGACCGTCCCTCGAGAGCGCCCCCTGCCAACACTTGAGCGCCTCGTTCTGCGGCATCGTTGAGCCAGCCCAGAATCCGTTGGGTTGATGCCTCGTTAATGACCGGCGCTACCCGGGTGTCTGCCGAGCGAGGATCTCCGACAACCACTTCCTTGATGCGCTCCAGCAGCTGGGCTTGGAACTCCTCGGCTATTTCCTGCTGAAGCAATACACGCTGGATGGAGATGCAGGCCTGGCCATTGGCGTAGAAGCCTCCGCGCAGCACAGCGTCTACGGCATCTGGAATGCTGGCGTCCGATGCGACGATGAATCCGGTATTCGAGCCAAGCTCGAGCACGGTTTTCCTCGGGGCGGCGTTCTTGGCGATCTGATGTCCGACGGCGGCGGAACCGGTGAAGGAAACCACCGCAGAGCGTGGATCGCCCACCAGTCGCTCGCCGACATCGATGCCACCGGTGACAAGCTGGACGGCGCTGCGGCTAACACCGTATTCGGCCAGGACCTCCCGGATGATGTGCACGGCCCACAGCGTGGCGAGGGGAGTATTCGGGGCCGGCTTGAGGATGATCGGGCATCCCGCGGCAAGGGCTGGTGCCAGCTTGTGGCTTGCCAACAGCAGCGGGTAGTTGAAGCCCGCAATGCCTATGACAATTCCTGCCGGTTTGCGAACCCAGAAGCCCATCATGCCTTCGCCGGCGGGCTGCAGATCCAGCGGCACTGTCTCGCCATGGATGTGGGCGACTTCTTCGGCGGCCGAGGACCACGTGGTCAGCGTCCGGGCTACTTCCACCCGGCAGTCAACCAATGGCTTGCCGGTTTCCAGGACCAGAAGGTTTTCCAGCTCTTCGCGATGTAATGCCAGATGATCATGCACGGAAGAGAGAATGGCGCGGCGCGTTCCGGTGCTCAGGTGTTCTGCCTCTGCCGCGACGTGCTCGGCGGCATTCAAGGCGTTCTCGGCATCTTCCACGGTTCCCACCGGTGCTGTGGCAACCACCGATAAGTCATAGGGGAAGACGATATCTACGCTGTCTCCACACGGAACCCACTGGTCGCCGATGGGCAGGCCATCGGGATAAGCATTCAGATAAGTCGACACCATTCCTACTTTCGAGACGCCGTTAGCGGAAGTTTTACTGGTCAGACCAGTAGGTGATTCAAGCTAACCTGTGATCTAGCTCGCAGTCAATGGATTTGCTCAATTTGACGCCAAAGACAGCCAAAATCGTTGAAATCATTGACAACCCGACGGGGCGCAGGAACAGTATTGGTCAACAACATGCCTCTGGATACCAAGCCAGATCTGGGCAGGAATCCGATGCCGGGCGGTGACAATGACAACGAAGTGGCGCAGCAGCATCTCTTTGGCGGCTGAAACCGCAGGCCTGATCAGCGAACGCATTTTCTCCGGGCGGTACGAGCAAGGCGAGCAGCTGCGGCAAGCATCCATATCGGAGCAACTGGAAGTGAGCAGGACACCCTTGCGGGATGCCTTGACCCTGCTGGCAAACGACGGGCTGATCCAGTTCGATGAATCCGGCCGAGCCACCGTGAAAGCAATGACGCCTCGTGCCTTCAAGGACGCATTGCACTACCGGCGAATGATCGAGACCGGTGCCTGCGACCTCTTGCAGCGCAATGAAGCAGCCGAACAACTTGCCGGGTTGCAGAAATCCTTGGCCAGCCTGGCCGGCGACCACTCGCCTCGAAACCGATCAAGATTTCACACAGAGCTGCTTGAGCACACGCGCAATGATCATCTGCACCGCGCAGTGCCTATGGTGCGGCTGACAGAGGAGGTCTGGCTGCCCACCCGACCTTGGTATCAGGAATTCACGAACCAGCTATTTCGCTATATCGAGGTGGCCAGTGAGGCGATCGTGCACGGCTCGGTGCCAGAGGCGCGAATCCAGATTCAGAAGTACTTCGACGAACTGCTCCAACTTATTGAGAACAATGAAAGGACCACGCTATGAACAGCTACTCCATCGCCGTAGTACCCGGAGACGGTATTGGTCCCGAGGTCATGGATGGCGCGCTAAAAGTGCTGGCCGCCGCCGAAAAAACGTTCGGCATCAGCCTGGAATACCACCACTACGCAGCCGGCGCGCAACATTATCTGACCACCGGAGAACTGTGGAACCGCGACCTTGAACAACAGCTTCGAACGCACGATGCCGTGCTCTTCGGAGCCATGGGAGACCCTTTGGTGCAACCGGGAATCCTGGAGCGCGGATTCATCCTCGCGATGCGGCAGGCATTCGAACAAGCGGTCAACCTGCGCCCGGTCAAGCTCTATCCCGGCGTAGCGACTCCGATCGCCGGCCTCACGCCTGAACGCTGCGATTTGGTCATCGTGCGTGAAAACACCGAAGGGGCTTACGTCGGCCAGGGCTCGACAATCCATGCCAATACTCCCAATACGGTTGCGGTCCAGGAGTCGGTCAATACCAGAGCAGGCATCGAGCGAGTCGTCGAATACTCCTTCAAGCTCGCCATGAGCCGTCGCAGGAAACTGACGCTCTGCCACAAGAAAAACATCCTCATCGAGGCAGGAAAACTCTGGCAAGAAGTCGTTGATGCAGTGTCCGCGCGGTACCCCGAAGTCCAGGTGGACTACGTCCATGTTGATGCCATGTGCTTCCACCTTCCCATCGCGCCGGAAAAGTTCGACGTCGTGGTCACGGATAACCTCTTTGGCGATATCATCACGGATTTGGGTGCCGTCATCCAGGGCGGGCTGGGAGTTGCCGCCAGCGGGAACCTGAATCTTGATGGCTCGGCTCCGAGCATGTTCGAAGCGATTCACGGATCAGCGCCGGATATTGCCGGCAAGGGCTGGGCGAATCCGGTAGGAGCGATTCTCTCAGCCGCGATGATGCTGGCCCATCTCGGGGAAAAGACCGCAGCGCAGGCCATCGAAGCAGCAGCGGTGAACGTGCTGAAGGATTTGCCGGAACTGGCCGGCCCGGGAATGGGAATGACTACCAATGAGGTTGCCGCAGCAATTTCCTCGCAGATCCGCGCCGATTTCACCAAGGTGGAGGGACTTTCGGTGATGGAAAGCCTGGCAGATAGCCGCTGATGCCTGCGAACTGATGGAGCTCGGCTGTTGGTTCAATATCCACTTGCCGGTGCCCCGGCGTTTGCCAACTATCAATCAGGTTTTCAACCAGTGCCGATAGCGTCGCTATCATGGGACGGCTATTCATGGCGCTGGGAGATTCCTTCACCGAAGGCGTGGGGGACTGGGAGCCTCGGCTGCCCAACGGCGTGCGTGGCTGGGCCGATCGCGTGGCCAAGCAGCTATCCAAGGCCGATCCGCAGTGGCAGTACGTGAACCTGGGCATCCGCAGCCGCCGCCTCGAGCAGATCGTAGAAGAACAGATTCCTATCGCGCTGGACCTGAAGCCGGAAGTGATCACCTTCTACGCTGGCGGCAACGACATCCTGGAGTTCCGCAAGGACATGAAGCTCTTCCTTGAACGCTACTCCCAAGCCGTCGCCGACCTGGTATCCACCGGGGCCAAAGTCCTGTTGTTCACCGGCTTTGATATCCCCGTGCATCCAGTCCTGGCCCCGTTCAAAAGGCGGAACTGGCGTTTTAATGATTGCGTGCGCGAGCTGGCTCTCATGTATCCCGACAATGTGGTGCTCGTGGACTACTGGCAGTGGGATGTCTACCGCGACAAGCGCATGTGGGACACCGACAAATTGCATATGAACCGTGCCGGCCACCGCTATATGGCGATCCGCATCTTGGAGATCCTCGGCTCGGAACACCACCTGGAATTCGATCCGCTCGGAGAAAGCCAGCGGGTGGGTTTCTGGCAGGCCACCCAGCGCGATGTCGAATGGCTCAGGCAGTGGGTGCTGCCGATGTTCGGGCGAAGGATGCGGGGAGTGACCCTGGGCGATGAGCTCCAGCCGAGATGGCCAGAACCGATGTATCCGGCCAAGGGGATGAAAAAGCAATTCCGCAAACGCCGCGCGGTTTCATCCGCACGGCATTTGCGGAATTCAGAAGTGTCCTAGCTTGTCGCAGCTCTAGCCTTCGGAAGCTTCCATGGACTGCAGGGCCTCGGGGCTCATCCACGAGATTTCCCAGACGTGGCCGTCGGGATCCTGGACCGCCGCCTGGTACATTCCGGGGAATGGCTCGTCGGCCGGGCGGTAGATGCTGCCGCCACCAGCCTGGGCGCGGGTGACAAAATCATCCACGCCTTCGCGGGTATCGGAGGACAGCGCGTTCAGCGCCTCGCGCTGTGCCGAGCCAACGCCTGGGGTATCGCCATTGACCAGGAAGCTGGCGAAGAATTCCTGCTGCAGGCTCATGACGAAGATGTTCTCATCGATGATCCACGAGGTGGCGTTCTCATCGGAGAAGGCGGGGTTCTTGGCGAAGCCCAAGGCTTCGTAGAATTTGTCGGCTGCGGCTAGGTCTGCGGTTGGAAGGTTGACGAAGATCATTCGGCCCATGGCTTTGCTCGCTTCTGTCTAGGCGGGTGATGCTAAGTAGCAAGTACCACTTTGCGCCATGCATCGTGCCAGTTCAAGGGCGATGCGGGAACTATCGGAAACAGGCAACAAGGCCCCGGCCATGGCGCGGGAATTGCGCGCATGGCCGGGGCCTTGAAAACACCCTGGATGCAGTGTGGGCTTAGGGCAATTGTCCTGGAAACTTAGACCAGTGCCTTGGTGATTTCCAGCGGAATGCGGTCACGCGTGTAGGTGATGTGGTCGTATCCGTGTGGCTCAGGCTTGCCGTCCTCGCCGATGTTCACAAAGACGATCTTTTCGATGGTGAGGATCGACTCCTGGGTGAAGATGTTGCGTACTTCCGCACGCAGGGTGATCGAGGTCCGGCCGAAGTCGATGGCGGTCAGGCCCATCTCGATCAGGTCGCCTTCCTTGGCGGAGGCGATGAAGTTGATTTCGGACATGAACTTGGTGACAACATGCTTGTTGCCCAGCTGGATGATGGAGTAGATCGCTGCTTCTTCATCAATCCAGCGCAATAGGCTGCCGCCGAACAGCGTGCCATTTGCATTCAGATCTTCTGGGCGAACCCACTTGCGCGTATGAAAAGTAATACCCTTAGCCATACTCAAAATGCTAAGTCAGGCAGTGCCCAGCGCGCTGTAAGTTGCTCCACATTGTCACCCAAAACACATAGCCTCGCCATGGACAGGCCACCTGTGCTACCCGTTGCCGGCCCGGCGGGGGCCCTGAATGATGCCAAGCGTTCTCGCTGTTGGTAGTCTCAAGTCAGGCACGAGTAAATAGACGTTGAGAGCAGCAAAGGCAGGTGACAGTGAACTATCCTTCGGAAGGTAATAACGAGACCATCCCGACCGATTTTGACGACGTGGTTCAGCAGGTATCCACCGGTGCGCTGGAACATGACCGGATCGATGAACTGCTCAGGGAAGCCCATGCGCGGTACGCCGATGTCGATGAGGGGCTGCTGGCCCACTACATCCCGATCCTCGGCCAAGCCGATCCGGATCTCTTCGGCATCGCCATGTCCCATGTTGGCGGTTCGGTGCACTCGGTGGGCGACTGCAGTCACCAGTTCTCCATCCAGTCCATCTCCAAGATGTTCGTCTACGCCCTGGTCCTGCAGGAGCACGGCCGTGAACTGGTCCGCGAACGCATCGGCGTGAACAACACCGGAATGTCGTTCAACTCGGTGATGGCCTTCGAGCTGAACAACGGGCACCCGATGAATCCGATGGTCAACGCCGGCGCCATCGCGACCACTTCGATGATCCCGGGAAAAACCGCTGCCAAGAAGTGGGAGAACGTTCGCGAAGGGCTATCGGCTTTTGCCGGGCGCTCGCTGAGCTTGGATGACGAGGTCTACCACTCCGAGTCGCTGGCCAATGAACGCAATAAGGCCCTGGGCCACTTGCTCAAGAGCAACGGCCGGCTCGACGATGATCCAACCGATGCCGTGGACGTGTATACCAAGCAATGCTCGCTGAATGTCACCGCCCATGACCTAGCCATCATGGGTGCGACCCTGGCCGACGGCGGAGTGAATCCGGTGACCGGGCAGCGCGTGGTGGATGCGGATGTCTGCCGCGATACCCTGGCTACGGTGGCCAGCAACGGCCTCTACGAACGGTCGGGCGAGTGGCTCTTTGAAATCGGCATTCCGGCCAAGTCCGGTGTTTCCGGCGGCATCGTCGCGGTGGCTCCGGGTAAGGGCGCAATTGGCGCCTTTTCTCCACCGCTGGACATGGCAGGCAATTCGGTGCGGGCTCAATTGGCCATCGGTCAGCTCTCGCGCGCGATGGGTTTGAACCTTTTCGCCTCGGCACCAGACCGGCGCATCTAATTCAACTTGTTTCTAGACAAATCAGCCAGGCGCAGGAATTGGCCAACTGGCTAGATTTTTTGACGGGTGCGCTGCGAGATTCAGCCACCTGTCAAAATCTTTTCCAAGGTGATGTCTTGCAGCGTTGCGCCGTTTCGAAAGGCTTAGTCAAACGACTATTGGAGTTGGATGCTGGCGTCGAAGGGGTGGGGTGCAGCAGTGTAGGCATTGCGGTCTTCCGTTAATTGTTTCGGCAGAAAAAGGAATGAGTGGGCAAGGGGGTTGTGATTCTTACTAAATGGGCTTTACTTGAAGTATGTGTCATTGGCGGCACACGGACTTTGAGGAAACGGATTTCATGAAGAAGGTAACCAAAGCAACCATTGCGGCTGTGGCCGCCGGCGCATTGCTTCTCGGCGGAGCCGGAACGGTCGCTCGCTGGCAAGCTCAGCAGAGCATCGATGCGGGTAGTGTGGAAACAGGCCACCTGAATTTGACCACCGGGGAGCCCGGCTCCTGGCAAGACATCAGTAATCCCGCTGCACCGGTGCCCTTTAATCCGGCTACCGATCAGCTGGTTCCCGGTGACGTAGTTGCCTTCAGCCAGACTGCCACTATCGATGCCGAGGGCAAGAACATTGCTGGTTCTCTGAGCGTGGATCAGTTGGAAACCGCCTTGGGTGCGCTTGAAGGGTACGTCACGGTGGCACTGAAGGTTGACGCATCGGCACCGGGCATCACCGAAGAAGCCGATGGAACGCTGACCTTTGCCGAGCCTGGCAAGTACTCGGTTCCGTTCCTCATTACCGTCACCTTTGACGAAGGCGCCGTAGGCGATACGCCTGCCTCGACCTATGACCAGGTCCTGGACCTTCAAGCGCTCACCCTGACCCTGGATCAGGTCCGCGCGTAATTATTGAATGCGGATCGGCCGGCGCATGCCTAAACCCTTGAAGCTCGCCTTGTGCGCGACTGTGCTCTTGCTGCTGGGAATCAGTGCGCAGGGCACGGCCGCTACCTGGCGTGCCGAAAGAACCGTGGATCCGCCGGCGCTAACGAGTGGATCGCTGGGACTTCTGGCCGGAGGCGAAGCACGGTACCAGTTCACGAAACTGGCCGGCAGCGAACTGGTCCCGGGGTCTTTCACTCAGGCGTCGCTGGCGATCAGCAACGCGGGGACGGTCGACCTGTCATATCAGCTTGCAGGGGCGGTAAATTCAGCGACTTCTCCGAATGCTGCCGACCAATCGTTGGCCAAGGCATTGCGCGTGGCCATATATTCGGGCATGAGCCCGGCGGCTTGCGACGCGTACCAGCCACTGACCGGAGAGCTGTTGTACACCGGGCCATTGGACGCTGCCGCACGCTTCGAGAAGGCCAGGGTGCTGAGTGCTGAACCAACACCAGCGAGCGAGGATTTGTGCGTGCGCGTTTCGGTGCCTGCCGGTGCAGTGCAATCGGCCGCAGGTGGGAAAGTGGCATTGACCTTGAGCTTCGTAGGACAGCAGCGATGAGGGCGGAATTGAGTGTGCGCCGTTCAGAGCCGCGGCAGCGAACCGGGATCCTGTGGTGGTCCGGGCAGATCCTTTCCTGGCTTGTCCTTTTTGTGGTGCTCGCCCTGATTGCCGTCATGATCGTTGTGCCGAAATTGGGCGGGGCAACGGCGTATACAGTCCTCACCGGTTCCATGCGGCCGCAGTTTCCTCCTGGAACCCTGGTGGTGGTCAAGCCCACTGATCCCGGGCAGCTACGCATCGGCGACGTGGCCACCTATCAACTGGTCTCGGGCGAGCCTGAAGTAATCACGCACCGGGTGGCCGGCATCGGTTCCAGCCTTGCCGGGGATCAACAATTCATCTTCCGCGGGGACGCCAATAATGTCGAGGACAAACCGGTTCAGCCAGAGCAAATCAGAGGCAGGCTCTGGTACTCCGTGCCCTTGCTTGGATTCGTCAATAACGCGCTCACCGGCCAGCAGCGCACCTGGCTGACATGGATTGTCGCCGGTGGGTTGATCGCCTATTCGCTGGTGATGTTCGCAGGGGCTTGGCGTGAAAGGCAGGAGCAATGAGCGTGGGGGAAAGGCAGCGTCTGAAAATCATCATAGGTGTTTTTGCTGTGGCCCCCTGCTGTGCTTTTGCCACGGTCGTACCCGCAATAGCGGGCGAGACAGCAGATCACGGCCTGAGCTATAGCGTGGATGGTCAGTCCTACTCGCAGAATCCTCCGCCGATCTTCAAGGATGTGCATGCGCTGGTGCCCGGTGATGACGTCGAGGGGTCCTTGTGGATCCGCAATGACCGGCAGTCTGCCATCGAGCTCGGCGTTCAGGCAGTCCCGCCCCCGGAATCGACCGAGATCTATTTCAAGGCCGCAGGGGCTTCGAAATTCCATCTGGAGCCTGCGGACGCCACCGAAGTGGAGTTGAGGTTGGGATTGCCGCTCTCCGCTGGCAACGATTCAGCGGACCAGATCGTGCCGGGACTGGAAGTTCGCGTCCACGCGATGGAACCGGTTGCCTCAAGCGAACCAACGCAGCGACCAGGCCCGAGTGATGACAGCAACGATCACGAGGGCGATCTTCTGGATACCGGCGTGAACCTCGAGACGCTGTGGGCCTCGCTTGCACTTGCCATGGTCGGAAGCGTGGCACTGATAGCGTCGAGACGTAGGAATCGACGCCACCATGAAAAGGACGGGACACAATGATGAGCGAACGTTCAGCGCGCATCAAGGCGGTATTGTCCTTGGGCATCATCGTGGGGTTCGGCGCTGTCTCGACGCTGGCCGCATGGACCGGTGAAGCGACCGCCACCTCCAGCATCAGCACGGCAACTGTTGCCCTCGGGGTTGGCGGCACCGCAGGCACCGCCACCTCGGCCAGCTACCAGATGCCCATTAACGGCAGCAGCCTTTTCCCGGGAGCCAGCTCGGCCTCTGTAGTGGTCGTCAAGAATACCGGGTCTATTTCCGCGCCGTACGTTTTCCAAGGGAAGATCACCGAAGCTGGAACCACCACGTTGGGCGCGGGGCTCAACGTCGTGGTGAAAACCGGTGCCACCGTCAGCGGGAGCGGCTCCAGTGTCACCTGTTCAGGCGGCACCACGCTGATGATGAAGAACGCTGGCGCCCAATTCGGCGGCGCTTCAAACCCCAGGCCCCTGACTTCTGGCAGCAGTGAAACCCTGTGCGTTCAGTACTCGCTGCCCGTGAACGCGGCTAATGCCCTCCAAGGAGCATCGACCACGCTCTCCCTGGCCTTCACGTCAACCGTGGGGTCGTGAGATGGCGTTGGACCGGATGCGAATGGGGAGGGCAAGCACACTGGGCCCCTTCCAGAAGGTTTTGCTGAACATTTGCGCTGTCGTGGGTTCACTGTGCCTGCTCATGGCGGTGCTGGCTTTGGCTTGGGGAATCAAGCCGCTGGTCTTCGCCTCGGGTTCCATGGGACCGGGCATTCCCACCGGATCCCTCGGCGTGGCAATTCCTGCGACGGCCGATCAAATCCACGTGGGCGATGTGGTCTCGGTGGTCAACAGCGGGAACCAGCGGATAACCCATCGCGTCGTGGAGAAAGTGCCCGGAGGGATGGTACTCAAGGGGGACGCCAATCCGGTGCCCGATTTGGAGACCTACCCAGCGGGGCAGGTTGATCGGTTGCTCGTGAGCATTCCGGGGCTGGGCTACGTGGTCTCCTGGCTCAGCCAACCCTGGGCCTACGCCCTCGGCGGCCTGTTGTCTGCCTATTTGCTCTTTATTGCCTTCCGAAGCAAAGGTGGCAACGACGCAGGACCCGAGGCATTGTCGCAGAGCCGCCTGACAGCCCCGGAAGAGTCAGGGGCGCCAACCCAGCCCCGGCGGGGCGCCAAGAAATGGCAGAGGCTAGGGGCCGGACTAGTTGTGCTCGCAGTGCTTGGGGCGTACGCGGTGTTCGGGCCGAAAGCCGAACTGACCCAAGCGGCATTTACTGGAACGGCTGATGCCTCATCGGTGATCACCGCGGGCAGGTTAGCACCAGCCACAGGGGCGCTTGCCTGCACCGAGACCGGCACCTTGCTCACAACGGCCAATATTTCCTGGCCCGCACAGCAGATCCCGACCGGGTCCCGGCTTGTGCTCAGGCTTCAAACCGACGCCTCGACCTACGGCTATACAAATCTGGCGGCCGGTGCGACATCGGCAGCCTATGGGCCTGGGCTGAATCTTCTGGGGCTGATCACCTCGGGTGGGGCCCGGTCAATGGAGCTGAAACTGCTGGTCGTCTTTACGACCGACGGTGGCGCAGTCAACGAAACCGGCAGCAATATCGGATGGGCTTCGCCGGTGGGGACATCACCCACCCGAACCATCGTCTATCACCCCGGGCTATTGCTGGCCAGGGACTTTACCTGCTCGTAGCTAGGGACGCTGGGTGGCTGCGGCCGACGGCGCGCTCCTAGCGGTCTTCGGATCCAGCTGCGGCCTGCTGGCTCAGCGCGCCAAGCAACATGGTCAGTCCGAGCTTGAAGGTGCTGCGCGGACGAGTGCTGTCCGCTAAGCCTGCATCCAATGCCTCCCTGAAATAGCTTGATGATTCGCAGGAGGCTTCCCAGACTTCTGCCGGGGCGGCTGCGTCCAGGGCGGAACCCAGCACAAATGAATCAATAATCGTGATGGCCTGCAGGCGCCGTTTCGGCTCGAATCCAGCCAGTGCGAAAGCTTCCGCCAGGGCATCGTAGACACGAAGCGTGGTGCTGTCACTGACGGTATGGGTGGTCAACAGCGGGATGAGCCGTGGGTGCTTCGAATAGGATGCCCAGTACTCGGTGGCGATATCCTGAACTGCCTCCTGCCAACTGACATCGCGCAAATCGGGCAATTGGATTTCCGACATGGCTTGCCCGCGCATGAGCTCGATGATTTCCGCACGTCCCTGGACGTGGTTGTACAGCGAGGAGGCGGAGACCGATAGGGTCTTGGCCAGCTGGGGCAGGGTGAAGTCGCCGCGGGCATCTACTAATTCGAGGGCCGCCGCGGCAATGGCGGAGGTGCTCAATTTGGGTTGTGATGGCCGGGCCACGGCTCACTCCTGTCGCTAGGAATCTCTTGACATGAGCATACACAAAATAAACGAAAGTCATTCGTTAAAACTCTTGCTTTCGCTCGCAGGGTGCATCTATTCTAAAAAACGAATCACATTCGTTTAAAACCCTGAAGGTGAACCATGCAAGAAATCCTGGCCCTGACCCCGCCGGCCTCCCCGGCCCGCGTCGACGATGCCGAACGCGGCACGCTCACCGTGGCACTGGTGCAGCACCGCTGGCACGAAAACCCGGCCGAGACCGAAGCCGAACTGGAAGAAGGCATCAAGTCCGCAGCCACGCATGGCGCCAAAATCGTCTTCCTCCCCGAGCTGACCCTGAGCAAGTACCCGGCCTTCGAAATCCCCGAAGCAGGGGCGGCGGATGCCACCGCGGAAGACCTGATGACCGGCAAGACCTTCAGCTTCGCCAAGAAGATGGCCGCTAGCTACGGCATCCACATCCACATCTCGCTGTTCCGCACCGCGCCTGAGAGCGACGGACTGGGACTGAACACCGCCATCATCGTCTCGCCCGAAGGAGAGCTGGTAGCGGCCACCAACAAGCTGCACATTCCGCGCACCGCCGGATACTACGAAGACAAGTACTTCCGCGAAGGCCCCAACGATGATCCGTACCCGGTGCACCGCGTCGCCGAACTGGGAGATCTGGCCATGGGCCTGCCCACCTGCTGGGATGAGTGGTTCAGCGAACCGCCACGCATCTACTCGCTGGCCGGCGCCGACCTGCTGGCCTACCCGACGGCCATCGGCTCCGAGCCCGACCACCCGGACTTCGACACCGAACCACTGTGGCGCCAGACCATCATCGGCAACGCCATCGCCAATGGCCTGTTCATGGTGGTGCCCAACCGCTGGGGCGATGAAGGCGCGCTGACCTTCTACGGCTCTTCCTTCATCTGTGACCCCTACGGGCGCATCCTCGCCCGCGCCCCGCGCGACGAATCCGCGGTCCTGGTCGCCACCCTGGACCTGGATGCCCGCCGCGACTGGCTGACCCTGTTCCCCTTCCTGCGCACCCGCCGCCCCGAAACCTACGGCGCAATGACCCAGTCGCGCGAAGACGCCGGACTGGGCGAAAGGAGCGCCAGCAATGCCTGAGTTCTACATGCCCGCAGAGACCGAAGCCCATGAGCGGATCTTCATGGCCTTCCCCTCCGGCGGCTACACGCTGGGGGATACCGAAGAAGAAGCCGAGGCAGCCAGGACCACCTGGAGCCAGGTGGCCAAGGCCATCACCCGATTCACCCCGGTCACCATGGTGGTGGACCCATCGGCCGAGGCCGACGCGCGTCGGCACCTGGGCGACGGGGTGGACTACGTAATCCAAGAGCTCGACGACGCCTGGATGCGCGATATCGGCCCGACCTTCGTGCGCACCAAGGGCAACTCCCTGGCCGCGGTGAACTGGAACTTCAACGGCTGGGGAGCCCAAAGCTGGGCCAGCTGGGAGAAGGACCAGCTCATCGCCGGCCACCTCGCCCAGCTCACCGGCCTGGCCGAATTGCGCGCGGGCATCACCAACGAGGGCGGCGGCATCCACGTGGATGGCGAGGGCACCATCCTGGCCACCCGCAGCGTGCAACTGGATCCGGGGCGCAACCCCGGCGCCACCGAAGCGCAGATCGAGGAAGAATTCTCCCGCCTTTTGGGCACCAGCAAGGTCATCTGGCTGGATCGCGGGCTGAGTCGCGACAACGAGGAATTCGGCACCCGCGGACACGTGGATATCGTCGCCTGCTTCGCCGCCCCGGGCGTAGTGCTCTACCACGACCAGCAAAACCCCCAGCACCCCGACTTCCTGATCTCCCGGGAAGTCCGCGAGCGCCTGGAAGCCTCCACGGATGCCCAGGGCCGCAAGCTCACGCTGATCCCGGTGCCGGCCCCGAGCGTGCTGCGCGATGAGGAAGGCTGGGTGGATTACTCCTACATCAACCACCTGGTCACCAACGGTGGGGTAATCGCCTGCGCCTTCGACGATCCGAACGACCAGCAAGCCGCGACGATCCTGGCCGACGCCTACCCGGGCCGCGAGGTGCTCAGCGTGGATGCGCGCGAGCTCTTTGCCCGCGGCGGCGGCATCCACTGCATCACCCAGCAGCTGCCGCGCGCCTAACGGCCGAGCCTAAGCCACACCGAGGGTGCGCCGGCGTTCCAGGAACAGCGGCGCGCGCTCGGTGCCGGTGGCGGCGAAGAGCGCCTCGCTGCCCCGGATGCCCAGGGCCAGCTCGGCGAGGTATTCGCCGATGGCCGGGACGAATTTAGAGCCGTGGCCGCTGAACCCCGCGCCAATGGTGATCGGGCCGAGCCGGTCCAGGATGAAATGCTCGTCATCGGTATTCGCGTAGGTGCAGGAGACCGGCTCAAAATCCTGCGGGTCCACGCAGGGAAGCCACCGCTGCGCGTAGAGCTGCAGGGCATGCAGCTGTTCCTCGATGACCTGGTGCGGGCGGTGCTCCGGGTCGATCACCGCCCCCGAACCATGCCAGCCCACCTTGATGCCCGACCCCGGGGTGTGCATGCCGTAGATCGGCCCGAATACCGGGGAGCCGATATCGCGGCTGCCGTCGAGGATGTGGTTGAATCCCGGGAAGCGGCCGGGATCCTGGCGCAGCGCGAAGTGCACCGGATGCTCTTCGGTGACGTGGAGCCTCGGCAGAACAATGCCCGGCAGCAGCTGCCGGGTCCACGCGCCGGCGGTGAGGATGACCTGGCGGGCGTGCAGGGTCTCATTCCCATTCGCGTTGCGCACTTCCACCGCCACGCGCTCTTCCCCTAGCACCTCGATGCCGGTGACCTGCTGGGAATGCCGGACGCCGGCCCCGGCCTGCGCGGCCAAGGACTGCAGGGCTGCCACCGTGGCGTCGGCATTGATCTGCCCGCCGGCAGGAATGTGCAGCACCTCGGTTTCGAACCTCATGCCGCCAAAGCGTTCCTCGGCTTCCTCGATGCCCAGCAGCTCGCTGGCGAAACCGGCCTCGGCCAGCACCTGATGCATCTGGCGCTGTTCGGCGACGATGCCGTGGTTCACCAAGCCGGTGCGATGCAGCAGCTCGGTGCCCGCCTGGGCGGAGAGCTCATCCCATAAGCTGTCGGCCCGCTGCAGCAGATGCAGGTACTCGGGCCTAGCGTAGGCAGGATTGAAGTTCCGGGTGGTTCCATGCGAAGCGCCATTGAGGTGCCCGGGCTCGAAGCGTTCCAGCAGCAGCACCTCGTGCCCCCGCTGCGCCAGCGACAAGGCGGCCGCGCTGCCCATGGCCCCGCCGCCAATGATCAGGAATTCTACGTCGTTGCTCACTTTTCCAGCCTAGAACCTTGGCCGGGCCGCAGTCAGGTCAGCGGACGCATTGCGCGTGCACTAACGTAATAGTTGAGGAACAACAAGGATGTGGAGGCGGCGTGGAGCAGAGCGTGCAACTGGCGGCGGTAATTTCGCTGGCGGCAGCGGTGTTCGTCGGAGCTTCCACCCAGCGCATCTCCGGGATGGGCTTCGCGCTGGTGGCCTCGCCCTTCCTGGTCATCGTGCTCGGACCGCACGCGGGAATCACTCTGGTCAACCTGCTGGGCGCCTGCAGCAGCCTGATGATCTTCATCCAGGTCTTCCGCCAGGTGGAGTACAAAAAGGTCGCGCTGATCCTGATCCCGGCCATGATCATGACCATCCCCGGCGCGTGGGTCGCGGCCCGCGTGGACGGCCCGTGGCTGTCCATCGGCATCGCGGTCATGGTGATCCTCGCACTGGTCTCCAGCTTCCTGGTGCGCAACCTTCCGGCCGCCCAGGGCAAAGCCATGGCCATTGGCGCGGGCGCCATTTCAGGGTTCATGTCGGTCACGGCAGGGGTCTCCGGGCCGGCTATCGCCGGATACGCGGTGGCCAGCCGGTGGCCGCAAGCGAAGTTCGCGATCTCTGTCCAGCTGTATTTCCTGGTGCTCTCCAGCACCTCCCTGCTGGCAAAGGGCGGATTGCCGCACCTTCATTGGACCCAGTGGGTGGCCTGCTTTGGTGCCATGCTCGTGGGCATCTTGCTGGGAAACTATCTGGCGCCAAAAATCCCGGCCAAATACAGCCGGGGGTTCGTGGTGCTGATCGCCTTCGCCGGGGCCATCAGCCTGATGGTTGAAGGCATTGTCGCGCTCGCCGGCCAATAGGCCCAAGCTATACCGGATGCGGGTTCGTCAACCTCAATGAGAGAATGGGGGACGTGCCATACCTGAATCCCGATGCCGCCGTTAGCCATAGAATCACCGAACTCGATATTGAACGTCGAGCTTTGTGGGCCGGCTTGATCTGCTCGATTTTCGGGCTCACTGCTGGGCTGATCTTTTTCGCCGGCGAACATCCGGCGCTGTTCGGGCGCTGGTCGGTGGGATGGGTGTCCGCAGTCTGCGGCGCGACCGCTGCGGCGGCCATGAGCGCCTATGCTTTCCGTTCCATCCTGCGATACCGCGAGCCGTGGCTGCGGCATATTCCCGTGTGGCGCCAGCTGCTGACCGGGGTGGGGCTGATCCTGGTGCACGCGGCCAGCTCGGTGATGACCATCCTGGTGGTCTTCCACCTGTTCCAGCAGGCATTCTTCGGACTGCACTTTGATGTTCTGGCTGGCTCCTTGGCGGTCAGCGCCGTCACCGGGCTGACTGCCTATCTGTGCTTGGTTGCCACCGCCCGAACCAGTGCCGAGACCTTGTCGGTGGTGCTCGGGATGTTCATGGCTGCCGGAGTGCTGATCAGCATGCTGCTGGCCGAGGAACAGGGATGGTGGCGCAGCATGTTCTCCTTCCTGGGCACCACGCAGGCGGGCCGCGGTTCATTCTGGACCTTCAACCTGACCCTGGTTATTTCGGGGTTGGTCTTGGCGGCCTTTACCGAATTCTTGACGCGCGATTTGGTGCTGCTCTCGAAAGCCTACCGATGCCGGCCCGCCTTGCGCAGGTACAAGCTGGCCAGGAACCTTCGTCCACGACCCCGTGTGGTGCGGTGGTGCCTGGTTGTGGTGGCCACCGCGATTATCGGGATCGGGCTGGTGCCGGTGAATGTGTCGATGCAGGTGCATTCGGGCTTTGTCCAGCTGGCCTCGGTCGCGATGATCATCCTTCTGATGGGGACCGCAGTCCTCTTGCCGGGTTATCCTGCCGTCTTCCATCTGATGTCTTATGCGGCGGTCGGCGCACTGTGGGTGGCTTTTATCCTGTGGCACGAGTGGTCCTACTACAATCTGACCGGTTTTGAACTGGCGGTCGTGGCGATCATGTTCTCCTGGATTTCGGTATTCATCCGCACTACCGCTGCGATGACTCGTGATGGGGAAGAGCGAAACCAGGTAGTGAAGGCCGAAGAACATCGGCTGCCTAGAATGTCCTAATATCCGCCAAAAGACTGAGGACGCGGGCGCAGCATGATCGGTAGCCTGTAGGCATGCTGATCTCAGAAAAGCTCTATTTGCTGATGGCCAACAACCACCCAAAACCTGAAGCTGTCATGTCGCAGGCGGGTTATGGAATGAACGCCGCGGTGCTCTCGGACCTGATGATCGCCGGCCGGGTGGCGTTCAGCGATGATCCGGATTCGGGGATCCAGCTCATTGGAGCCGGGCCTTGCCCCGATCCGGTATTGGCGCAGCCGCTGGAAAAGCTGGAGAAAAAGGCAGTCACCACTCTTGGTGAAGCAGTGAAAATCCCCTCGCTGTGCAACGTCCGGCGGGTGACTGATTCCTTGGCCAAGCAGGGCATCATTGAATACGGCGCGAAGAGCTTGTTCGGCCTGGGCAAGGAACGCGTCCGCGTGCTCAACGACCAGATCGAACGCCAGATCCGCCATGACCTCGCAGCAGAAATGCACGGGGAAAAGACTCCTGGCATCAGTGATAGCGCGGTGTTGTCCATCCTGCAAGCCACTGGCAAAACCCACCAGATTCTGGCCGAAGAGCTGTCATCAATGAGCGAACCCCAAGCGCGAGAACGCATTGCCGAGATCGCCCAGGACACCCCGGCGGCTGATTCCGTGCAGCGGACGGTAGCAACAATGAACGTCATCATCACCAGCGAGCGCTTGATTCCGACAGCCGCAAAATCCAGTTACTTCTAACTGTTCAATTTCAGGAGCCGACTAGTCCGGTCGTGGTGGTCCATTTCGACTATTCGGCTCGGTGCCGTTGGAAGAGCTGCAGAATATTCGCATTTTCGCGGAGTCATCAATATTCGAGTGCGCTCTGCCTGTTGCGTCGTGCCGTAGGCCTGCCTATTTCTAATTGAGAAGAGGTATATCAATCTATTGCATTAATAGCGTTTCGGGTGCAGACTGACTGAGCCTACGTCCGCGTGCAAAGGCGCACGCGGGGCTGAAAGGAAGCACCATGCATAAGATTTATCGCGGGCTTGCGTCCGCCACTGGAGCATTGGCTCTAGTAGCAACTGCACTCGTCCCATCCGCCGCGGCGCCGCCACAGAAGACGGAAGTCACCTGGGTGATGGGCGAGGTATCGCAGGTCGGGGTTGTTGAAGGTTTTGCCGGGAATTCCCGCGTGATCACTTTCTACGCCAGGACCGATGGCACGGGCGATGCCACGGTTGTTAACTTTGATTGTCCTGAAGGGCAGAGTCCGTCTTGGGATCCGAATAACGGTTGCGAAATCCTCGGGGCGGTGGGGATGCTTGACGAAGAGCTCAGCGTAGATATCGACCGACGGCTCTCTGCTGCGAGCGTCAATGGGGAATTGAGAATCTACAATGGCGAAACTGAAACAGGAGAGCCGATCTGGGGCGAAGCCTTGCAACTCGATGTCACAATGCAAGCCGTTGGAGATGCTGTCATCAATCAAGAAAAGCAAGGCGGGTTTTGGCATTGGAGCAAGGAGCGTTCTGCCACGGTGGCCACTGGTCAACTCGGTGGATTTGATGTGACCGGAGCTGTCGGCACGATCGGCCACCTGAAGGAAACCTACAAGTACTAGACGCTCGAATCATGTGGTGCTGCGCTGTCGCTAAGCTGGCGGTGCAGCACCATTATCGCGTGCCCAAACTCACCGCCAATCCTGCACGGATACGTGAAACAATAGGTAGTAATGACTTCCAGCGATTCCACCACACTGACCGCCGTTGAGCGCAAGGCACTGCGTACCGAGCAGGCCGCTGCTCAGCGTGCCCAGCAGTTGCGTATTTCCAAATCCCGCGCCGAAGCCGAAGGCCGTTCGCAGGTTATCCCAACCGCCGAAGGCTGGAAGCAGGAGATGGGCGCCGATGGCCGTCCGGAGCTGCAGTTCTCCACCAAGCGCCGCGTCTCCCAGCCGCCAACGCACCTGGCCGATCTCACCCTTGCTGAGCGCCAGGCTGAGCTGAAGGCATTGGGCCTGCCGGCATTCCGTGCCAAGCAGCTCTCCGTGCATTACTTCCAGCACTACACCACCGATCCGGAGAAGATGAGCGATCTTCCCAAGGAACGCCGCGAGGAATTGGTCAACGCCATGTTCCCGAAGCTGCTCACCGAGGTGAAGCGCCTGGAGACCGATGATGGCAAGACCATCAAGTTCCTATGGCGCCTCTTCGACGGTTCGCTCGTCGAGTCCGTGCTGATGCGCTACCCGAACCGCATCACCCTGTGCATCTCCTCGCAGTGCGGTTGCGGCATGAACTGCCCGTTCTGCGCCACCGGCCAGGCTGGTTTGACCCGCAACATGTCCACCGCGGAGATCCTGGACCAGATCGTCCAGGCTAACCGCGTGATCGCCGAAGGCGGCCTGGGCGGCCAGAAGCACCCGGATGAGCGCGTTGGCAACATCGTGTTCATGGGCATGGGCGAGCCGCTGGCCAACTACAAGCGCGTCATGAACGCCGTGCACCGCATGGTTGCCGAAGCACCCGAGGGCCTGGGCATGAGCGCCCGCGGCATCACCGTTTCCACCGTGGGCCTGGTCCCGGCCATCCGCAAGCTGGCCGACGAGAACGTCCCGGTGACCTTCGCACTGTCCCTGCACGCGCCGGATGACGAGCTGCGCGACGAACTGATCCCGGTGAATTCGCGCTGGAAGGTCGACGAAGCACTGGATGCCGCGTACGACTACTACGTGAAGACCGGTCGCCGCGTTTCCATCGAGTACGCGCTGATCAAGGATATGAACGATCACGAATGGCGTGCCGAAATGCTGGCTAAGAAGCTCAACGCCCGCGGACGCGGCTGGGTCCACGTGAACCCGATTCCGTTGAACCCGGTACCCGGTTCCATCTGGACCCGCAGCGAGCCGGACATCACCTCGAAGTTCGTTCGCCGCCTCGATGAGCTCGGCGTGCCAACCACATTGCGTGATACCCGCGGCAAGGAAATCGACGGCGCCTGCGGCCAGCTGGCAGCCGACGGCGACAAGTAGCCAACAAAAAATTGGGGCCAGACCGGGCCCCAATTTTTGCTTTAAGCTGCCAACGCGGGTCCTATAGTTTTTCCTGCGCGTCGGTGCCGCGAACTGCAGCGGTGTAGCGGCGCTCGAACTCGGCGGCGCTGACCAATTCCCGCTCCACGCGGAAGGATGACTCGGGGATGCCGAGGATCGCCGCGATCAGGGTGCGGGTGTAGCTGGCGATCTTGCGGGACTTTCGGGTGCAGGTGACCTGGTCCAGTTCGGGAACCCAGATGTTCCACCAGCCGCCCTCTTTGCCGACAACGGCATGAAATACTTTTTGCTCGCTCAACGCTTCTCCTGCTTTCCGCCGATGGCCGCCTGTGCAGCCTGAGGTCTCTGGTTACAGTCTCCCCGTTCGCCTGCCCTTTAACAAGCATCAGCGCGGGGCAGATGTTCGGGATTTCTCAGGCGTGTTACAACTGCGAGAACTGTGCCGCCACTTGCCCAGTACCCCTTGACGTGCCACTTCTTCCCGCATAGCTTTGATGCCATATTGATATATCACTCATCGCTTTGCATCATCACGGGAGATTTTCCATGCCCAGCACCTCCACCCCGCAAGTCCACGAAGCAATAGCATCCAAGGGTTCCGCGCTGCGCGTGGTCACCTACGCCGGAGCCATCATCGCATTCCTGATCGGCTCAGGATTCGCCACCGGACAAGAGATCCTGCAGTACTTCACCTCCTACGGCTATGCAGGAGTCTTCGGGACCGGCGCGCTGGTCCTGCTGCTCATGAGCTATGTGGCAGTGGAATTCTTCGTGGTCGGCCAGGCCAAGAAATTCGAGAAGCCCTCGAAGATCTTCCACTACTACTGCGGAAAATACCTGGGCACCTTCTTCGACTACTTCTCCATCCTGTTCGTCTTCCTGAGCTTCACCGTCATGGTGGCCGGCGCCGGCGCGGTCTTCGAAGAACACTACGGGCTATCCAATTACGTCGGCGGCGTCGGCCTGGCGATCGTGGTGGGGCTCAGCGTCTGGTTCGGCCTGAAGAACCTCGTTGACGTCATCGGCAAAATCGGCCCCTTGATCGTGGTCGTGGCCGTCGGGCTGGGACTGCTGGGAATCCTGCGCAACCCCAGCGGCATCGCCGAAGGCCAAGCACTGCTGCCGACCCTGGAGCTGACCCAGGCATCCACCAACTGGTTCATGTCAGGCCTGTCCTATGTCGGCTTCTGCATGCTGTGGCTGGCAGCCTTCCTGACCGCCCTGGGCAAGAGCGCGCGCAACCGCAAGGAAGCCGTGGCCGGGGCACTGAGCGGCGCAACCGTCTTCTCGCTGGCCTGCGTCATCGTCGGCTTGGGCCTGCTGGCCAACATCACCCGCGTGGGCGGAACCGAGATCCCGATGCTGGTGCTGGCCACCGACATCAGCCCGATCCTGGCTGCCGGCATTTCGGTCATGATCCTCGCCGGCATCTACACCACCGCGGTGCCGCTGCTGTGGACCGTCTCATCGAGGTTCTACGCCGATAAGACCCCGGGCTTCAAATATCTCACCGTCATCCTGGCCATTGCCGGAACCATCATCGGCCTGATGCTGCCGTTCTCGCAGATGGTCAACCTGGTCTACGTGATCAACGGCTACGTCGGGATCCTGCTCCTGGTTCTGATGCTGGCCAAGACCGTGCTGCGCCTGGTGCGCCGCCAGCCGGTGTAACCGCTAGGTGGCTGGTGGGATCGCCGATGTAGCATGGAAGGCTGGAGCAGCCATGCGGAGCGATCCGCGCCAGCAACTAGTGAGGACGCTACAGTGCAGGTATCCCAGCGCGCCAAGGTCGCGCCCTTTGAAGTGATGCAGATCGTCGAACAGGTCACCCGGATGCGGCAGGCCGGCCACGACGTGATCTCCCTGTGTGTCGGCGAACCAGGCGGCGGAGCGCCGGCCGCGGTCAACCAGCTCGCGGCCCAGCTGCATGGCGAGCAGGCCGACTTCGGCTACACCTCTACGGCCGGGCTGGCCGAAACCCGTCAAGCCCTCGCCGAGCATTATCACCGGCGATACGGCGTGCAGATCCCGGCGAAGAACTTCGTGATGACCACCGGGTCCTCCGGCGCCTTCCAGCTTGCCTTCCTCGCCGCTTTCGACGCGGGCGATGTCGTGGCGCTGGCCCGCCCCGGCTATCCGGCCTATGCCAATATTCTTCGTGCCCTGGGACTGGCGGTCGTGGACGTGGCGACCACTGCCGAACAGCGATTCCAGCCGACCATCGCGAACCTGGAACAGGTGCTGGCAGAGCACGGACGCCTTGACGGCTTGGTGGTGGCCTCGCCGAACAACCCCACCGGCACCATGTTCAGCGCCCAGGAGCTGCAGGAGCTGGCGTTATGGTGCCAAGCCCATGATGTCCGGCTGATCAGCGACGAAATCTACCACGGCATCGAATTCGATCCGCAGCGCCAGGGGCACACCTCGTGGGAGTTTTCGCAGACCTCGATAGTGGTCTCATCCTTCTCGAAATACTGGGGCATGACCGGTTGGCGCCTGGGCTGGATGATCGTCCCCGATGATCTGCTGCCGGCCGTGGATGCGCTGGCTTCCAACCTGGCCCTCTGCGCGCCCGCCCCGGCCCAGCGTGCCGCGGTCGCCGCCTTCACCCCGCAGAGCCTGGAGGAAGCGGACGCGCGGGTCAAGGAATTCGCGCGCACCCGCGAGCTGGTTCTGGGCAGCCTGGACAAGCTCGGCATCGAGCAGGCCGCGCCGGCCGATGGGGCGTTCTACCTCTACGGCAAGCTGGCTGCCGAAGTGCTCGATCACTTCGGTTCGGCCATCGGCTTCTGCCAAGAAGTCCTGGAGAATGCGCATGTGGCTCTCACACCCGGCGGGGACTTCGACCCCTTCGACGGGCATTTGTTCATGCGGCTGTCCTTCGCCGCCGGTTATGAGCGCGTGGCCGAGGCCTTGGAACGGGTGGACGCGTTTTTGCGCAGGAGCCTCGCGGTGAGCTAGATGTCCACAATTCGCGGTTCATGGCTTCGGACAGGACGAGCATCAGCGGACAGTAGTGGCGAGAGCGGTGAAGGCACCGCCCTCGCCACTACCGCACTAAGGAGTTCTGATGTCCGAATTGCCCAGGCCTGTGATCCACGAATGCCTTCCGTGCTACCTCTATCGGGTGGCCTCGGATGTGGCCTGCGACGGGAGCCTGCGGATGCTGGGCTTCTATCGTGATGAATGCGCACCGCGAGCCAGCGCGCTGGAGAAGAAAGTCCGGGTGCTCGGCGGATACTGCGACTGCGAAGTCCTGCTCAATGTGGTGCGCCCGGCCACCACCGAGGTGATGCGCCTGATCGATGCAGGCGAGGATCTTCTCTGCAAAGGAGTACGCCGCGGCACCATCCAACCTTGCGAAAATTGGTTGATGCGCCGCGGCGTACAGTGGGGCGGCGGTCGTTTCGGCCGCCGAAGTGCTTGAAACTAGTCTTCGATCTTCTTATTCGGCTTGCGGGCCTTGAGCAGTTCGATGCCGATCGGGATCACCGAGATGAGCACGATCAGGATGAAGATGATGTCGATATTCTCTTCGATCCAGGTGAACTGTCCCAGCCAGTAACCCAGCAGGGTGACGCCGATGCCCCAGAGGGCGGCGCCGATCAGGTTGAAGCTGATGAAGGTCTTGTGGTCCATCTTGGCCACGCCGGCGATGACCGGGACGAAGGTGCGAACCACAGGGACAAAGCGTGCCAGGATCACTGCGCGGCCACCGAACTTCTCGAAGAATTCGTGGGCGCGTTCAACATTCTTTTGCGAGAAGAAGCGCGAATCCGGCTTGTTGAAGATGGCCGGTCCGGACTTCCTGCCGATCAGGTAGCCGGTTTGGTCGCCGGCGAAGGCGCAGACGAAGATCGCGGCGCAGAAAAGCCACAGCGGGATATGGATAGTGCCGGTGGCGATGAGCATGCCGACGGTGAAGAGCATCGAATCGCCGGGTAGGAAGAATCCCACCAGCAAACCGGTCTCAGCGAAGACAATGGCGCACACCAGCAACAGTACCCATGGGCCGAGGTCCGGGTTATTCAGGAAGACGGCAGGGTTCAACCAGTCTGGCAGAAAGGCCGCGCCAATGGTCGGCGACGCATAATCCGTCACGAAGGAAAGAAAAGAAGAATGATCTAGCACAGGAAAAATCCTACGGGAATACGCTGTGAGTTTCCCAGAGAGGAATCCGTAAAGCCTGATGGGGGATAACCCGACCACAAGGGCGGAAATTTCCAATTTGGTCGTTGACCCGGAGGATCATGGCATTTCCCAGGGCTTGCATACCGAGGCGAAGGCGCATCGCCCAGCGGCGAGTTGCCAAGCTCACAGCAGGTTTTCAAGCAATGATCAGCATAGATGCGTCGAGCAACTGGTATTGGTCCATGACAACGGTCATGGGCAACCCATGACTTTCTGCTCTTCTGCCTACCTGGCAAACGGAGAAAACTGGGAGTCATGGAAACGCTGACTAAAACCAATGCAGTTTCGCTCAGCGGCTTGAAGAAGACCTTCTCAACGCCGCGCAGCAAGGTCGAAGCCGTCAAGGGCATCGACCTGCAGATCCAGACCGGTCAGATCGTGGCCTTCTTGGGGCCCAACGGAGCCGGCAAGACTACAACCGTGGACATGATCCTCGGCCTGACCCAGCCCACCGAGGGATCGGCTCAAATCCTCGGCTTGGACCCGCGCCAGGCGGTCCTGGCTGGCAGGGTCTCGGCAGTGCTGCAAACCGGCGGGCTGCTGCGCGACATGACCGTCAAGGAAACGGTGTCGGTCATCGCCCACATGCATGAGCAGGCAGATCGCATTGGTGAGGTCATGGAACGCACCGGACTGGACAAGATCGCCAAGCGGCGCGTGGGCAAATGCTCGGGCGGCGAGCAGCAGCGCATCAAGTTCGCGTTGGCGTTGCTGCCGGATCCGGATGTGCTGATCCTCGATGAGCCTACTGCAGGGATGGACGTGATGGCCCGCCGGGATTTCTGGGCCGCAATGCGCGTCGAAGCCACCGAAGGACGCACCGTCATCTTCGCCACGCACTATTTGGAAGAAGCGCAGAACTTCGCAGAACGCACCGTGCTGATGAACCACGGGCTCATCGTCGCCGACGGCGCCACCGAGGATCTGCGCAAGCTCATCTCCGGACGCACCGTCAGCGCTTCCTTCCCCTCGGCCGAGCATGCCGAACGAGCCGCCGCCTCCAGCGATTCGGTGCAGGTGGCTGAACGCAATGGCTTGCGCTTCGCCTTCCGCAGCTCCGACTCCGACAGCTTCGCAGCCGCCCTCCTGACCGAGTACCAAGGCTACGACCTGGAAATTTCCTCCCCGAGCCTCGAAGACGCCTTCATCCAACTGACCAAGGACCCATCATGATGAGCACCTACATCCGCGTGGAATTCGCGCGGCACTTCCGCGACGGATACAACCTGATCTTCGCCCTGCTGCTGCCTGCGGCAATGTACATCCTGTTCGGCAGCATCCCCAGCTACACCGAGTTCGAGCTCGGCGCCGGCAACGTGAAGTTCTATCTGATGATTTCCATGGCGGCCTACGGAGCGGCAGTCAGCACCGTGGCCATCGCTGGCACCGTGGCCACCGAGACCATGCAGGGGTGGGGCCGGCAAATTTCGCTGACAAAAATGCCGCCGAGCATGTTCGTCAGCAGCAAGATGATAGTCGCGGCCACCGTTGCCGGCGCCTCGGCAGCGCTAGTCTTCGCCCTGGGCGCCGCTACCGGAGCCGAAGCGCAAGAAGGCTGGATCTGGGTCGCGAGCTACCTGATCATCCTGCTCGGTGCCATGATCTTCGCCTGCTACGGGATCGGGGTGGGCATGGTGTTCAAATCCGAATCGGCCCTGGGCCTGGCCTCGGGACTGATGGTGTTCTTCGCCTTCTTCGGCAACGTGTTCATGCCTCTGGAAGGAGGCATGCTCGACGCGGCCCGCTTCACCCCGATGTATGGCTACGTCGCGCTGGCCCGCTACCCATTGCTCAAGGACATGCCTGCCGGGGTCGATATGGCACCGGATGCGTTGTGGGTCCCAACCGCTAATCTAGTGGCATGGGCACTCATCTTCGTTCTCTTCGCGGTTCTCGCCACCCGCAAGGCCAAGGCGCGCCAGTGAGCCCACGCCAGCCTGGCTCCGCGCCGGTGGACGATCCGCTCTGCGGCCTCGACGAAGACCAGAAATTCTGGGATCGCCGAGGCTGGCTGGTGGCCGGGGTCTGGGTGATCTTCCTGGTCTTCCCGGTGCTGGACCTGCTCGTCGAGGACTATTCGCTGCCCACCCGGATCATCGGCTTGGCGCTGATTGCCCTCTTCGCCACCGTGTATTTGCAGTCCTATTCGAAATTCTCCTCGAAGATCGGGCAGGGCGGAACCAGTGCTCGCCGGGCGCACGTGAACTTCCTGGTGCTCTGCGCGATTATTGTGCTGGGCATCCCGGTCGTCGGGTTGACCACCATGGGGCTTTTCCCTTTCATCACCTCCTTCGCGATCTTCCTGCTGGGCAGGAGGTGGGCCATCGCGGCCTACTCGGCGGTGCTGGTGCTCAGCTTCGCGTTGCCAATCATCTACGGCCAGTTCATGGACGCGATCTTCCTGATCGGCCTGAACCTCGTGCTGATGGTGGTATATGCGATCACCGTGGCGGCCATCCGGCGCTCGACCGAAGCCGAAAAGATGCGCAGCGATTACCTACTGGTCGCCGAACAGGAACGCGTTGCCCGGGACGTGCATGATGGGATCGGCCATTCGCTCACCGCATTGAACCTGAAGGCGCAGCTGGCCCTGCGCCTGCTGGACCAGGAGCAGTACGCCCGGGCCCGCGGCGAACTGGAACAGCTCAGCGCCTTGGCCGTCGATGCGCTGGACTCCGTGCGCACCACGGTGCAGGGGCTTAGCCGCCAGGACCTGGCCGCGGAATTGGCTGAGCTGCGGAAGGCCTGCAACGACAACAACCTCGAATTCACGGTGGCCGGATCCGCCGAGCAGGTCCCGATGCAGCTGCGTTCGCATGTGGCATGGATCCTGCGCGAAGCGGTCACCAATGTACTGCGCCATGCGCACGCCAGCAGGATCGTGCTGCAGCTGGAATCCGGACACGTCAGCATTGAAGATGACGGCGACGGGCTGCAGGCCAGCACGCCCGGCCACGGGATCCGCGGAATGCAGGAGCGTGCCAAGCAGTTCGGCGCCAGCTGCACGGTGGGGGCCTCGCGGCTGGGCGGAACCAGCGTGCAGGTAGCCTTTGCGGCAGACGGGAACGCCCGATGATCCGGATACTCATTGCCGATGACCAGCATCTGGTGCGCGGCGCGCTGGCAGCCTTGCTGAACCTCGAAGAGGACATCGAGGTCGTTGCGCAATGCGCCGACGGAGACGAAGTTGCCGCGGCGCTGGATGCGCATCGGGCCGATATTGCATTGCTGGATGTGCAGATGCCCCGGCAAGACGGGCTGAGCACCGCGGCAGAACTGAAGGACAGCCACCCCGAGGTGAAGGTGCTGATCCTGACCACCTTTGACCGTCCCGGGTACTTCCGCCAGGCTTTCGAAGCCGGAGCTCATGGTTTCCTGGTCAAGGATTCTCCGCCTGCCGAGCTGATTGCCGCCATCCGCAGGGTCTATTGCGGGGACAAGGTGGTGGATCCGCAGCGTGCGATGCTCAGCGTGGAGAGCCGCAGCAACCCGCTAACCGGGCGCGAACGCGAGATCCTGGCCTTGGCCGCGTCCGGTGCGCCGGTCTCGCAGATCGCCTCGACGGTGCACCTGTCGGTGGGTACAGTGCGCAACCACCTGTCCAATGCGATCGGCAAGACCAGCACAGCTAATCGCATCGAGGCCGCGCGCTATGCCAGGGAGATGGGCTGGATCTAGCGCATCACGAAGTGCATGATCATGCCGATGACCCAGATGGAGGACGCCAGCAGCACGCAACCGAACTCCACCACGATGCCCAGGCCCATGGCCTTCAGCGCAGCCCAGGATGAGCCCAACGCCCCGGAGACCTCGCGGCGGCGCACGCTTTCACCGGCGAACAGGCCCACCGCGAAGCCGATGAACATGCCGACAACCGGGATGATGAACGCGCCGGCGATGGCGCCGACAACGGCGAAGAGGATGGATCCCTTGGGGATCTGATGCTCCTTGAGCTTCTTGCCGGTCAGGATTGCTGAGGCCGACCAGCCCAGCAGGGCAATCGCCATGCCCAGTCCGGCCGCCCACCAGGATGCGCCGGATCCCAGCAGCCAGCCCCAGGCCAGGAGCGTGCCGATGGTCAGCAGCGAACCTGGCAGCACCGGGAAAATGGTGCCCAACGCGGAGACGACGAGCAGCAGTCCGGCGATGATGGTGTAAATAATCTGTGCATCCACACGCCCAGTTTCGCACAGGTGCCACCTGCTTAGAGCCCAGCGGCGCGTGGAGAGGTTCCGCAAGCTGGCCGATTCGCGATAGATTGCCAGAGACGCATGATGAATCGGGGAGGATCCTGATGGGCAGGGACAATAATGCACGGGTCAGCGTAGGGATTACCGGGTCCACCGCAGTGGTGCGGTTGGAGAATCCGGGCCAGTTCAATGCGCTCACCAAGGACATGTGCCTGCAGCTGGTGGGCGCCTTTGCCGGCCTGGCGACCAATGACGAGGTCGCTTCCATTGTGGTGCGCGGTGCCGGAGGGAACTTCTGCGCCGGGATTGCCATCGATGAAATGGACCAAGTGCTCTTCGACCGGGATGAGGAGGGGGAACTGATCAACCACTTCGATCTGCTCGACAAGATCATCGTGGGCTGTCCGAAGCCGACCATTGCGGTGGTGGAAGGCAATTGCTTCGGCGGTGCCTGGCAGCTGGCTTCGGCCTGCGACATCCAGCTGGCCTCGGATAATGTGCGCATCGCGATCACCCCGGCAAGAATCGGCTTGGTGTTCCCGCGCCCGGGCATCGAGCGGCTGGTGCATGCCGTGGGGGAGCACCGGGCCAAGTACCTGCTGCTCTCCGGAGCGGAGGTGTCCATTGCCGAAGCCGAACGCTGGGGCATGTTCACCAAGGTGGTTTCCCATGGGCAGCTCGAAGAGCAGCTGGACGCCTTGCTGGGCCAGCTGGCGGCGAACTCGCCGTATTCCATTTCGCGCACCAAGGAAGCGATCAACCTGGTGAGCGCTGGGGAACCCACCGACAGCTGGTGGGAAACGCTGTGGGAAGAGAACGGGGCGAACGCGGACCTGGCCGAAGGCAGATCCGCGTTCCTGGCACGCCGTACCCCGGACTACAGCGGGCTGCGCAAATAGTGCCAGCTAGCGCTGCTCGGCGGTGAATTGCGCGACCAGTTCGCGCTTGAGGATTTTCCCGCTGGGACCCAGCGGGAACTCGGTGACGATCTCGATCAGCCGCGGGTACTTGTACGCGGCCATCTGCTCGCTGGCCCACGCCACCAGATCCTGCGCGCCTAGTGTGGAGCCTGCCTCCAGGGTCACCGAAGCGGCGATCTCCTGCCCGTGGGTTTCATGCGGCACCCCGTATACTGCGGCATTGGAAATCTCCGGATGGGACACCAGCACCTCCTCGATTTCGCGCGGGTACACGTTGTAGCCGTTGCGCAGGATCATGTCCTTGGTACGGTCCAGGATGCGCAGGTAGCCATCCTCGTCCTTCGTGCCCAGGTCCCCGGTGCGGAACCAGCCATCGACCACCGCTTCGGCCGTGGCCTCGGGCCGGTTCAGGTAGCCGGAGAACAGGTTATGCCCGCGGACCACCAGTTCGCCCAGCTCGCCGCGCGGCAGCAGCTGGATCTTCTCCGGGCTGGCCGGGTCCGCGATTTCCACATCCACTCCCCAGACCGGGGTGCCGACGGTGCCGGGCCGCGGTTCGACGCCCACATGGTTGAAGCAGGCCACCGGAGAGGTCTCGGTCAGCCCGTAGCCTTCGTGGATCCGCGCGCCGAAGCGCTGCTCGAAGGCGGTCAGGATGGATACCGGAAGCGACGCTCCGCCGGAAATGGCGTAGCGCAGCTTCTGGGGCGTCTGTGTGCGGTGCTTGCCCGCTTCGAGCAGGGCCACATACATGGTCGGCACCCCGAAGAAGACATCGATGCCCGCGTCCAGCAGCAGCTCCAGGGCGCCTTCGGCGGTGAACTTGGGCAGCAGCATCAGCTCGGCGCCCACCCGCAGCCCGGTATTGAGCACGCAGGTCTGGCCGAAGGTGTGGAAGAGCGGCAGCCCGCCGAAGAGCCTGTCGCCGCGGCGCAAATCCATGGTGTTCAGCAGCGTGGTGTGGGTCTGCTCAATCAAGGCAAGGTGCGTGCCCAGCGCACCCTTGGGCTTGCCGGTGGTGCCCGAGGTATACAGGATCGTGGCCAGGTCCTCCGGGCGCCGCGGCAGGTAGGTGGCAATCGGCGTAGCCGCCCGTGCCAGGTCTTCGAGCCGGTCGGTGCCCGAGTCTTCTGGCGCCAGCACGCTGAGCACCGGGACGCCTGAAGCGGTGGCTCCGGCAGCACCCTCGGCGAGCAGCGGCGCGGCGCAGATCATCAGCTTAGCCTCGGAGTCCTCCAAGATGTAGGAGATTTCGCGGGCCTTGAGCAGTGCGTGCACCGGCACCACCACGGCACCCAGGGCCAGAACCGCGTAGTAGGCGCGGGCGAAGTCCTCGACATTGGGGATGAGCAGAGCCACCCGATCACCCGCCGTGATGCCATGGGCCTGCAACGCCCCGGCATAGTTCCGCGTCTCGTCCCATAGCTGCCTATAAGTTGTGCTGTGGCCATCGACGGTGATGGCGTTCAGTTCGCCGTAGCGGGTGGCCCCTTCTGCGAGGATTGCTGCTACTGAAACTGTGAGATTGGACGTGGGAACGCTCATGGTGAACTCCTCGGTGAACTTACAATGCTATGTGCCCTGTGTCACATTAAAACATAATGAAACCGCGGTTCATCGCAAGGCATCCAGTTCCGTAATATCTTGGGTGGCAGCAAATTTTCCGTTGCTGATCTGGACGAAAAGGACATAGACTCAGGCCAAGCGAGCTGGATGTATTGTGGAATGGGGAAGCGATGCCGGCACCAAGGGATCCACGAGCCGAACCCTGCTGGGTCGATCTGCTCACCAGCGACATGGAAGGCTCCGCCCAGTTCTATGCGCAGCTATTCGGATGGGAAATGCGCCGGAACGCGCAAGACACGGACGAAGGATATGCCGAGGTCTATCTCAACGGGTCGATGGTCACCGACTTCATTGCCAATGACCCGGACTCCGAGGTTCCGGACTGCTGGACCACCTACCTGAATGTCACCGATGTGCACGCTGCCGCCTACGCCACCAAGCTGCACGGCGGCAAGGTCTATCTCAAGCCCATCGAGGTTCCCGGACAGGGAACCATGGCCATCATCGGGGATCCAGCCGGCACCGGCGTGGGACTCTTCCAAGCCTTCGCGCCAGCGGGAACGGCCACGAGCCGTGCACCGGGCACACGGATCTGGAATGAACTGCACACCAAGCACTTCGAGACGGTGGCCCGCTTCTACCGCGAGGCCCTGGGCTGGAACTTGTCCCCGGTCTCGGACACGGACGAGTTCCGCTACCACACCTATGGCCAAGGGCCCGAGGCGGTGGCGGGCATCTTCGACATCTCCGGCTATCCGGACTCCAAGTCCGGCTGGCGCGCCTACTTCGCGGTGGCGGACACCGATGAAACCGTGGCGCTTGCCGAGAAGCTCGGCGGCACGGTCATCCATGAACCCCATGACTCCTATTTCGGCCGCATGGCAGTGCTCGGCGATGTCACCGGAGCCGAATTCGCGATCATCTCCCCGTCGAAAAGCTAGCTGGAAGCGGCTAGCTTCCGGTTGCCGCGCGCTTCCAAATGTAAGGGGTCGTGGTGGAAACCTTCACCAGGCCCTGGCGTTCAAGGATCGGACGGGAATACTCCGTGCTGTCGCTGTGCACGTACTTGCGGCCCATGGCGATCGCGCTGCGTGCCCGGGCACCAACCAGGGCCCGGTAGACACCTCGTCCGCGGTATTCAGGCAGCACGCCGCCTCCCCAGAGGCCTGCGAATTCGGTGCCGGCCACCGGCTCCAGACGGCCCGCACCCGCCATTCGCCCCTCCAGCCAGGCGACCCACAGCTCCATGCCGTCATTGCGTCCCATGCGTGAAATCAGGGCTTGGGTGGTGGCTGGGTCGTAGGGTTCGCCGAAGGCTTGGTCGACCATGCGGCACATTTCCTCAATTTCTTCTGCAGCGCTCACACGCCGCAATTCCAGCCTAGCCGGACCGGGGTCGCCACTGGGCAATGCCTGCAGCGGTCCGATCATGATTGATTCGCTCTCCTCGGCATTGAATCCCAATGCTTGCAAGCGCTCGGCCAGCCCGGGTGCATGGTCGTGTCCGCGGGTCTTGAATTCCACCTCGGTGATCTGCGGCTGCGCCGCGAAATGCTCCAGTGCTGCTCCAGCCAGCTGGGCCAAGGTTTGCGGTTCTTTTCCGTTGAAATGCGGATAGGTGATGAAACCGCGCCCATGGGCGTAGGTGGCCAGGCGCAGCGGACCGAGCCGGGTGATGGACTGGGCGCCCGGAGTCTCGGCATCGGTGCGCAGCTGCTCGTCGTAGAGCCTGAGGAGGCGATCGCGATCGGTATCCATCTGCATAGTTTACGGCCGCTGCCCCTCCACTTTGCCTCCTCTGGCCAACGGTGCCACTGGTGGGGAGGAAAGCAACAGTCGGGCCCATGAAATGTTTCGCAAGTCGAGCTCCTCCGAGCAACCAAGGATCTGGAGCTTGACGGCGAAGGCCGCCGGCACCGGAGAACCGGATGCACGGCGGCCTTGGGTCGTTACAGCGCTGGCTGCTTCGCGAAATGCGGCACGACTTCGTTGATGAACAGCTGCAGCGAGCGCTTCTTCTCCTCATGGCTCAGTGCGTTGTCGCTCCAGAAGCTGTATTCGCTGACGCCCAGCTCCTCATAGTGGCGAAGGCGCTCGATAACCACGTCCGGAGTGCCGATCATCGCGGTGCGATGCAGGGACTCGGGCGTGAATTCCTCGCGTCCGGCGAACTTCTCCTCGGGGCTCGGATCGATGAATCCGTTGACCGGATCCACCTTGTTGCCGAAGACAGCATCGAAGGTGCGGTAGAACTTGTTGATGCCTTCGGCCGCCGGGCGCCAGGCCTCCGGCTCGTCGGCGGAGTGCAGGTACGTGTGGCGAAGCACCATGATGTCGGGGCGCTGCTGCACCTCGGGGTGGGCTGCGATGGCCGTCTCGTACTTCTCGACCAATGACTCGACTTCTTCGTCGCCCTTCATCAGCGGGGTCACCATGACATGGCACCCGTTGGCCACAGCGTAGTCGTGCGACTCGGGGCTGCGGGCCGCAACCCAGACCGGGATCTGCTTCTGCGCGGGCTTCGGGACCGAGGTGGAGGTCGGGAACTGCCAGACCTCACCGTCGTGGGCGTAGTCTCCCTCCCACAGCTTCTTGACTGCCGGGATGAGTTCCTGCATGGAGGCTCCGCCGTCAGTGGCCTTCATGCCATCGGTCATGCGATCGAACTCGAACTGGTAGGCTCCGCGTGCCACGCCCAGTTCGGCACGGCCATTGCTGATGACGTCGAGCAGCGCGAGTTCGCCGGCTGCACGGATCGGGTTCCAGAAGGGAGCGATGATGGTGCCGGCTCCGAGCCGGATGGTGGAGGTCCGGGCAGCCAGGTATGCCAGCTGCGGGATCGGGTTCGGCGAGACGGTGTACTCCATGGAGTGGTGCTCGCCGATCCAGACGGTGGAGAAGCCGCCGGCTTCGGCCATTTGCGTCAGCTCGACGAGATTCTCGAAATGCTGTGCGTGGCTGATCGAGTCGTCATAGCGTTCCATGTGGATGAACAGTGAAAAGCGCATGCCTATCCTTCTTTCGGTGCTCTGCTGCCCTTAGGCAGATGCCTGGCTGTTATTGCGTTCGGCGATGGTTTGGTTGGTCCGGGACCAGTGTTCGTGCTCGATTTCCCGCACGATGACCGTGATGTTCTCTGGTGCGGCATCCACGGTGTTTTCGGCCGCTTGGTGCAGTGCGGAGATCAAGGCGCGCAATTGCTGCGGGCTGCGGCCCTTGGCGATGGAAACATCAATCAATGGCATGGGAGCCCCTCCCTTATCCGCGCATCACAAACGGATCCGCGACGGGGGATTCGTCGGTGTTGATCCATACGCTCTTGAGACGGGTGTATTCGTTCATGGATTCGATGCCGTGCTCGATGCCGACGCCCGAGTTCTTGAATCCCTGGCGCGGGGACATCGGGGACATCGCCCGGTAGGTGTTCACCCAGATCGTGCCGGCATCCAGCTTGCGGGCCATGCGGTGGGCGCGGGCCAGGTTCTGCGTCCATACGCCAGCGGCCAGCCCGTAGTCGGTGTCGTTGGCCATCGACAGCAGTTCGTCTTCGTGCTCGAAAGGCATGATCGCTGCCACCGGACCGAAGATCTCCTCGCGGACCACGCGCATGTCGTTATTCACGTCGGTGAGCACGGTGGGGGAGAAATAGTAGCCCGGAAGATCCAAGCCTTCGGGGCGGGCACCGCCGGCCAGCACCTTGGCACCCTCGTCTGCGCCGATCTTCACGTAGGAAGCGACCTTCTCCAGCTGGTCGGCGAAGGCCAGCGGGCCCAGCTCGGTGGAATCCGCCAGCGGGTCGCCGATGACGATGGACTTGGCACGTTCGGTGACACGTTCCAGCAGCTCGTCGTAGACCGATTTGTGGGCGAACACCCGGCTGCCGGCAATGCAGGTTTGGCCGGCCGCGGCGTAGATGCCTGCCACCACGCCCATGGCCGCGTTGGCGACGTTGGCATCGTCGAAGACGATATTCGGGCTCTTCCCGCCCAGTTCCAGTGTGCAGCCGATGAAGCGGCTGGCCGCCTGGGCGGCGATCGAGGAGCCGGTGGCAGTGGAACCGGTGAAGGAGATCTTGGCCAGCAGCGGGTGGGCCACCAGTGCGGCTCCAGCCTCGGCCCCGAAACCGGTGACCACGTTGATGACGCCCGGAGGGAATCCGGCCTGGTCGGCCAGCTCGGCCAGCAGCAGCACCGTGCGCGAGGTGTATTCGCTGGGCTTGATCACCACGGTGTTGCCGGCGGCCAGTGCCGGGGCGATCTTGGATGTGGTCAGGGTCAGCGGCGAGTTCCACGGGGTGATTGCGCCAACCACGCCCAGCGCCTCGCGCTGGGTGTAGTTCAGGATCGCCGGGTTCATGCTCGGGATCTGGGAGCCCTGAACCTTGTCCGCCAGCCCGGCATAGTAGTAGAGGTACTCGGGCAGCGTGGCCAGCTGGCCGCGCATTTCGCGCAGCAGCTTGCCGTTGTCCAGGGACTCGTAGCGGGCCAGCTTCTCGGCATTCTCGCCGATCAGATCGCCCAACCGGCGTAGCAGGTGTCCGCGGGCGGTGGCGCTCAAGGTGCTCCACGATGGGGCGGTGAAGGCCTTATGGGCGGCCGTGACAGCACGGTCCACATCTTCGGCATTGCCGCGGGCGGCCTCGTAGAGCTCGTCGAGAGTCGCCGGGTTGGTGCTGGTGAAGAAACGATCTTCGCTGGGAGCGACGTGCTCGCCGTTGATGAAATGCATGTAACGCTCGATCATGCCTGTTTCCCTTCGTTATCGCTGAAAAAACTGTTCAATTCCGCGGCCAAGGCCCGCGGATTCTCCACCGGGAGCATGTGCCGTGCTCCGGGGATGATGCGCAGCCGCCCCTGCGGTACGGCGGCAACCAGCCGGTGGGACATCTGCGGGGTCGAGCCGGGATCCAGCTCGCCGGTGATAGCCAGCGTCGGCTGCTTGATCGCCCCGAGCTCGCCGGCAATCTCCCGGTCGCCCCGGGCGAAGACCGCGTAGGCGTGCAGATAGGATTCGAGATCGTTGCCGGCCATGGTTTGCCGCGTAGCTTCGATGAACTCCGGATCCACGGTGGTGGACGAGGCCGGGAACCACCGTTCGATGGCCCGGTCCACTCCCTGGGAGAAGTTCGTGCCGGCGGTAGCCAGGCGTTCCTCCACTGCTGCGGACTCTTCGCTGGTGCGCTGGCATACGGAGTTCACCGCGGACAAGGTCAGCACGCGCTCGGGAGCGAAGCGCGCAAGGTGCTGGGCAACCAGCGCCCCGAGGGAGAATCCAACCAGGTGCACCGGCTCCCGGGATTCGATCCGTTCGAGCACATCGGAGGCCAGGCTCGCCAGGCTCTGCTCGCTGCGCAAGGGCGGGCGCAAACCATGCCCTGGCAGATCCAGTGCCACCGATTCGCGTCCCAGCTGCTCGCGCAGGGGCTTCCACATGGTCCGGTCCAATCCGACTCCATGCAGGAGGACAACCATTGGCTGCTTGGTGCTTGTCATGCGTGCTTCGCTCCGTTCCGGCTGATGCGTCCTGCTACTGTTCGGTGGACAGCGGGGCCAGGCGTTCCTGCGGCCGGCCGCGGGTCGCACCAGCCAAGGCGATCAGGATTTCGCCGGCATGCGGAGCATCGGCGATCCTGGCCTCGACGCTCTGGTGGTGCGAACGGATCGTGGCATCGGTGAAATGCTTGAGCGGGATGTCGAACTGCACCCCGGCCGGTCCGCGCTTTTCTACGGCCGGCAGCAAGGTGGTGGCGTTGGCCGCATCGCGGAAGTGGTTGCCGAATTTCAGGGTGTGGATCAGGGCCGAGCCATGTTCGATTTCCCCGTCCAGGCCCACGATGGCTGCTTTGCCGTAGGCTTCCAGCGGGGCGCCCAGCGCTTCGATTACGCGGGGTGCCAGCAGGGCGCCCAAATCCGAGGCCACCTTGTCGATGCCCTCGGTCAGGTCTTCCACGAAGCCCTGGCCTGCCCAGGGGTTGTCGAACACAGCGGCCACAATGACCACCTTGGCCGCCGGCTCGACTGGACGGCCGCCTTCGGAAGCGGTTTCCTCGACGATGGTGACAAGCTTGCGGTAGTTCATAGTTGGATTCCCTTCAGGATTTCGGAGGTGATGACTTGGTCGGTGGTGCGGTCGCCGATGCGGGCGTGCGGACGCGGTCCGGTGGATGCCGCGGCGATCACGGCGATCTCCCCGGCATGCGGGGCGTCGGGCAAGGACAGCTCCAGGGTCTGGTAGTGGGTTCGGGTGGCCGCTGCGGTCTTGTGCCACATCGGTACGCGGAGCGACTCACCGGGAACGCCTCGGCCGTCGACAAAGCAGATGATCGAGGTGCCACCGAGAGCTTCGCGCAGCAGGTTGCCGAAGAAAGGAGTGTGGATCAGCGCGCCGGCGTGCTCCAGTTCCCCATCGCTGCCCACCAAAGCGGCCTTGCCGAAAGCTTCGACCTTCTCGGCTCCGCCCAAGGCTTGGAGCAGACGATCCGAGAGCAGCTTGGCCAGCAAAGGAGCGATGGCTTCGGTCCGCTCGGACAAGTCCTGCGACGTTCCGGTGCCCAGCCATGGATTAGGGATGACAGCGGTGGCCGTCGCACGGGTGATGGCGCCCAGCTCGCGGTGGGGAAGTTCTTCCACCGTGCACGAGATCTTGCGCAAGCCGATGGCCCGGGCCAAGTCCTCGTAGGCATCGAGCGTTGATCTGTTGCTCAAATCGATGAGCTGGGACGGCTGGGCCAGTGGAGAATTCATCTGGTTATTCCTTTGCGAGGCTATTGTGGGGCTAACCCGGTTGTTCTTCGTCTTCTTCTTTCATCGCTGCTAGGGCAGCCGACTGGCTTGATGCTGCAACATGCCTGCGCATCACGAGTTCTGCGGCCAATGGATCCTTGGAGCTGATGGCGTCGATGATGGCCTGATGCTCGTCCTTCGAATTCTGCAAGCGCCCGGGCAAGCTCAGCGTCTGCGAAACAATGCGATGGTAGGCCAGCTGGTTCATCAGCAGGTCATAGTGCTCGGATAGCTTCCTGTTGTCGGCTCCGGCTACCAAGGTGCTGTGGAATTCATGGACCAATTGCGAATAGAGTTCGGCGTCGCCGCGTTCGACGGCCTGCTGGCTGCGTGCAACGTTTTCCTTGAGCTGGTCCAGTTCAGGTACGGCCCCGCGCCTGGCCAGCAAGCCAGCCGCCAATCCCTCAAAGGCTTCCTTGAGCGAAAACATCTCGTGGATTTCGCGCTGGGTAGGCTTCCTGACGAAAGTTCCGACCCGCGCTCGCACCTCAACCAAGCCCTCGCGCTCCAGCTGCTTCAAAGCTTCCCGGATCGGAGTGCGGCTGACCTCGAAATCTTGCGCGAGGGCAGTCTCCGCCAATAGGTCCCCGGGTTGGACAACTCCGGTGACGATCATCTGACGGAGCCTGCCGAGCAGCGGCGTCTCCGGGTTGCTTCTGGCTTTTGATTCCACGATTGAACTCTCTTGCATACAAGAACTCTATCCATAGATTCCCTTGTATGCAACAGAAACTTAGTCGATCGGCATGAAATCGCTAAATTAATGAGAATCTTTTGAAATGTGTTGACTCCATCACAACCTTTGCTAGCATTTCTTGCATGCAACAAATTGTAAATTCACTCCAGCCTGTCAAGGAATCGCTCGTCAATGCTTGGGAAGCGGCTTGGGACCGAGGGCAGGTCGAAGCCCTGGACGAGATCTTCCACGCGGACTTCCGGAGAATCAGCAAGAAATCCAAGAACGTCGCCACCATTGGCGAACTGAAGCAGGAGATCCTGTCCGTTCGGGATGCTTTCCCGGATCTGGTGACAAGAATCGACCACCTGCTCGTTGATGAGCAGGAGCAGTCCATCGCGATTTTCTGGCACACCACCGGGACCTTCATCAACGATCTGCAGGGAGTGCCGGCTACTGGCAACACCGTGGAAACCCGTGGTTCCAACCTGATGAAGATCCAGGATGGAAAGATCATCTCCGAGCAGGTGACGTGGGACCAGAGCGAGCTGCTGGAAGATGTGGGAGTCCCTTCGCTCAAGTCCGCATTCGAACCTGCCGGCGAAGGCGTGGTCGTGGATGATTTGAGCGGGGTGCCGAACCTCGACGCACTCAAGGGATTCAACCGCCAGTTCGTTACCGGCGTGACCGTCGTGACCACCATGGACGAGCAGGGCAAGCCCCGCGGGCTTGCCGCGAATTCCTACGTGTCCGTTTCGCTGGAGCCGCCGCTGGTGCTCGTTTGCGTGCAGAAGACCACCAGCACCTATGCGTCGCTGTTCAAATCCACCCATCTGGGCATCAACATCATGAGCAACGGACAGCGCGACACCGTGGGCACGTTCGCAGCCAAGGGCGATGACAAGTTCGCCAACCTCGAATGGCACCAAGGCCCGAACGGCAGCCCGCTGATCGACGGTTCGGCCGCGTCCATCGAAGCCGAAATCAAGGAGCGCTTCCAGGCCAAGACCCATACCGTATTCATCGCCAAGGTCAAGCATTCCGAGGTCGCCCAGCTTGAGCCGATGGTCTACAAAGCCGGCCGGTTCTACGACGGCGCCGAATTGACCGCGCTGTAGCCCGGCGCTGGCAGAATCCTCCAAAACAACGAAGTGTGAGAGCCATGAAAACCGAAACCAACGAAATGCAGGGCAATGGGCCACGCGGAGGGCCTACGCTCACCGGCGGCAAATTGCGCCGGGCTGCGGACAAGAACGAAGCGAAACAGGTCTACAAGCAGCTCCAGCGCCCAGGCAGCGTCCTCTTCCTTTCGCTGGCCCTGGTCGTGGTCTTCGTGCTGTGGGCGGCTTTTGCACCGGAGCGGCTCAATGCACTGATGTCCGGGGCGTCCAGCTGGTCGGCGCAGTACATTGGCTGGAGCTACCTGCTGGTGACTCTCGGCTGCATCGTGCTGATGCTGTTCCTGGCCTTTTCGCGCTACGGGGGCATCAGGCTGGGCAAGGACGCGGACCGGCCTGAATTCTCCACTTGGGCATGGATCGCGATGATCCTCGGTGCTGTGATGGGCATCGGGCTGATCAGCTATGGGGCTGCTGAGCCGATGAGCCACTTCATGGTGCCGCCGCATGGCCGGGCCGAGCCGGAAACCATGGATGCCGCAGTTCTGGCCTTGCAATTCTCATACTTCGACTGGGGACCAAATGCCTGGGCGCTGTTCGGCGTATTTGGCCTGGCCATTGCCTATTCGACACACCGCCGGGGCAATTCGGGCCTCGTCTCGGTGATGCTCAGGCCTATCCTCGGAAAGTCGATGGACGGATGGTTGGGGAAAATCATTGACGTGTTCACCGTGCTTGCGACGCTCTTCGGCACGACCACTTCCCTGGGGTTGGGTGCTTCGCAGATCGCCGAGGGGCTGAACAGCTTGATCGGGATTCCCACGGATTTGTTCGTCAAGATCGTGATCATCGCCGGCGTGACCATCGTCTTCACCCTCTCGGCGCTCTCCGGCGTGGGCAAAGGCATCAAATGGCTCAGCCAGGGCACGATGATCGGTGCCGCCGCTATTGGCGTCTTCGTCCTGGTATCCGGCCCCACCGGATTCATCTCCAACATCTATTTCCGTTCCATGGGGCAGTTCTTGGGCGAATTCCCGGCCGTGGCGCTGTTGACGCCCTCGGGAGCGGAGGACTTGCAGTGGATGCAATGGTGGACCTACTTCATGATGGCCTGGTGGCTGAGCTGGGGTGCTTTCGTCGGCATCTTCCTGGCGCGCATCTCAAAGGGCCGGACCATCCGTGAGTTCGTTTTTGCGGTCATGGGTGTCCCGTCGCTGGTCTTCAGCGTCTGGTTCAGCATCTTCGGCGGCACCTCGATCCACCAGGAGATGAACGGCAGCTCCGGCATCGGCCAGGCGACGCTGGAGGACACCAACAGCACTTTCTTCGCCATGCTGGCCGAGTTGCCGATACCAGAAGTGACCTCGGCCTTCACGGTAATCCTCGTGGTGCTGTTCTTCATCACCGGTGCTGATTCCAATACCTATGTGCTGGGCACGCTGACCTCCGGCGGAAACATGTACCCCAAGCGCCCGGTCCTGGTGGTCTGGGGACTGCTCACCGGCGTCTGCGCGATCGTGCTGCTGCTCGTGGGTGGGCTCGAAGCGCTTCAACAGGCGGCCATCCTCTCCGCGGTGCCGTTCACAGCGATTGTGACGCTGCTGGGGATGTCGCTGATGAAGGAGTTGCGCTGCGACACGCGCCTGCCGGCACCTTTGCTGGAAGCCGCAGCGCCAATTCGCAGCAGCAACGCAGCAGACTAGGCGGCACAGTGGCGTGCAGCCCCGGTTGAGCCTTGGAGGTGGCCGTAATCAGTCACGGTGGCTGGCATAGCCGGGGTCCGCAAACGTAGAGTGTGCTCAAGCAGCAAGCGGTACCAGCCGCACGAAGTAGCACAAGGAGCGTTTAATGGGCCGCAAGATCGCGCGCCGCCGCATCGTCAGGGCAACGCTGGAGGGCTCGCGCGTGCGCGAGGAGAAGCTGGCCGGCGAGGAGCCGCTGGAGATCCGCTTCGGCCACACCTCCTACACCACCTCCATGCGCACGCCGGGCGACGACTTCGATATGGTCACCGGCTTCTTGGTGGGCGAGGGCATCATTTCCGCCCCCGAGCACCTGGTTTCCCTGCGCTATTGCGCCGGCACCGACGAAGCGGGCAACCAGACCTACAACGTCATCGAGGTGCAGCTGGGTCCGGGAGCAAAGCATCCCGATCTGCTGGCCGCCCGCAATGTGGTCACCAGTTCCGCCTGCGGGATCTGCGGGACCAATTCCATCGACGAGGTGCGCAAGAAAGCCGCCTTCGCGCCGGCTCCGGACGCCGGGCAGGTGGAGCTGGAAACCCTGCTGGGCCTGCCCGACACCCTGCGCGAATCGCAGCAGCTGTTCTCCGCCACCGGGGGAGTGCACGCGGCCGGGTTGTTCTCCGCCTCCGGGGAGCTGCTGATCCTGCGCGAGGACGTAGGGCGTCATAATGCGGTGGACAAGGTCATCGGGGCTGCCCTGCGCGAGGGGTTGCTGCCGCTGGGTGACGCCGTACTGCAGGTTTCCGGACGCGCCTCCTTCGAGCTGGTGCAGAAGGCCGCGATGGCCGGAATTCCGGTGCTGGCGGCGGTCAGCGCGCCCTCGTCGCTGGCCGCGGATCTGGCCGAGGAATCAGGCCTGACGCTCGCTGCGTTCTCCCGCGGACGCAGCGTGAATATTTATACACATGCGCATCGGGTGATCACAGCGTAGCCTTGTAATATGTGAGCTGGATATCAGCACCGGCCGCGCTACCACCAGGAGGGTCTCATGCATCGTTCGGCACCCAAAAAAGACATCAACGAGGATGATCTGAAAGTCAGCGAACCTGCCCATGCCGCCGCGGGCCTCAAAGCGGTCATGGTCTCCATGGAGCGCGGCTTCAGCCAGGCCGGCCCTGCCCGCACCCTGCGCTCGATGCTGCGCGTGAACCAGCACAATGGCTTCGACTGCCCGGGCTGCGCCTGGCCCGAATCCATCACCGAACGCCGCAAGCCGGCCGAATTCTGCGAAAACGGCGCCAAGGCCATTGCCGAAGAAGCCAGCGCCCGCACCGTCACCCCCGAATGGTTCGCCCAGCACCCCATCGAGGTCCTGAAGGACAAAACCGAATACTGGCTGGGCTCCCAGGGGCGGATCACCACCCCGATGATCATCCACGAGGGCGAAAGCCACTACCAGCCGATCAGTTGGGCCGACGCCTTCTCCACCATCGCCGACCACGTGCACGCCACCACCGCGGATAAGTGCGTGTTCTACACCTCCGGGCGCACCGCCAACGAGACCGCGTTCATGTACCAGCTGCTCGCCCGCTCGCTGGGTACCAACAACCTGCCGGACTGCTCGAATATGTGCCACGAATCCTCGGGCACCGCGCTGAACCCGACGATCGGCATCGGCAAGGGCACCGTCTCCCTGGAGGACTTCGAGCACACCGAACTGATTTTTGTGGTGGGCCAGAACCCGGGCACCAACCACCCCCGCATGCTTTCGGCCCTGTCCGACGCCCGCAAGCGCGGCGCCCGCGTGGTCGCGATCAACCCGCTGCCGGAAGCCGGCTTCTTCGGCTTCAAGGACCCGCAGACCGTGGGCGGCATGCTCGGCAAGGCCGAACCGGTGGCCAGCGACTTCCTGCAGATCAAGGTCGGCGGCGACCTGGCCCTCTTCCAGGCCTTCGGCCACCTGTTGCTTGAGGAAGAGGCGAAGAACCCGGGCAGCGTGGTGGACCACGAGTTCATCAGCCAGGCCACCGACGGTTTCGACGCCTACCGCGAAGCCCGCGCCACCCTGGACTGGGAGGCCACCGAGAAGGCCACCGGCCTGAGCCGGGAGCAGATCACCGAGATCGCGCAGCTGCTGATCACCTCCAAGGCGAGCATCATCTGCTGGGCGCTGGGGCTGACCCAGCAGCCGCACTCGGTGCCGACGCTGAAGGAAATCATCAACCTGCTGCTGCTCCAGGGCAACTTCGGCAAGCCAGGCGCTGGCGCCTGCCCGGTGCGCGGACACTCCAACGTCCAGGGTGATCGCACCATGGGCATCTGGGAGAAGCCGACCGAAAAGCTGCTGGCCGCGATCGACCAGGAATTCGGCATCAGCTCCCCGCGCGCCCACGGCTACGACTCCACCGAAACCCTGCACGCCTTCGAAAAGGACGAGGTTGACGTATTCGTCTCCATGGGCGGCAACTTCGCGCTGGCCAACTCGGACACCGAAGCGCTGGAGGCGGGCATGCAGCGGGCCAAGCTGACCGTGCACATCTCCACCAAGCCCAACCGCTCGCATGTGGTGCATGGCAAGACCTCGCTGATCCTGCCCACCCTGGGCCGCACCGACAAGGACGACAAGCACCCCGGCGGCGCGCAGTTCCTGTCGGTGGAGGACTCCATGTCGGTCATCAAATCCACGCGCGGCCGGCTCACCCCGGTCTCCGACCACCTGCTGGCCGAACCGGTGATCGTCGCCCGCATGGCCCAAGCGATCCTGGGCGAGGACCACCCGATCAACTGGCGTGCCATGGCCGAGGATTACGATACGATCCGCGACCACATCGAAAAGGTGCTGCCCGGGTTCGAGGACTTCAACGCACGTGTGCGCGACAAGAACGGCTTTGTGCTGCCCAACCCGCCGCGCGATACCCGCTCCTTCGCCACCGACATCGGCAAGGGCCGCTTCACCGTCTCGGACTTCGAGGCGCTCGAAGCCCCCGAAGGCCACCTGATCCTGCAGACCATGCGCAGCCACGACCAGTACAACACCACCTTCTACGGGCTCGATGACCGCTACCGCGGCATCAAGGACGGCCGCCGCGTCATCCTGATCAACCCGGAAGACCTGGAGGCCACCGGCTTTGCCGATCGCGATCTGGTCGACGTGATCTCCACCTTCGCCGGCACCGAACGCCGCGCCAACCGCTTCCGCTTGGTTTCCTACCCGACCGCAAAGGGTTGCGTGGCCGCCTACTATCCGGAGGCCAACGCGCTGGTGCACCGCGACCTGGTGGCCCGCGAATCCAACACCCCCGGTTTCAAGGCCATGATGGTGCGGTTCGTCGAGCATACCCAACAGCCGGGCGCAACATTGGATTCATAAATCCCCGGTTCCCGGCCTCGGTGGCGGCGATGCGACAGAATTAACCGCAACCCCACCGAAGAGGAAACCATGAGTGCTAGACCCGAAGACGAACGATTAAGCCCTGGCCGCACGGTGGCTTACGGCTTCCAACACGTGCTGACCATGTACGGCGGCATCATCGCCCCGCCACTGGTCATGGGCGGGGCTGCCGGCATGGACACCGCGCAGATGGGCGTGCTGGTGGCCTGCTGCCTGTTCATCGGCGGCCTGGCCACCATCCTGCAAACCCTGGGCGTTCCGTTCTTCGGCGCGCAGCTGCCGCTGGTGCAGGGCACTTCCTTCTCCGGAGTGGCCACCATGATCGCGATCCTGAACGGCGGCGGTGGCATGCCCGCGGTGTTCGGCGCGGTGCTCGCCGCCGGCGCGATCGGCATCGTGATCGCCCCGTTCTTCGCCAAGCTCCTGCGCTTCTTTCCGCCGGTGGTCACCGGCGTGGTCATCACCATCATCGGCGTCTCGCTCTTCCCGGTCACCGCGGATTGGGCCATGGGCGGCTCGGCGGCCGGCGAGAGCTACGGCTCGATGAAGAACATCACCCTGGCGGTCATCACCCTGGTGATCCTGCTGGCCCTGTCCAAGTCCGGCGTCGCGGCCCTCTCTCGCCTGTCGATCCTGCTCTCCATCGTGCTGGGCACGATCGTGGCGGTCTTCATGGGCATGACCGACTTCTCCCAGGTGCTCACCGGCGACATCTTCGCGGTGCCTACCCCGTTCGCCTTCGGCGCCCCGGTCTTCGAGATCAGCGCCATCATCTCGATGATGATCGTCATCCTGGTGACCTACACCGAAACCACCGCCGACATGCTCGCGGTTGCCGAAGTCACCGGCTCCAAGGTCGACGCCCGGCGCATCGCCAACGGCCTGCGCGCCGATATGCTCTCCTCCACGGTGGCGCCGGTCTTCAACACCTTCACCCAGTCGGCCTTCGCGCAGAACGTCGGACTGGTCGCGATCACCGGGGTCAAGAGCCGCTTCGTCGTCGCTGCCGGCGGCGGCATCCTGGTGGTCCTGGGCCTGCTGCCGGTGCTCGGCCGTGTCATCGCTTCGATCCCGCAGCCGGTGCTCGGCGGCGCCGGCGTGGTGCTCTTCGGCTCGGTCGCAGCTGCGGGCATCCGCACCCTGGCCAAGGCCAAGGATGACAATATGAACATGCTGATCATCGCGACTTCGCTGGCCTTTGGCTGCATCCCGATGGTCAAGCCCGACTTCTACGCCGCGTTCCCCACCTGGGTCGGCACCATCTTCCAGTCGAGCATTTCCTCGGCGACAATCATGGCCGTGCTGTTGAACATCATCTTCAACGAACTGTCCTGGGGCAAGAAGGAAACCTCGCAGCGCAGCATCTACAAGTACCAGCTGGCCGGCCTCGAAGACGGCGATCGACTCGTTGACGGCAAGCTCTACGACCAGCAGGGACTGGAAGTGCAGATCATTGCCGAACAGCCGGGCCAAGCCGGGGATCGGCCGATGCCCCAAGGCTAGCTCCCGGCCGCGGGCGCATTCGAGCACCACAACCTCGATTGCGCCCGCTCGACACCGCTTTTCCTGCCTTGATCATCCGTCAAACCCTCGTCTGACATGCGACTTTACCATGTTCTAAAAGTTATCCACCCGCAACCAAATACTCGAAGACATATTCGAACAACAGGCGTAAAATAAGAATATGTCCGAAACAACGATCCCCCGCACGGGTACCCCCAACCCAGAGAACCACGGCAACTACACCGCCATGGTCCTCGGGCTGGAAGCCGACCTGGCCCGGATCGAAGAACACGGCACCACCGAAGAATGCCTCGAAGCCATCTCCCTGCTCGAAACCCTCACCTCCTCCGCGGATTACCACAAAGCCGCGTTGAGCCACCAAGCTGAAATCAACATCACCCGCAACAACACCCAAAAAGGCACATTCACCCAGCTGAACCGCGGAGCCGCCGCCAGCGTCGCCCTGGCCCGCAAAGCAGACCCCCACGGCTACGGCGCCTACCTGGAAAACTGCCGCATCCTCTTCAACGACACCCCGCACCTGGCCGCAGCCTACAGCCGCGGCGAATACACCGAAACACAGATGCGCGCCATCCTCACCCCGCTGCGCGGAGTCAAAGCAGAGCGGCGCAAGGAATTCGATGACTTCTACGCTCTGAACCCGGCCATGTTCCACAACCTGGGCAACCGGAAAATCGGCGACACCGTCAAGGACTTCACCCTCGCCTACGGCAGTGACGACCAGTGCAAAGAGCAAAAAGCCGCCGACGAGCAACGCCACGTGAAATTCACCGCCCACCCAGCCACCGGCACGATGACCCTGCACGCGCACCTGCCACTGGCCGCCGGCATCGCCATGAAAAACGAGATCAAAGCCAAATCCCAAAGCCTCAAAGCCGCAGGCGATGAACGCACCCGCGCCCAGATCGAAGCAGACTACCTCGCCAGCTTCTGCACCAACCCCGACGCCAAAGTCCCCGTGAACCTGAACATCGGGCTGATCATGACCGACAAAACCCTGTTCCTCGGCGGCCGGCAGCCCGCCTACCTCGAAGGGTACGGCGTGATCGCACCGCAGTACGCGCGGGAGCTGGTCGCGGGCCAGGAGATCAGCAACAACATGACCCTGGCTGAAATGGCGAAAACCCGGTCTCCGGCCTTCATTGAACAAATGGAAGCCACGGTGGAACTCATCCGCCTCTATACCGCTCCAGGGGATAAAGATCTGATCGCGATGGATTCCAAAGCGCGGATTTTCCCGGAGAAAATGAAGAAGTTCATCAAGATGCGCGACCGCGGGTGCCGCACCCCGTTCTGTGACGGGATGATCGAAGAATACGACCATGTCACCCAGGTCTATCTCGGTGGGCATACCTGTGTGATCAACTCCGACGGACGGTGCAAGTTCTGCAACCAGGCCAAGGAAACCCCGGGATGGCAGGAAATCGTGATTGCGTCCGGCCCGCATGAGGTGAAGATCGCGACCGGAATGGGCCCGACCTATCATTCCACTGCGCCGCCTGCGACGGGCTTCGCGCATAAGCCGTACCCGCAGTGCATGAGTGAAGCTGATTGGGTGCGATCTTTCGAAGAATGGCTGAACCGGCCAACAGATACTGGCAGCAGTCCGCCCGGCATCGAGGACATCCCCGCCTGACGGGGGATGGAAGAGTCGTTGATTACCTGTTGGATACACCAATCGCCCCAGAAAACACTGGGGCGATTGAGACCAAACGGTAAAAACTACTTATCGTTCTTGTCGCCGGTCATTGTAATTGGCTGAACTCCAGAATTCGGGAAACATCCAATTGGACTCTGGTTGGATTCAGCAACGATATCCAAGCACTTGGAAGTCAGAGTCTCAGGGGTCAAAGACCGCTCCAGAATCTTGTTGGCTTCGGCTTCAGCAGTACTGGTCTGCTTGCGCTGTTCAGCAACGCGCGTTTTGGCTGCTTCTGCCTGAAGCTCATTAATGCGGTTCTGGGTTGGCTCATCGAAGTTGATGATCGGCAAAGTAACGGAGCGAATCTCGATCTGCGTCTTGACCTTGGCCTGCATCTTTTCCTGCACGGCCTTAGCCAAGCCCTCAAGATCCTGTCCGCCCTTGGATGGTTCGGTGTAAGCCAGCGGATCGTAAGTCGCCATGACTTCGTTCAAGGTCGCGCGGAAGTTTCGATCCACCAGGTTCGACTGGATGCCTTCAAAAGTGCGGTAATCCAAGAAGACGTCCATCGCGTCATCGGTCTTCAACTGCCACTGAATCGAAGCATCAACATTGGCGCGGCCGTTGTTGCCCAAGCGAACGGGAATGCCGCTATCGCCGGAATAGACGTCGTTCTGCACGGAACCGTCCAGCTTCTCGACCTTTTCCCATGGCCACTTCAAGTGGAAGCCGTTGCTCACTACAGAAGTCGGCTTGCCCAGAGCAACCTTCACGCCAACGGTGCGAGGCTGGACGATGGTGGTGGACATGATAGCCACAACGATCAGCGAGACTACGAAGATGCCAACACCGCTCGCGCGGGTGGCGCTGCGGTTCTTGTTTTCGGGTTTCATTGACTTGCCGACAAGCATGACGATCAGGCCGATGAAGGTGCAGAAGAGCGCAAAAATGGTGGGAAACATGATCTCCTCAGTGTTGTGATGACACTGAATATTCTATCGAATGGATCAGAAAGATCATGGCTGCAACGCCGACTGTGTCGGGAAAGGTCAAGCGCATCGCCTCCGATCAAGGTGACGCACTACACTCGAAACCATGCAACAACGAGAACTTGGACGAACACAACGCAACGTATCGGTCATCGGTTTGGGAACCTGGCAGCTGGGGGCTGACTGGGGATCGGTCGAGGAATCGGATGCTCTGGCAGTACTGGATTCCGCCTTCGCAGCCGGAGTGAACTTCTTCGACACCGCCGACGTGTATGGAGATGGCCGCAGTGAACAATTGATCGGCACGTGGCTGAAGAACAATCCGGAAGCCAACGTCACGGTCGCCACCAAAATGGGGCGCCGGGTGGATCAGATTCCAGAAAACTACAACCTCGACGCGTTCCGCGCATGGAACGATCGCTCGCGCGCGAACCTCGGCGTGGACACCCTCGATCTGGTGCAGCTGCACTGCCCGCCAACCTCGGTCTACACCACCGAAGCCACCTATGATGCGTTGGATCTGATGGTGGAAGAAGGGCGCATGGCCAACTACGGCGTTTCGGTGGAAACCGTCGAGGAAGCCCTGGCCGCCATCGCCCGGCCGAATATCGCCACCGTGCAGATCATCATCAACGCCTTCCGCCACAAGCCGCTGGAGGTTGTTCTGCCAGCAGCGCGCGAGGCGGGCGTCGGGATTATTGCGCGCGTTCCGCTGGCCAGCGGACTGCTGACCAACCGGTACACCCTGCAGACCGAATTCGCGAAGGACGATCACCGCAACTACAACCGTGACGGTTCAGCTTTCGACGTAGGGGAGACTTTCTCGGGCGTGGACTACGCGACCGGTGTTGCAGCGGCGGGAGAGTTCGCCCAGCTGGCAGCGGCAGAAGCCCCGGAGGCAACCAGCGCACAGGTGGCTCTGGCCTGGCTGGCTGCGCAGGACGGGATCAGCACCATCATTCCCGGCGCGCGCAACCCGGAACAGGCCCGAGCCAACGCCGCCGCCGGATCGCTGGAAATCTCCGAGGGCTTCAATGTCTCGGTGCGCGATCTCTACGATACGAAGCTGCGCGCGCAAATCCACCCGCGCTGGTAACAACGCGGGTGGATCAGGCGATTTAGCGCTGCGGCGCTCCGACCGGAATGCTGGTTCCAAGTGACACCGGCTCGGCGGGGCGTCGCTGGCCGCGCTCGGACACGTATTCCAGATCGGTATCCGGCTGCGCGGTGTTCACGAAGGAGCGGAAGCGCTTGAGCTTGACCGGGTCGGCCAGGGTGGCGGCCCACTCATCTTCGTAGTTGGCCACATGGGCTTCCATGGCCTCTTCCAGCTCCTGCGCCAGGCCCAGGGAATCGTCGACGACGATCTGCTTGGCGCGTTCCAGCCCGCCGTCGAGGTCCTGGAGCCAGTGCGCGGTGCGCTGCAGCTTGTCGGCGGTGCGGATGTAGTACATCAGGTAGCGGTCGATGTACTTCAGCAGCGTCTCATCATCCAAGCCGCCAGCCAGCAGCTGTGCGTGAGCCGGATTGGCACCGCCATTGCCGCCGACGTAGAGGTTCCAGCCATCGGTCGTGGCGATCACGCCGATGTCCTTGGCGCGGGCCTCGGCGCATTCGCGGGCGCAGCCGGAGACACCCATCTTGAACTTATGCGGGGCACGCAGTCCGCGGTAGCGCAGCTCCATCTTGATGCCCATCGCGGTGGAGTCGAGCATGCCGTAGCGGCACCAGGAGGAACCAACGCAGGTTTTCACATTGCGCAGGGACTTGCCGTAGGCCTGGCCGGATTCGAACCCGGCGTCCACCAGTTCACGCCAGATTTCAGGCAGCTGCTCCAGCCGGGCACCGAACATGTCGATGCGCAGGCCACCGGTGAGCTTGGTGTACAAGCCGTACTTCTGCGCGACGGCGGCGATCACGCCGAGCTTCTCCGGGGTGATTTCACCACCTGGGATGCGCGGAACCACCGAGTAGGTGCCGTCCTTTTGCATATTGGCCAGCACGCGGTCGTTGGTGTCCTGGGCCCCGGCCAGGCCGGCATCCATCGGGTGCACCGAGGTCTGCGAAGAGAGGATGTTGGCGATGACCGGCTTGCAGATATCGCATCCTGCTCCGGAACCGAAGCGTTCCATGACCTCGCCGAAGGTGGTGGCGCCGGCGACGCGGATCGCTTCAAAGAGCTCGGGACGCGAGAAGGAGATGTGTTCGCACAGGGCGGTGGAGACTTCGGCACCGTCCTTTTTCATCTGTGATTCCATCAGCTTCTTGAGCATTGGCACGCAAGAACCGCATTGGGTGCCGGCGCGGGTGCAGCCCTTCAGGCCAGCCACCGTGGTGACCGGATCGTTGCCTGCGCAACTGCCGCAACCGGAGACGGCATCGCGGATGTCCCCGGCCAACACGTTGTTGCAGGAGCACAGCACCGCGTCATCGGGCAGTTCGCCCTCAGGCGCTTCGCCGCCGATCGCGCTGAGGTACGCGCCGGGTTCGCCGGGAAGCTCGCGGCCCAGCATCGGGCGCAGCGACTGGTACGGGCTGGCATCGCCGACAAAGATGCCGCCGAGCAGGGTCTTGGCATCGGCGGAAACGACGAGCTTCTGGTACAGGCCGCGCGGGGCGTCGGCGTAGACCACTTCCAGCGCGCCGTCGGTCTGGGCGAAGGCATCGCCGAAGCTGGCGACATCAACGCCGGAAAGCTTGAGCTTGGTGGCGGTGTCGAAGCCGGCAAATTCGGCTTGGCCGCCGGCGAGCTGTTCGGCGACGATTTCCGCCATGGAGTTCGCCGGGGCGACCAGGCCCACGCACATGCCGTCGAAGTTCGCGACCTCGCCAACAGCCCAGATGTGCTCGATGTCGGTGGCGCAGTTGGCGTTGATGACAACACCGCCGCGCTGGCCCAGGGTGAAACGCGGGGCATCGCTGCCGGAGAGGTCAAGCTCCTGGTTGTAGCGGCGGGCGAGCTCGTCGCGTGGGGTCAGGCCGATGGATACGACGACCATATCGGCCTCGACCACCTGGTCGTTGGCCAGGATGACGCCGGTGACATTGCCGGACTCGGTGATGATTTCCTTGGGTCGGTAGCCGGCGTGGATCGTGAATCCGGTTTCGTTGATCAATCGGCCCATGGCCTGCCCGGCGCCTTCATCCAGCTGGGCGTTCATCAGCCACTTGCCGCTGTTGATTACCACGGCCTGCGCGCCCAGGGCCTGTGCGCCGGCGGCCGCTTCCAAACCGAGCAGGCCGCCACCCACGGTGGCGACTACCGGGGTGCGGCCCAGCGTGGTTTTCAATTCTTCGATCTTTTCCGCGATCGACCAGACATCTTCGAGGGTGCGGTAGACGAAGCTGTGCTCGTGGCCCGGGATGCTCAGAGTCGCGGCATCCGAACCGGTGGCCAGCACCAGCTCGTCGTAGCTGAAGGTGCGGCCATCCTCGGTAGTGACGATGCGCTGCTCGCTGTCGATGGCGACGGCCTTGGCCCCGGTTTCCAGAGTGACATGGTCGGCTTCCCAGAGGGCGGTGTCGCCCAGGGTCAGGTCGATTTCGCGATCAGTCAGCGCCTTGGAGAGGGCAACGCGGTCGTAGGGTAGGTGGACTTCTTCGGTCAGCACGGTGATGTTCAGGTTCTGCGGGGCGCGGCTGGCCAGCGATTCGGTGAAGCGATGTGCTGCCGGGCCGCCGCCGATAACCAAGATGCGACGTTCAGTGTTCGTTGTACCCATGATCTATTTCGACTTTCGCTGGGAAACGGGATGTAACAGGTTCTTGGTTACAGCGTAGAAAGCCGTTTTTGCCGTGCAATTTCTCTTGTGTTTCGGCAGATGTAAATCTCTTCCCCAACCATCGGGCGCCCGGTTAAACCTACGAAACATGGTGGAATCATAGATTTCGGCCGCGTGAATCGCTGGCCGGGTCAATGGTCGAAAAACCCCGGATTTCCGGGCGATTTGGGATCTCACTATGGATGCTGCGGCTGTTAGCCAGGGTTTACCGACTAGCAACTGCCCACGGCCTTGGGTGAAACATGGGACTTCTAGGCTCGTTATATCAGCGAACAACTACCTAAGGACGATGGTCATGAGCCTGAACTTCGCAGAAAAGACCATGGATACGATGCCGGCCTTCGCCCCAGTATGCCGCAGCGAAGAACTTGAGCCAGGCTGGGGCGAAGCCCTGCTGCTCAAAGGCGCCCAGCTGGCACTGTTCCGCACCGATGCCAACGCTTTCTACGCGTCCTCGCACCACTGCCCGACCACCGGCGCCAAGGTCATGGCCCGCGGCATCCTTGGCAGCACCGTGGTGGACGGCCAGCTTGTAGCGACCATCGCCTGCCCGCTGCATAAAGAGGTATACCGCTTGGATACCGGTGCCTGCCTGAACGCGGATTCGCCAGCCCTGCCGCTGCATCAGCTTATCGAGGGCGACGGGCAATTGTGGTTGGAACAGATCTAGCACTCACAGCAAACTCGAAAACAACAAAGAACACCGGGACGAGAAATCCTCCCGGTGTTCTTTATTGCCGCTTATTGCCCTAGGCCAGGGCGGGCGCTTTTTTCAGCAGTTCCTCGATCTTAGACTTGCAGCCGCCGCACCCGGTGCCGGCGCGGCAGGACTCGCCCACCTGGGCCACGGTGGTGCAGCCTTCGGAGACGGAATGCGTGACCTGCCCGTAGGTGGCTCCGGAGCAGCGGCACAATTGGTCCTCGTCGCTCGGGACCGAGGAGGCCGGATCGACGGCTGGATCATCAAGGCGCAATAGGGTGGAGCGGTCCTGGGGCAGTGCCGAGCCGCGTTCGTAGGCGAGGATCAGCTCCGCGCTGGTCTGCGGCAGTCCGATGGACAGGAATCCGGTGACCACATCGTTGTCGGTGACGATCTTCAGGTATCGGCCGGTGGCCGGGTCGGCGAACATCGTTGCCTGCAATTCCGGACTGTCCCAGAAGCCGGCGCTGATATCGCCGGCGGCGGCCACCTCGATGCCCTGGCCCTTGAGCATGAGCACGTCGGAGGCGGAGAAATCCGGGGCCGGGAGCTCGGCATCGGTGGACAGGTGCTGCGCCAGCCAACTGGCCTGGGCCCAGCCCGGGGCGAGCAGGCCGACCGGCGGCTGGCCGTCGACCTCGGCGCAATCGCCGAGCGCGTAGATGCGCTGTTCGGTATCGGCGCAGAGGAACTGGTTGGTTTTGATGCCACGGCCCACGGCCAGGCCGCAGCCTTCGGCGAGCTCGGTGCGGGCGCGGACGCCGGTGGAAATCAGCAGGGCGCCGCCGGGGATCTGCCCGTGGGTGGAGGTGGCCAGGGCGTTGAAGCCGTGCTCGTCCTTGGTGATTCCGGTGGCCTTGACTTCGGAAATCACTTCCACGCCGGCCTGTTTCAGGCAGCGGGTGAGCAGGGCTCCGCCGTCGGCATCCACCACGCGGCCCAGCGGGGCGGCACCATGGTGGATCAGGGTGGGCGAACCGCCCGCGGCGGCGATCGCCAGGGCGGCCTCGATGCCCAGAATGCCGCCGCCGAGAATGAGCACCCGGCGTTCGGCGGCCAGGGCGCTGCGCAATTTCTGAGCGTCGTGCATGGTGCGCAGGGCAAAAACGCCCTCGGGCAGTTCGGCATCGGCATGCGGGTCGAAGTTCAGCCCGTTCAGGGTGGGGATCATGGCGCGGGCGCCGGTGGCGAACACCAGCCGGTCATAGGACACCGGTTCCTGGCCGCGGATCAGCACCCGGCGTCGTGCCCGGTCCACGCCGGTGGCCTGGGCGCCGAGGCGAAGCTTCACTCCGGCGTTGACCAGGCGCGGGGCATCGACCATGAGCAGGTGCTCGAACTGTGCAGCGCCGATCGCCAGTTCGGCGAGCATGACCCGGTTGTAGGCCAGGTGCTCTTCGGCGCTGATCACGGTCAGTTCGCAGTCGCCGGCGGCCGCCGAAGGCAGCAGGCCTTCGATCAGGGAAGCGGCCACCGGGCCGAAGCCGATGATCACAATCTGTTCAGGACGCTTCATGATTCTCCCTCGATCGGGTTCAGAGACACATGGGCATGCTTAAATTCGGGCATCGAGCTGAACGGGTCCACGCTCGGGCTGGTCAGCAGGTTGGCGGTGCCGTCCCGGGGATAGTGGAAGGGCAGGAAAACGGTGTCCAGCCGCATGTCAGCGGTGAGCTTTGCGCGCGCGATCGTGGTGCCGCGCTGGTTGGATACCTGAACCATTTGGCCGTCGCTGATGCCGTGGGCCAGCGCGGTGCTCGGGTGGATTTCCAGGGCCGCTTCCGGTGCGGCGGCGGCCAGCTCGTCTACGCGGCGGGTCTGCGCGCCGGACTGGTAGTGCTCCAACAGGCGGCCGGTGACCAGCGAGATCTGCTTGGCCGGCACGGTATTCGGGGCGTAGACCGCGATGATTTTCGCCTTGCCATCCGGGTGCGCAAAGCGGTCGAGGAACAGCCGCGGGGTGCCATTGCGGGCACCAGGTTCGGTGCTGATGGCGTTGCCTTCGGGGCAGGGCCAGTAGATCGCCGCGCCCTGGTCCACATCCTGCCAGCTCACGCCGGAGTAGTCGGCGATCCCGCCGGCCGAGGCGAGCTTGAGCTCCTCGAAAACCTCGACGGCGTTGGGGGAGAAGTTGCCCGGGGCCTGCAGCCGTTGGGCCAGTTGGGAGAAGATCCACAATTCGCTTTTGGCCTCGCCTGGTGCGTCGATCGCGGCGCGGCGGCGCAGGATCCGGCCCTCCAGGTTGGTCATGGTGCCTTCCTCTTCGGCCCACTGCAGGACCGGGAGCACCAGGTGGGCTTCGGCGGCGGTTTCGGAGAGGAAGAAGTCGGCGACTACCAGGAAGTCCAGGCGGCGCAGCGCGGCGAAGATCTGGTTGGCGTCCGGGGCGGAGACCACGGGGTTGGCGCCGTGGACCATGAGCATGCGCGGCCCGCCCTCGGCGCCCAGGGAATTGAGCAGCTGCACTGCCGGGATGCCGGGGCCGGGAATCATCTCGGGGTCAACGCCCCAGGCCTTGGCCACGTGGGCGCGGTGTTCCGGGTCGGCGATCTTGCGGTAGCCGGGCAGCTGGTCGCATTTCTGGCCGTGTTCGCGGCCGCCCTGGCCATTGCCCTGGCCTGTGATGGTGCCATAGCCCCCGGCCAGGGTTCCGGGCAGGCCCAATAGCAGGGCGAGGTTGATGGCGGCGGTGACGGTGTCGGTGCCGTTGGAATGCTGTTCGATGCCGCGGCCGGTAAGGATGTACACCGGGTGGCCGCCATTCTTGGCTTCGCGGGCGGCGGCGGCCAGGGCGCGGGCGGTGCGGCGGATCTGATCGGCGGGCACGCCGGTGATTTTGGCGGTGCGCTCTGGCCACCAGGCGGACACCGATGAGCGCAGTTCCGCCAGCCCGGTGGTGCGTTCGGCGAGGTACTCGGTGTCCATCAGCGATTCGGCGATAACCACGTGGGCCAGGCCCAGCAGCAGCTGCAGGTCGGTGGCCGGGGTGGGCTGCAGGTGCCAGCCGGCGCCCTCGGCGCTGAGCTTGGCGGTGGCCGATCGGCGGGGATCAACCACGACCAGGCCGCCGCGTTCCCGCACGGTTTGCAGGTGCCGGACGAAGGGCGGCATGGTGTCGGCGACATTGGAGCCGAGCATCAGGATCATGCCGGCCTTATCCAGGTCGGCCAGCGGGAAGGGCAGCCCGCGGTCCAGCCCGAAGGCCTTGTTGGTGCCGGCGGCCGCGGAGGACATGCAGAATCGGCCGTTGTAATCGATTCGCGAGGTGCCCAGGGCGAGGCGGGCGAACTTGCCCATCTGGTAGGCCTTTTCGTTGGTCAGCGAGCCGGAGCCGAACATCGCGACCGCGTCGGCCCCGGATTCTTCGCGGATGCCGCGGGCCTTGCCGGCCACCAGATCCAGCGCGGTGTCCCAGTCGATGGCGGCGAAACTGCCATCGGCTTGGCGCAGCATCGGGGAGGTGATGCGGTCGGGGTGGGCCAGCAGCTTGGCGGCGCTGAAGCCTTTGCGGCATAGGGCCCCGCCATTGGTTTCGAAGTCCCGGCCGCCCAGGGTGGTGGCGCCGGCCGGGCCTTGAAGGGTGATGCCGCACTGCAGGGCGCAGTAGGGGCAGTGGGTGGCGGTCATTTTAGACTCCATGCTGGGCGAAACGGGTCCCGCGGCGAGCGTAGTTGAACCAGGTCATCAGCATCAGCCCGAGGTAGGCGGCGATGAAGACGATGAATGCAGGGGTGTAGGAGCCGGCGCTGGACATGGACAGCCCCAGTGCCTGCGGGATCAGGAATCCGCCGTAGGCGCCGATCGCGGAGATCAATCCCAGCGCGGCCGCTGACTTGCGTGATGCCTCGGCGCCCTTGGAGCCCACGCCCAGGGCGAAGACCGCCGGGATCATCCGGTAGGTGGAGCCGTTGCCGATGCCGGTGGCGGCGAAGAGCATCAGGAAGAGGACCAGGAAGAGCCAGAAGTTGGCCAGCGGCAGGGTCACGACGACCAGTGCGGTGATCAGCGCCATGACGGCCAGCGAGAGCACGGTGATTTTTGCGCCGCCGTGGCGGTCAGCCATTTTGCCGCCGTAAGGGCGGGAGAGTGAGCCGACCAGTGGGCCGAGGAAGGCCAGGGTCAGGGTAGCGGTGCCCAGCGGGATGCGAGAGAAGTCAGGGAAGGTATCAACGATCAGCTTGGGGAAGACTGCGGCAAATCCGATGAACGAGCCGAAGGTTCCCACGTACAGGCAGGCGATGATCCACAGGTGCTTTTCCTTCAGGCAGGCGATTGCCCCGCGCACATCGGACTTGGCTGAGGTCAGGTTGTTCATGTAGCGCCATGCGCCGAAGGCCGAGATGAGGATCAGCGGGATCCAGATGACTCCGGCCAGGGGCAGCTGCAGCGAGCCGGCGGCGAAGATCGTGATGGCGATCGGGACCAGCAGCTGGGCCACGGCGGCACCGAGGTTGCCGCCGGCGGCGTTCAGGCCCAGGGCCCAGCCCTTTTGCGCGGCGGGGTAGAAGTGGGTGATGTTGGCCATCGAGGAGGCGAAGTTTCCGCCGCCGAAGCCGGTCAGCGCTGCCAGCATCAGCATCACGCCGAAGGGGGTGCTGGTGTTGGCCAGCGCGAAGCTCAGTCCGACCGCCGGGATCAGCAGCAGCAGGGCGGAGACGATGGTCCAGTTGCGTCCGCCGAAGCGGGCGACCATGAAGGTGTAGGGGATGCGCAGCGTGGCGCCGACCAGGCTCGGCATGGAGATCAGCCAGAACAACTGGGAGGTGCTGTATTCGAAGCCGGCGGTGGGGAGGTAGACGACCACGATGGCAAAGAGCTGCCAGATGCTGAAGCCGAGGAATTCGGCGAAGATCGACCACTTCAGGTTGCGGCCGGCGGTGCTTTGGCCGATTCTGTTCCAGAAGGCCGGGTCTTCGGGGGTCCAGTTGTTGATCCATCGTCCGGGACGGATATCCAGGGATGGTGCGGTGTCGGTACGCAGTTGCGTTCCCGGGTCTACTTGTGAGCTCACGGCATTCTTTCCCTTCGCAGGTAACTGATGCTTAGAGCATGGCAAAGCGGTATTTCACGAAGGTGCAATGGTTGTTGCACCGAAGGGAATTTAAAATCACGGATGCGCTTTTGGGGCCGATAGAGATTTGTAATGCGTTGGAAACGCAAAAAATCGCTAATTATTCATAATGTGAAAAAACAATCTCAAAAAACATTGCGAGGCCTAGATCACGCTGATACTCTCATACGTGTCTATGGCGGGCACCCTCACAGGGTCGCTATCTACCGGGCGTGCAACTGATAAATTCAGCAGCCGAGTACGGCCGGATCACCACGGGTCACCGGATGATGCGTCGTGCTTGTCTACAGCATGAGGAGACACGCGATGAGCGTTAACACCACTGGCCAAGACTATCTTTCGATGGCCATCAACCTTGCCACCCAGAACGTCCACAATGCCGGAGGCCCCTTTGGCGCCGTGGTCGTCACCCCCGATGGACAGGTTTTCGAAGGCGTCAACCGGGTCACTGCCAGCAATGATCCCTCCGCCCACGCAGAAGTGGTCGCCATCCGCACCGCTGCCGCCGCGCTGGAGAACTTCGATCTGAGCGGCTGCGTTCTCTACACCAGCTGCGAACCATGCCCGATGTGCCTGGCCACCTCGCTCTGGGCCCGCATCTCCAAGGTCTACTTCGCCGCCGACCGCCACGACGCCGCCAAGGCAGGCTTTGACGATGCCGTGTTCTACGAATACTTCGAAGCAGGCTCGGACCACGCCCTGATGCCGGTGCAGCACTTCGAGGATGACGCCGTTGAACACCTCAAGCCATTTGACGCTTGGGACTCGCTGGAATCCCGCACCGATTACTAGGCGCCGGCCATGACGACGCTCAGCGAAAAGCACGACGTTGCCAACTACGCGCCGCAACCGGGTGGAGCCAGGAAACTGCTGGACTCGCTGTTCAGCATAAGCCAACGCGGTTCCACCCTGGGCCGCGAAGTACGCGGCGGGCTGGTCACCTTCTTCACGATGGCCTACATCGTCATCCTGAACCCGCTGATCATCGGCGGCTTCAGCCCCGAAGCCGCGCCGGTGGACGTGGCCGGCAACTGGTTGCCGGCCGCCCAGGTCGGGGCGATGACCTCGCTGACCGCTGCGGTGATGACCATCCTCTTCGGCTTGATCGCCAACCTGCCCTTCGCCCTGGCCGCCGGACTGGGAATGAACTCCTTCCTGGCTGTCTCGGTAGTGCAGGAAGTGACCTGGCCCGAAGCCATGGGGCTGGTAGTGATCAACGGCGTGCTGATCGTCCTCTTCGGGATGACCGGCATCCGCACCGCGATCTTCCGGGCCATCCCGAAGGACCTGAAGGCCGCCATCACCGTGGGCATCGGCCTGTTCATCACCTTCATCGGCTTTGTGGACTCCGGCTTTGTCACGCGTACCGAAGCCGGCCCGCCGGTGCAGCTGGGCGATGGCGGATCGATCGTCTCGATCCCGACCATGATCTTCGTGCTGGGCCTGCTGATCATGGGCGGGCTGGTAGCCCGCGGGGTGCAGGGCGGGATCCTGATCGGCATCGTCATCTCCACGGTGCTGGCGGTGATCGCCGAGCAGGTGTTCAAGATCGGGCCGAACAGCGACACCAACCCGCACGGCTGGCACCTGAATATGCCGGTGCTGCAGGGCAATATCGTCTCGCTGCCGGACCTGTCGCTGGCCGGGGAGTTCGACCTGTTCGGCTCCTTCAGCCGGATCGGCGTGCTGGCCGCGACCATGCTGGTCTTCACCCTGGTGTTCACGAACTTCTTTGACGCCATGGGCACCATGACCGGCCTGGCCAAGAACGCCGGGCTGGCCAGCAAGGACGGGACCTTCCCGCGGCTCAAGGCCGCCTTCGTGATCGAAGGCCTGGGCGCGGTGGCCGGCGGTGCCGGATCCAGCTCGTCGAATACGGTCTATGTGGATTCGGCTGCCGGGATCGGGGAAGGGGCGCGCACCGGGCTCGCCTCGGTCATTACCGGGCTGTTGTTCCTGGGCTCCATGTTCTTCACGCCGCTGACGTCGGTGGTGCCGATGGAAGTGGCCGCGGCGGCGCTGGTTCTGGTGGGCACCATGATGTGCGCGCAGATCCGCGAGATCAACTTCAAGCGCTTCTCTTCGGCCATGCCGGCCTTCCTGACCCTGATCACCATGCCGCTGACCTATTCGATCGCCAACGGCATCGGCGCAGGCTTCATCGCCTGGGTGGTGGTCAATACCGCGGCCGGGCGGCATAAGAAGGTGCACCCGCTGATGTGGATCGTGGCCGCCGGCTTCCTGGTGTACTTCGCACGAGGACCGCTGACCCTGCTGATGGGTTGATGTGATCCGGGTTATATTTGAGTCCAGCACGGGAATGAAGGAGAAGCTGATCATGGGTGAAAGCATCGCCTGGTCCAAGGGCCAGATCGCGCACGGACACTAAGCGCGGTTTTTCCCGCACAGTATCCAAATCATTCATGGTGCGCCCGTTGAACGGGTGCAGGAGGTGTCAACGGCATGAGTGCCGAAAATTCCCTGAAAACCGGTTGCCGGATCACCGTCAACGGCAACGAACTGGACTTCGCCGGTCCACCGCACAGCAACGCGCTGGACTTCCTGCGCAACCAGGGCCTGGTAGGCAGCAAGGAAGGCTGCGCCGAAGGCGAATGCGGTGCCTGCGCCATCCTGGTGGCCCGCAGCGATGCCGACGGCAGCCGGTGGACCTCGGTGAATGCCTGCCTGGTGCCCGCCGCGGCGCTCGACGGGCAGGAAGTGGTCACCGCCGAAGGCCTGGGCAGCGTGGATCAGCTGCACCCGGTCCAGCAGGAAATGGCCGATCGCGGCGGATCCCAGTGCGGATACTGCACCCCGGGCTTCATCTGCTCCATGGCCGCCGAATACTACCGGCCAGAACGCGCCGAACAGCACCGCGGCGGGCATCCGGCGGACCATGAATGCGGCCCGAACGGATTCGACCTGCATTCGCTGTCCGGGAACCTGTGCCGCTGCACCGGCTATCGTCCGATTCGCGACGCCGCCTATGCGCTGGGCGATCCCGCCGCGGACGATCCCTTGGCGGCCCGCCAGGCCCAGGGCGCTCCGGCACCGGTGGCCACCGACCTTTTGGCCGCCGATACCCCCACCGGGCAGCTCGGACGCTTCCGCCGCCCGGCCAGTTTGGGCGAAGCCCTGCAGATCCTGGCCGACGAACCGGAGACCACCGTCGTGGCAGGCAGTACCGATTGGGGAGTGGATGTCAACATCAAGGGCGCCCGAGCTCGCAGCGTGCTGGCCATCGACCGGCTCGAAGAACTGCGCCAGCTGCGCTGGGAAAAGGACTTCCTGGAGATCGGCGCGAGCCTGACCCTCAGCGAGATCGAACGCCAACTGGCAGGAGACGTGCCGCTGTTGGGCCAGCTTTTCGGACAGTTCGCGTCCCGGCTGATCCGCAACTCGGCCACCATGGGAGGCAACCTCGGCACCGGATCTCCGATCGGCGACACCCCGCCGGCCTTGCTGGCTTTGAACGCGCAGCTGGTGCTCACCAGCGTTCAAGGCCCGCGCGTGGTGGAACTCTCTGAGTATTTCACCGGGTACCGGCAGACCGTGCGTGACGCCGGCGAGCTGATCACCGCGATCCGCGTTCCTTTGCCGTTGGCAACCCATACCAGCTTCCAGAAGATCTCCAAGCGCCGCTTCGACGATATTTCCTCGGTCGCCGTGGGCTACGCGCTGAACGTGGTGGATGGGGTGATCACTTCCGCACGCATCGGCCTGGGCGGTGTGGCCGCCACCCCGCTGCGCGCCGTGGCCACCGAAGCCATGCTGGAAGGCAAGCCGTGGACGCTTGAGACGATTCGTGCCGCGGCCACCGTGATGGCGTCCGAAGGCACACCGATGGATGACCACCGAGCCAGCGCGAAGTACCGCAAAGCCATGCTTGCCTCGTCCCTGGAACGTTTTTATGCACAACAACTAGCGGTGCCAGCCCCGAACAAGGAGGTGCAGCCATGAGCCAGCTATCCCAACGCCCCGAAGCAGCGATTGTCGGCCAGCGCCACCGCCATGAATCGGCGGCGGCCCACGTTACCGGCACCGCCCTGTACACCGATGATCTGGCCCATCGGCTTGCTGGAGTTCTGCACGCGTACCCGGTGCAATCAACGGTTGCCCACGCAAAAATCCTGGGCCTTGATACCGCGCCAGCGCTGGGAATCCCGGGAGTCATCCAGGTCATCACCGCCGCCGATATCCCGGGAGTCAACGACCAGGGTGCCAAGCATGATGAGCCCCTGCTTCCGGTGGATGAAGTCATGTTCTATGGCCAGCCGGTGGCCTGGGTCCTCGGCGAAGATCTGGAAGCCGCCAAGGCTGGAGCCAAAGCGGTCTCGGTGGACTACGAGCCGCTGGAATCCTTGATCACCGTGCAAGATGCCATCAAAGCCAATAGCTTCCACGGCATCCAGCCGGTGATCCAGAAGGGCGATTGGGACGCCGGGTTCGAGCAGGCCGCCCACGTTTTCGAGGGCGACTTCGACTTCGCCGGGCAGGAGCACTTCTACCTGGAAACGCAGAATTCGCTGGCGCTCGTTGATGAGAGCGGACAGATCCTGATCCACTGCTCAACCCAGCACCCTACCGAAACCCAGGACATCGTCTCCCACGTGCTCGGCGTGCCGGCGCACGAAATCTCCGTGCAGGTCTTGCGCATGGGCGGCGGCTTCGGCGGCAAGGAAATGCAGCCGCACGGTTATGCAGCCGTGGCTGCCCTGGGCGCCAAGCTGACCGGACGGCCGGTGCGGGTGCGCCTGGATCGCACCTTGGATATCACCATGACCGGTAAGCGCCACGGCTTCTACGCCACCTGGAAAATCGGCTTTGATGAACAGGGGCGGATCCTTGCCCTGGATGCCCAGCTGACTGCCGATGGCGGTTGGAGCCTGGATCTTTCTGAACCGGTTCTCACCCGTGCCATGTGCCATATCGACAATTCCTACTGGATTCCGAATGTCCGGGTCTCCGGGCGGGTGGCCAAATGCCATAAGACCTCGCAGACCGCCTTCCGCGGGTTCGGCGGTCCGCAGGGCATGTTGGTGATGGAAGATATCTTGGGCCGGGTCGCACCGCAGCTGGGAATCGAGGCCCGCGAACTGCGCCGGCTCAACTTCTACACCGAAGGCCAGGACACCCCGTACTACCAGCCGGTGCGCCATCCCGAGCGCATCGACGCAGCCTGGCAGCAGGTCCTCGACTCAGCGGACGTGGCAGCGCGCGAAGCAGAAATTGCCGAGTTCAACAAGAACAATCCCTACAGCAAGCGAGCGCTGGCGATCACTCCGGTGAAGTTCGGCATCTCCTTCAACCTCACCGCCTTCAACCAGGGCGGGGCGCTGGTATTGGTCTATAAAGACGGTTCGGTACTGGTGAACCACGGTGGCACCGAAATGGGCCAGGGCCTGCACACCAAAATGCTGCAGGTGGCGGCAACCAGTCTGGGAGTGCCATTATCCAGCGTGCGCATTGCCCCAACGCGCACCGACAAGGTGCCCAATACCTCGGCCACCGCCGCCAGTTCGGGCAGCGACTTGAACGGCGGGGCGGTCAAAGATGCGTGCGAGCAGATCCAGGCCCGGCTGTCCCAGGTAGCTGCCGGCAAATTCGGAGTCCCGGCCGCGGATATCCGCTTTGCCCACGGCAAGATCACCGCATTGGGCAAAACCGAAGAACTCGAATGGAACGACGTGGTCCGCGATGCCTACATGCAGCGCATCCAACTCTCGGCCGCGGGATACTACCGGACCGAAGGATTGCATTGGGATCTGTCGCGCATGACCGGAAGCCCGTTCAAGTACTTCTCCTATGGGGTGGCCGCCAGTGAGGTGGAAGTCAGCAGCTTTGACGGCTCCTATGTCTTGCGCCGGGTGGATATCGTTCATGACGTGGGCGATTCCCTCTCGCCAATGATCGACCTGGGACAGATCGAAGGCGGTTTTGTCCAGGGCACTGGCTGGTTGACACTGGAAGACCTGCGCTGGGATACCTCCGATGGCCCGGGCCGCGGACGGGTGGCTACCCAGGCGGCCAGCACCTACAAGATCCCGAGCTTCTCTGAAATGCCAGAAGTCTTCAACGTTGCCCTGCTGGACAAGGCTCATGAAGAAGGCGTGGTGTACGGCTCCAAAGCGGTCGGCGAACCGCCGCTGATGCTGGCCTTCTCGGTGCGTGAAGCATTGCGCCAAGCGGTCGCTGCTTTTGGCCCGGAAGGTTCATCGGTCCAATTAGCTTCACCTGCAACTCCTGAAGCGGTGTTCTGGGCTATCGACTCGGTGCGTGGGTAATCATGGAATCGTGGATTGATGCGGTCAGCACCCTGCGCGCTCAGCGGCGCGCAGCGGTACTGCTGACCGTCACCGCGGTGCGCGGACATGCTCCACGTGAAGCCGGAGCCAAAATGGTCATCGCCGCAGATGAAACCTTCGGGTCGGTCGGTGGCGGAAACCTGGAAATGGTGGCTATCACCCGGGCCCGCGAGCTGATCAGCCAGGGGACAACAAGCCCGGAAACCATGGAACTGAGGTTGAACGACAAGGCCCCGGCTACCTATGGCCGTCAGTGCTGCGGCGGGGAGGTGAAGCTCTTGCTCGAACCGTTGCCGGTGCCAAAAACGGTGGCAATTTTTGGGTTGGGACATGTGGGAATGGAGCTGGCTCGCATCCTCTCCCGCCACCCTATCGACCTGTATCTCACGGACTCGCGACCCGATACGGTCGACGCCGCGAGATTGTTGCAGCCCAGCGTTGCTTCGATCCAAGCCCAGGTTGCAGTCATGGGGGAGCAGGTGCTCAGCACGCTTCCCGAAGGCAGCCATGTGTTGATCATGACCCATGATCATGCCGAGGACTTCCACCTCAGTGATGCCGCCTTGCGCCATCCTTCGCTGGGATCCATCGGGTTGATCGGATCCAAGGCCAAGTGGGTTCGTTTCCGCAAGAACCTGACCAACAGCGGACACACCGAACAGCAGATCTCACGGATCCAGTGCCCCATCGGGATTCCCCAGGTGTCCGGCAAGCAGCCGGCGGTGATCGCCATCAGCGTGGCAGCCCAGCTCATGGGCCTGCTGGCGGAGCCGCCTGCGGCCAAGCGCTCGCCGAATGTTTTAGAGCTACGGGCCTAGCTAGTTACCGGCAACCGCCCGGGCAGCCTCGCGCACCCGGGTGATCTGCTCGGGGCTGACCTGGCAGCAGCCGCCGATCAGTCGTGCACCGGCAGCGATGAGTTCAGGAACCGCCGAAGGCAGGTCGTTGCCCTCGGTACCGGGAACCCAGACGCGGGCCTCGTGGTCCCAGGTTTCGCCGCTGTTCGGGTAGGCGGATAACGGCAGGCCGGTTTCTTCGCCAAGGATGCGCAGAGCGGCGACTGCTTGCGGTACTGGGCAGCAGTTCACGCCCACACCGGCCCAGACACCGGATTCGGCAACAAGCTTCGCGGCAACCCGCAGATCCGTGCCATCACCCAAGACGATCTGCCCGCGCTCATCGGCGCGGACATTCACGCTGAGAATGGCCGGCAGCTCAAGGTCCTTGGCCAGCAAGGTCAGCGCTTCGACCTCGGCCATGCTTGGCACGGTCTCGAAGATGATGACATCGGCTCCGGTGCCCGCCAGAATGGCCAGGCGTTCGCGGTGCCATTGCGCCAGTTCGGCAGCGTCCAGATCGTAGGCGCCGTCGTATTCGGTGCCAGCACCCGGACCTGCGCCGTAGGGCCCTACCGACGCGGCGACCCAACGCGCGGAATCCTGGGCATTATCGGTGGCGGCTTCCTTCGCCAGCGCAACGCTGGTGCGCAGCATGGTTTCGAACTGGCCGGCGGAGCCTGCCTGTTCCAAGCCGTCACGGCTGATCTGGTAGGAGCAGGTGGTGGCGACCTGGGCGCCGGCGGCAAAAAAGTCCTGGTGCGCCGCGCGGACCTCATCGGGGCGATCCATCAGGATCTGTGCAGACCACAGTTCCCCGGTGACGTCATTGCCGCGATCGGCTAGATGGGTGCCAAGGCCCCCGTCGAGGATGATCGGGCCGGTTCCTTCGGCGTTCAGAGCGTCACGGAAATTGCTGGGGTGTTTTGCGGTAAGCACGTCATCGAGGGTACACGCAGAGGGCCGAGATGACCGATCTTGACGCGATGTGACTGCACATGACGGGCCCGCCCTATCGGTTGCAGGAATCTCGATATTCTTGAGCGCATTCATTTTAGAAGGAGCCCCATGGCTGAGAGCACCACAAGCACCCGCGAGAGCACAGAAACCGAGTCCGGGCTGCGCAGAACCATGACCTCGCGACACCTGGTCATGATCGCCCTAGGCGGGGTGATCGGATCGGGACTGTTCGTCTCCTCCGGCTACACCATTTCCCAGGCCGGGCCGCTGGGAGCCGTGCTGGCCTACGCGGTGGGCGCCCTGGTGGCCTACATGGTGATGAGCGGGCTGGGCGAGCTTTCTGCAAAACATCCGGTGGCCGGCGGCTTCCACGCCCACGCCACCCGCGATTTGGGCCCGGCCTGGGGATTCGCCACGGCATGGCTGTACTGGCTGTGCTGGGCAGTAGCCCTGGCCAGCGAGTTCACCGCGGCCGGATTGCTGATGCAGCGCTGGTTCCCCTCGGTATCGGTATGGGTCTTCTCGCTGATCTTCGCCGCGCTGCTCTTCGCCCTCAACGCGATTTCCTCGCGGGTCTTCGGCGAAACCGAATTCTGGTTCGCACTGATCAAGGTGGCCGCGGTGCTGCTGGTCATCGTCGTCGGCGTCGCCACGATCATCGGCATCAACCCGGCCAGCGAGGCCGGGGCCATCGGCTTCTCGAACTTCCAGACCGAGGATGGCTTGTTCCCGACCGGGATCACCGGCGTGCTGGTGACCATCCTGTCGGTGTTCTACGCCTTCAGCGGCACCGAGCTGATCGGTGTTGCCGCCGGCGAGGCGAAGAATCCGCAGCTGAGCATCCCGCGGGCCATCCGCACCGCCGTAGTGCGCCTGACAGTATTCTTCATCGGCGCCATCGTGGTGATTGCGGCGATCATTCCCTTCTCTGAAGCGGGCGCCAATGAGAGCCCGTTCGTGACCGTCCTGGATGCCGCCGGCCTGCCAGCGGGCGCCGACATCATGAACTTCGTGATCATCACGGCCCTGCTCTCGGCCGGCAACTCCGGGCTGTACTCCTGCGCCCGCATGCTGCATTCCATGGGCGCGGCAGGACAGGCACCCAAGGCGCTGTCCAAGACCAATAGCCGCGGCATCCCGATGCTGGCACTGAGCCTGTCCATGCTTGGCGGGCTGGTATCCCTGTTCTCCAGCTTCATCGCCGCGGAATCCTTGTTCCTCGCGCTGGTGTCCATCGCAGGGTTCGCGGTGGTGGCCGTGTGGATCGTGATTTGCGCATCGCATCTGTCCTTCCGCCGCCACTATGTCGCCGTGCACGGATCCACCGACTCCCTGCCTTACAAGGCGCCATTGTTCCCGGTTCTGCCGATCATCGCCTTGGTGCTGCTGGCTGCCTCGCTGATTGGCGTGGGATTTGATCCGGTGCAGCGCCCGGCCTTGTATTACGGCGTCCCCTTCACCCTGGCCTGCTTGGGCTATTACCGGTGGCGCCACGGCGCTGGGGTTTTCAGCCCACAGCGTGAGGCAGCAAGCTCGGGAACTGATCGCGCGGCCTAGGAGTTAAAGAGGGTAGATGCGCTCGCAGAGCGTGCCGTTAACCCCTTCAACCAGGAGTGATAGTCGTGTCCATGTTCAACAAATTGATCCGCAAGGGCAAGCAGATGGCCGGCGAGTACGTGCGCGAGCAGCTCAACGAGCGCAGTTCGCAGAAATCGCGCGGTACAACTCCCAGCTATTCGCAGCAGCAGCGTCCGAACTACAACAACCAGCGTCCGGCATCCGGCGTCTCGCGCGAGGACCAGGCGGCGATCGAGAAGTACAAGTACATGCTGCGCACCGCACCGCCCCAGGACATGGAACGCGCCCACGCCGAGGCCTTTGCCCGTTTGACCCCGCAGCAGCGCGCGCTGTTGCAGGCTGAGCTCTCCGAGCAGTTGCCGGCAGCAGAACGCCCGGCCAGCGATCAGCCCCAGGATTTGGCGCGGGCCGCAACGCGTGCCGAGGTTTCCCGTCCCGGATTCATGGAAAAGATCCTGGGTTCAGGCTCCGGACGCTCGCGCATGGCAGGCGGCCTGGCCGCCGGTGCCGGCGGGCTGGGCGTAGGCTTGCTCGGCGGCGTGGCTGGCGCGTTCATCGGCACCGCGATCGCCGGCCCTTTGCTGGAGGGCTTCGCCGGGATCGGCGAGGAATTCGGGTCCATGGCCGAGGGCCTGGGCGATACCGTCTCCGGTGCCGGGGACCAGATCTCCGCGGCCGGCGACGGGCTCTTCGGCGATTTCCTTGGCGGAGCCGGCGGGGATTTCGGCGACTTCGAATTCTAGCGTGAAACCCGAATGCCGCTAGCAGGTGATCAACCTGCTAGCGGCATTTCTGTTGTGCTACTGCTCCACCAGCGGCAGGTGGACCAGGGCCCGCTGGCCGTTCTGGACCATGAAACCGCGTCCCGGAGGGAACTCATGGCGCTTGACCCGGGGGAACGGCACCTTGAACAGCGAGTCCCCGTCGTAGGCGTCGGGCTTCAGCGCCAGGCCATGGCGGCTGGCCTTCAGCTCGCCGAGCAGGCCGAAGCTGGAGGACAGGGAGTTGATATCCCCATCGGCGATCAGGAAATGGTCGGATCGGTTGATGGCCTTGAGCAGTTCCTTCAGCGGTCGTTCCGCATCGGAGTCGGCGAACTCGGCGAAGTTCTCGATGACGAAGACCATCTTGCCGGGCATGGAATCGTCGGCGACCAGATCCAGCATGTCCTTGGCGAACTGGCGGGCCTCGGTCGGGCCATTGGCAATGCCGCTCCAGGTCCGCCAGCCGCGCAGTTCGGCTCGGCGGCCGCCGATGTGGAAGAACTGGGTTGCTGGGTTGGCGCGATGCAGCGAATTGACCATGGAACGCAGCGCCGTGGTCTTGCCGCTTTGCGGGGGACCAGCCACTACGAAAGTGCCCACCGGCTCGAAACCGCATGGTCCCAGGGTGGCATCGGATAGGCCGATGACCGGCTGGCCGTTGAAGGCATCGGGCAGTTCAGCCTCATCCAGAACCTGCGGCAGCGATCTGATAGAGGCGGCCTGAGGAGCGCCGGATGCCCGCAGCTCTTCAGCCCAGCTCGTGGCCAGGGCAGTCTGCTCGGCCACGTTGGCGGTACCGCCGAGCACCGCGATCTGGGCTTCGTGGCCCTTGATGATCGCACGTCCCGGGGCGCTGCGTTCGCTGAGCACATCGCGGGCCACGCCCAGGACGTTGTAGGCCTGCTCGTCAGCCATGCGCAAGACCACCCGCTGGGTGATATTTGCGCTGATCGCGGTGGGCACGGCACCGAACCGGTCGGCAGTAGCAACTACGTGCACGCCCAAGGGGCGGCCCTCGCCGACGATCCGCATGAAGATCTGGTAGAACTCCCCGCGGCCATGGCCCAGTTCCCAGTCGCTGCGGAACTGGCCGAAGCCGTCGATCAGCACGATAATGCGCGGTTCATCCAGATTCCCGGTGACCTGCCTGTACTCGCTCAGTGACGCGGCATTCACCGCTGCGTAGCGGTCGGAACGGTCATCGAGGTGTTCAGCCAAGGTGCGGAAGAGCCGCTGGATGCGCTCGGTGTCATCGCCGCCGATCACCGCGCCGATATGCGGCAATGCTTCAAGGGAGCGCAATGAGCTGGCACCGAACTCCAGCGCATAAACGGCCGCTGCGCCGGCGCCCGGATTTGCTCCGGCTGCCATGGCAATGCTGCGCAGCGCCACCGACTTGCCTGCGCCCGAGGTGCCGTAGATCAGCAGATGTCCATCGGAATCCGGCTCGAACCAGGCGGTCTGCTGCGCCTGGTGCTCGGGGATGTCAGCCAGGGCCAGCGGGATCTTGCTGTCGCTGTCCGGGGCCAGGTCGCGCAGGTCGATGGTGGCCGAAAGATCATCAAGCCAGGGACGGCGCGGAGCTGGAATCCCGGCGGCATGGGAGGCGGAAATGAAGCTGGTGACCAGGCGCTTCTGGTCGTTGGGACCGGAGTTCTCCTCCAGAGCGGCGCCCTCGGCTTCGGGCTGCTCCCAGACCCGGGTACCGCCAAAGCGCAGGTCCTCGACGCGGACCTTGCCGTTCTCGGTTTCATGAGGGAGCCCATGGTGGATTTTTTTGCGTCTGTATCGTTTGTAGATGACGACGATCGAGAGAATGACTGATGGCTAAAAACAATTCCGATTCAAACGCTATTCGATTCATCTCCGAATCAGGACATCATCGTCCGAGAATTCGCAGAAGTCTTTTCCTGCTTGGCGGAGGGGTGATCTTAGCGGGCGTGGGAACGTTTCTAATCACCAATGGCCTGCCGGACTACTCTGTTCGTAGAGCTCAACTAACTGTGCAGTTGATCCCGCTTGTACTCGGCGTCCTCGCCTTGATCTTTGGCGTAGTCGGTCTGGTAAGCGCGCTCATAGGATTTGCTCGGTCAGGATCAGCGGCAACGGACTTGGTCGTTGATCAGGACGGACTGACTGACTATTCGTGACGGACGGCTACTGCCTTGGGCAACGATCAAGGAAGTTACCAGTATTGAATATGTGAATGAAGCGAAGATCCAGTTGCTTTGGGACAAATCGGAGCTTCATCGTGCGTTGCTTGTCAAAGTTGGCAACGCGAGCAATTCGACGTCGGCGGACATCGGAACTGGTGAATCACAGTTCAAGGTCAGTCTCTTGCGTTATCCGGCCAGGGACTACGCAAAAAACTATCAAGCTGTTTTAGATCAATTTAGTCGGCGCAAGGTCGTGGTCAATCACGAGAAAAAGTGGAAACAAACATAGCCGATTGATACGGCACGATAGAGCAGATTCAAGGCAAATTCTGCGGAACGCCAAGACGTGAAAAGGCAGTGCGAACAGCAATGCAAGATCGCCTATAGGATCTGCTGAAAGTCTAGTTTTGAATATTAAAGCAAGAAGCCCAGTTCATTATGAACTGGGCTTCTTGCTTGCTGCCGGTTAGCTCCCTACTTCTTCAGGTGGTCAACCAGCTGCGAAGCGATGCCGTTGTAGGTGCCCGGGGTCAGTGACTGCAGACGCTGCTCGGCCTCTGCCGACAAGCCGAGCTCGCCAACGAATTCCTTCAGGCGCGTTGCATCCACGCGGTGTCCGCGGGTCAGGTCCTTCAGGCGCTCGTATGGGTTGTCCATGCCTTCAACTCCGGCGATAGCTTCAGCGCGCATGACCATCTGGATGGCCTCGGCAAGAACTTCCCAGTTGTGGTCCAGGTCGTCAGCCAATACAGCTTCGGCAACGTCCAGACGGTCCAGACCCTTGGCAACATTGGAGATCGCCAGAACCGAGTGGCCGATGGCGGTGCCGATGTTGCGCTGCGAGGAGGAGTCGGTCAGGTCGCGCTGCCAGCGGCTGGTCACCAGGGTTGAACCCAGGGTGTTGAGCAGGCCATTGGAGATTTCCAAGTTGGCTTCGGCATTTTCGAAGCGAATTGGGTTCACCTTGTGCGGCATGGTCGACGAGCCGGTGGCACCAGCGACAGGGATCTGCACGAAGTAGCCGATGGAGATGTAGCTCCAGACATCGGTGCACAGGTTGTGCAGGATGCTGTTGAAGCGGGCGATGTCTGAGTAGACCTCTGCCTGCCAGTCGTGGGACTCGATCTGGGTGGTCAGCGGGTTCCAGGTCAGGCCCAGGTGCTCAACGAAGCTCTTGGAAACCTGCTGCCAGTCGGCGCTTGGCACCGAAGCGTAGTGGGCAGCGTAGGTGCCGGTGGCGCCGTTGATCTTGCCGAGGTACTCGGTCTTTTCGATGCGGTCCAGCTGGCGGGTCAGGCGCCATGCCAAGACGGCCAGTTCCTTGCCCAGGGTGGTTGGGGTGGCTGGCTGGCCGTGGGTGCGCGAGAGCATTGGAACTTCGCGGGAGTCTTCAGCCATCTTGGCCAGCTGTGCGACAAGATCGCGAGCTGCTGGCAGCCAGACATTGTTCACGCCGCCCTGAACGCCCAGGGCGTAGGAGAGGTTGTTGATGTCTTCGGAGGTGCAGCCGAAGTGGACCAGCGGCTTGAGGTTGCCAATGCCGATAGCTTCGAGGCGGTTGGCGATGTAGTACTCGACAGCCTTCACGTCGTGAACGGTCACTGCTTCAATCTCTGCCAGTTCCTTCACGGAATCTGCGTTGAAGTCGGTGACGATCTTTCGCAGGGCAGCCTTCTGATCATCAGTCAGCGGGGCAGTGCCTGGAAGAACGGAGTTGTCGGTCAAGTGGATCAGCCATTCAACTTCAACGTGAACGCGATCGCGGTTTAGAGCCGCTTCGGAAAGGTAGTCAACCAGCGGTGCCACGGCGCTGCGGTAGCGTCCGTCGAGGGCAGTCAAAGCCAGTGGTTCATTAGCAAGGGAAGTGCGCGCAATCTCAGCCATACTCATATTCTTCCATCACTGGCGCGCCATCACATCTTTTACTTCATGCAGGTTTCCACATCGAGCAACATTCCTGCACAGGCGCATCGAGCACACGCACATGATGAGGAACAGAATTCGAATGATGAGGAGCAGGAAAATGATGTTCTCAGCAACGTTGGACTCGATGGCTTTTCAGCTGGATGACGCCCAGAAAACCACGCGTTTCGCTATTACTCAGCTTGATTCTATTGGTCCGTTGACTTGGAAATCTGCTGCTGGACGTGCTTTCTACGAACGGGTGTTGGAGCTGAGCTCCTGGTTGGAACGGCTGAACCAGGAGCTGTCGGAATCCGAGGCTTATCTCAGTGCTGCCATTCGTGAGATCCAGGAACTGGAGTCGCAGATCGTGAAGCAGAAGATGGCGTTCTGATCATGGGGTATGACGTCAATTACAACGAAGCTGATTACGCGCAAGCGTATGGGATCTGCCTGAGGGTCTCGCAAGAACTTGCCGAAGTTCGAGACCGGGTGGTCGCTGTTCAGCGTACCGCGGTCCGATGCCAAGATGACATTGCTGCAGCGGCTATCGGTGCTTGCGTGGCTGCGCGTAGCCCCAGCCTGGACACTCTTATTTGGCGGCTGCGTGCATCGGTGTTCCACGCCGAGTCGTCGGGTTCTGAGAGCAGACGATTGAGTTCCGCCATTGGGCAGGCCGGCCGAAATTACGAAGCCACCGAGAACCGGGTGGAGCACCAAATTCTGTCCGAGAGTTTCATGCAGAAGCTTGGCGACGTCATTCAAAACATCAAGAACAACAACATGCGTCCACCCACTGGACACATGGAGACAATCCTGCGCATGTTGATGCTGCTGCGCCCGGATTTCATGTTGGACCGGGACAAGAGCTTCGGTGATCAGGTTGAAATCCAAACCAAGGAGTTGACCGAGCTGATGCGACACTTTGATTCACGTCGTGATGCCGAAATTGTCATTACCCAGCAGGACCCACCGCAAGAAGTCCAGGTGAATGGTGGACCGGAAAGCTTCTACGAACTCCACAGCATGCTCGAGGACCAGGGACCTGAGGGTAACGGAAAGTTCATGGTGGTAGAAATCGATGAGAATACTTATGCGGTGATTCTCCCCGGTACGCAAGAAAGGAATGGAGGTAAAAATCCTTGGGATGATTGGGGAATTGTTGATGGCCTAGGGCTTGAATCAGAGAACTATGTGGATGCCATCGCTGATGCCATTGAAGCCAGCGGTGCCAAGGAGGGAGACGAGATCATCTTGTCCGGATACTCTCAAGGCGGGATTCATGTGGCGCAGCTGATCAAGAACAAGTTCTTGAATCGCAAGTACACGATGAACAAGATGATCACTCTGGGCTCACCCATCGGCGGAATCGAAATCCCAGATCGCGTGCGCAGCCTGTCAGTTGAAGATGACAAGGATATGGTCCCGGGAACCGATGGAACGCCGAACAAGAATCGGGGCCGGAACCATTACACGACAATCTTTGACGGGCCACGCGAGAAGATCAAACCACTGCTTGATGAGCATTCCTTGTTCGGAGCGCCGCACCAGCTCAAGAACTATGGGGATCACTTGCGCGAGTTGGGTGAGAAACCGAAACCTGAAATCCGCGAGCACCTCAGGCACTTCCACTTGCCGAAAACTCCGATGAAAATTCGGAAGTTCAAGATTGAGCGCGTGCCTCGCAGGATGACAGAGAAACAACGCAGAGAAAACGAACAGAGGCTCAAGAATATGAGCCTTCCCCACTGATGCGGGTGGAGGCAGTAAAAAAGTGGTTTCCGCCGGGAAACCACTTTTATACGCTATGAACGCAGAGCCGGAGTCAGTCTCTGTCGCTCTTGACGAACAGTCCTAGGACAGCGGAGACGATCGCAATGATGATCGTTCCGGCAATGGCGTCCCACCAGAAGGACTCAATGTAGAGCTCGATGGGTGTGAAGCTGGTCAGCCACGAAGTGAGCAACAGCATCAGCGCATTGATCACGATAGTGAACAAGCCCAACGTCAGGCAGGTGATCGGCAAGGAGAAGAACTTGACGATAGGACGTACCAGGGCGTTAACCAAGCCGAAGATGACGGCGACAACGAGGTAGGCGATTGCGGTACTTGCTGCTCCGTCGCCGACAGCGTGAATCTGCAAGCCGGGGACAATCCAAACGGCGGCCGCGAGGGCCAAAGCATTAATGATGACTCGAATGAGGAAGCTCATGCTTTAACTCTGTCATAAAAAGCTGGGCTGGGTATGTGGAACGGATGTAATCAGCCCTTAAATGAGGGATAGGCTTTAGCTATGACTGAAAATCCGGTGACCCAAGACCAGGTGCAGCCACGCCCCGTCGTTGCACGTCTCCCAAAATACGCTGCAGGCAAGCCGCCAGCACCTGTAGAAGGCATCACTGCCTACAAACTGTCATCGAACGAGATTCCATTCGGCCCATTGGATACTGTGCACCAAGCCGTGATCGAGCAAAGCAGCTTGAACCGCTATCCAGATCCACTGTCGACCAAGCTGCGTGAAGCGCTGTCTGAGTACCTGGATGTGCCAGCTGAAGATATCGTCACCGGTGCCGGATCCCTCGGTGCGCTGACTCAAATTCTGAGCACCTTCGCGGGACAGAACGAAGATGGAATCCAGGACGAGGTAATTTACGCTTGGCGATCCTTCGAGGCTTACCCGATTCTCGTTCAGACCGCAGGTGCGCTTCCGGTGGAGATTCCGTTGCTGGAAGACGGACGTCACGATCTTGAAGCCATGATCGCTGCCGTCAATGAGAACACGTCGGTGATCTTGCTGTGCACGCCTAATAATCCGACGGGGCCAATCCTGACCCAGGCCGAAGTCGATGACTTCTTGGCCCGAGTTCCCAAGAACGTCCTGGTGGTTCTGGACGAGGCCTACATCGAGTTCGTTCGCGATGAGAAGTCGGTAGATGGGCTCCATACCTACAACGAACACGAGAACGTTGTCCTGCTGCGTACTTTCTCGAAGGCTCATGGCCTGGCGAATTTGCGGGTTGGCTATTCTGTCGCCCACCCGGATATCACCAATAACATCCGCGTGATGGCTACGCCGTTTGCGGTATCAAGCGTTGCTGAAGATGCCGCTGTCGCTTCGTTGTCGCAAATTGACCGTGTGCTTGAACGCGTCGACTCGTTGGTTCAGGAACGCGAGCGCGTGGTGGTGGCGTTGAAGGATCAGGGCTGGAAGATCCCTTCGACCCAAGCGAACTTCGTCTGGTTGCCCTTGGGTGAAAAGACTTCGGAGTTCGTGGAGCGGGCAAATGCTGTCGCGCTTTCGGTGCGTGGTTTCGCCAATGAAGGCGTGCGGGTATCGATCGGCGAAGTGGAAGCTAATGATCGATTCATTGAACTGTGCAAGGAATCACTGTATTTGGCGCATAGCTGATTGGTGCTGTTGTCTCGCGTTTTAGCGGTCAATGGCTATAGGCTTAGGAGTTAGACAAGCCGTATATGTCCCATGCGGAATGTATTCCGTGTGGGGCATATTCATGATCAAAGGAAGATATATGACGCGTGCTGCGACTCAGGCGACGGAGTCGGATCTGATTCAGATCTTGACCCCGGACGGCCAGCGTCACTCCCACGAAACGTATGATGCGTATCTGGGTGACGTTGATGATCAAATGCTGCGTGGTTTCTACCGCGATATGGCAATGACCCGCCGTTTCGACCAGGAAGCCACGGCACTGCAGCGTCAGGGCCAGCTGGCCCTCTGGGTCCCACTGCGCGGACAAGAAGCAGCCCAGATCGGTTCAGGCCGCGCTACCCGGCCGAACGACTATATCTTCCCTACCTACCGCGAACACGGCGTGGCCCTGACCCGCAATGTTTCCTTCTCGGAAATGCTGCGACTCTTCCGCGGAATCTCCGGTGGCGGTTGGGATCCGAGGGAAAACAACTTCCACATGTACACCATGGTCCTCGCGGCGCAGATGCCTCATGCGGCCGGCTACGCCATGGCCTTGAACATGGAACAGCACGGCTGGGATGAAGAACGCCGCGCTGCCGAAGGCAACGCGGTGGTGGCGTACTTCGGGGATGGCTCATCCACTGAGGGCGAGACCCACGAGTCGATGGTCTTCGCCAACTCGTTCAACGCTCCAGTGGTGTACTTCTGCCAGAACAACCAGTACGCCATCTCCGTGCCGTTCGAAGTGCAGTCCAAGGTTCCGTTGGTCAACCGCGCTGCCGGCTACGGCATGCCGGGCATCCGCGTCGATGGCAATGACGTCTTGGCTGTTCTTGCAGTGACCCGCTGGGCCCTTGAGCATGCACGCAGCGGCAAAGGTCCGGTCTTCATCGAAGCTGTGACATACCGACTCGGCGCGCACACCACCGCCGACGATCCCACCAAGTACCGCATGAGCGAAGAGGAAAAGCAGTGGGCTCCCAAGGACCCACTGGTTCGCCTTGAAACCTACCTCCGCGAAAACAACCTCGTCGATGACGCATTCTTCGAGCAGCTAGCCGCAGACGCCGATGCCATGGCGGCCAAGGTGCGCGAAGACGCAATGGCCTTCCCTGTTCCGCCATTGGCCAAGTCCTTTGAACAGGTCTACGCAGAAGCACATCCGCTGATCCAGGAAGAACTTGCCTGGCACATGGAATACGAAGCTGGATTCGCTGACGCGGCCGAGGGAGAGCAGTAAATGACCACAACAATGACCCTGGCCAAGGCCATCACCTCGGGCCTGGACAAGATTCTTGATACCAACGACAAATCGTTGCTCATGGGCGAGGACATCGGACGCCTCGGCGGCGTCTACCGCGTCACCGATGGACTGATCGACAAGTACGGTTCCCACCGGGTAATCGACTCGCCATTGGGTGAAGCCGGCATCGTCGGCACCGCCGTCGGAATGGCTCTGCGCGGCTTCAGCCCGATCGTCGAGATCCAGTTTGACGGTTTCGTTTTCCCCGCCTTCAACCAGATCACCACGCAGCTGGCCAAAATGCATGCCCGCTCCGAAGGACGCCTGACCGCTCCAGTGGTTATCCGCATTCCATATGGCGGCGGCATCGGCTCCATCGAGCACCACTCGGAGTCACCCGAAGCGCTGTTTGCCCACACCGCAGGACTGCGCATCATCACCCCATCCAACGCGCACGACGCCTACTGGATGATCCAGCAGGCCGCCGACTGCCAGGATCCGGTCATCGTTTTCGAGCCGAAGCGCCGCTACTGGCTCAAAGGCGAAGTCGACACCGAAACCCCGGCTTTGGACGCCTTCAAAGCCCAGGTGGTCCGTCCCGGCACCGACGCAACCATCGTCGCCTACGGCCCGCTGGTTCCGATCGCACTGGCTACCGCTGATGCCGCGCTGGAAGACGGGCGGAGCATCGAGGTGATCGACCTGCGTTCGATTTCCCCGATCGACTTCGACACCATCACCGAGTCGGTGCAGAAGACCGGACGGCTGATCGTCACCCACGAGGCACCGACCTTCGGCGGCATCGGCGGCGAGATCGCGGCCCGAATCACCGAGCGCGCTTTCCTTTCCCTGGAAGCACCGGTGCTGCGCGTCGGCGGATTCCACATGCCATATCCGGTATCCAAGGTGGAGTCCCAGTACCTGCCGGATATCGACAAGTTGCTTGAAGCCCTCGACCGGTCATTCGCTTACTAAAGCGGAACCCAAGGAGTAGAAATGACTGTTTTTAACCTCCCCGATGTGGGCGAAGGCCTGACCGAAGCAGATATCGCCTCGTGGAAAGTCCAGGTGGGCGACACCGTCGAGGTCAACCAGATCTTCGTCGAGATCGAAACCGCGAAGTCGCTTGTTGAACTGCCCTGCCCATTCGCCGGCGTTGTCACCGAACTGCACGCCGCCGAAGGCGACACCGTATTGGTGGACCACCCGCTGATCAGCATTGACCAAGACGGCAACGCCGCACCTCCAACAGGCGTACCAGAACCGGTGGAAGCACTGAATACCGCGGCCCCGCAGGCCTCGGAAGAACCCGGCCCGCTGGTCGGCTCCGGCCCAACCGCTGACTCCTCGGTACGCCGCCAGCGCACCAGCCGCCCAGCCCCATCGGCCACCGGCGCCCGCACTGCGGCAGTGCGGAACTCCGGCGCGGCACTGGCTGACACCATTTCGCGTCGCGCCCAGTCGCTGGGCAGCGTCGTGCGCGAAGAAGTCGATCGCCGCAAGCCTGCCGTGGCCAGCTTCGTAGACCGGGTATTGGCCAAACCGCCGGTACGCCGCCTGGCCAAGGAACTGGGCATCGATATCAACGATGTTGTCGGCACCGGAACCCAGGGCGAAATCACGCGCGAAGACGTGAACAGCTACCAGGCACAGCGCGAAGCCGAGCACGCCGCAGCGCCAACCTACTGGGCCCACGGCCAGCTGGCAGATGCCCGTGTGGAACGCACCCCGGTGCGCGGCGTACGCAAGGCAACCGCCAAGGCCATGGTGGACTCGGCCTTCACCGCGCCGCATGTCTCGATCTTCGTTGACGTGGATGCCAGCCGCACCATGGAGTACGTGCAGCGGCTGAAGAAGTCCCGCGACTTCGAAGGCATCAAGGTCTCCCCGCTGCTGGTGCTGGCCCGCGCCGTCATCTGGGCTGCGGCCCGCAACCCTTCGGTCAATGCCAGCTGGGTGGAAACCGAAAACGGAGCGGAAATCCACCAGAAGCGCTTCATGAACCTGGGCATCGCCGCAGCCACCCCGCGTGGCCTGCTGGTACCGAATATCAAGGATGCCCAGAACCTGAACATGAAGGAACTGGCTATTGCCCTGAACGAGCTGGCCACCACCGCTCGTGCCGGCAAGACCCGTCCAGAGGACATGCGTGATGGCTCGCTGAGCATCACCAATATCGGTGCGCTGGGCATTGATACCGGTACCCCGATCATCAACCCGGGTGAAGTCGCGATCGTTGCCTTCGGCACCATCCGCCAGAAGCCATGGGTTGTCGACGGCGAAGTCGTTCCACGCTGGATCACCACTCTGGGCGGGTCCTTCGACCACCGCGTTGTTGACGGTGACCTCTCGGCTCGCTTCATGGCTGATGTGGCTTCCATCCTGCAGGAACCCGCCATGTTGCTGGACTAGCATGACCTGGTTGGCACCCCCGAGGAGGACTTTGAAAAGTTCTTCCTCGGGGGTGTCACAGTTAAGCTCCCTGTTTCGACGTATGTAGTGAAGGCACAAACAATGCCTCCGACATCGATTGAAGGGGAGCAGCGCCATGCGCATGAACTTGAGCAAAACCCATAAGAAGGGCTACGCAGCTGTCTTGGGATTGGAATCCTATGCCAGCTCGTCGGTGCCGAAGGAACTCTACGAACTGGTCAAGCTGCGCGCTTCGATCCTCAACGGATGCTCATTCTGCACGGACATGCATTCGCATGACGCGATGGCCATGGGCATCCCGGCAGCGAAGCTCTTCGCAGTGGCTGCATACAACGATTCGCCGCTGTTCAGCGATGCAGAACGCGCGGCCCTGCGCCTGACCGATGAGGTCACGCGTCTGGATTCCTCGCGCGGAGTCAGTGACGAAGTCTGGAATGACGCCGCCGAAGAATTCAGCGACGAAGAAGTTGGGAATCTGATCCTGGCTATTGCCACGATCAATGTCTGGAATCGCATCGCAATCACCACCCAGCTCGAACCACCCGTACGCGGTTAATGCCCAAAGCTGCTGATACGATCGGGCGCGTGGAACAACCCGAAGCGACCGCCGCGCTGGAGCATTGGCACGAGTCCAAGCCCCGGTTCACGGTGCTGGTCTACAACATGCTCGGTGTCTGGGCTCAGGCTGAAGACGTGGTTGCCGCAGTGGGCGAACAGGTCTTCAAGCTTGAGCCTGGCCAGGCGGCTTCGGTGCAGAACTGGCCGGCATTCCTCACGACGTTGACCACCCGCCGATCCATCGACGTCTTGCGCTCGGCCCAGCACCAGCGCACGGACTATGTCGGCTCCTGGCTTCCGGAGCCTATCGACCAGCAGATGCTGCCCGAAGAGGCCGCGATCAATGATTCGATGCTGCGGCTCGGGATCCTGCTGCTGCTCGAGGAACTTTCCCCGCAGGCCAGGGCCGCCTATGTGCTCCACCATGCTTTGGGGTATTCAGCCGCCGACATCGCGCCAGTGCTTGAAAGCTCGCCGGCGGCCGTACGTCAGATGCTGAGCCGGGCGGCCAAGAAGCTGGAGCAAGCCAGGACTGCGCAACACGATGTCTCCAGTGTCTCGTCGGTCCTGACCGAGATTGTCCAGGCCATCCATCGTGCTGACACCGAGGGGGTAATCAAGCTTCTGGCCCATGACGCAGTGCTGTACTCCGACGGCGGAGGAAAAGTCCGGGCAGCGCGCAACCCGGTTGTTGGAGCACAGCGGATTGCTCGTTTCATGATCGGGATAGAGCGGAAGAACCCGGGACGCCAGATATCCACCGGCAGGGTCAATGGCGAACCGGCCTTGCGGTTTGCCATTGAAGGCCGGGAAGACGTGCTGGTCATCGACGTGGTTTCCGGGTCGGTTCAGCAGATACTGCAGGTCTCGAACCCCGACAAATTAGGTCTCGTCGGTGCGAACTGGGATGCGCTCGCGACGTAGTTGCGGCGACGACATGCTGCAATAGTTAGTCAACGCCCTGTTGATACAGTAGTTTTCATGACTCGCACCAGCCTAGAAAAGTCACTGCGTCGAACAGTTTTAGTTGCCTGCACGGTGGCTCTGGCAAGCATTCTAGGCCTGAGCGCGCCCAGCATTCCCGCACAGGGTGCAACAGCGAGTACCACCGCGGAATCTTCGGAACCCGTGTACCCCTCCGCCTCGCCAAACAGCGAATCAGAGGATGATGACACCATCCTCATTCCGTCGGTGACTTCCCAAGAAGGCAAGATGTATCTTGCCGTCACCGATACCGCGATCGATGACGTTGATTCGCAGAAAATCATGGATGCGGTCCGTGAAGCAGTCGACGGTCAGAACGCCAAAATCTTGTTGGGCGTAGATAAAAAACCCAATAATCTCAAAGGCGCCAGCCAACTGGTGCGAGGCATGCTGATGTTCGGCGACAGCGATGCCTTGAGCGATGACTGGCTGGAGAACGGCAAAACCAAAGGCTACGTGGGGGAGGGCTGGATTGCTGTAGGCGTGATGCTCCCCGAATCACCCGACGGCCAGGTCGAAGTCTTCGTTGATCCCGGGCGCAATGTGAGGGAAACCGAAACCGGAAGCAAAGACAAGATCCTAGATGCCGGCACCAAGCATTTCGAAGCTGGCGACTACACCGCTGGAATCAGCGCAGTCGCCATCTCCACCACCGAGAATCTCCGGGCTCCGCTGGACAAGAAAATCGCCATGGGCATTGTTTTCGGCGTGCTCTTGCTGATTGTCGCGGTTCTCGTCTTTGTCGGACTGCGCCAGAAACGCCGCAAGGACGTGCAGGCCGCAGCCAAGAAGCGCCTCAAGCAAGCTGAAGGCTGGGAAGCTTCGATCCAGAAGGATCTGAATGCGCTGCGGCGTACTCCGACGACCGCCGTAGATACGCAGGCTTCGAACCGCAGTACCCGGACGCTCAAAGAGATCCAAGTGCAGCGCGAGCTCGCCCTCGCCGAGAACGGGGCCGTGGGCGCTGACGTGCAAGACGCCATTGTCGAAGGGAACATCTCCGAAAAGCAGGCCCGGCAGCTCGAAGGGCAAGCCGAGCACCTGGGCCTGCTGCGCCGCGCGGTGGAGCTGGCCCGCAGCCTCACCGGCACCGCCGGCAATTCGGTGAAGTCGTGGAACCAGATCATCGAACAGCATCGCGGGGGACTGCAGCTGCTGGTTCAACTGATCGACCACGACGGGGCTGCCGGGCTGCAGGTGGTGCCGCAGATTCGCACCGCGATCGTCACCCACACCGATGCCCTTGACCAGATGCATGAACGGGCCAAGGCCAAGCCAGGGCTTCAGGCGGCAGCGCAGCTGCTGGAAGACTTGTGGGTGCTCCGTGATGAGCTGGATTCCCTGATTGACCTGGCGCTGTCCCAAGCCGAGGCGGCCCAGATTAAAGTCGATGCGAAGCTTGAGGAGCAACTGTTCGCCTTCTTGCCGCGTGAGGGAGCCAAACCCAATGACCCGATTTCGGTGCTCCGCGTATTTGCACCCGTTGGCGGGCAGAAATAATGGCCGCCCGGTTGATGCACGATTCCATGGGGCGCCGCTTGCGCCGGCCTTATCATTGGACGGCATTTGTTGCGCTCTTCCTTGCGCTGGTCACTGCCATGCTCGGTGTCCGTGCGGCGTTCGCACTCCACGCGGCCAGTGTCCCGCTGCCGTATGAAGTCACCGTGCAGGTCCAGGGAAAGCAAGATTTTAATATCAGCCAGGAGCGGGTCAACGCTGAACTGGCCGAGCACCCGGTGCGTTCCTCGCAACCGCTGACCGTGATCCTGGCGGACCGCTGGCTGACCGGCGATGAAACTCTCCGTGGCCAAGTGCCTGATGGCCAGATCATCATCTCGTCCAAGCTGGAGGACCTGGATCCCAAGAACTCGGATGTTGATGAGCGTTTCAGCGGGGTGGCGCTGGCCGAGAATCTCACGGGCAGCAAGGAAGAGCGGACCGACGCCCGCTACGACATCGAGAATGCCTTCACCAAGAACGTCTCCGTAGGCCACGGCGTCAAAGCCGTGGTAGCTGCGGCGCATACCGCTTCGGTGGTGCTGGATCAATCCCCGACAAGTTCGGTCATGTTCTGGTTCTCGGTGGTGGGTCTGAGCGCAATGCTCACGGCCGCGTTCCTCGTTCCGGCGTTGCGTTTCCGTTCGCGGTGGGAGTCCCGGCACCGTCGGCTGGCCGTAGCCCAACGCAAGCTGGCCCGCGTGGTACTGGACTTGGAAGCCCTGGAAGCCACCTATGTCGCTACCGATGAGTCGAAGCGTCCGCAAGGGTTCACCAAAGCCTGGAACCAGCTGCAGAAGCTGTCCCTGAATGCGGCTCGCAATGAAGATCCGCTGGTTGCAGCGATCTTCGATGGCGAACAATGCCTGGCCAAGAAGACCGGCGAACAGCTCGTCGGATTTGAAGCCACCACCCGCAAGCTCACCACCCTGGCCGACAGCCTCATGGGTGCCGGATCGGTCCATGCGCGCCTGGCCGGCACCGGGTCCACCTTCGATCAGCTCAGCAGCCCGATCAACGATGCCGCCACAGAACTGCTGATCCGCCTGGAAAACGCCCCCGGAAAAATGGTGGCCGGCGCCGACCTGGCGGCGCTTCGCGAAGCTCTGGGAACCTTGCTGGATGCAGCACAAGGCGACGCGAAACAGAACAACGCGGTGCAAGCCTGGGCGAGCGCCGAAGAAGAATTGTCGCAGATTGCCGGGCGCCTCATCCGCAAACTGCGCCGTTATCCGCATGGGAAGCGCCCGCCCATCCCCGAAGTGCCCGCGGAGCATAACCAGTTGCGCTCCACCCTGGGTCTGGCGCCGGTCTCGCAGCAAGGCGCCTTGCATCAATTGCATGTGGCCAATAGCGTGGCTCGATCAATTCTCGGCGATACGCTGAGCACCGACCACGGCCGGAAGACCGAAACCAAGCGCACCTCGTGGCAAGCAGCGTTGCTGGAAAAATTTTCTGCGGTGCGCCTTGGCGGCAAGGATGAACCGGGCAAACTCGGCCGTGCCAAGGTCATCGGACTGCTTGCGGTGCTGTTGTGCGCAAGCCTGATTGCCGCGGGAATCATCGTGTACAACGTCACCAAAAAACCTCGGGCCACCTATGAGGGCTCGGGCCAGGGCATGGTGCTGGAAATCGATGACAAGAACGGCCTGGTTGATGAATCCGAGATCCGCAAGTACATGGAAGAGGACTTCGAGGTAGAACAGCACCTCTTGGTGGCGGTGCGTGATGCTGAATCCTATTTGGAATTGCATGCCAGGGAAGGCTCTGAATACCGTGAGTCAACACCGCGCAGCGTGCAGCAGGCGATCTGGCGGATCAAGCACGAGTACAAGGACCGCATGGATCCGGTCGATCAGGAATTGCCTGAAGACCTGACCATTATTCCCTTGCTGATCACCGATGAAGGCAAGGGCATCATGCCCGGCCTGATCTCAGGTGCAGTGATCAGCGGGACCGCCTCGTGGGGATCCACGATCGGGTGGGAGTATGGGAGCATCCATGAATCCCAATACCCGTCCATGGAAGTGGCCCACGCCGCGGAGGACTTCGCGACGGTGCTCAAGCAGGCAGGATACGAAGAGCCTGACTACAACGCGGCCTTGCTGTTCTGGATCCTCGCGTTCATGTTCTTCTTCACCGTGCTCAACCTGATCCAACTGGTTGCCTACCTGCTGGGTGCGACGTCGCGGATCAACCGGTTCTCGCGCGGTTCACGAGCGTTGGAGCAGACCCGCAGGCGTTTGGAGCAGCTGGCTTTGGGGCTGGAGGATTCGCAGATCAATGCGGTGGCCGTATTGGGTTCCTCAGAGTCCGGCCGGGCGGATGAGGCTGGGCAGCGGCTATTCGAACGCGCATTGATGATGGCCTGGCGCGAGGCAGAAGAGCTGTCCACCATGAGCCTGTCCGAACGTCTTGGCTCCAGCTTCGGGACACGGGCCGAGCACCTGCAGCGCCTGGTGGCACTGCTTGATGAGCGTGATGCCGACGTGGCCAAGCGCGCCCGCGATCTGGTGCTGGCTAGCCGAGGTGCCGGCGGCGATGAGCCGCAGAAGGTGGTTTTGCCGGGGCAAGCATAGCGCCCGCCCCGGCAAAACCGGCATGCCTTAGCCCAAGAGTTCAGGCAGCTCGCCAGGGGCGTTGCCCAAGACCTTCTGGGAGAGGAACTCGGTAACCACTTCGTACCAGATCTTCGCGTGCTGCGGGCTGAGGATCCAGTGGTTCTCGTCCGGGAAGTACAGGAACTGGTGCTCGGTGCTTCCGTCTTCCTTCTGCGGCAAACCCGAATCGGCCAGCAGCTCGTACCACAGGCGCAAGCCCTCGCCGATGGGCACCCGGTAGTCCTTGTCGCCGTGGATGACCAGCATCGGGGTGACGATATTGCCGATCGAATGATGCGGAGAATTCTGCTCGCGCATTTCCGGGCTCATCTCGCGGGTCCAGTAGAAGGCCGCATCGGTGGTCTTGCCGAAGCCTTCCAAGGCCCACAGGCTGGCGTGGGTGACGATGGCCTTGAAGCGGTCGGTATGCCCGGCCACCCAGTTGGCCATGTAGCCGCCGAAGGATCCGCCCATTGCGGAGGTGCGCGTTTCGTCGATATCCTCGCGGGCTTCGGTCGCATCGGTGATGGCCATGAGATCCGTGAAGGGCTCCTGGCCCCAGCGACCCCAGCCGCGCTGGATGAAGTCCTGGCCGTAGCCGGTGGACAGGGCGGGGTCCGGCAGCAATACCGCGTAGCCTTGGGCCACCAGCAGCCAGGGGCTCCAACGCCAGCTCCAAGCATTCCACGAACCCAGCGGACCGCCGTGGATCCAGAGCAGCAGTGGCGCCTTGTTCTGTGCCGAGGCCGTCTCCGGCAGGGCCAGCCAGGCGCGGACGGTGGAACCATCCTCGGCCGTGGTGCTGACCTCGGTCAGGGTGCCGGGAAGCGCGGGGCGCTCGGCGGGGGAGTTCAGTAGCGTGGCTTCGGCGAAGTCGCCGGCTTCGAGCTCGTGGACGTGGGTCAGGTCCACGGCCACCGGCTCTGCCGGGTAGAGGTAGCTGGAACGCAGCGCGTAGGCGGTGCGTGAATCGCTGCTGATGGTGACGTCGGTGAAGCTGCCGTCATCGGTGAGCCGGGTGATCTTGTCGTTGTACAGGCTCAGGTGGAAGATCGGGCTGTGCCCGTTGTCATCCGCGGTGAGCAGCAGCGAACGCCCATTGGGCACCCACTGGATGTCGTTGACCCAGCGGTCCCAGCCATCGGCGATCTGGTGGGTTGAACCATCGGCCAAATGCATCAGCCACAGTTCGAAGACCGGGGCGGTCTGCGCAGTGGAACGGTGCCAGCGTGCGTAGGCCAGCTCCTTGGAGTCTGGGCTGATCTTGCCAATGGTGTATTCGTAGGTGTCATCCGGGCTCAACAACATTTCTTGTGCGCCGGTATGTAGATCGATACGCATCAGACCCGGGGCACTGGAAGCTCGACCTTCAGGAACTTGCCATTCGGTGATCAAAAAATCACCGTTCGAGGCAACATCGAAGGCTGTTTCTTGCAGGTTGGCACCGATGCCTGGTGTCAGATCGGTGAGTTCTGCGCGCTTAGAATCTTGGACTTCAGGAAGGTTGCCCGAATAGAAGTGGGCAGTTGCTGGACCCAGATCATGGTCCCAGTAACGCACCGGGTATCCGGTGTGCAAAATGGCGGAGACCTTTTTGTCTTTGCGGTCCGTGCGCAGTTTTTCTTCGGCTTCAAGGTCTTTGGCGCGGCTGTGGCCGCTGCTTTTTAACACGATGGTTTGCGGTGACTTACTGCAGACGCTTAGTGATTGCACGCCGGCCGGGTGAGAAATGACCGGACGGGCTTCACCACCTGCCGCTGGTAGTAGCCATCCTTCAGGTTTGGCGTCGTCCTTGCTGGAACGTTTGGCCACGAATAGTAGGTCGCCGTTAGCGGTGAACTGAGGTTGGGATTCGCCGTGTTCGCCGAAGGTGAGCCGGCGCGCTGGCAACTGGCCTTTGGGGTCGATAGACCACAGTGCACTGTCGTAGCTAGTTTCATCCTCGGACAGAGTGCTCATGGTGGTGACCAATTGTGTTCCGTCGGGGGAGAGCGTCAATCCGCCGACGCGGGCTAGTCCGATGTAGCTGTCTAAATTATGAAATGAATGCTTAGAGTGTTCCACCTCACTCATCTTGCCACTGATAAGAGCCCTAAACTACTGTCGGGGCAAAGTTACGCTAAACCGATAATGTGCCAGCCGATTGAGGCGAAGGATTTCTGGACGATTCACGTAACCCACGCCTTGCCCCGATGTTGTTGAGTAAATGATCTTGACCTCCCGATTTCTGTCCAGAACCTGTGGCCAGGAACCTACAGTTAAGAACTTCTCGGCTTCTGTACTTTTGTACAGATGGAACCAGGCTGTCCGCCGGTAATTTTTACAGTATCCAGAAAATCTAGTTCGAGGATAAGTGAGAATTTCAGTCAAAAAAGTGTCAGTTGCCGTTGCTCGTTGCGCATTAACAGCGGGTCTCGCTGTCAGCATGTCACCGGCCTAGGCAGCCACCTCAACAGTCCAGTCATCGCAGACAAGGAACTCTGATGCGGAATCGCTCTTGGGCGCGGACGACCTAGAATATATCGAGAAATCATTCGAAAAGCTGAATATCCCTGTTGCTAAACAAAGTGCTCTTCTCGAAAAAATTTCATCAGGAAGGAAATTGGATTCTGAGACGATGAAATCGCCTGTGAATGTCACCAAGGCACTAAATCCTGATGGTTCGCAAACCGTTACCAAATCTTGGGAGGATGGTTCGGCGATCAGTGAAACCGTATTTCCTGACAATTCTGCCGCTGCTTCAATGGGTGGTTTCCCGCTAGCATTGCCTGCTTGCGTCAAGGGATGCACAACCAAGTACGAAGTAGGTATGACGCATAAAAGCAGTTGCCAGGTGTGGCACCAAGCAGTAACTTGGTCAGCAGGTTTTACGGCCAGCTTCCGTTATAGTCTGAGCAACGGTCATTACATCAAAAGTATTAGCAACCCCAAAACAGGCGGAATCGGGATGGGAAAAGGCTCGTTGAGCTACATCAAGCGCTCTGCATACTCAAGTCAGACGGCCAAAGCTCAGTTGAAGGCCCGACAAACCGTGAAAATTGCAGGAATACCAACTAGTCGCGATGTAGGAGTGATCCTAAACGTCAATACTGGTGGTGGCTCCACCTCATCGTTCGGTTCATGATCGAAGCATATTGAAAGAGAGTATTTGAAATGCAACCGTGGCAGATTGTCGTTGCAATAATCGCTATTGCTATCGTGACGTTCGTTGTCTTTTTGGTTCGACAATTTTTGGTGGGTTTTTCAGCTCGAGAAACGTCTCATCTGGACCGCGATTCACAGCGCCAGGAGTAGGACCACGCAATAGGTTCTGTTGAAGAAGGATGGCGAAGTTTTCGACGAAGTAACACCAGCCTTCTTCGATAGGTAGCCAGCGAATTTTTCCCTGCCAAGTGACCTTGCCAGACAGGTGGAGCGAACTAGCTTCTGGTAGACCAGCGGTTCCAAGAAAATCTGGACTTGCGATGAACGCTCTGAGGACCAGCGGCGCTTCGAATAGCTTCGCAAAGCGCAACATCATCTTGTGCCGATTGCACCAGTAAGTCGGGGTTATGCGTCGCGGGATTCAACGCTTAAAACAAGACCAGCAATTATCGGAGTCAGTACCTTGGCGGGTCTTTCAAAACAAAACAGCGGCCCGGGAAATCAGCTTGAAGCTGTGTTTTCCGGGCCGCTCTTTACGCGGTAAAAGCGAAGTCGCTTAGACCTCGTTCGCCGGCGCCTTGGCGTTCATGCGGGCCTTGGCCAGTTCGTTGATCCGGCCGCGGCACAGGTACCAGCCGCCGATGATCATCGGGATGATGATGACCAGCGAGGCGACAGTCCAGGTGCCTACCGGGTTATCGAAGGCCATCATGACCAGCACCATGACCAGGAAGGCCAGGGTGACCCAGCCGGAAATCGGCGCCAGTGGCATGCGGAAGCTTGGACGATCCTGTTCGCCACGCTTGGCCGACTTCACCAGGGCCATCTGGCACAACACGATCATGCCCCAGGAAGCGATGATGCCGATGGCGGCGAAGTTCAGCACGATCTCGAAGGCCGCAGCGGGAACGATGGCATTCAGGACAACACCGAGCACTGCCACCACGGCGGTGATCACAATGCCGCCGTATGGCACGCCAGCCTTGTTCATGCGTCCGGCAAAGCGTGGAGCTGAACCGTTCAGGGACATCGAACGCATAATGCGGCCGGTGGAGTACAGGCCTGCATTCAGCGAGGACAGCGCCGCGGTGAGCACCACCAGGTTCATGATGACATCCATGCCCTGCACGCCGATGGAACCGAAGAAGGTCACGAACGGGGATTCGCCCGAGCTGTAGGCGCTGTATGGAAGCAGCAGCGAGAGCAGGACCAGGGAACCGACATAGAACACGGCGATGCGGATGATCACGGTGTTGATGGCCTTGGGCATGACCTTCTCGGGGTTCTTGGCCTCGCCTGCGGCGGTGCCGATCAGCTCGATCGAAGCGTAGGAGAAGACCACGCCCTGCATCAATACCAGCACCGGCATCAAGCCGTTGGGCAGCAGGCCGCCGTTATCGGTGATCAATGAGAAGCCGACTTCGTGGCCCTCCACCGGGGTGCCGAAGATGACAAAGTAGCAGCCGATGATCAGGAAGGCGACCAGCGCCACCACCTTGATCAGCGCGAACCAGAATTCCATCTCGCCGAAGGCCTTGACCGAAATCAGGTTCATGGTCAGCACCACGGCCAGTGCCAGCAGCGCCCAGACCCACTGCGGCACAGCGTTGATCCAGGCCACGTACTTGCCGAAGAAGCCCATGTACAGGGCCACCGCAGTGATGTCCACGATGGCGGTCATCACCCAGTTCAGCCAGTACAGCCAACCGGTGGCGAAGGCAGCCTTCTCTCCGTAGAACTCGCGAGCGTAGGAGACGAAGGAGCCGGTGGATGGGCGATGCATGACCAGCTCACCCAGGGCACGCAGGATCAGGAAGGCGAAGAAGCCGCAGACTGCGTAGCTGATGACAATGCCAGGACCGGCATCGGCCAGTCGGCCGCCGGCGCCCATGAACAGGCCGGTGCCGATGGCGCCGCCGATCGCGATCATCTGCATTTGTCGGGAGGAAAGGCCCTTGTGGTAATCATTGTCGCCGGCGGTCAGCGCTGCGTCAGGCACATGTGCCGCTGTGGCGTGCGGGGTGGATGAGTCCATGAGGATCCTTGAAGCTAGTCGGAGAGGTTTGCGAGGCGCTCTGGGGAGAGCAGCTCATTAAGGTCTTGTGCAGAGAGCAGCCCGCGTTCGAGCACCAGCTCTGCCACGCCGCGTCCAGTGTGCAACGCTTCCAAAGCCACCGAGGTGCTGGCTGCGTAGCCCAAACGTGGGTTCAGCGCGGTCACCAAGCCGATGGAGTTCTCCACCTCGCGGCGTAGCGCTTGTTCATCAACGGTGATGCCGTCGATGCACTTTTTGGCCAGGGTCAAGCAGCCATTGGTCAGGTGCTTGAGCGAGAGGCCGATCGAGTGGACGATTACTGGTTCGAAGGCGTTCAGCTGCAGCTGGCCGCCTTCGGCTGCCATGGTCACGGTCAGATCATGGCCGACTACCTGGTAGGCGATCTGGTTGACGACTTCCGGGATCACCGGGTTGACCTTGCCGGGCATGATCGATGAACCGGACTGCACGGCAGGCAGGTGGATATCGTTCAGGCCCGCGCGCGGACCGGAGGAGAGCAGGCGCAGGTCGTTGCAGATCTTCGAGATCTTCAAGGCCACGCGCTTGAGCACGCCGGAGAGGTGCACAAAGGCGCCCACATCGGACGTCGCTTCGATCAGGTCCGGGCTGGTGGTCAGCGGCAGCCCGGTCAGCTCGCGCAGGTGGCGGCAGGCTGCCTCGGCGTAGCCAGCCGGCGCGTTCAAGCCGGTGCCGATGGCGGTAGCGCCCAAGTTGATCTCGGTGACTAGGGACAGCGACTCGGCCAGGCGGGCCCGGTCCTCGCCCAGGGTCACGGCCCAGCCGCGGAACTCCTGGCCCACGGTCATCGGCACGGCATCCTGCAGCTGGGTGCGGCCCATCTTCACCACGGTGCGGAATTCTGAGGCCTTGGCATTGCAGGAATCTTCCAGCGTCTTCATCGCTTCCAACAGCGGCTGGGTGGCGAAGTGGGTGGCGATGTTGACCGCGGTCGGGTACGCGTCGTTGGTGGACTGCGACAGGTTCACGTGGTCGTTCGGGTGCAGGTACTGGTACTCGCCCTTTTGGTGGCCCAGGATTTCCAGGGCCAGGTTGGCGATGACCTCGTTGGCGTTCATGTTGGTGCTGGTGCCGGCGCCGCCCTGGATCGGATCCAGGATGAACTGGTCGTGCAGCGAGCCGTGGGCGATGGACTCGCAGGCCTGGTCGATGGCCCGGGCGCGGTCGGCGTCCAGCAGTCCCAGCTCGTGGTTGGCGCGGGCCGCGGACTGCTTCACGCGCGCCAGTGCGCGGATCAGGTGCGGGTTGCCAGCCAGGGTGGTGCCGGTGATGTTGAAGTTGTTCTTGGCGCGCAGGGTGTGCACGCCCCAGTAGGCCTCCACAGGGATGTCGAGGTCGCCAATCAGATCATGCTCGCTACGCGTTTCGCCGCTGAGCAAGGTTTCAGACATGGTGGATGTATCTCCAAAAAGGTAGTTATGCGAAAAAGAGAAATCTAGAGTGCTGCCAGCACACCCACCGGGGCGCCACCGCCCAAGGCAGGGCTGGAAGCCAATTCGGCCAGGGCTGCGCCAGCGGTATCGCCCAGGTGTTTGGCGAGCAGCTTGACGGTGATCGGCATGCGGGCGCGGTCCCCGCCATCGGCGATCTTCACTGCCAGTGCCGTGCCATCGGGCAGTGCGACAGCCTGGATGCCTTCGAAGCCGTCCTTGGCCACGGCGCCCGGGATAGCGCGCATCAGAGCGGTGACGTCGCGGCCCTCGCCAGCTACCAGTTCAGGGTAGCTGGACATGGCTGCGGCCACGCGGGCCTCGGGGGTTCCGGCTTCGGCGGTGGCCAGACGGGCGAAGCCGCGGGCCAGGCCAATCAGGCTGATCAGGTAGACCGGGGTGCCGCAGCCGTCGGTGCTTACGCCGCTGATCTTTTCGCCGGTGAGTTCTTCCACGGTGTCGGCCAGCAGCTGCAGCAGGTTCTCGTCCTGCAGGTAGTTGGCGGTGTCCCAGCCCTTCAGTTCGCTCAGCGCAGCCAGGGCGGCATGTTTGCCCGAGCAGTTCTGTGCCAGCTGCGTGGCTGTGCCGCCCTGGGCCAAGTAGTCGGAGCGTTCGGCCACGCCGTAGGGCAGATCGGTGGAGTTGCGCAGCGCGGTTTCATCCAGGTTGGCCGCGGCCAGGGTTGAGCTGGCGACCTGCTGGTGGATCGGGGCGCCCGAGTGGCTGGCCGAGGCCAAGGCCAGCTGCTCATCGGTCAGCTGCAATCCGGCGCGCAACATGCCCACGGCAAACAGCGGCTTCAGTGCCGAGCGCGGGTAGTAGGCGGCCTGCGGTTCGCCCACGGCGACGATGGTTTCACCCTGTGCATCCAGCAGCACGGCCGAGCCGTAGTGGATGGATTCCACGGCGTCGCCGCGGGTGGCGGCAACCAGTGGTGCGTGCTGCGGCAATACTGGGTTGGCCAGCGGGTCGGTCTGCGACTGCGGGTGGGCGGGGATCACTTATTGCTCCTGACGATGGTGGACACGGCTTGTTGTACTGCGGAAAGGTGATCGTTCATGGCCTGGTTGGCGGCCTGGGGATCTTGGGCTTCGATGGCCCGGAAGATGGCCAGGTGCTCATCCTTGGAGGGATTGCGGCGTCCGGCCACGAGGTTCACGGTTTCGGACTGGCGGGCCATGGCTTCGCGGATATCGGCCACTACCTTGGTGAACACGGAGTTGCCGCTGGCTTGGGCAATGGCTGCGTGGAAGGCGGCGTCCAGTTCAACCCAGGCTGCTGCGTCGTCTTCCTGATCCATTTGCTCGATCAGGCCGCTGATGCGTTCCAGGTCTTCGGTGGTACGCCGGGTGGCAGCGAGTGTTGCTGCGGGAATTTCAATATGCGGGCGGGCTTCGAGCAGGTCATCGGAGGAGAAAGAGCCGAGCTTGAGCTCGCGGGTGGGCCGGTGGGAGATGACAAAGGTGCCGCGCCCGGTTTCGGTGCGGGTCAATCCCAAAGCGGCGCAGGAGCGCAGCGCTTCGCGGATGACCGAGCGGCTGACCTGGTAGTCGGCGGCGAGGGCCGCCTCGGAGCCCAGCTTGCTCCCGAGCGGGATTTCCTGGGCTTCAATGGCGAGGCGGAGTGCGTGGAATACGGCCTCGGCAGCGGAGCGTCGCTCGATCGGCCGCTGTCCGGGTGTCCAGCTGTCTGACAGGTTCACGTGTACCAGTGTGCGGGTGTGATGCACCCAACGTCAAGTCGAAATTTGACGTGAGTGGGAACACGCAGGTCAGTAGACCACAACTGCCGTGGCCACGATGCGATAAGCACGGTGGCCACGGCGGTTGAATGTCCGCCTATTGGTTCTCCAAGGTCTTCTTCAGCGCTCGAAGATCGGCCATATTGGCGCGACGCATCATGGTTTGAATGAGCGGGGCGAGCAATTTGCTGAAGCCGTGTGGCTCGCCGTCGTTGCGCAATTCGACCCGGGTGGCTGTAGGGCTTACCGACTCGAATTTATAGGTGGTGCGCATTGGAAAGGGGCCTTGTGCTGTGGCCATGACCAGCTCCTTGTCCTCCAGCAGCGTGGTGACCTCATAGGTGTAGGAAAGGTCCCGTCCGAGGAAGCGGGCCTCAAACGCGGTGCGGGAGCCGAGCCCGAAATCCTCCTGGTCCAGCCGTCGCACCGAGCGGATATTCTGATACCACGCCGGTGCATTCAGTGGGTTCATCGTGTAACCGGCCACCATGGATAGCGGTCGGTCAATCACGATGCTGGTGGAAACATCAACCATGGGAATTCCTCAGGCTCCCGCCGGAACGCGACCGGTGAAGGCGATCAAGCGATCCAGGCTACTGGCGGATTCTGCGATGACAGTTTCCTCGGCGAAGGAACCTGAAGCGCGCTGCTCCGGTCCCACGGTCTTGCGGGCCAAGCCAAGTACGTACTCGGCATGACCTGGGTGGATTTCGAAGTCCTGGCCGGTAGCCTGGGCGAAGTCCCACCCGTGTACCATCAATTCGAGATTCAGGATGCTGGCGACAACCTTCGCTGGCATGACCGCGAAGCCGAGGTCGATTTCGCCGACCAAGCCATGGGCGGCGAAGGCCTCCAAGGTTGGCTGTGCGATGTTGGCGATGCGAACTTCTGGCGCCAGTGCCGGGTCGTCGGAAACCGTGACACCCAGGCCCTTGCCAATCGCCGAGATACTGCCTGCCAGGTGATCCAGCAGCTGGCTGACGGTGAACTCCGCGCAAGGCGTTGCCTGACGCAGCTCTGTCGCAGAGACGTTATTGAGCACAAACTGAAGCGCAGCCAAAGACCCCTCGGCGGAAACAATCGCGTCCTCGGGCTGTGGAACCGCATTCCACTCGTCGATGACTGCTTGTCCGGACTCGGCGAAGTTCTTCAGTCGATCGAGGAAGTGGTTCCAGCCATCCGCGTGGCCGGAAGACTGCCCCGGGTTCAGGCCTTCGTGGCGCAAGGTGACTGCGGTGCCTTCATCCCAAGGCTCCAGGGTGATGTAAACGGTTGAATCGCCCGGCGGAACTGCCTCGGAACCTTCCCAGCCCCAAGTGAAGACCAAGCGCTTGCCCGGGTCGATTTCAGTGAAAGTGCCGGAGGCCTGATGGCCTGGCGCCATCGTGAAGCGGTAGCTTCCGCCGGCCTGCAAGTCGACGCGGCCGGCGACGGTCTGCCAGCGGCGCAGGCGCTCTGGATTGGTAAGCAGGTTGAAAGCGGTGTCGGCGTCTACGGGGAGCAAGACTGTTCGTTCAAAGCTCATGGCTTTTCTCCTGATGGATTTTGCGGCGAGTGTGGGGGAGCGTCGAGCGAGGCCAGTTCGGTGGCTTCGGCGACGAGCAGATCGAGTTCGGTGTTCCAAAACGAGTCAAGGAGGGCCTTGAGCTTCGCGATGCCTGCTGGTTTCAGCGAGTAGTAACGGCTGCGCCCATCCTTGCGCGCTTGCAGCAGTCCTGCATCAGTCAACAGCAGCAGGTGTTGTGAGATGGCGGAGCGGCTCACCGTGAAGTTCGCCGCGAGTTCCGTCACCGTACGTTCTCCGGAACCCAGCAACTGAATCAAACGCCTGCGCGTTGGTTCCGATGCGACTTCCAGTAGATCAAACATGAAAGATACGTTAGCGGTCGCTAACGAATTAAGGCAAGAGGGAGCTTGGAGGTAATTTGTGGCGGAATACGAAGTGCTGTTAAAGCACTAGTGGGCGCCCCGGCAAAATGCCAAAACGCCCACTAGAGGTGAAAATACTTACGGGATCGTGATGATCTGACCGGCGTAAGCCAAGCCGCCACCAAAGGCAAAGAGCAATGCCTTGGAACCCGACGGCAATGGCTCATCCGAAGCCATCATCTTGGACAGGGCCAATGGAACCGAAGCGGCCGAAGTGTTGCCCGAGTAGACCACGTCGGTGGCCACGCGTGCGTTCGGAGCACCAATCTTCTCAGCCAGCGGCTCGATAATGCGCAGGTTGGCCTGGTGCAGAACGATGGCATCCAGCTCTTCCGGCTTCATGCCCGCACGCTCGATAATCTGCGAAGCGATCTTCGGCAGCTGGGTCACGGTCCAGCGGTATACGCTCTGGCCGTTCTGCGCGAACTTCATGTCGTTCTCGGCCTCGATGCGCACGGCATCGGACAGCGACGGGACCGAACCCCAGACGACTGGCGAAATGCCATTGTCTTCCGAAGCGGTGATCACGAAGGCGCCAGCGCCATCGGCGGTGAGCACGCAGGTGGTGCGATCGGTGAAATCGGTGTAATCGGTGAGCATTTCGGAGCCGATAACCAGAGCGTTTTTCGCGGAACCTGCCGCGATGGCACCCTGGGCGATGCCAACTGCATGGGCGAAGCCAGAGCAGGCCACATTGACATCCATGGTGGCAGGGCCCTGCTCCATGTTCAGTGCATCGGCAACGCGGGCCGCCATATTCGGCGAGCGGTCGGTGGCGGTGCAGGTCGCGACAACAATCAAATCGATATCTGCTGCCTTGATGTCTGCCGAATTGCCGAAAGCCATCTCTGCGGCCTTGATGGCCATGGAGTCGACGGTTTCAACACCGGTGCCCCAGCGGCGTTCTTCGATGCCGACGCGGCGGGTAATCCACTCGTCGCTGGTTTCCACCAGCTTTTCCAGCTCGGTATTCGGGACGATGCGCTCTGGCTGGAAGTGGCCAAAGGCGACGACTTTGCTGCCCGTCATGGATATAACTCCTCGGTGGATTCAAATCTGCTCTTCTAAGGGTAGTCGTTTTGTGTGCTACTCGCTGTTCATATACCGCAGAATGCATGTATTGCGGTCAATCTCCCGTGAGATCGTCGATTTTCGTTCGGTAATCGAGAATCGGAGATTCTTTAGGACTTCACTTCTCGTCGGCTCCTTGTTCACCTAATCGTTGGAACCGAAAAGTTCAATGGAATGAACAGCAGCAGGACGCGGGGGAGGGATCGATGAAGCCACTGACAATCATTCATCTGAGCGACACCCATCTGTGCCCTGAAGGCCAGCTGCTTCACGGAAGCATCGATTCGTGGCAACACACCCGGCAGGTATTGCGGGCCTCGGAACACTTTTCGCCCGACGCCATTGTCGTGACCGGGGATATTGCGGATCGGGGTGCGCCAATCCATCCGATGGCCGCGGCCATGTTCAATGACATCCAAGAAGAATTTGGCTGTCCAGTGATTACCATTCCCGGTAATCACGACCCCGCAGGAAGCGTCGGCCCGGAATTTAATACCCAGCGGTTATCGATTGGACCCTATCAGGCAAATACCGTGCATGAAGTTCTGGGACTGCGTATCATCGGGCTGGACAGCGGTGGATTCCAGCTGGCTCAAGGCGAGTTGGATCAAGCGCAATTATCGTGGCTGCAGTCATTGCTGGCGGTACCAGCGCCACTGGGTTCGCTGTTGCTGTTGCACCACCCGCCAGTGGAAGCCACAAGCAAGGTACGAGCAGGACGCGGGTTGAAGGATCCGATGGCCCTGGCAGCCATCACCGCTGGCACTGACGTTCGAGCCATACTCTGCGGGCACTATCACCAGGCCGCCACAAGCCAGCTGATCAATATTCCGGTGTTGATGGCCCCGGCGGTTTCCTACAACATGAACCCGTTTGCTCCTCACGAAATACTTGCAGAATCCGGCCCAGGATTCGCGGTACTCCAACTGGGGAACGACGCAGTGAACTGGTTTGCTGCCTCCAGCGACCAACGGACGACAAAACCGCAGGATGCGGCTCAAAGAACATCAGTTGAAGGCCACTTGGCTGCCAACTGAGAGCGAAGAACTTCGCACCACGGAACAAGCAAAGGATCCGGGAGTGCACGCAAGAAAGAAGAAGATGATGAGTGAACAGAAAATCGTATTGATCCGGCACGGCCAGACTGAATGGAACAAGGCAGGCCGACTGCACGGGCGCAGTGACCTGCCGATGAACGACACCGGTGTGCGCCAAGCGCAGCAACTGGCCATGGACCTGTCCATGCAGGGCCCTTGGGCAGCGGTATATTCATCCCCGCTGTTCCGCGCGCTGCAGACGGCGCAAATTATCGCCAACGGCATTGGCACCCGAGCCCTGTACGAGAACCCGGAACTCATGGAACAGGACTTCGGGGACTGGGAGGGCAAGCTCGTTGGGCACCCGGCCGATGAACAGCGCCAATTGAATATCGGCACCGGCGAAACCGAACAGCATCTAGTCGAGCGCGCGGTCAACGCTCTGTTTAAGATCTGCCAGCAGCACCCGGGAGAAAATGTCCTGGTAGTCAGCCACGGCGCATTGATCAGCTCCGTGCTCAGCGCCTTGACGGGCGAGGCAGACCCACGGGTGGCCAACGGCACGTACCGGGAACTGGACTCTCAGTTGCTGAAGAACTACGTGTCCCGTGAGCCACTGTGGCACTAGAGATCCGATAACGCACGAACCCGTTGCCACCCACGTTAGAAGCGGGTGGCAACGGGTTCGTTCGTGCATCGGGAAACTAGCGACGTGTTTTCAACACGGGTTTACCACCAGCTCGATCCAGTCACGGTCACCTTCGGCTGGCCGTCAATCCATTCAATGGTTCCATTGAAGCTGCGGTCGATCTCCTGCTCGTCGTATTCCATGTACTCGGTCTTATTGCGCTGATATTTGAATGTCGTCTCGCTGCTGCTGAACGATTCCATTCCTTCCATCGTCACCCCGTCGGCTTGGGTCTTGACGGAGAAGGACTTCAGTTCCTTGTCCTGCAGCTCGCTGGGGCAACCTTCGTTCAGATTTGTTGGCACCGTGACGCAGGCGGTGGCGAACTTATGCACGGCGTCGAGTGCCAGATCACTGAGCTGATCGGTCACCTGGGTATTGAGCGTAACTGCCGCTTCGAGATCATCAGGATGGTTGGCGCGCAGTTCCTGGGCATCGACCTGCAAGTAGTCGGTGTTTGGCGCGGTGACGTTGTAGATGCCCGGGTAGACGTAGAAGTTGCCGCTGTATGCAGCCGTCGATTCACCGAAGTAGGAATCATCCTGCTGCAATTCAACAGGCGCCTTTCCGACCGTGACCTTGGAGATCTGATCGGTGCTGATTTTCACCGGCACCAGGAGGGGATCATTGAGGTCCCAAGTATCAAGCAAGCCATATTCTTTGTCCCCGCGGTCGACGGTGAAGACCCTTTCGTGCTGTTCGCCATTGATGGAGTACGTGGCCCGGATGGATGCGCTGCTCTCGCCTTTCGACTCTTGCTTTACGTCGACAACTTCCAAACGCTGCTTGGCGCTGGCCAGCGCTTCATCGGTGAGCAATACACGCGAAGAATTATCGATGCCCGGATCAACCATCTCTGCGGCTTTTTCTGCCTTGCCGTCGGCAAGTAGCTGGAGGTACTGCTGGACTTGCGCCTCAGGCTTCCGCTGGGAATTCAGATAAGCCACGGCGCCAAATCCGAGCCCGACAAGAACAGCTACACCGAGAACGCTGAAGCCAACAGCTTTGGCCTTCTTCTTGGATGATTCTGACGCTGGCTGGAGTGCAGGCGCTTCGGATGCAGCCGGTGCAGCGGAAGCAGGAGCGGCAGCAAATGCGGTCGTGGCCGGCTCGGCAGTCGTTACCGGCATTGCGGTTGTTGGCGTAGCTGCCGCCGGGGCGGCTGGATTGGATGACGCAGGTGCCTGCGATTGGCCGGAGATCCAACGGTCCACGGCGGCCTTGCCAGCTAGCAATCCCAGCAGGCCTGGCGCGAATCGGTATACCTGGAGCGGCAACAGCTCGGCCAGGATCGAAACAATAGCTGCACCGATGGCCAGGAAAATCACCGAGTACCAGGTAATGCCAAACGAAATATCGGCCGACATTTCGCCCATTTCTTCTGCGCTGATTTTGCCGCCAATAGAAATGCTCGTGAGCCAAGCGAGAAGCATCCACAAAACCAAGGATATGACAGGCAGCTGCCAGACTCGTTGCCAGTCGATTCCAGCGGTACGGGTACGCTGTACGCCCACCCGGATAGCGACTGCGACAACTAGGATGACGGTCAGCGCGATCAGCCAAGCACCTTTTCCATCGGCAATATCCCAGATGCGGAGGACTGATGTCGGGATGTCATTTCCGGTGAAATCCTCCAGCGCTGAAGCCACGCCAGAAATGTTCGGAGCTAGCGCACCTAGGAAGCCCAAGGCACCGAGATAGGAACCGAGAGTTCCAAGCAGTGGAATCAAGAGCAGAGACGTGCTCCAAGGCATGTCTTCGTCCTTGCTGACGAGGGCAACGATGATGCCAACCACTGCAAAGACCACCAATACCGCTACAAGCAGGGTAATTGCCTCGCGGACACCGTTCATCAAAGGGGTTCCCGACTGACCGCGGGCTGGAGCGGTGGCTAGGAATTGGGAGAAGAAAACGGTCAGCAAAATGGTGAAGAAGACACCGGCATACCGTGGCGAGATCGTCGCGGTCAAGAATCCCATGGCTTCCATGGATAGCTTGCCAAAGAGGGAAACAATCAAGAAGAGCAAGGACAGCACCAATGCGTGCAGGCCGGAAGTTAATGCTGCGCTCTTCCAACCACCTTTGCGTACGCCTCGGTTCAGTTTTTGAACAAGGAAGTAATTCACTGCGCAGATGGCCAGGATCGCAGTGATCGAAACCAATGAAAGCGCAAGATGAGCTTCGCCAGAGACTCCGAAGCCACCGCCGGAACCAGAGATTTTCAGGCCGCCGCCGAGCATCGCGCCAAAGAGCATGATAAAGGCCTTGAACGAATTCAGCTGGGATGCCATGCCGGCTTCTGAATAATCGGAATAGTCGCTGGCTCCTGATTCGTTCGCTGCGCTGGCCAGCGGGATCAGGTAGCAAAGCGCCAACACGATGCCGATGGCTGCAATGGCGCCGGCTTGGAATCCGAGCAGCTTGAGGCTGGCTCGCGATTTCAGTTCAAGAACGGCGTCCTTGATCTTTTTCATCTGGGGATTCTGTCCTGACGGCGGCAATGGTGCCGGCGGGAGATTCGCGGGCGTTTGAGACGCCTTTGATTCTTCTGGTTGTTGCAAATTATCCAAGAGAGGTCCTGACGTGGTGCGATGATGAAGGCGAAACGTTGAACTTGGCTATTTAAAGTCGAACAAGTTGAATTTTTGCCTACCAATTTCATACCACAGAAAATGGACAAATTAGCTCCGTATAGGCACTATGACGCCAGCTGCGACCGTGAAATGACAATCATTACGTGCAACAGCACAGACAGAGAAAACCGGGATCAGTGAAGGACGATCTTCACTGATCCCGGTGAATAAGCCGGATGCTGTGTTTACAGTGAGCGCAGCACCACGGACGTGCCCTGGCCCCCACCACCACAGATGCCGATGGCACCCAGCGAACCTGCTGGCAGTTCCTGCATCTGACGGGCCAGGGTGCCGATGATGCGGGCACCGGAAGCGCCGATGGGGTGTCCCAATGCGGTGGCGCCGCCACGCGGGTTCACGATTTTTGCGTCCAGCCCCAGGACCTTCGAAGACTGGACCACCACTGCGGCAAACGCTTCGTTGATCTCAACAGCTTTCAGGTCTTCGGCCTTCGCTCCGGCCTTTTGCAGCGCGGCCGCGATGGCATTCGATGGCTGCTCATGCAAGGTGCGGTCGGGCCCTGCCACGAACGCATGGGAAACAACCTCGGCCATGGCCTTCAGGCCCAGACGCTCGATGGCGGCATCGCTGGCAAGCACCAGCGCAGCTGCACCGTCGGTGATCTGCGATGAGTTGCCAGCGGTAATGCTGCCGTCCTTCGAGAAGGCAGGGCGCAAACCCGACAGGGTCTCGACGGTGGTCGAGTCGCGGATGCCATCATCTTCCGAATAAGTCGTCTCGCCCTTGCGAGTGGTGATGGTGAACGGGGCAATCTCCCCGGCCGTGAAGTCACGCGATGCTGCTGCGCGCTGGTGCGAAGCCGCTGCTACCTGATCCTGCTCCTCGCGGGTCAGTGACAGCTTGACATTGTGCTCTTCGGTGGAAGCACCCATGGATCGCTTTTCGGCGGCATCGGTCAGGCCGTCATATTCCAGGGTATCGATCAGTTCGATGGCACCGTACTTCGTTCCGGCGCGAGCGCGTTGGACGTGAGGAGCCAAGGACATCGACTCCTGGCCGATGGCCAAAACGATGTCGGCTTCACCGGCATTGATCAGGCGGGTGCCTGCCACCACTGCTTCGGCACCGGAGAGGCACACCGCATTGACCGCGATGGCTGGAACGTTCAGCGGGACTCCGGCTCCGACGGCCGACTGGCGGGCAGGGTTCTGGCCTGCGCCGCCCTGGAGCACTTGTCCGACAATGACCTGCTGCACCTCGCTGGGGGCAACGCCTGCATTTTCCAGGGCGGCCTTGGCGGCATGCGCTCCCAGCTCGGTGGCCGGAACGCTGGCGAAGACGCCGTTGAATTTTACGAATGGGGTGCGGGCGTAACCCACGATCTTGACGCTCATGCTTTCAGGTCCTCCAGGATGTCGACGGCGAATTCGGCTGCCGTGATCTCTTTAATGGTTTCTACGCTTTCACCCGGTGCCACGGCGCGCAAGGTCAATTGCCCCTGCTCGATGTCGAATACCGCACGGTCGGTAATGATGCGGTCAACAACGCCGACACCGGTGAGCGGCAAGTCGCAGGATTCAACGATTTTGCTGGTTCCGTCTTTGGCGGTGTGGTCGGTCAGGACGATGACACGGGGTGTGCCGGCGACCAGGTCCATGGCGCCGCCCATGCCTTTGACGAGCTTGCCGGGGATAGTCCAGTTGGCCAGGTCGCCGTTGGCGGCAACCTGCAGCGCGCCGAGGATGGCTGTTTGCACGTGCCCGCCCCGGATCATGCCAAAGGAGGTAGCCGAGTCGAAGAAGCTGCCGCCGGGAAGGATGGTGACCGTTTGCTTGCCGGCATTGATGAGGTCCGCGTCCTCTTCGCCTTCATAGGGGAAGGGGCCCATGCCCAGCAGTCCGTTTTCGCTCTGGAGCTTCACCGAGACGCCCTCGGGCAAGTGGTTCGCTACCAAGGTCGGGATCCCGATGCCGAGATTCACATACTGCCCATCGGTCAATTCGCTGGCGGCGATGGACGCCATTTCATCACGAGTCCACATGCTCAGGCCTCCTGCCGGCTGCGTAGGGTGCGCTGTTCGATGTCCTTGACCTCATCGGCCTGCACCAGGGTCTGCACGAAGATGCCCGGGGTCTCCACGAGCGAAGGATCCAGGTAGTCATCGAGGATGTGCTCGGCTTCAGCGAAGGTGTGGCGGCCGGACATGGCCACCAGCGGGTTGAAGTTCTTGGATGTCATGCGATACCGAAGGTTGCCTTCGGTGTCGGCTTGGTAGGCCTTGACCAGTGCGATGTCCGCGAAGATTCCACGCTCCAGGATGGCTGGCTTGCCGTTGAACTCCATGACCTCTTTGCCCTCGGCCACCGGCGTGCCGACGCCTGTCGGGGTGAAGAAGGCCGGGATGCCTACTCCGCCGGCGCGCAAGCGTTCAGCGAGGGTGCCCTGCGGGCAGAATTCCACGTCCAGATCCCCGTCGAGGAACTGCTGGGCGAAGAGCTTGTTCTCACCAACATAGGAGGCCAGGACCTTGGAGACCTGGCGGTTTTCCAAGAGGATCCCCAGCCCTTTTCCGTCGACGCCCATATTGTTGGACACGATGGTCAGGTTGGTTGCTTTGGAATCCCTCAAGGCCGTGATCAGCCTGTTGGGAATGCCTGAGAGGCCAAAGCCTCCCACGGCGATGGTCATGCCATCTTTGACGACTGCAGCTAGTTCTGCCGCCGCGTCATCTCGAAACTTCGTTGTCATCGATATCCCCTTGCGTCCACTATGTGGAGTGCGGTTGTGCCTAACTTCAAAGTTACGTAGTCGCAGATGAGCATTCAATAGCGATCAGGATTTTGCCTGCCTATTGGTCGGATGGTGAGGAAAGAAGACCTTCATGTCCATAATATGAACGCATGATTTTCCCATCAGACAACATCGAATTCGTTGCCTTCCGGATCAGCCATGCACACCGCAAAATGGTCCATCTCGGGCAGGTCCATGACCTGGCGGATCGTTGCGCCAAGTGCAACCAGACGTTGGGCCTCCTGGTCCACCCGTTGCCTGCGCACCTCGAATTCGACACTGCGTCCGCCTCCGACAAGCAGGTCGACATGCAGGCGGTTCTTGATGCTTTTGGCTTCCGGAACCTGCTGGAACCACCAGCGCGGCCCGTGCCCTTGCGGGTCGACAAGGGATTCGGGTAGGTCTCCGACGCCGGGGCCCAGTTCATCTTCCGGCACTCCCATGGCTTGCCAGTGCTCGCGCCACGTTGCGTGCGGGGCCGGGGGAGGCTCTGGAATGTAGTGCATCGCCTGGGACCAGAACTCCACCATCCTTTGCGGATCGGCGCAGTCGATGACCAATTGCCATGAATTCTCCATGCCACACAGTATGCGCCTACGCGCCGACATATAGGGTCCATGGACAAACATCGTCCATAATATGGCCATGAGCAATTTACCGGCCGGAGCACAGGTTGTTGGCCGCTTGGCCGCAGTCCTGCGCACTGTGAGCACTTCCATGCCCGAGGGCATCACGACCACCGAGGTGGCCCGCGCGACCTCGCTGGCCAGGCCCACGGTGCATCGGCTGCTTTCGGCATTGGTCACCGAGGGATTCTGCGACCATGAGCATCGCACCGGCAAATGGCTTCTGGGTCCTGAGCTGTATCTGATGGGCGCCGTGGCAGCCGAGCGCTACGACATCAGCGAACTCGCCCGTGAACACGTCGCGGCGTTGGCTGAAGCCACGGGGGAGAGTGCCTTCCTCTCCGCGCGGCGCTCGGATGAAACCGTCTGCCTGCTTCGGCAGGACGGAGCCTTCCCGATCCGTTCCTTTGTGCTGTACGAAGGCCGACGCTTCCCGCTCGGCGTGGCCTCGGCAGGAATGGCCATCCTGGCCTTCCTGCCAGAAGAAAGCATGAAGCGCTATCTGGCCAGCAGCTCGCTGGAGGCGGAATACGGGCCTGCCCACAGCGCCAAGGAATTGCGCAAGAAAGTCGCCGAAACCAGAAAGCTCGGGTACTCGGTGAACCCGGGGCTCATTGTGGAGGGCAGCTGGGGGATGGGCGCGGCGGTCTTCGACAGTTCGGGGCAACCGGCCTGGGCTTTGAGCCTGACCGGCATCCATACCCGCTTCGAAGAAGGGCGCAGAAAAGAGCTGGGAGAACTGCTGCTGCACCACGCACATGAACTGTCGACCAAGCTCGCTTCGCGCTCGGTTCCAGCCCAGCGCCAGTAAGCGCTTGGCGTGTTGATAGGAACCTGCGGTAGTCTCTCTGTTCGGCGGATTTAACCACAGGCAGGACCGTCACCGCGACGCACAACGAGCTTTAAGGAACGGCAGACGTGGCCCTTATCCCCGCTGGAACCAGCACGCCGCAGATCATCATCGACGTGGCGCAACTGGAGAAGAACATCGACAAAATGGCCCAGCGGGTCGCCAGCCAAGGCCTGAAATTGCGTCCCCACGCCAAGACCCACAAAATGCTGGAGGTCGCCAGCCGGCAGCTGGACGCCGGGGCCGTGGGACTGACCGTTGCCACCGTGGGCGAGGCGCTGAGCTTCGCCCTGCAGGGAGTGGCCAAGATCTTCATCGCCTACCCGCTGTGGGTCAACCAGTCCCAAGCCGAACGGATCCTGGAACTGATCAAGCGGGCCAAGCTGAGCATCGGAACGGACTCGGTGCAGGCCGTGGAACAGATGGCGCGGATGCTCGGCGAACAGGCATCGAAGATCCGCCTCATGATCGAAATCGACAGCGGACATCATCGCAGCGGCGTCAGCCCGCGCGATGCCTTGGACATCGCCGAGGCGGCGCGGGACGCGGGGATGCGGGTCAACGGCGTATTCACCTTCCCGGGCCATAGCTACAACCCTGATGGGATCGATTGCGCAGTCAATGATGAGCACAAGGCGCTGGCCGAAGCGACCAGGATCTTGCGCGAGGCAGGATTCGCCATCAAGCGCATCAGCGGGGGCTCGACTCCCACCGCTGCGTTGAGCGATAACTCGGTGCTGACCGAGGTGCGCCCTGGCGTGTATGTTTTCGGCGACGCGCAGCAGTTCGAACTCGGACGCACCGGCTTTGACGAGATTGCCTTGACCGTGGCCGCGACAGTGGTCAGCCGCCACGAAGGCGATGAGCAGATTCCCCGACGGATCGTTGTGGATGCCGGGAGCAAGATCCTTGGCAGCGACCGCCCGAGCTGGGCGACTGGCTATGGCCGGATCGCCGAATGCCCGGATGCCCGGATCAGCGCGCTCTCGGAGCACCATGCCACCGTGCTGTGGCCGGAAAACCTCGACCTGCCGGACTACGGCCAGCAGCTTCAGGTGATCCCGAATCACGTGTGCCAGGCGGTGAATCTGGTGGATTCTGTGCTTGCGGTCCATGCTGATGGAACTTCTGAGCTGTGGGATGTCGCTGCGCGCGGTTTGAATTACTAGCTGCTGAATTGAGTGTTGGTTGGGTTCCAAGCGGTCGCGCCGTGCAACGAAATCTGCCGGTTGGCACCACTGGCCTCAGCAATCAGTTCCCGGTCGCCGACCACCACAAGGAGGCTGCGTGCCCGGGAGAAACCGACATATAGCTGCTCGGTGGCCCGTTCCATGTCCTTGAATCCGTTGACGCAAAGGATGACCACGCTTCGCTCTAGTCCCTTGAACCCTAGAACGTGACCGTAGAATTCTTCCTCGCGGGCATGGAACGCTGGCCAGTACTCTGAATCGATGGTGCCGTTCTCAAAGTGGTCTAAATGGATTGGGTGCCGTCGGTTAGTTGTCAGCAAAGCGATCTGATTATTGGCCCATCCTTCATCGATCAATCGATCCACGCAATCGGAAGCGACATCGACGGCGTCTTCCGTGGAACATTGGACGAAACGAACGGGTAGTCCTTCTCCGCCTCGCAGCTTCACATTGTTGCCGATGATTTCTTTGAACGTGCGGGCAATCCTCTTGGTGTTGCGCAGATTGTCATCGACGTGAATGGGTACCAGAGGGCTGCCTTCCCCGATGTTTTCGCCACTCCAGCGTTGATAGACATCTTGTCGGTTATCCAGAAATGCATAGACCATTCCATTCAGTGGATCCTTGGTGCACGCGAGCAATGCTTCCCACCAGCCCGGTGCAAAGTCCTGGGCCTCGTCAACGATGACGGCATCGAACTTCTGCGCTTGAGGCAGGCAAGGGCCCAGCTCGCTCAGCAGCTGAGGCATGGTGATATCGAAGTACTCTTGGCCACTGCCATCGGGAACACCGACCGAACGCGCGAACTCGTGGAATTCACCGGTGTGGCCCGGCTTGTTCTGCCGCCATAGGCCTACCTGCGCTTTAAGGTAATGGCCCAGTCCCTTGTTGTAGCAAAACAAGCCGACGCGGAGCCCTTCCTTTGCTAGCTGACGCGCCTTTTCCAGAGCCATCCAAGTCTTCCCGCTGCCGGCGCCACCGATGAAACTCACCCGGTTCAATGAGCGAGTGGCGGAAAGCAAGATCGTTTGCCTGCTGGTGAGAGTCTCCTGCACATCCTCATTTGATAGCGCTTCGCTGGTGCCAAGCGCTTCATCTGATTCGCCAATTGGCCCAGTATCCCCGGTGAGATGCTTGACCATGCGTTGGGCAAACTCAGGGCTCAGTCCAGCTAGGCCTCCACCTTGTTCTTCAATGGCGCTGCGAAGCAGAGGTGAGAGGTCTTCCAGTTGGGCGCGGTCGATGATGAGTTCTCGTGGAACACCGACGGAGCTGTAGTGGTCGGGCCAGTCGGTGTACGGGAAGCACACGACGTCGGCCAGCCGACTGGTGATCGGGGTGCCCATGAGCGGGAACAACACGCTCTTGAGCGCATGCGCGGCGCTTTGCACCTGAGCCATGGGGCTTTGGATCTTGTGCTTACCCTTGCTGTCGGATTGGTACCAGGTACCGTCTTCGACGGTGAGCCGTCCGCCTTTGACCTCGATGACAGCAACACCCACTTGAGGCCACAACACCAAAAGATCAATTTCGTGTTCGGCACGCTGATTACGCAGTTGAACCGAATGGAAGAGCAGGACATCCTCGGGCAAGGTCCGACGGAGAATCTCGAAAACCTTTTGCTCGGCGGCAGTCTTTTCGGTGAATTCTGGGTCTTGCGGATAACAGCGTGCCATGGTTGCCTCCGGGGCCTGGGCGCAAGCGCTACTCTACTTAGTTCGCAGTCTAGTTTGTGGCGCAGACAATTCGTTGGCCACTGTGCGAGGCGAGTCGAAGCAGACCACCAAAAATCGCGTTGCCACCAGCGCGTAGGGCATGATGGGAGCTATGGAGAAAAGCGCTGCGCCCGCATGGGTGGCTAATTACCAGCCAGGTGTCCCTGCTGAAATTAATCTGCCCACCGAACCACTGAGCCGCATGTTCGACCGCTCGGTGGCCGAAGCCGGCCAGAGCCCTGCCACGGAATTCTTCGGGCGGCGCACCAGCTACGCGCAGCTCGGCGAGCAAGTGGAGCAGGCGGCCGAAGGCCTGCGCAAGCTCGGCGTGCGCGCCGGGGATCGCGTGGCCCTGATCCTGCCGAACTGCCCGCAACATGTCGTAGCGTTCTACGCTGTCTTGCGACTGGGGGCCGTGGTGGTGGAGCACAATCCGCTGTACACCGCCCGCGAGCTGCGCCATCAGTTCGAAGACCACCAGGCACGAGTCGCCATCGTATGGGACAAGGTCGTGGGAACGCTCCAGGAGTTCCCCAAGGACGTGCAGCTCGATGAGGTCGTCGCGGTGAACCTGCTCGACGCCTTCCCGCCGCTGAAAAAGCTGGCGCTGAACCTGCCGGTGAAGAAGCTGCGCGACACCAAGGCTTCGCTGACCGCCCGCACCTCGGGAACCACCTCGTGGAAAGAACTGCTTGCCGGCGGCCGGCTGGATGCAAGCCACCCGCACCCTGAAGTCAATGACCTGGCTGTCATCCAGTACACCTCGGGCACCACTGGCCACCCCAAGGGTGCGATGCTCACCCACTTCAACCTGTATTCCAACGCGTTGCAGGGCGAGGCATGGATGCTGGGCGCCAAGGAGCGCGAGGAGATCCTCTACGCGATCCTGCCGATGTTCCATGCCTTCGGCATGACCCTGTACCTGACTTTCGGCGTGAAGAAGCAGGGGCTACTGGTGCTCTTCCCGAAATTCGATGCCGAGATGATCCTCGATGCCTGGAAGAAGTCGCCGGCCACGGTGTACTGCGCCGTGCCACCGATCTACGAACGCACCGCGCTGGCAGCCAAGGAACGCGGCATGTCGCTGAAGAGCGCCAAGTACTGCATTTCCGGCGCCATGAACCTTCCGGACCACGTCGTGGAACTGTGGGAATCCATGTCCGGCGGACTGCTGGTCGAAGGCTACGGGATGACCGAATCATCGCCAGTGGCTTTGGGCAATCCATTCCATCCCAGCCGCCGCACCGGGACCATCGGCGTTCCCTTCCCGTCCACATTGATGAAAGTTGTCGAGGTGGACGACCCATCCAAGGAAGTAGCGCCGGGCGAAGCCGGGGAACTGCTGATCAAGGGCCCGCAGGTGTTCCAAGGCTATTGGAACAACCCGGAGGAGACCGCCAAGACCAAGACCGAAGATGGCTGGTTGCGCTCAGGCGATGTGGTCACCGTGGATGAAGACGGATTCACCCAGGTGGTGGATCGCGCCAAGGAACTGATTATCACCGGCGGTTTCAACGTCTCGCCGACCGAAGTGGAAATTGCCTTGCGCCAGCATGCTGATGTGGTTGATGCCGCTGTTTTCGGCAAGCCATTGGCCCGCGGTGGCGAAATGGTAGTTGCCGCGGTGCAGCTTGAGCCAGGTGTCCAGCTTAATGAAGACGGTCTGCGTGCCCATTGCCGAGAACTGCTGGCCGCCTACAAGGTGCCCAAGCGCGTGGTGCAGGTGGAGGAACTGCCGCGTTCATTGCTCGGCAAGATCCTGCGCAAGCAGGTCAAAGATGAGCTGATCGAAAAGATCTAGGCTCTAGGCCCTCCCGGTCACCAGCCCCGATATTCTGCACAACTTGTGCAGGGTGTCGGGGCAGTTGCTTTTTCAGCCGCCGGTCTTGGACCTGGCACGACGGGAATGCATCGCAGGCAGGCTCACGTCGGGATCAAGACGAGCAAATAGAATTTGCGATCTCAAGATACCGGTTCGCCTGAAGAAGCAACTTAAAAGTTGCGTAGATCAAGGAGTGGAATTATCATTTCAGCCATGGCAACCAAAACCAGCTGGCCTCACTTGTCGACTTCCGAAACGATCCGACAACGTGCGAAGAGCTTGTCCCAGTCTCATAGGCAGATGATTTCTGATCTGGTTGGCATCCGTATTGAGCGTGGCATGACGCAGGAGGATGTCGCCCTAATGCTTGGAGTGACACGCCAACGGGTGTCCAGGATGGAACAGTACGATTCAAATCCGCGAATAGAAACGATCAGACGGTATGCCAATGCCGTTGGGGCGCGAATTGAATCCAGAGTGACCATTGATGAGTGGCATGAAAATCAGCATGAAGCCACAACTGCCCCATGAACGCGATGGTGATTCAAACCCATGAAACGCGCAAATATTGTCAGCTGCCCCTGCTGGAACTTCAGGACCTAACGCAATCTGGGCATTGCCGAGAGCAGCTGCTGCGTGTATTCCTGCTGGGGTGCTGTGAAAATAGTGGCCGTATCGCCCTGCTCGATGATCTTGCCCTGATGCATGACCGCTACGGAGTCACTCATGTGCTCGATGACCGAAAGATCATGGCTGATGAACAGATAGCTGGTGCCGGTCTCCAGCTGAATCCGGTCTAGGAGATCCAGCACGGTGGCCTGGATGGAGACGTCCAAAGCAGACACCGGCTCATCGAGAACCAGCACCGAAGGCTTCGGCGCCAAAGCACGTGCAATGGCCAAGCGCTGCCGTTGGCCGCCAGAGAGCTCACGCGGGGAACACGAAAGCAGATCACTGGAAAGCTCCACTTGTTCCTGCAGTTGCGTCACCTCCTGGCGGTAACTCTCTACTCGCTTCGTTTTGCCGCGGCTCAGGGCATCGGCCAGCAGCTGTCCCACAGAATAGCGCGGATCAAAGGAGCCCAACGGGTTCTGGTAGATCGCACCCATCTGCTCGCGCAGCTTTCGGCGCTCCGATTCGGTCGTGGGCGTAAAGCACTCGCCGAGCAGGTCAACGGTTCCCGAATCCGGTTTCTGCAAACCGAGCACCATGCGCGCTGTAGTGGTCTTCCCGGAACCGGATTCACCCACGATGCCCAGGGTTTTTCCCTGCGGCAACTCGAAACTCACCGTGTCCACAGCCATCTGTTTGCCGAAGCTTTTCGACAGGCCAGTAGCCGACAGAGCCAGGGGAGCAGTGGGGAGATCCGTTACTGGAGCTGCTGGCAGCGGCGAGCTCGTTGCCGAGAGCGACGTAAAGCGAGGGACGCCGGATGGCACCGCCCTCAGGAGCTTGCGGGTGTAGTCATGCTGCGGGTGGTTCAGGACTTGTGCAGCGGGACCTGCCTCAACGATTTCGCCCTGGCGCATTACCGCGATGTCATCGGCAAGGTGGGCTACCTGCGCCAGATCGTGGCTGATCATCAGCACGCCCCGGCCTTGATCCTTCAACTCCCGCAGCTGCGAGAGAACCAGTGCGGTGAGTTGCGAGTCCAAGGCCGTGGTCGCTTCGTCGGCAATTACCACTTGGGGGTTGCCGGCCAGGGCCTGGGCGATGAGCGCGCGTTGGCGCATGCCGCCGGACAGCTCGGTGGAACGCTGCTTGGCGCGCAGTTCGGGGTGGGGCATGCGCACCGATTCCAAAACTTCGTGGACGCGCTGCTTGCGCTCTGATCGGGACAGTAAGCTATGTTCTTTGAGCCCGTCAGCGATTTCTCGTCCCACCGGGCGCAGGGGATCCAGGGCCATCAAGGCATCCTGCAAAATCATGGAAATAGAATTGCCGCGGATCTTCTGCCACGCCCGGTCATTGAAGCCCAACGCATCCTGGCCGCAAATGCCCAGTTCGCTGGCGTTGACAGTTCCGCCGGACAGGCCCAGGAGGCTGCGAGCGGTCACGGATTTCCCTGACCCGGATTCGCCCACCAATGCCAGAACGCGGCCGGCGCTGAGCGTGAATGAAATGTTCTTGACCGCTGGCGATCCTTCGAAGCTCACCGAAAGATCCTTAACGGTAATGAGCGTCTTCTCGCTCATAGCGACTTCACCTTTCCGCCCAGGGCACGGCCGATCACGGTGGCAGAGACTGCGACAGCCACGATGGCCAAACCAGGGAACAGGCTCATCCACCATGCCAGATGCAGGTAGGTGCGCCCAGCCGAGAGCATCGCACCCCATTCCGGAGCCGGAGGTGGAGTTCCCAACCCGAGGAAGGATAATGCGGCAGCCCAGATCACGGCTTGCCCGATGCCTAACGTGACCAGTGCCAGCAGCGGCTTGAGCGCATTGGGAATCAAGTGGTTCTTTACCTTGAGCCAGGTGCCGCGCCCAAGCACCGTGGCAGCTTCCAGCATCTCGGAATTCTTCAGGCTGCGGATTTGGCTGCGCACCAGTCGCGCGTACCCGGGGGCCGTGGAGAGCCCCACTGCGACAATGGCCGGGCCAACGCCTGGACCGGTGAAAGCGATGATCAGCAAGGCCATCAGCAGCGAAGGAATCGCGTAGAGCGCTTCGAGCACGCGAAGGATGATCTCATCGAGCCACCGGGGAGATAGTGCGGCAATCGTGCCCAAGATGATGGCCAGACCCATGCCCAGGGCGGTGGCGGCCAGGCCGATGGACAACGAGTCCCCGGCGCCGTGGATGACGCGGGTGTAGATATCCCGCCCCGACTCATCGGTTCCGAAGAAGTGCGCCAGACCAGGCTTCTGGAAGGCCTGGGTGGGATTGATGGCTAGCGGATCCGAGGGAGCCAGAAGCGAAGGAGCCACGGCCATCAGCAGCCACAGTGCGACCACGAGGACAGAGAGGATCTTTGCGGTGCGGCTCATCGCTGATCACCTGCCGGGTTGATGATCCGCTCCAGCCCCTCAGCCAGGGCCATCACCAGGATGTAGACCAGTGCGGAGAACAGGGCGATGCCGGTAACCATCGGGATGTCGCGGGCCAGGACTGCGGAGAGCAGGGACCGGCCAAGGCCGGGGCGGGCGAAGATCGCTTCAACGACCACTGCTCCGGATAGGAGTGAGGAGAAGGCCCACCCGGTCAGGCTCAGGGCAGGCAGCGCCGCGTGGCGCAGCCCGTGGCGCCAGAAGAGCTTGAGCCGGCTCTCGCCGCGGGCCCGGGCAGCCAGGGCGAACTGGCTTCCCATTGCCTCGGCGAGGGAATCGCGCATCAGCTGGGTGAGGAATCCCGCCAGCGGCAAGGCCAGGGTCAAGACCGGAAGGACCAAGCCTTGGGCGGAGCCGTTGTCTACCGCAGGCAGCCAGCCCAGCGCCGAGGAGAAGAGCATGATCAGCACCGCTCCGAGCCAGAAATGCGGGACAGCGGCGGCGATGATTTCCAAGAGATTGCCCAGCCAGCTGCCAAAGCGGTTGGAACGGGTGGCAGCGGCAGCAAAGCACAGCGCCATCAGCCAGGCAGCAGCCAAAGCCAGCAGCGAGAGCCACAAGGTATTGGGCAGGACCTCGCCCATGACCTGGGTGACCGGCTGCTTCAGGGAATAAGAGGTTCCGAAATCCAGTGTGATCAGCTTGCCCAGATACAACACGTACTGGGCGAGGACCGGCTGGTCCAGAGCATACTCGGCACGGGCGGCGGCCAGGGCTTCGGCGGATGCCTGCGAGCCCGGGCCGCCCATGATCGCTTCGGCTGGGTCACCGGGAATCAGCCGGATGGCGATGAAGATGGCGGTTGCCACCAGCCATAACACCACCAGTGCTCCACCGACCTTGCGCCCAGCCCAAGCGATTGTGCACATCAAAGGCTACTGATCCAGGAAGGTATCGAAATAAACCGGGGAGGAAACCGCGGTGGTGGTGCCGATGCCGTGCACATTCTTGCCGTACAGGAAGTGGTTCTGCTGATCGTACAGCGGCAGCACGTAGTAGCCTTCCAGCACGATCTTCTGCGCCTGCTCGTAGAGCGAGGCGCGCTGTGCCTCGTCTTCGGTCTCTTCGGCTTCGGTGAGCAACTTGTCGAGCTTCTCGTTCTTCACCTGGGCGTTGTTGGCAAAGTAGCCCGAAGGTGCAGGAACCGTGGAGTCGGAGTGGTAGAGCACGCGCAGCACCGAAGGCCCGACCTTGGTGTATGGCGCGGAAACCAGGTTGTACTCGTGCTTGGCCAGCGCGCCGTACCAGCTGGAGAGATCCAGCAGGTCGATCTTCACTTCAAAGCCTACGGCCTTGGCTTGGGCCTGGAACTGCTCGAAGAGCGATTGCTCAGCCGGAACCGACTGGTTGGTGGAGACCGGGAAGCGCAGGCTCAGGCGCTTGCCGTCCTTCACGCGGTAGCCCTCGGCATCGCGTTCGCTCCAGCCGGCTTCATCAAGCAGCTGGTTGGCCTTGGCGGTGTCGGTGGTGAACAGCGATTCATCCGAGTAGGCCAGTGGCTCCACCGACGAGAGCAGCGAGTTGCTGCGCTTGGCGGTGCCGAAGAACAGCGCGGATACGCCGGTATTGGCGTCGACAGCGCGGATGAAGGCTTCACGCACCTTCACATCGTTGAACGGCACCTTGGAGCTGTTGAGCTCAATGCGGTTCGAGGAGCCTGGACGCGGGGCATCGAGGTGTCCCAGTCCGGCGTTGGCAGCCGATGAGATGGTGTCCGGCTGGGCGTTGTCGATGACATCGACTTCGCCGGACTGCAGGGCTGCATAGCGGGTGGCGGCTTCGGGGATGAATCGCCAGGTGATGCCATCAAGGTAGGCGGTGCTGCTGGCGCGTTCGCCATTGGCGACCGGCAAGACGTAGTCTTCGTTGCGTACCAGGTTCACGGCCTTCTGGTGCTCCCACGACTTGACCTTAAAAGGGCCGGTGCCCACCGGGCCGGCGCAGTTTGTGGCCTGGTCGCGTTCCAGGGCCTTGGGGGATTCGATGGCGGTCCATGGCATGGACAGCGATTCGAGCAGCGCGTTATCTGGAGCCGAAAGCTTCAGGACGGCGGTGAGCTCGTCTTTGACATCGATGCTCACGACCTTGCCTACGGCGAGGTAGCCGGTGGAGGACGCGGTGTTCGGATCCTTGAGGTGCTTGATATTCGCCTTGATGGCTTCAGCGGTGAGCTTGGTGCCATCGGTGAAGGTGATGCCATCACGCAGCTTGATGGTGCGGGTCAGCCCATCCTTGGAGACCTCGGTGCTCTCAGCCAGCCAAGGGATGATCTGACCGTTGGCATCCTTGGTGAATAGCGATTCCAAGTACTGGCTGGCTACCAGAGCTTGCGGGTAGTTGCCGCCCACATGCGGGTCCAGGCAGCTGGGTTCAGCATCTCCCGAGGCATAGACCATGGTTCCGCCGGTGACCGGTTCTTTGCTTTGCGCGGTGGAATCGGTGCTGCCGGTTGAGGAGCAGCCGGCAATCAGTGCGCCGATGATCGGCAAGGCGAGAGCGCCGGCCAGGATACGCGAAGAGCGCGAGTTGCGTTGCATGGGAAGTAACTTACCTCGGTGTGCTAGTGGAATGACCACTCCAACTTTAGCCATGTACAGTGCATTCGTCAGATCGGCGCCGTGGGGCGCGGATCTGGCGAATGCATTGCACTGTGGCAGGCGGCGGGTTTCTACTTTTCGCTGGCTACAGTCAGGCGACGGTTTTCGTGGGCCGGGGTCTCGATTTCGTCGAGGATCGCTACGGCGAAGTCCTGGCTGGAAACGAAGTCGCCGGCTGGCGAATCGGTGCCCTGGGTGTAGCTTCCGGTGCGGCGGCCCGGTGCAATCTCCGGTGCCGGTGCGACGACGGTCCAGGTGATTCCGGAGACCGAGGTGAACATGTCGTAGACGGCCGCAGCGGTTTCAGCTTCCGCGCGGTACGCATCTGGGAAGCCAGGGGCGTCGAGCAGGCGAACGCCGTTGACTTCGGTAGCGCCGGCGCCGCCGATAACGATCAGGCGGGCAGGGGTGAGGGTTTCGGTGATCTCTTCGAAGGCGTCCAGGTATTCCTGGTGGTCGCCACCGGTGCGCGATGGTGGAACGGAGATGACGATGACGTCATTGTTCTTGCCCAGGTCGCGGTAGGTCGCGGCGTCATTCAGTTCGGCTTTGACGGCCGTGGTGCCGGCGACCTCGGTGCCCGAACGGGTTACCGAAGTGACTTCGTGTCCGCGGGAAATGGCTTCTGCAACAACTTCAGTGCCGACCATGCCGGTGGCTCCGTAAACTGCGATCTTCATGGTGATTCTCCTGTTGATTGGTGGGCGTACAGGACGATGATATCCTTTGGATACTGACTACTACAACGAAACTAGGTTTCCTAATGGATAGCCATGAGACTTTCAACGTCTTCGTGCAAAACTGTCCTTCACGTGAAATTATGCAGCGCTTAGGGGATAAATGGACACCGCTGGTGCTTCTGACCCTAGCTGACGGGCCGTTACGTTTCTCCGGGTTACGCCAGCTCATCGGCAGTGTCACCCCGAAAGTGCTCACCAGCACCCTGCGCACCCTTGAACGTGACGGGCTGGTGCAACGCACCGTGTACGCGCAGGTCCCGGTCCGCGTGGACTACGAGCTCACCGACATCGGCCACAGCCTCTTGGGCCCGATGGAAATACTGCGCAAGTGGTCCGAGAGCCACGCATCCAAGGTGCTCCAAGCGCGAGACGAGTTCGATGCCCGCGATGATCTGATCCGTAGCTGACCTCGTCCTTGAGTTGTCGTCCAAGTCACATAGACTGTGCTCACATAGAGCAATAACGGGCAAAGGAGCCGGTGGTGTTTGAAATAAGCGACGACCAGAAATCGCTGATCGGCATGGTCCATGATTTCGCGGAAACCAAGATCGCACCGATGGCCCAAAAATGGGATGAAGAGCAGCATTTCCCCATCGACGTCCTCGCCCAGGCCGGGCAACTGGGCATGGGCGGCATTTATGCCTCGGAGGAGCACGGAGGCTCGGCGCTCACCCGCAGCGACGCGGTCCTGGTCTTCGAGGAACTGGCCAAGGCAGACCCCACCTTGGCCGCCTACATTTCCATCCACAACATGGTGGTGTGGATGGTCGATAGCTTCGGCAACGATGAACAGCGCGCAAAATGGCTGCCGGACTTGATCAGCATGGAACAGCTCGGCTCCTACTGCCTGACCGAACCGGGGATCGGCTCCGACGCCGCGGCCCTGAGCACCCGCGCCCGCAAAGACGGCAACGAATACGTGCTCAGCGGTGTTAAGCAATTCATCTCGGGAGCCGGAAGTTCCGGACTCTACATCGTCATGGCCCGCACCGCGGATACCGGCGCCCGTGGCATCAGCGCCTTCCTGGTTCCAGCGGATCTGCCGGGACTGAGCTTCGGTGCAAATGAGAAGAAGATGGGCTGGAAGGCGCAGCCCACGCGCCAGGTCATCATGGAAGGCGTGCGCATTCCCGCCGAAAACCTGCTGGGCGAGGAAGGCCAAGGATTCTCCATGGCCATGAAAGCCCTGAACGGCGGGCGATTGAATATCGCCGCCTGCTCACTGGGCGGCGGCCAGCTGGCACTGGAAAAATCGGCCGCGTACCTCAAGGAACGCCAGGCTTTCGGCGGCCCGCTGGCCAAGCAGGAAGCGCTGGTCTTCAAGCTCGCCGACATGGATATGGAACTCGAAGCGGCGCGGTCACTGCTGCGTCGCGCGGCCAGCGCATTGGATGCCAAAAGCCCCGATATGGTCCGCCTGTGCGCCATGGCCAAGAAGGTTGCCACCGATGCCGGATTCAACGTGGCCAATAGCGCCATCCAATTGCACGGAGGCTATGGGTACCTTGCGGACTACGGCATGGAGAAGATCTTCCGTGATCTGCGAGTGCACCAGATCCTGGAAGGAACCAACGAGATCATGTCCCTGATTGTCGGGCGCAGCCTGCTCGATAACTGAGCAGGAATCAGGAACCTGGTGTGCCGATTTCGCTGGCGCGCACCGGGTGCGCGGAATGGGAATCGCGGGGGTCTGGATGCACCGCGGTGATCACCGCATCATTGGCGATAATGGCCTGCACTGTTCCCAGCTCCATGGCATCAAGCAGGGTCCGCTGGGTTGGGCGCATCATCTTCAGCTCGCCGCGTTCAAGCGCCGCAAAGAGCTCTTGCGGCTTGGCCCAGTCAGAGCGCACGGCTTCGGTGGTCTGGTGCACAGGTTCCTGATCCGCAGCCAGCGCCGCGACAAAAAAGTAGGTATCGAACCGGCGCGGGAAGCCTTCGGGAGTCACCCAATTGGCCCACGGGAAGAGCTGGCCGGGGTCGAGGACCAATCCGGTTTCCTCGAACACCTCGCGCAGGGCGGCGGCCAGGATTTCTCCGGCCTTCTGCTGGGCGCTGGCTTCGCCCTGATCCCACACGGAGGTACGCGCCCAGCGTTCGGCGTGAGTCCTGGTGATCATCGGATCCAGCTGGCCGCTGCCGGCCGTTTCGCTGTCCTTGGGATCAACCCTGCCCCCGGGATAAACCACCATGCCAGCGGCAAAATCCATGGTGGCTTCGCGATGCTGGACAAAAACCTCAAAGCCTTCAGCGCCTTCGCGCAGTATCAGGACACTGGCTGCGCGCCGGATTGGAACCGCAGGCGCTGGATCGTTGGTCGGTAAAGTCGTCATTGGCTGCCGATTCCTTTGAATGATGTACGGCCCTGACTTGTGAGGCAGGGGCAGGTGATCTTGTTTCAGCATATCCTCCGGAGGTTGACCGCTGTGTGCTGCCTCGGATCCTTCCTTGTGCATGAACGCACATTGACCTGCGGAATCTGCACAGTGTGAATCGTTGACCCGTGTCGGGAACTGGCCATAACTTTGCAGTAAACACCCGAGGTTCGGGTGCCTGCCGCAATGGTGCGCATGAAGGGATATCACCGGCCATGACTCAAGAATCAGAACTGCCAACGAGCACCACGGGCGGATTGAACGGCCGGCGCGCATTGGTCACCGGGGGAGCCTCGGGAATCGGTTTCGCCTGCGCCCAGGCCTTGGCCCAAGCCAGTGCCAAGGTGGCAATCGCTGACCTGAACGAGGAAGCAGCCCAAGAGGCAGCGAGCAAGATCGGCGGAACAGCGTGGGCAGTGGATCTTTCGGATACCGCGGCACTGGAGCAGCTCAGCATTGATACCGACATCTTGATCAACAACGCCGGCATCCAGAAAGTGGCCGCGATCCACGAATTCGAACCCGAAGCCTGGCGGCTGATCCACCGGCTGATGCTGGAAGCACCCTTCCTGCTGATCCGCGCAGCGCTTCCCGGAATGCGCGAGCGCGGCTTCGGGCGGATCATCAACATCTCATCGATTCATGGCCTGCGCGCCAGCGCTTTCAAGAGCGCCTATGTTTCGGCCAAGCACGGTCTGGAAGGGTTGTCCAAGGTCACTGCGCTGGAAGGCGCGGAGCACGGGATCACCAGCAACTGCATCAACCCGGGCTATGTCCGTACGGCCCTGGTGGAAAAGCAGATCGCAGACCAGGCCAAGCTGCATCAGATTCCGGAGTCGGAAGTGGTCCAGAAAATCATGCTCACCGAGTCCGCAATCAAGAGGCTCGTCGAGCCTGATGAAGTCGCTTCCCTGGCTGCTTGGCTCAGCTCCGATATGGCAGGCATGGTTACCGGTGCCTCCTACACCATGGACGGCGGGTGGAGCGCGCGGTAGATTCAGCGGCCGCTTTCTCGAAGCAGGACCGTGCGTACTTGCTTAGTGGGTAGCTACTGGCTCTTTCTTCGGTTCCAGTATGTTGGCGGATACCAGACAGATGACCATGCCAATGATTGGCAGGATGAAGGCGTTGTTGATTCCAAACTGGTCGGCTAGCCAACCGATGATCGCGGGACCGGCGAGCACCGCAATATATCCAGCGCCTACGACGCGGGCTAGTTCTTTGGCATTTGAACCAGAAAGATTTCCTGTTGCGGTAAATACCTGCGGGACACAGCCGGAGAGGCCTAGCCCCATAGCAGCCCAGCCAATGCACGCAAGCGGAAGGACTGGAGAGCAAAAGACGGCTATGAGTCCGGCGATCGACAGGGCAGAGCCATAACGGAGAATTCGCGCGGGACCGATTCGTTCCGCGAGACGGTCGATTGTGAATCGTCCAATTGTCATTGCGCTCACGAAACACGCCAAGGCCAACGCCGCACCGCTGGATGTCGCGTCCAAGTGCTCCTGGGCGTGAAGGCTGCTCCAATCCATGGCAGACCCTTCGGTCAGTAACAGCAGGAATGCCAAGCATCCGTAAGCGATGAGCTGCATCGTTTGGCGATTGCTTCGTTGAACCCTGCTTGAGGTAGCAGTTGAGCCGGTTACGACCTGTGGAGTCGGGTCTGTCTGAATTGTCATCAGTGTTTTTGCTGAGACCACAAGCAAAATGAGCACCATCAAGGCAACGGTAGGCAACGTGAACCGATAACTGATATTGAGAGCAAATGCGCCGGCTCCGATCACTGAACCCAGCACACTGCCTACGGAGAACATGCCGTGGAAAGAAGACATGATGGGCCGTTGGTACTCGCGTTCAACTTCTACGGCGGCGGCATTAGCGCCTACTTCAATGATCCCCACGCTAATGCCCATCGCCAGAGAAGCTATCGCTGCAGATGCCCAGGTCGAGCAGAAAAGTGGAGGAACGGTGGTTACCGAGAGCGCCAATGAGCCGATGGCTGCGACTTTCCCGCTCCCGAATTTGTTGGCGGCATATCCGCTGGCCTGCATTCCGAAAAATGCGCCACCGCCCAGTATGAGCAGGATAATCCCTAGTTCGGATGTACTTGCGTGCAAATTTGATTTCAAAATTGGCAGGTGAGCTGCCCACGACCCCAGAACCAGACCGAAAGCGACAAATGCCGCGAACACGGCGCGCCGACGTCGAGTCAGTTCGCCTCGTGCCGGGGAATTCGAAATTTCCATTGCAAGTTTAACCTTTGAAGATTGTGGAAGCCGGGTGTGGCATAACGCTTGAGAACTTATAGGGGAGTGGATCAGTGAACTCGGAAACTACCGGACGCCTTCAGCGGAAAGTATCAGCAGTTTTCAGTTTCGAGGTAATCAAGCCCAGCGGGGCAATGCCATTCGTGCCTGCGTCGTTGATTCGTAAGGCATTCCAGGAGACCACTGAATGAGTTCGAGCACTAACCCCCATGTGGTTCTGAAATAGGCCCACCTCAGTCCTTCCATATCCTGTTCTTCCTGGATGATGTCCGAAATCTTAGTGGTGTCTAGACGACTTGCTAATTCGTCGCTTGCCTTATCAATGTCGTCGACATGCAGGCATAGGTGCCAGCCGCCTGGATCCGCAGGTCGAGGCGCTGCATCAGGAATGGCGGCAGTTCGATTCGTGTACTCAAGCAGCTCGATATTGAATGAATCACCCAGTACTAGGTTCGCTTGTCGCAGTGTTCCTGGCTCGGGTCCCAGCTCACCAGGCCAGACATATCCAAAATCATCAAACGGCCCTGCTTTGATAACCACTTCGAACCCTAGGGCATCGACAAAAAAGTCGACTGCTTCCTCAAGATCGGGGACAGACATGCCGATATGGTCGAATGCTCTCTTAACTGTGATCATTTGTCTCTCGATGTCTACGGATGCAAAAGCATCTTCTGCTAACTAACGGTCGGTAGGCGGGTGTGTATATAAGAATTTGTGTTGAGATTTGGACAAAGCAACTAAGCGTTGGTTCTGATGGTGATCAGGCTAGTTAGGAAGCGGCCATTCCGAGAATTTGACGGGAAATGGCCACGGCTTGATCAGCGCCTCGAGACAGGCCCTTGGCTGTCTTTGTCGGTTCGAACCATCTGGTTGAACCCTCCAGCAGTGTGTTGACCATTTTCACCTTGATCGTGACATCTTCGAGTCCGAGGTCACGAGCAACCGCAATGTACAGCGATTCGTATAGATCGACCCAATGCGCCACTTGCACGCTGAGGTCCACAGGAAGGATTTGCACTGATCGGTCTATACCAACAATCAAATCCCACAAATTGCTTTCGGGCAATTGAACCTGGCGTACGAAGTGGAGCCGGATCATCGCGTCGAGAAAGGACGAAGCGTCCTTCGCGGGGCGAACTGCATCAACAAGGGCGCTGCAAAAATGATGGAAGTGCCAGCGCAGGGATTCTGCGATGATTTCGTCCCGACCACCTGGGAAATGCGAATAAATTGTAGGTGCCTTGATATCAAGTTCTTTTGCCAGCGTACGCATGCTAACGGACTGCATCCCGTGTACTACGCACAGCCTTAGGAATGCTTCGACGACACGACGCTTAGCAGGAGACATGTCCTCTATATGAGCAGTATCGAACTGACGCGCGAATTCATCCAACGCTAGCTGGCGAAAAGGTAATGCCATAGGCGCTGACGATGTCTTTTTCTTTTTTGTCGTTGCTCCATTAGCGGTCATAACCATCATCTTATCTGTTTATCCTGCAAACCTGACTTGCTCGCAGTTCGCCTGCTCCACTGTTAAAACTGTTGATTTTGCTGCTCGAATGTGCTGTTCAATACGAGATTGCGAGTTTTCGACGCACTGATCTTTCCTACGCAAAAGTCGAGTCCAGTTCGAACAAATCATCCGACCTTCATTGAGGCAAAAGCTGACGAGTTTGCGTTGGTGCGACCGAGGAGATCGCTTGGTGGAGAGCTTTGCGGAGCTCTCCACCAAGCAAAGCGGGTTGCTACGACAGCGTGACAGGCATCTTGTCATATGCGACTAGTCGGTCCGTGATGACGCGGATTGGCTCCTGAGCAATCGTGACTTCGGTAAATCGCTCCGCAATCATTGTGAAGATGATGTCAATTTCAGCACGGGCAATCAACTGACCTGCACAACTATGTGTACCCAAACCGAAGGTAAGGTTTCGGCTCGCATCGATCGGCCGTGTGAAATCAAACTCGTGCGGGTTGTCAAAAATTTTCGGATCGCGGTTCACGGCCCCGATAGGGAATTTGACCATTGAACCAGCCGGAATGGAGACGCCCGCAATTTCGATATCCTGGGTCGGGAATCGGGTAAGCAGGAGTTCGACGGGATTTAGCCGAGCGATCTCGTTGACAATCTGTTCGCGGGCTCCTGGATTATCCCGGTACTCTCGAAGGACTTCTGGATGCTCGGCGAAGATCTCAAGTCCGGCTCCCACTAGATACGCTGGATTCGGTGCGCCTGACATGTAGAAAAGGACCATATTTTCCAGGACTTCTCGTTCGGTGATTTCACCCCGTTTGCTTGCCGCTAGGAGCTCATCTGCCAGACCGTTGCCTGGATTCTCTTCCTTTTCCTTGAGCAGCTTCGCGGTAGTGTTGAACATGTAGTCCAAGCTTTCGATGGATTGTTCGCGCGTTTCTGGGGCCGGATCAGTTGCCTGAATCAGCATTGCATTCCACAGCGCCCAGAACAGAGGCTCTACTTCGCCGTCCGGGAATCCCAGTACTTGCGCCATAGTTGTATGAGTCGGAACAACGCCCAAATCAAAGTGGCCGTCGATTACCTGTCCGGGCTTGTACCCAGCGAGAATTCCCTCCATAGAAGTCTTTGTCGCCCCGACCCACTGCTTGATCAGCTTCGGGGTGAACCAGCGAGAAAACAATCGACGTGCCTTTGTGTGATTAGGCGGGTCAAGAGAGAGAACGGTATTTCCAAAAGCCTTCCATGGATTTTCTTGAATCCAATCTGGTTCACGGATGCTCATGCTTGGTTCTTTGACGAATTTCATCGCCTCATCGTAGCCAAGAACGACGAATGTCCTGTCGTCAGTCTGATGAACGGGACCCAGTTCGCGAGCTGCGTCGTACCAGGGATGAGGATTTTTCTGGAAGTCTTCGTTGCTCCATGGGAACAGGTCAGAAGAGTGTGAGCTTTTTTCCACTTGTTCGGTCTCGCCTTCGGCATCGAGGATGGGCAGGATCTCGTTCGTGAGCCATTCTTGGGCAACCTGTGCGGGATCGAGTCCGGTCACTGCGTCATGCGTTCCGGTTGGCCCGATTTGTTCAGCTCCTAGGTCGACCAAGAGCGTAGATACTGTTGCTACCGCATTGTTGTAGTTTTCGTAGGTGCGATCTCCCAATCCGAAAGCGGCGAACTTGAGCCCGCTTAGATCTGGGCGTTCAGCCGACAGCGCGTCGTAGAAAGGTTCTGTCGTTGCCGGCAGCCCGCCCTCGCCGTAGGTGGAAGTAACGAAAATGGTGAGTTCTGCGTTGGAAACGTCTGAAACACTGATCTCGGGTAATTCGCTTAAATTGCTCGTGAACCTCGTGGAGGAAAGTGCTGCGGCGATCTCATCTCCCACCATTTCTGCGTTTCCGGATTCTGTTCCATACCAAACGTTGACTTGAGTCATCGGTGTTTCCTTTTGTGATTAGGTGTCGGTTGATTTGTACGGTGAAGCAAAGAGTTATTAGCTGCGCGTCTGTGCGACTACGTCGCTCATTTCGGACCATGATGTGAACTTTTGCCTGATGCGACCGGGCCGTGCCCTAGTTATTTCAGCTTCATCAATGGCTTTCCAATCAGAAAATGAAACCGGAGTTTGAGTCAGGAATGGTGCAACCCCGGCCAAACCCGTGAGTTCGGATTGTTTTCCCACCTTTGCGGCGACCAGTTGCGCAGTCTGTTTTGCAAGCGCTCGGTTTTCGGCGAGGTTTCCTAGCCGGCCGGTAGCACACCCGCCGGTGCGAAGTACATTGTCGGCAGGAACTTCGCCAAAACCGATACGACGCTCTTCGAAGCCAATCGCTGCAATGACAGCCGATGCCCGAAAGGACGTTTTGGGAGACTCGGCGGACAGGTGAGCGTCAGATGTTCCATTTTGCGTTCTGACAATTAGTTGATTGTCATAGGCATTGTCTTCCTGGAGGTCGATTTCGCGCAGTTTCTGGTTGAAAAAAACTTCGACGCGAAGTGGTTGATGGCGCGTTGGCCCCGAGGATGTGTCAGTCTCTTCCGTGGAGCGTCTTCCGTCCAGATAGACCTCAACACCGGGGATGGAGCACAGCTCCTTGAACATCGACGGATCCCAACGAACTTGTTCGTAGGGGCTTCGGGAGAGCAACGTGATGCGAGTAATTTTCGACGGTGCTAACGCTTCTCGAGCCGCGTCATCGACATCCGATCCGTCAAAACCTTCATCGGACTTGGCGAGTAATCTCGCTACATCCATTGCGACATTTCCTGAGCCGATGATGAGAACAGAATCGCCTAATTCCACAGTTTCTCTTGTGCGCAGGTCACTGTCTGGATCGGCGTTGAGGTAGCGAAGCAGCTGGCTGGCGCCCCAAACCTTGGCACCGGGGTGGACCGGCACGGGAAGTGCCCGTTCAGAAGGAAGCCCTGTCGCTATGACTACAAAATCAAAGTTTTCCTGGAGGACCTCAAAAGGGAGATCTTGCCCGATTCGAACGTTGCCTACGAATTCGACTTGGTTCGATCCGAATAACCGCTCAAACTGCCGAGTCACGTTTTTCATTCCTTGATGGTCAGGAGCCACTCCGTAGCGTAAAAGTCCGTATGGAGTAGGTCTGGCTTCGAAGACTGTAATTCGTACTTCGGGGACACATTTGAGCATCGCAAGTGCGGCGAAACATCCGGTTGGGCCGGATCCAACAATCGCAACATGGGCTGAAATTTTTTCATCATGATGTCCACCGTCCGGCCTGACGCCTGACAAATAATTTGTATAAATGGACATAATATCTCCTAATGAAACTACAGGTAATTCTTGCATCTATGTAGAACATGATTCTTGATTACCACAACGCTACCTAACGTTCGTTAGGATGTCTAGGGTGAATTTTTCGGGGCTCGTAAACGTCTTGTAAACAAAAACAAACAACCTCTTCCCTAACTTACGGTCGTTAGGTAGTGTGGTGGCCATCGCACCGGTGCTTCGCATCACACGACCGGCAAGTGCGGTTCGTTTCCTCCCTCTCTCCAAGGAACCCACCATGACTAAAACATCCAAGGATGTAGCGGCGTTGTCTTCACAACTCCCGTCATCAAATACTCGATTGTCAGGAAACCTAGGGGCAACGTCGCTAGTTCTGAGCGTCCTCGCCTTTTCCGCTCCCATTGTGACCGTTTCGGGCTATATCGCCTTCGCAATTGGCTTTGTAGGCGAAACGGCGCCTCTGGCCTGGGTTGTGGCGACTATCGGTCTAGCGATCTTTGCGGTTGGCTATACCACCATGACTAAGCACATCAAACGCCCAGGAGCTTTCTACGCCTACATTTCACTGGGGCTCGGGAAGACGCTTGGACTTGGCGGAGCATACCTAGCAACAGTTTCCTACATGCTGATTACGGTTGGCATCTACACATTTACCGGGACAATGGTTTCTTCCGCTGTAGAAGCCCTAGGTGGACCAATTATCCCGTGGTACGTGTGCACTGCAGCCAGTTGGATTGTCATCACCGTCCTTGGCCACTTCCAAATTGAACTTTCCGCCAAGGTACTGGGCATCGTCATGGTCCTGGAGATTATCTTGGTAGCAATTTTCAACGTCGTCGTTCTCAGCAAGGGCGGTGAAAGTGGGCTGTCAGTTGAGCCCCTGAACCCAGCCAAGTTCTTGAATGCCGGTACGGGTATGGCATTGTTGTTTGCCTTCGGAAATTTCGTCGGATTTGAAGCAACTGCCCTGTATCGAGACGAAGTTCGAAATCCAGGAAAGACGATTCCTCGGGCAACGTATATGGCTGTCTTCCTCATCGGCGGGTTCTACGCGATTTCTGCGTACTCAATGATTACCGCCTATGGACCAAGCGCGGTCTCGCATGCGGTTGATGACCCAACAACGATGTTTGATTCAGCGATGGCAACTTACGTCAGCAGCAGCTTGGCCACAGTGACGCTGGTTTTGGTAGCAACTTCAGCGCTGGCATCAGTGCTATCTACACACAATGTGGTTGCACGATACCTTCAGAACCTCGGTGCAGATCATGCTCTTCCGAGCTTCTTGGCTGCTGTACACCCGGTTCACAAGTCGCCATACAAAGCGTCGGTAACAAACTCTGTTCTGGTCGGCGTACTTCTCATTCTTGGTGGGCTCATCATTCACGACGAGGACCTAGTTATCGGAACTGGCAGTGGCTTGGGAACGGCAGGGGTCTTGTCCCTGATGGCCTTGGTGAGTTTTGCAGTAGTCCGATACTTCGCTATTGCTGGCCTTCCGGCTGGTGAATCAGTGTGGCGGGTGAAAACTGCGCCTCTGATCGCCGCATTCATTCTTTGTGCAGTCGTGGTGTTTGCCCTTGTTCGATTCGATCTTCTCGTCGGCGGAGAGCCAGGAGAACGGCTTTGGCTCCTGCTGATCCCGATCCTGTTCATCAGCGCGGGCTGTCTGGTTGCGATTCGGATGAAACGTATGCATCCCAATTTGTATGGCTGCCTTGGCCGTGCAGAAGGTGACCGATCCTAGCGGAGCTTTCAAGCTCGGAAATTTGAAGTGGGCTGAAACGTTCATGGAATTCATTGCATTGCGGAAGATGTCGACTGTCTCCGCAATGAACAGAAACAACAAAAGAAAGTAGGACTAAATGTCTGCAGTAAAAATTGGACTCGTTGGTGCTGGCCCGTGGGCAAAGATTTTTCATGCGCCAATGATCACCGGAGGCCCCGAAGCGGAGCTTACGGCTGTCTGGGCTCGTCGACAAGAAGCTGCCCAGGAAATCGTTGATGAGTTCGGAGGCGTAGTCGCCGGCTCCTTCGAAGACTTGGTTGAGTCCGTAGATGCAATTGTCTTCGCCGTCCCGCCATTCATTCAGGCGGAGCTGGCGGCAAGGGCCGCACCGGCCGGCAAACCGATGCTGTTGGAAAAACCACTTGGTGTGGATCTTGAACAGGCTGAGCAATTAGCGCGCACCTTGAATGAAGCCAACGTAGCTACGCAGGTCATGTTCACTAACCGGTTCAGCCCACGCATTCGTGAATTCTTGGCTGATGCGCGGAAACAGAAGCCGATTGGCGCTGTTGGAAGCTACATCAACCAGGCAGCACTTCCAGGTGGCACTTTTGCAACTCCTTGGCGAATTGAAAAAGGCGGCCTCCTCGATCTTGGGCCGCACGTTTTGGACACCTTGGACGCGGCAGTTGGGCCTATTACCCAAGTTCGCGGTGAAGGCGACCCGCAGCGCTGGTACATCTTGTCGGTTACTCACGAGAACGGGGTGTTGAGCCAGGCCGCATTGTCGCTCACTAGCCCCGTCGTCGCTGACGTAGCCGGCGTCAAGGTGTATACCGAAGACGGCGAACTCGAATGCGAATTCGTGGGCAAAGACGGTGACCCTGAGACGCCTCACGTTATTCGCCGAGAATTCGCCGAAGTCGTAAGGTCTGGCAATTCTCACGAGATTGACGTGAATCGAGCCCTCTATATCCAGCGATTGCTTGAACAAGCAAAGACCGCCAACTAGGTAATTCGGATTGCCTGGCGCCATAGGCGGTATCCGAAGATTTACAAAATTGGACGCGGGCCCTTGATGGCCACTCAAATTTGAAAGGTGGACACATGTCTCAGAACGTCATTGCCACTACTATCAACGAACTGCTTGGCCCGAACGCGCCGAAGAATTGGGGCAAGTGGGGCGAGCAAGATGAGGTCGGCAGCCTCAATTACTTGGATGCAGCCCAAATTCTGAAAGGAATTGCATCAGTCCAGTCCGGTGAGGTTCATACGCTTCAGGTACCCATCGGTGACCCCGACCTTCCTGATCCGGTGTGGCCCGGCCGTGAGCCCGCAGTACGTACCCCAGTCATGGACGAAGGTTATTTCATCAGGGGTGAAGAAGAAGAACCGTCCGATGGCCATCATTGGGCGGACGACAAGATCGAAATGTTCACGCAGGGGTCGACGCAGTACGACGCGCTAGCTCACTACTGGTACGACGGCAAGGTCTGGAATGGTTATCCGGCGGAAAGCACTGTGGGCGAATTGAGCAAGGCATCGGTACTGCCAATTGCTGAACGCGGTGTCGTTGGCCGAGGTGTTCTGATCGACGTGGCGCGTGCCCGCGGCAAAGATGCGCTTCAACGCGGTGAAACCATCACTCTGCAAGATCTTTTGGATGTCGCCAAGCTTCAAAATATCGAAATTTCCAATCGCGACATATTGCTGATTAGAACCGGCTGGATTGGCTCGTACTATCGGACCCAGAGCTCTGAGTTCTTTGACGATTGGAACGAACCAGGATTGATCTACAGTCCCGAACTAGTGGATTGGTTCCAGGAAATGGAAATCCCGAACTTGGTTACTGACACCATTGCGAACGAATTGAGCTTCTACCCCGGGGGACTCCAGCTTCCGCTGCATTGCGCCTTGATGCGCAATCTCGGGGTCGCCTTCACTGAACTGTGCCAATTGGATTCGTTGGCTGATGCCTGTGCAGCAGACAATCGGTGGAAGTTTCTCTACACTGCTGCGCCCCTCAAGATTGTTGGCGCAAGCGGCGCCCCAGTTAATCCGGTGGTGATCCGATGAGCGCTCATATCGAAGAAACAAGCTACGAGACAAATGTCGATCCTGTCCCACGTGGCCCAATCGATGTGTTCCGTGATGAGTACGGAATGTTCAGTATGGTCGCAGTAGATCAGCGAGGCTCGCTACGTCACATGCTGAGTGAAGGCCGGCAGGGTGCTGCAATTGCGGACGATGAATTGTCCAGTTTCAAGACTGACTTGGCTCTGGCTATCGGGGACCAGGCAAGCGGCCTATTGCTTGACCAAGATTACGGGCTAGAAGCAGCGAGAAACGCACAGTGCCCGGTAATCCTGGCCGCCGATATCTTGAGCTCCAGCCAGCCTGGTGATCCCATGGACATCGCTCAACTTGATGATTCTGTGACTCTCGAAACTGTTCAAGCTTTTGGCGCGAAGGCTTTGAAGTTTCTACTGCCCTGGCAGCCCAACCGCAGAACCGAAGCCGTCGAGCTTGCTCATGCCTTCATGGAGCGGTGCCGCGAGTTTGGAATTCCGGGAGTGCTCGAGGGCGTTGTCAGGCCACGCGAGGGGCATCTGGAATCGGCCGAAGGCTTCTCGGAAGCGCTCATCATGGCCGCATCGGACCTGTCAAAGGTGCAGCCAGACCTATATAAGACCGAGGTCCTCTATGGTGGCGAACAAGATCGAGCACTGGCAGTAGCAACAGCCAAATCAATCACTCGCGAACTTGACTGCCCTTGGGTTGTTCTTTCCTCCGGCGTTTCTGCCGAAGAATTTCCTGAAGCGGTTTTGGCAGCAGTGACGGGTGGAGCAAGCGGGTTTCTGGCTGGTCGGGCTGTTTGGAGCCGTGCAACGAGGGCGGCAGATCCTGGCGATTACCTGCGCTCTCATGCGCCAAAGAACTTGCAATCAATAGCAGAGCGAATTCGAAAGACAGAAGAACGATGAACAACAGGATGGACCAAAAAGCCGATGTCGTGGTGATAGGTCGAGTTTGCATCGACCTGTATCCGGAACAATTCGGAGTCGGGCTTGAGGAAATCACCAGCTTCAGCAAGTCGATTGGAGGCAGCGCAACGAACGTTGCGGTAGCTGCAGCACAGCTCGGAAATTCCGTACGGCTGATCAGTCGCGTCGGTGACGACCCGTTCGGGGAGTATGCCAAAAATGAAATTGCCCGCCTTGGTGTAGACAACACGGGGATAACAGCCGTAGCCGGAATGAAATCGGTGCTGACTTTTTGCGAAGTCTTCCCACCGGATAATTTCCCTCTGTATATCTATCGCGAGCCTACTGCTCCGGATATGTACATTAATGGTGACGAACTGCCTTTGGACCTCATTGCGAAGAGCCCTATTTTCTGGGCAACCGCCACGGGCTTGTCTAAGGAACCGACGCAGTCTGCCCACATCATGGCCTGGGAAAAACGCGGGCGTAAGCCCAACACCATCTTGGACCTGGATTATCGTCCGATGTTCTGGAAAGACGAGGACCAAGCGCACCAAGCCGTTTCCACGGCGCTGGACCATGTCACGGTGACAGTTGGAAATCTCGAAGAGTGTCGAGTTGCAGTAGGGGAAACTGACCCGGACCGGGCAACAGAGGCCTTGTTGGATCGTGGCGTGGAATTGGCGATCGTCAAGATGGGCCCCGAAGGCGTAATGGCAAGAACCCGTACGCAACGCGTTGAGTCCAAGCCGATTCCAGTAGATGTAATCAACGGCCTGGGAGCAGGTGACGCATTCGGAGGTGCATTGTGCCATGCGCTGCTCAGAGGGATGTCGTTGCAGGAAACACTGGACCTCGCTAATGCCGCAGGCGCTCTGGTCGCGACGAGACCGCAATGTTCATTGGCAATGCCGAGCTGGGACGAGCTCCATGAGTTTTCCGTTCAGGCACACGGCATTCCAGCCAACTGATGAACGACTCTGCAGGATTACCAGGTGCATTCCCATCTGATCTGCATAAAACAGAAATAACGAGCATAAGGAAAAACAATGAACGAGATTAGAGTTGCAATTATCGGTGGTGGTGGCTTCATGGGGTATGCCCACAGCCTTGGATGGGCATTGGCTCCCATCACAGCCGATGCAGGTGCAGTCGTTCGCAAGGCCGTACTTGTTGAAGCCGATGAAGAACGGGCAAAGTCGGCAGCGCAACGACTAAATTGGGAAGAATGGTCGGATGACTGGCGTGCTGTTATCGCCAGGGACGACATTGATGTTGTCGATATTGTGACTCCTCCAGGGTCGCATGCAGAAATCGCTGTGGCAGCTCTGCAGGCCGGTAAGCATGTGTTCGTCGAGAAGCCCATCAGCAATACGCTTCAGGACGCAGAGATCATGCAAGCAGCGGCCGAAAAGAGCTCATCGGTGAGCCAAGTGGGCTTCAACTATCGCCATGCAGCTGCAATTACCTTGATCAAGAACATGCTTGATGACGGGACCCTGGGCCATCCATTGCAATTCCGTGCTCACTACACGCAAGATGTCGGAGCGCTCGGACGTGTCTTGAGCGGGTGGCGCGCCAAGAAGTCTGCCGGTGGATCTGGCGTTACAGGCGATATCGGTTCTCACATCATCGATTTGGCTTCGTATCTCGTTGGAGACATTGAATCGGTTAACGCAATTGTCGGCGCAAAGAATCCGAAAAGTAACACTGCCTGGCTTTCGGACGAAGAAAGGAAAGCCGGAGACCATCTCGATGACGCGGCTTTGTGGATGACCAAATTCGAAAACGGCGCAATTGGTTCATTCGCGGCGACGGTGTACGCCTCGGGGCGCAAGAACCGGCTATTTTTTGAACTTGAATGCACGGGCGGCACCGTTGAATTTGACTGGAACCACACTGACGAAATCAAGCTCAGCTTGGTCAGCGATGACCCAGACAAGCAAGGCTTCCGGACTATCACGTTGAACGAAAATCACCAGGATTACTGGTACCCATTGGGCGGTATGGGAACGGGTTATGCAGATGATGCATCCCTGCAGCTTCAAAAGTTCGTACGTGCCATCGTCGAAGGACGGCCGGGTACGCCAGGGTTCGCGGAAGCGACACGTACTCAGCGCGTCATTGAAGCTGTAATGCAATCTGCTGATAACCACCAATGGGTAGCGGTAGACGAGGTGACGGCATGAGCCTGGACTTGAGATGGAGCACTGACATTGTCACTTTTTTCAACCCTGAATATTGGGATATGCCCGCTGAGCAGGCCTACAGCGAGTGGGAAAGAAAAGTTGACGAGGACCCTCATCGGTTCTTTGACAAAATGCTGGACGGCGCTGCCGAAGCACAACTTAGCGGCATCGAATTAGCGCCAGCACCCGGTGGTTGGGTTAATGCGTTGCGTGCTTATGGGACCGCTACTGCTTTCAAGAAGGAGCTAGACCGGCGCGGCCTCGTACTTTCATCGAGCTATGTGTTGCCGATAGCGCTCAAGGCAGTCGTGGACGCCCCAGACGCCAAGAGCAGGGCCGTTGCCCTGAACCGGCTTCATGAGGAGACGGCGCAACATGCCGAATTTCTTCGTGAGGTGGGATGCCAAACGATGATTACTAGCACCGTGCCCAGGGCAGAGTTCTCGGAAACGGCCGGAGTCGAAGCATCGGCCGATTCATTCGCGAAGCCTGCCGATCCTGATCTTATGGGATCCATCGCTGACGTGCTGGAAGGCGCAGGGAAAATTGCTTCCGAGAGCGGAGTGCATCTCGCGATTCATACAGACGCCTATTCACTGGCATCACGAGTCGAGGATATAGACACCCTGATGAGCATTACGGATCCGAATTTGGTGAAGCTGTGCATAGATGCGGGGCATATCGCTCTTGACGGAAGCGACGCGGTGAGCGTGGTTCGCAAGCATGCTCTACGTGCGCCGATACTTCATTGGAAAGACTGTGCAGCACATTTACCCCCGCACAAATTGAGCGGAACACCGATGGAACGACATGACGTGATGATCAAATCGTTCCGAGTTATGGGTGAAAAGGGAATTGTTGATTGGCGCAAATGGACCATGACTCTGAAAGAACAGCAGTGGTCTGGCTGGGGTGTAGCGGAAATCGATATGTCTGTTGATCCGATTCGTGAAATTCGTGAAGGAATCGAATACTACGATTCTGAACTCTCCCAGAATTGATCACTAATGTTCCGGTCTCTTAAGGCAGTTCGGTAATTTCATAGTGCCTGAAGAGCAAGGGTTAAGAGGCATCACCATGGCTTACGAAGATGTAGTCATCAATACTCTATTACGTGCTTTGGATCCCCAAGGCGTAAATGCTGCAGGCGAGCGAGGCATACCAGCCGCGGGGCGTAGCCGGCAAAATGACGAAGAAGTCGTCGAGAGAGAAGATCATGTAGATTTCGAATTCCTTGCCACTCCTGCGGAAAGGATTTTGTCGTTCTTCAAGAGACAACATCGCGAGATAGCGTCTGACTAAACGACAACGGAGCCAGAGGGTTAGTGGGAAAGGTTTACAGCGGACCGGCTTGGTGCGCCATCGTGATCCTTGGTCTTAAAGTGCGCAGCAAAGGGACTTGTCCAGGATTCAGAGCTTCGGATGATCGAGTTCTGAATTCAGGCAAGTTCCTTTGCCGCATTCTCTGGGGACTTCAAGAGGCAAAGTCGTGCCGCTCCCAGAAGGCGACCCGCAATCCGTGATGAAGGGTCCTAAAAGACAACTTGGCTTAATATTTGCCAATAGAACTAGCGCGTCAATATTGGCTTTTGGCCAAGGCCCGTTTCGAGGAAAGTCTCGCGTGGCCGACGTCCTCTGCTGGCTACAAAACTAGGTCGGCGGGAAAAGCACGGTTCCGCTGGCTGCCATAATGATGATGATGAGCGTTGCGATCAAGCCCAGAAGCAGCGCCTTGATCCCGGTAGTGAAGATGCTGCGTAGGTTCACGCCGAGCCCGAGTGCGAACATCGAAGCCGATAGGAGCAGCGTCTGCACCATCGAGGCGCTGTCGAGCAATGCTCCGGGCAGGTCGAGGGTGGTTCGCAGGAGCATCGTTGCCAGGAACCCGAGGATGAACAGCGGCACCAAGGGCGGATTCTTATCGCCATGGACGCTGTGCTGGCGACGCAGATACAGTCCCACACCGGCAACGACCGGGGCGAGCAAGAGGACTCGCGCTAGTTTTACGGTGACGGCAACAGCCAGCGCCGCGGCGGATACCGATCCGGCACCGGCCACGACCTGGGCTACCTCGTGGGTGGACGCCCCGACGAGCATCCCGATGCCTCGATCATCCAGGCCCAAGAGCAGGCCAAGTGCCGGCATCGCAGGAATCATCAGCGTTCCAAAAAACACCACAAGCCCTACCGCCGTGGCTACCTGATGCTCCTTGGCTTTGATGGTTCCTTCCGCGCCAGCCACCGCAGCCGCACCACAAATGGAAAGACCGATGGCGATCAACAGCCGTTGTTCAAGATCCAGGCCCATCAGCTTGCCGATCCATGCGGTGAGCAAAAACGTGATGGTGACCGAGGCGAGTACCACCAGCAGCACTCCGGGGCCCAGGGCGAGAATGGATCCCAGCGACAGCTGGAATCCCAAGAGGACGATGCCCATCCGCAAGAGCTTCTTCGCTGAAAGCCCCACCCCGGCATCAAGCACGTGGGGCACCGGCGCGAGGTTGCGCCACAGGGCACCGAGCACGATGGAGATCAACAGTGCGCTCACCGAGCTGAGGTAATGGCTGATCAGCATGCATAGCGCACCGACCACCAGGCAGAGCAGGATTCCAGGGGCTGGTCCTGCTAGTAGCCGGCGGGTTGCGGTGATTCTGGCGGAGGGGCGGGTACCAGCAGCGGGGTGTGCGCTGGTCGAGCCGGGGGCGGGGTTCATGCCTGCTATTCTTCGCCAGAAGCCGATCCTGCGGTATTCATCTTCTGGCCATCACAGGCATATGATCATGATATGGATAGCGATGTGCCGGTACGGCAGAGCATGGCCCATTGGCTGCAACTTTCCTCATTGGAGTTGCTGGTGGGCATTGCGGACCATGGGAGCCTGAGCGCCGGCGCTCGGGCGGTCGGCATGGCGCAGTCCAACGCCTCCAGGGCGCTGAAAACCCTAGAACGCCGGCTGGGATATGCGCTGGTGGCCAGGAAAACCAGCGGGTCCACCCTGACCGCAGAAGGCGTGCTCACCGTCCAATGGGCGCGTGAAGCGCTCGCCGGGCTCAATGCCTTTGCCGCCGGGGTGCGTTCCCTGGCCGAGCACGGCCAGACGGAACTGGAATTCGCAGCCAGCATGACCGTGGCCGAGTACCTGGCGCCCTCGTGGATCGGCCAGCTGCATGAGCAATTGCCCAGCGTCACCCCGCGGATGAGGATCATGAATTCCCACGACGTGATCCAAGCGGTTGAACTGGAGCAGCTGGGCTTCGGCTTTGTCGAAACACCCCATCTGCCCTCCGCGCTTCAAAGCCGTGAAGTCTTCCGCGACGAAATGCTGATCGTGGTGGCCCCTTCCCACCCTTGGGCCGCCCGGAAGCATCCGGTAACTCTCGAAGAGCTGCAAGAGACAGCACTGATTGAACGCGAGGAAGGTTCAGGCACCAGGGCGTTCCTGGATTCCCTGGCAACAGCCGAACGTGCCAAGCCGATTGCGGAATTCAACAGCAATGCCACGATCGGCCAGCTGGTGGCCGGCGGGATGGGGCCTGCGGTGCTGAGCCAGCTGGCAGTCGAAAGCCAGATCAAGCAGGGAACCCTGGTGGAAGTTCCGTTTGCCGGGCCGGCCTTGATGCGCAAATTATGTGCCATTTGGCGCAAGGAACGCGTCTTGAATCCCAATGAGCGCACCCTGTTGGAGATCGCCATCAGCGCCCGCTGAACACGGCCCTTAACGGCATCATCCCGGATCGAGCATGGCCGCGGTGCGCGGAGCCACGTCCGATCCGGGGCACCAGAGGGAGCCTAGGAAGCAACCTTTTCTATGGTGTGGCCCAGCTGCTTGGTGGGAACCCGATAGGTCTCGCGTGCAGTCAACGCCGAGAGCGAGGATATGACGGCGATCGCCGCGGTGAACAGGCTGATCTGGACCCAGCCATTGGCTTCGAGCCCGCCCAGGGCGGCGACGATGGACGGCGCGAAGCCCGCCATCAGGAAGCCCAGCTGGGTGCCGATAGCCAGCCCGGAGAAGCGCACCTGCGAGGAGAACATCTCTGCGTAGAAGCTCGGCCAGACCGCGTTCGCCGCCGCATAGGCGCAGGAGAACACCAGCACCGAAAGGGTGAACTGCAGCAGCGCGTTGCTCGACTCCATGGACCGCAGGTAGAACGGCATGATGGCTGCCGAACCCAGTGCGCCGTAGATGAACACCGGCTTGCGGCCGATCTTGTCTGCCAGCATGCCGAACAGCGGCTGCGAAATCAGCGCGCCGATATTGCCGGCGACCACAAGCCACAGGGTAATGGATTCGTCCATATTGCCGATGACCTTGCCGTAGGAAATCGCCAGGGTGCCATACACGGTGGACACGGCGGCGATGAATGCGCACAGCACAACGCGCAGCACGTCCTTCCAGTGGAAGCGCAGCAGCACGGCCAAAGGCAGCTTGGCGATGTCGTTGTTCTTCTTGGCTTCTTCGAATTCCGGGGTTTCATGCAGCGAGCGGCGGATGAAGAAGGTGATGATCACGACGACTGCCGAAAGCCAGAACGGAATGCGCCAGCCGATGCCGAATTTGATCTCATCGGGAAGGGCGACCACCGGGATGAAGATCATCGCGGCGAGGATCTGGCCGCCCTGGGTGCCGGTGAGGGTCCATGAGGTGAAGAAGCTGCGGCGGTGGTCCGGCGCGTGCTCCAGCGACATCGATGAGGCGCCGGCCTGTTCCCCAGCTGCCGAGAGCCCCTGGCAGAGCCGGGCGAAGACCAGCAGGATCGGGGCGAGCCAGCCCACCTGCTCGAAGGTCGGCAGGCAGCCGATGAGGAAGGTCGAAGCGCCCATGAGCAGCAGGGTGAACATCAGGACTTTCTGCCGGCCGATGCGGTCGCCGAAGTGCCCCACGAAGATGGCGCCCACCGGGCGTGCGACATAGGCGAAGCCGAAGGTGGCCAGCGACATCACCGCAGCGTTGGTGTCGGTGTCAGGGAAGAAGATATGCGGGAAGATCAGAGCTGCCGCGGAGCCGAAGATGAAGAAGTCGTAGTATTCAACGGCGCTTCCCATGAAGCTGGCGATGGCCGCCTTGACCGGTGTTCTTCCTGGGCTGCCGGTGTCGGCGGATGCGTTGGGTCCGTGTGGGGATGGCATCGGGTGACTCCTCGTCGAGTGTCTAAAGAGGGTGAAGATGGTCTTTAAGTGTTCGCTATGCGTACACTTGTTCGGAATGTGTTCATTGGATTACAGTAGATGTAAATCACATCTCAGGCAATACCTGAAGTAAACAAGAAGAGCTGCGGGAGAACATGAGTACACGTGCTGAGTCTTATCTGGTCGGTCTGATCGGTGACGGCGTAATGCCTTCGCTGACGCCACCGATGCACGAACGTGCTGCCCAGGTCCATGGGCTGCATTACCTGTATCGGCCGATTGACCTCACCGAACTCAATCTTCCGGCAAGCGATATCGGGGAGCTGCTCCAAGCGGGAGCCAAGCTGGGATTTAACGCCTTCAACGTAACCCATCCTTGCAAACAACTCGTTCTCGACCACCTAGATGACATCTCGCCTACGGCCAGAGCCATCGGAGCGGTCAATACCGTGGTGATCCAGGACGGCAAATTCATCGGGCATAACACCGATGCCTCCGGATTCATCCGTGGCCTGAACGACGGGCTGCCCGGAGTCGCAAAGCGCAAAGTGCTGCAGTTGGGAGCCGGCGGAGCCGGCGCGGCCGTGGCCTACGCACTGCTGCAGGATGGCACCGAGGAACTGCACATCGTCGACCTCGATGAGGACCGCGTTGAACATCGTGTCCGCGAGCTGCGCAAGCACTTCCCGCACGCGGCAATCCATGCGGCAACACCGCAGCAGGTCCCGCAGCTGCTGGGCCAGGTGGACGGATTGCTCAATGCGACCCCGATCGGCATGCACCACCACCCGGGGCTGCCCCTGGATCTCGCCGCGCTCGAAGAACGCCACTGGGTTGCCGACTGCATCTACCGCCCGGTGGACACCGAACTCATTGTCGCCGCCCGCGACCTGGGATGCCAGGTCCTGGATGGCGGATATATGGCCGTGGGCCAAGCGGTCGATGCCTTCGAAATCATCACCGGCATCAGGCCGGAGACGCAGCAGGTCCGAAGCCACCTGCTGGAACTGCTGGACAAAGGACTGTAATGCGCACCTCGATCGCCACGGTATGCCTCTCAGGAACCCTCGAAGAAAAGCTGCTGGCCTGCGCCAAAGCCGGGTTCGACGGAATCGAGATCTTTGAACAGGATCTGTTGGTCAGCCCCATGTCGCCAGAAGAAGTTAAGGCCATGGCGCACCGTCTGGGACTGACCCTGGACTTGTTCCAGCCCTTCCGCGACTTCGAAGGAGTCACCGAGGAGGCGCTCAAAGCCAACCTGCACCGTGCCGAGGCGAAATTCCAGCTTATGCAACGCCTGGGCATGGATCTGATGCTGTTGTGCTCCAACGTCGGCACCGCCACCATCAATGACGATGACCTGTTTGTCGAGCAGATCCGCCAGCTTTCCGATCTCGCTGAAAAATACAAAGTGCGCATCGCCTATGAGGCATTGGCCTGGGGCAAATACGTTGACACCTACCAGCACTCATGGGAGGTCGTGAAGCGCGTGGATCGAGCCAACGTCGGGCTGTGCATCGACAGCTTCCATATTCTTTCGCGCGGCGATGACCCGGCGGACATCGCCAGCATTCCGGGCGAGAAGATCTTCTTCGTGCAATTGGCCGACGCACCGGTGCTCTCAATGGACATCCTCTCGTGGTCCCGCCACTACCGGCTCTTCCCCGGACAGGGCGGGTTCGCGCTGGACCAGTTCCTGGCAGAGCTCGTCCGCTCCGGATACGACGGCATCATTTCGCTGGAAATCTTCAATGACGTATTCCGCCAGTCCAATGTGGAGCGTACCGCCATCGATGGGCTTCGCTCCTTGCAGTGGTTGGGATCGAAGACGGCCCAGTTGCTGGACTCGAACTCGGAGAGCTACGCGCTGGAGCTCGAGGTGCTTCCCGGCATCCAAGACGCCACTGGATTCGACTTCGCCGAGATCAGGACTGAAGACCCCGAACGCGTGGCAGGGCTGCTCTCGCAACTCGGATTCAACTTCCGCGGCCAGCACCGGCGCAAGCCGGTGCAGCTCTGGAGCTCGGGCGAAGCCAAGATCATCATCAATTCCCAGCGCAGCCGCGGGGTGGAAGCAGCTGTCTCGGGCTTCGGCGTGCTGGTGCCGGACCCCGTGGCCAGCGGCGAACGCGGAGGCGCCCTGCTGGCGCCCCGGGTTCCTCGCCACCAAACCCATAATGAGCAGGATCTGCCGGGGTTCATCGCCCCGGATCGCACCGAAGTATTCTTCAGCTCGCTGGCCAACACCGAAAACTGGGTGCAGGAATTCGAGGATTCCGCACCGGAGGCCAACGCTGCGCCCACTGGGCCCATCTTGAATATCGACCACATCAACCTGGCCCAGCCTTGGCAATGCTTTGACGAATCAGTGCTGTTCTACAGCAGCGTGCTGAACCTGAAAGCGCGGCCGGGCACGGAAGTGCCAAGCCCCATGGGGCTGGTGCGGTCACAGGTTCTTGCGACCGGCGATTCCAGCGTCCGGCTGGCATTGAATATCGTGCCGCAGGGCCTGGAAAGCGTGATTGAACGCAACCACGAATACCCGGAACACGTTGCCCTTCGCACCGATGACATCATCGAAGTCGCCCGCACCGCGCGTGCCCGCGGCATGGAGTTTTTGCAGGTGCCAGCGAATTATTACGAGGACCTCGCCGCGCGCTTCGATCTGGATGCGCAACTGCTGGAAACCCTGAAGGATTTGCACCTGCTCTATGACCGCGATGAGGCCGGGGAATTCCTGCACTTCTACACGAAGACCCTTGGCAACATGTTCTTGGAGGTAGTTGAACGGCGTTCTAGCTACGATGGGTATGGAGCGCCAAATGCGCCGGTCCGGCTTGCTTCTCAATTCGAGAGCAATCGCTGGAGCAGGAACTTGTAAAGCTGGGGGACCAAACAGTGGCAGAGCGGCCGGATTATTTCGTTAAGTCAGCGGAAAAGACCCTGGCCGTGCTGCTGGCATTTTCGGCAGGCAACTCTGAACTGACGGTCTCCCAGGTTGCCACGGCTACTGACCAGACCCGCGCCTCGGCCCGCCGATTCCTGCTGACCCTGGTTGACCTTGGATACCTGCAGGCCCAAGGCAATGCCTTTAAGATGACCCCGCGCGTTCTGGATATTGGCGCTGCTTATCTTTCCGGATTGACCCTTCCCCAGGCCGCCGTCGGCCATCTGCAGGCGCTGGCCCGTGAGCTGGAGGAGACCGCTTCTCTGTGTGTCCTTGAAGGCCAGGACGTGCTCTATGTAGAACGCGTCGCAGCACCACGGCTCCATGCATTGAACGTGTCCATTGGCAATCGCCTGCCGGCCTGGGTGACTTCGATGGGCCGTGTGCTCATCGCCCATCTGGAGCCGGGGGAGCAGGAAGCATTCCTGCAGCGCGTGGAGCTGCAGAAGTACACCGAGCACACGGTCGCGAGCATCAAGGACTTGAAAAAGGAACTGGCAACGGTTCGCGAGCAGGAATGGTCCTTGGTCAATCAAGAACTGGATGAGGGGCTGCGTGGCCTGGCCGTTCCGGTGATCCGCGGCGGAAAGCTGCTGGGCGCGTTGAATATCTCGGTGCAGACCAGCCGGAACAACCCTGAATATATCCAGGACCAGCTGTTGCCCAGGCTTCGCCGTGCCGCCAACGACATTGCTGACGACTTCGGCGGGCGCCTGGGCTAGGCAGCCGACTGCAAACTACCGGCCATTGGCTTCGATGGCTGAGGACAGCAATCCCGACAAGCGCTGGACACCCTCGGCAATGGTCGCCTCATCGACCGAGCAGAACGCCAGGCGCAGCTTGTTATCCGCTTGGCCGCTCGGGCTGAACGCAGCTCCGGGAATGAAGATGACTCCTGCCTTCACTCCCTGCTGCAGCAGCTCATAGGTGTCGATTCCCTGTGGCAGTGTGAGCCAGATGAAGAATCCGCCTTCCGGACGCGTGTAGCTGACTTCCGCCGGCAGGTACTGGGCCAGGGCCTGGAGCATGGCGTCACGGCGGGAGCGGTAGAGATCGTTGTATTTGGTGATCTGGCCCTTCCAGTCGTGCTCATTGAGGTAGGCGCTGATGATCATCTGGTTCAGGGTTGGCGGGCATAGTGCCACCGCTTCTCCTGCCAGGTAGAAACGGCGGAAGAGATGGGTGGGGACAGCCGCCCATCCGATGCGCAGGCCCGGGGCGAAGATCTTGGAGAAGGAGCCCATATAGATGACGTTCTCCGGATCCAGGCTGCGAAGGGTCGGCGCGGCCTGGCCTTCGTAGCGGAGCATTCCGTAGGGATTGTCCTCCAGGATGAGGATGCCTTCTTCGCGGCAGATCTCCACGATTTCCTGGCGCCGCTCGGCTGCCAGCGTGATGCCCGAGGGGTTGTTGAAGTTCGGGATGGTGTAGAGGAATTTGATGTGCTCGCCGGCCGCGCGCAATTCGCGGATGCGCTCGCGCAGGGCATCGGGAATGAGTCCGTTGTCGTCGGTGCCCACTGGGCGCGCGGCGACCTGATAGGCCTCGAAGGTGTTCAGTGCGCCAACGTAGGTAGGGTCTTCGCAAAGCACGGTGTCTCCGGGGTTGCAGAACACCTTGCATGCCATATCCTGTGCGGACTGGGAGCCATTGGTGACAACTACGTCATCCACAGTGACGTTGGTGATCCCTTCGGCGGCCATGACCTCGATGATCTGCTCGCGCAGTTCAGCGGTGCCAAGGCCCGAACCGTACTGCAGGGCTTCGGGACCCTGCTCGGTGATGATGCGAGAAGTCAGCTGCGCGATCTTTTCCAAGGGCAGTAACTGCAGGAAAGGATTGCCGCCAGCCAGGGACACCAAGGAAGGGTCAAGGGACAGTTCGAAGACGTCGCGGACGGCCGACTGCTTGATGCCGGCCGCGCGGTCGGAGAGCAACGCCTCATGGGCAGTAGCGAGGGATTGTGGTGCGGCGGTCATGGTCCTCCTTGGCCAAGGCTCCGGGGATTGCCGAAGCGCGCTCCTCGCGTGCTGGCTCCGCGCGAAGACATGTTTTCGAATAGAATACTTTGGTATTCCAACAGGAAAATCAGGGCTTGGCAAGAACTTGTCTTCCTAGGTCTAGAAACTCTTGCGCCCATCCATCGTTTTACGCTCCTCGATACTGAGCTGAGCCAACGCGCCATTGATCCGCTGCTGAAGTTTTTCTGCCACAACTCGCGGCTTGCATGATGCCGGCCAGCTGTCCCTGGCCAGCGCGGCCAAGAGATCAACGCAGTCCACCGCGGCCCGGTGATGCCCGCCCCTGGAGAGATCCAAGGCTTGATCCACGATGAGCAAGGCGGCATCCAAAGTGCTGTCCGTTGCTTGTGTCGAACGCTGGGAACTCGGAGCGTAGCGTTCCTTGGATACCAGGTTTCGAACCTTGGACAGTTTCTTGGGCATGGTCTTGATGGCCCGGTAGGCGCGATTTTGCACACCCAGGAATTGCAACGGGGCCAGTCCGCCTAAGACCAGCGTAATGACGCCGAAGGTGGCAATTCGCGGTGCTCCCAAATTCGCTAGGAGGATCCCCAAACCGATGGCAACGGCTGCAAGGGCCATGGCGATCAGGAAGATTCCCCATGCGCTGATTCGCGGCTTCTGGGGCTCGGGTCGATCAGTTTTCTTTTCGGCAATGTGAGCGAGTTTCTGCCGGATCTGCGGCACATTCGGCACGCCTAGCTCGCCCTGTGTCAGTTGCTGTTGCTGGCGCCACTCACGCGTGCGCTGGCGGGCGCGCCAGACGTGGAAGATTTGCCAGCCGCCCAGTAGCGGGACGCAGGCCAGGAAGAAAACCAGCACCGCTGTCTTCATCGGCAGTCCGTGCTGGTGGAAGCCGTAGCATCCTGCCCAAGCAATCAGCGAGTAGCCAGGGAACCGTATGAGCAAGCGGTCCCACCAAACGATTTCCTGCGGCGCCCCAGCAGCCTCGTTCATCGTGTTGTCTCTTTAGTTGGTATCAGCTCGCGAATCGAGCCACGCCTGAATGGCGCTGGGGCGGATGCGCCGGTGCGTTCCGCGGTATTCCACGGGAATGGTTCCGGCATCGGCGAGCTTGCGCAGGTAGCTATTGGAAATGCCAGCCATCTGCGCAGCCTGAGAGGTGTTAAGCAGCAATTCAGGGGTGCCGATACTGACCGACTCGCCATCGGCGAAGCGTGAAAGCACCTCGATCAACGCTTGATGGGCTTCCTTGGGCAGCTGCAACGCCGTTCCGTTGACGAAGACGGTGGTGTCGTTCGATTCATCCAACGCGCGTCGCAACCGTGCTGTGGTCTTATCGTCGAGTGCCTCGAAGGTGCGGACCCTGCCCAAAGCTGAAGTTGGTGATGCCATGGGACTTATTTTGCCTGAGTTGCAGATTATCTGCACGTAATGACGGCACCGCGGAGATATTGCTCCCGGACGTCATATTGGCGAGAAGCGGTGAAAGGGGGTTGATTTGCGACAAACGGTTCCCGTATGGTGGAAATTGTAGGTCTAAAGAAAGTACTGACCAGCCATCTTCCGGCACACCATGAGGGAGCCTTCAGCCTTACCCGGCGGAGCCCATCTGGGAACTGTGTACATGGAAGCCTGATGCCCTCCTTAATTGCGTGTGGGTCAAGCTCCGTTGCGGTCGGATGAATGGTCATGCGCGTTCCTACGCTATGCCACAAGCTTTGTGGGTACTGCGTTCACGTCATTCAGAACTTTCTTGAAAGAAGAGCAATTCAATGTCTGTTGAATCCACCAAAGACCTGTCCACCATCACCGACGCAGAAGTATTTGACGCCCACATCGGCGGCAAGCTCACCATCCAGTCGCAGATGCCCCTGAACACCAAACGCGATCTGTCGATTGCGTACACTCCCGGAGTAGCCAAGGTTTCCCAAGCGATCGCCGATGATCCAACCAAGCACTCCACCCACACCTGGGCATCACGCCTGGTCGCCGTCGTTTCAGACGGAACCGCAGTCCTGGGCTTGGGCAACATCGGTGCAGCAGCGTCGCTGCCGGTGATGGAAGGCAAAAGCGCACTGTTCAAGGAGTTTGGCGGGCTGGATTCCATTCCGCTGGTGCTGGACACGACTGACGTAGATGAAATTGTTGAGACGATCGTCCGCCTGCGCCCAAGCTTCGGCGCGGTCAACCTGGAGGACATCTCGGCACCGCGATGCTTCGAAATCGAAAAGAAGCTGATCGAGGCACTGGATATCCCTGTGATGCACGATGACCAGCACGGCACCGCCGTGGTGGTTCTGGCTGCGCTGATTGGCGCTGCTCGCCAGACCCAGCGTGATATCAGCTCGCTGAAGGTTGTTGTCTCGGGTGCAGGATCCGCTGGCGTTGCAGTAACGAACCTGTTGCTCAAGGCCGGCGTCGCCGATGTGATCGTGCTGGACTCGCGGGGAACCATCCACCGCGAGCGCGATGACTTGAATCCCATCAAGGCAGAACTTGCCGGGCGGACCAACCGCGAAGATGTCATGGGTGGACTGGCAGAAGCACTGGACGGGGCTGACGTGGTGGTTGGATTGTCCTCGTCGAAGTTTGATGAGGCTGCCGTAGCAAAGATGAACAAGGACGCCATCATCTTCGCTTTGTCCAACCCGACTCCTGAAATCATGCCGGAGGATGCGAAGAAGTTCGCAGCGGTAGTTGCTACCGGCCGCAGTGATTTCCCGAACCAGATCAATAACGTTCTGGCCTTCCCGGGCATCTTCCGTGGCGCGCTGGATTCAGGCGCCAAGAAGATCACCGAAGGCATGAAGATCGCTGCAGCTCACGCGATCGCCGACCTGGTCGGCGATGATCTTGCCGAGGATTACATCGTTCCTTCGGCTCTTGATGAGCGCGTGATGCCAGCGGTCGCCGCTGCGGTGGCAGCCGAGGCTGAATCGGCCAAGTAGTGTGTTGAGCTCCTAAGAGGGCGCTGCGCCAAAGACGCTGCCTACAATCACAACTGATTGCAGGCAGCGTCTTTTATTGTCCACATCCGGTTTGTTTCTTGAGCCCTGGTTTCCTCCTCGAGCTGATGCTGATTTACATCAAATCACTCGAGGAGGAACACCGTGGAAGATCTCAGATACGGCCGCTATTCCGTGCGCAGCACCCTGTCGGCGCAAACAAAGGAAACGATCCTTATGGTGGAGGAGCTGAAACTGCGCGGATATTGCGTGCTGACCTACCGAGCCCCTCGGTCGTCGCGAATTGCCGTTGCGACTTTGGGCCTGGGCTACGTGAATCATCCCGAGATCTTCATCGCCACCGAGCCAGAAAAGGAAGAGGAAGCATCCGGGGTATTGCACTACCTGGCCGAGCAGGTGCTGGAACACGGCAAAGAGCTCACCGAGGGATCCTACGGGAAGAGCATTTACCGAGAGCTCGTCTTCCGTGAGGAACATTTCGACTTAGACCCGTTTGAGGACAGCGACCCATTTGAGGACATGGACCCGTTTGAGGATTTCGATGACGACTACGAAGGTGCATTTCCTGGCTGGCTGGTTTGCTCATTGCCGACCAAAATACTGGCCCCGAGTCACGCCGAGGATGAACGATGCCAATTCAAAGCCGCCTAGATGCGTTGGCGATTGGAAATCTACAAGGGGAGCAATGCTATGTGCGACATCTGTGATGGGATGAGCATCGAGGAAGCCGATGCGCGAACGGACCAATGCATCCGTGATTACGGGCGGCAGGTCTTGTTCGTCGAACCGGACCGATTCAGTCAGCCCTACGCCTACACCATTGGCCTGACCCTCGTGGGGCATCCAGAATTGCTGGTCAGGGGATTGGACTATCAAGACAGCCTGCAAATGCTCAACGGTCTTTCAGGCGCGGTGCTTGAGCATAATGAAGTGTATGTACACGGCCAGACCTGCCGATGGGATGCGAACACGATCTTGTACTTCTCCAAGATCTCGTCGCGCATCAGCCACGAAGCTCCATGGGCCTACAGCCGCTATCGGGAAAGCATGGGGCTTCTGGAAGTCCTGTTCCTGGGCAGGGACCTGCCCTATAGCTGCCTGTCGCGAAGAATCAATTGAGGGAATCCGGAAAGCAGAAAGCCGGAGCTATCGGTGAGTTGATCGATAGCTCCGGCTTTCCGGATGGACTGAATGTCCTCTTTAGCTTTGCTTGGAAGCCACGTAGGCAGCAGCCTGACGTTTCTCCTCGGCTACACGTTCTTCATGAGCCTTGCGCAGCTTGTGATGCTGAGGATTATTGCGCAGCAACACGTACCCAATACCCACCACGACGAACCAAATCGGCGTGGCAATCAAACCAGCCAAAGTGTCCGCATCGCGGGTGAAAGCCCACAGCAAGAACACGAAGAAGGCCATGACGACGTAAGGCATGAACGTGCCACCAGGCATCTTGAAGACCGAAAGATCATGAGCTTCCGGACGACGCTTGCGGTAGACCAGGTAGCTGATCAGGATGATCGTCCACACGAACATGAAGCACAGCGACGAAATCGTCGTAACAATCGAGAAGCCGGTCGACTTATCCAGACCGAAGATCAGCAGGACGATGGAGCTCAACAGCACCACGCCGGAGAGGAACAGCGCGTTGCGCGGAACCTGGCGGCTGGTGAGCTTGGCGAAGAGCTTAGGTGCATCGCCATCGGTAGCAAGACCGAAGACCATGCGCGAAGTCGAGTAGATTCCCGAGTTGGCCGACGAAGTAGCCGAGGTGAGTACTACAGCATTCACCAAGTGAGCGGCTGCTCCAAGCCCAGCCAGCGAGAAGAGCATCACGAATGGCGACTCATCCGCGGAGAAACGATCCCATGGAACGACGGACATCAGGATGACCAATGAACCGACGTAGAACAGCAGGATACGCACCGGAATGGCGTTGATGGCCTTCGGCAGGTTGTGCTCGGGGTTCTTGGTTTCGGCCGCGGCGGTACCGACCAGCTCAATGCCGACGAAAGCGAAAACAGCAATCTGGAAGCCCATGACAAAGCCCATGACGCCGCCGCCGAAGAAGCCGCCCTCGATGTTGAATAGGTTCAGGAATGAAGCCTGGGCCCCGTCGTGTTCAAAGCCAGTGAAGATCATGATCAGGCCGATGACTATCAAGAGCACGATGGCGACAATCTTGATGAGCGCGAACCAGAACTCGGTCTCGCCAAAACCGCGTACTGACGGGAGATTCAACAGGATCAGCAGAACAATGACTGCCAAGGCTGGGATCCACAAGGGGATCAGCGGTAGCCAGTAAGTGACGTACACCGAGGCGATAACAATAACGTCGGCAACGCCGGTAACAATCCAGCAGAACCAGTAGGTCCAGCCGGTGAAGAAGGCGGCCCACGGGCCGAGGATGTCCCCGGCGAAGTCAGAGAAGTTGCGGTAGTCGGTGCGGCTGAGCAGCAATTCGCCCATAGCTCGCATTACGAAGTAGAGCATGAACCCGATGACCATGTAGACCAAGATGACTGATGGTCCTGCAACAGAGATGGTTTTTCCGGAGCCCATGAACAGGCCGGTGCCAATGGCACCGCCGATGGCGAGGAGCTGAATGTGTCGGTTGGACAACGCTCTTTTAAGCTCGGGTCCAGTCTCTGCGGGGTTGGTTGTTTCTTTATTTGCCACGCAGGGTCCTTTGTCGTGCGGCTTCCACTGAAGCGTAAAACTCGAAATCAGCAAGTCATATAAAGACCGCCAACGTGTGACATTACCGGAAATTCTCTTCCAGCTTGTAATTGCTCTCACACAACGAGCGCGTCAGAGGCCGATTTGAGGCAAATAGTGTACATGCCTAGTAGAAGCACCATGGCACGAGTGAGTAGTCTGGGAACTATGGCATTTCGAAATCGTCGAGCAGCGGCTCTCCCAGCAAAACTGTCCCGTTCCTGGCTTTTGGTGAACGCAGCTAAAGAGGAGGACTTCGCTCCGGCTCTTGCATGTGAAGCCGATTCGGTCATCTTCGATATGGAAGCTGCCGTCCCCGATGACAAGAAGCTTGCAGCCCGCGACAATGTAGTCCGCGCACTGTCCAACGGCATGACCGCATGGGTGCGCGTCAATGGCATTGACACCGACTTCTGGGCTGACGATCTTGCAGCTCTCTCCGAGGCACCAGGCCTTCGCGGAATCATGCTCGCCATGACCGAACAGCCAGAGCAGGTGACCTACAGTGCTATGCGCCTGCGCGCGGGCACCCCGGTCTTGGCGCTGATCGAAACCGCGCTGGGCATCGAGAACGCAACGGCTATTGCTTCGGCTCCAGGCACCTTCCGTCTGGCCTTCGGCGTCAACGATTTCCGTAAGGATACCGGTGTCTCCGATGACCCGATGGCTTTGGCCTATGCCCGCGGCAAGCTGGTTATCGCTTCCCGTGTCGGAAAGCTGCCAGGCGCCATCGACGGTCCGCCACCGGCTGGGGCCGATGCCGCCAAGGTGACCGAAGAGACCCGCGTGACCGCTTCCATGGGCATGACCGGCAAGCTGTCGCTGTCACCAGATCACGTTGACGGCATCAACGCGGCGTTGGCTCCGAGCGAAGACGAACTGTCGTGGGCCATGGAGCTTCTGGAGGCACATGCTGCTGGTGCTTCGGTGGGTGACGGCTCGTACTTGCCTCGTTTGGCCCGTGCGCAGAAGATCGCCGACCTGGCCGACTCCTATGGCCTGTGGAACGAGTAATGGTTCTGCAGTAGATTCTTCGCAGGTAAAACAGAAAGCTCATCCCGGCAGTCCCTGAATCAGGGCCTTGCCGAGATGAGCTTTTTGTTGATCTGCTATTACTTTATCGCTGGTGGGAAGAGCCGATCACGTCGCCGGACTTCCACTGGCTCCAGCCATCGCGGTCCTTCATGAAGTCCTCGATCTGGGCCTTGCCGGCTTCCAGCTTCGGGTCGTTCTTCAGGTACCAACGGGTCTCGCGTGCGATCAATCCGGACATGATCAGCAAGCCAATCAAGTTCGGTAGTGCCATCAGGCCATTCATCATGTCGGAGAAGTTCCACACTGCGGTCAGCTCGGTGGTGCAGCCTACGTAGACGATCAGCGAGAACAGCACGCGGAATGGCATAACGGCCTTGCGGCCGATCAGGCGTTCGATGTTGCGCTCGCCGTAGTAGCACCAGCCCAGGATGGTCGAGAAGGCGAACATCACCAAACCGAGGGTGACAACCCAGTGGCCCCACTGTCCAGGCAAGCCATGGGTGAAGGCCTCGCCGGTCATCAGCGCGGCAGAAACCTGCTCGCCGGTAGCTTCATCAATCTTGTTCCAGGTACCGGTGGTGATGATGACCAGACCGGTGCAGGTGACCACGATGATGGTGTCAATGAAGGTCTGGGTCATCGAGACCAGGCCCTGGCGAACAGGATGGGTCGTCTGTGCAGCGGCAGCTGCGATAGCAGCCGAACCCATGCCCGACTCGTTGGAGAAGATGCCACGAGCTACACCGTACTGAACAGCGATGATGATCGCCGAGCCGGTGAAGCCGCCCACTGCAGAGGTGCCGGTGAAGGCATCGGTGAAGATCTCGCCGAAGGCCGCCGGAATGCCGCCGACGTTGGCAATCAGGATATAGATGGATGCAGCGACGTAGAAGACAATCATGACTGGCACGAAACCGGCGGTCACCTTGCCGATGGACTTGATGCCACCGACAAGCACTGCCAGTGACAGGACGGTCAAGATGACGCCGGTAACCCATGGAGTGACGCCGAAGGAGTTATCCAAGTTGGCTGCAATGGAGTTGCCCTGGGTCATGTTGCCGATGCCGAAGCTGGCCAAGGTGGCTGCGATAGCGAAGAACAGGGCAAGAAACTTGCCCAATGGTCCGCGGATACCTCGTTGCAAGTAGTACTGCGGGCCGCCGGATTTTTCACCGGCAGAGTCGGTACCGCGATAGCGGACTCCGAGGAAGGCCTCTGAATACTTTGAGGCCATGCCCAGTAGGCCGGTGACCCACATCCAGAACAATGCGCCCGGGCCGCCGATGCCGATGGCAGTGGCGACACCAACGATGTTGCCAGTACCCACGGTAGCTGCCAATGCGGTGGTTAGCGCCTGGAATTGGGAGACGTCGCCTTCGGCGCCGTCGTCCTTGCGCTTGAGCAGTCCAAGACGAAGAGAAGCGGCAAGTTTGACGAATTGCAGCCCGCCGAGCCGGATGGTCAGGTACAGACCGGTGCCCAACAAGAGTGGGATGAGGCAAAACGGTCCCCAAATAAATGAGGAGATATCTCCGAAGAGTGTTCCCAGCGCTTCCATAAGTCCAAAATTCCTTTGCGCGAGTGAGTGATGACACAAAAGCCTAAGCTTTCATAGGTCACATCCTAAGACACCGTGCGACCCATGTCACTGAATGCGCAGGTGGGCGGAGTGATTCACGCGTCAGACGGCTAGTCCTGCCAGCTTGTTACGAGACGGTGCCGGCAGGACAACCAGCTATCCCTGGCGGGCCTTGAGCCGGGGATTCTTCTTGTTGATGACATAAACGCGTCCGCGGCGCCGGACTACCTGGGAGCCTGGCGCGTTTTTCAGGGCGCGCAGGGAATTGCGAACCTTCATTTCATTCACCTCCTCGGTGATCAGAGTTATTTGCTGAAGTTGACGTGGCAGTGAGCAGTTCTTGAAATTCGTCTTCGGTGACTTGGCAGTCCTTGAACACCTTGGAGATCTCTTCGGCTTCATGTTCCGAGCCGTAGAGCAGTAATTCGGAGGCGGCGATTTCGGTTGACCAAGAACCGGTGTTTTCCATCCAAATGCGTGGGCCGGCGCCGCCGATGGCCACCCGCTCACTGAGGGCGCTGGCTACCCAAAGTCGTCCGCGCAGGCAGGTGCACGATACGGCAAGTTCGGAGAGGGCTTCGCGGAATCGTTGCGGGTGCAAGGGGCGTTCAGCATACAAGTGGATCGGCGCCTTATCTGAGGGTGCATGCCGGGGGACCGCCGGGATATGTCCGGCTCTGGTTCGTTGCTGAACGTCCTCGTGGTTGAAGGATCCGATCTCGTTGCCGTGGTGGCACAGCGTGGCATGCGGGGCGAGGTGCCGGGCGAAAGCTATCCCTGCCATGAAGTCCTTGCCTCCGGCTCGACGAGGGCTGTCTTGTGATTCAAGGAGCTGGGTTTGCATCCCTTCGACTGGAATCAGGGTGTCAGCCTGCATGAGCTCGGTGAAGAAGTACTCTCCGGCGGTTCGCTGATCCCGTTCCATGGAACTGAAACCCGATTCCCAGAGGGTATGCCGGTCCCACATCTGGTCTTCCATTTCTGTGGGATCAAAGGAAAGGACGCTACTGCTGACGCTGATTTCCTCTGCCGCTAGTTTCTCGGCGAGGGACTCCAGTACGGATCCGCTGTGCCATGTGGCTGGAAGCCCGAGGAGCAAGGTTGCGCCTGGTCGACGCGGGGCCAGCCGTTGGATGGCAGGGAAGATCTCGTATTTCACCGCGCAGCCGATGCATGGATGTTCAAGGACTGCCTCGCCGTATTCTGCGGGAGCATTCCCCGAAACGGTACGGACCAAACGATTCCTTTCAATGAAATCGTAGGAAAGAACTACGGCATCCGGCTGGTGGCTATTCAGGTGCTTGAGTCCGGCGTCGCGGCAGGAACTATCAAGGGAAGAGAGAACGATAACTTTCACACCAGTTACCTTATATGAGAATCATTCTCAATAACAAACGATGTGAAGGGGCATGCGAAAAGCAACAGGCTCACCAGCGACCGATGAACTGGTGAGCCTGTTGCGAAGTATCTGCTAATTCTGCGGCGCGTGGAATGTTGTCCTGGCAACGCCAAGACCCTCGACTCGGGTCTCCAGCACATCACCGTGCTTGAGCCAAGGATGCCGTCCGTTTTCGTCTCGGCGGCCCAATGCGACACCTGCGGGAGTTCCTGTGAGGATCACATCGCCAGGCTGCAACTCATTAAAAGTTGAAAGGTAGGAAACCAACTGGGGCGGGGAGAAGATCAAATCATCGATCTGGCCCTCCTGGACCACCGTTCCGTTGACTGCGCTGGTGATTTTTGCAGCCGGATCCATCTCGTCCGGGGTCACCAGCCATGGGCCCAGGGGAGTGGAATGATCCCAAATTTTCCCCTGCAGCCATTCCTGGGTGCGTCCCTGGTATCCACGCATGGATACATCGCTGGAGACGGCATATCCGGCAATATGCGCCGAGGCGACTTCCTCGCTGATGCGACGTCCCGACGTACCGATGATGATGGCCAGTTCTGCTTCATAGTCAACACGATGATCCTCAACCGGGATTTCTACCGCGTCATTGGCGCCGCACAGCGATGAGGCGAATTTGGCGAAAACGGTGGGGTACTTTGGCAGCTCTTCTCCGACTTCAGCTGCATGGGACTTGTAGTTCAAGCCGATGCAGTAGATTTTCGACGGGTTCGGAATCAGCGGAGCGTAGTCGGCTTCGCCTTCTGCAATCGACTCGCCAACCAAGGCGCGGGCGATGACTTCCTGCTGGGTTTCCTGATCAAGGCGCAGAAAGCGCTGGACGGTGTCGAGGTTGTCCAGGTAGAAGACCCTGCCATCTTCGATGACGGCTGCCGTGGTGTGGCCGGGTTCGCTGGCGAGGCGGATCGTAGCAAGTTTCATAACTCCATCTCACTACATTTCGCCTCGAAATCACACCTCATGTCAGCTTCCCGCAAGCATTCTTGCCACCGACTAAACAAGGCGAAAAGCGCGCTATTCCGGCCCGTGAATCTTGGTGACCTGCGTTACGAACGGTAAGGTCGAAGTAAGAACTAGGCAGTTTTACTGCCCTGAGACCGGTCTAGATACGAAACTAAAGTGAAGTAGGTTTTAATGTGGGTGACTATTTTGGCGAGCGATATCGCCATATTTTCTTCGCCTCGTGGCAGCACTTTTCGCTTGTCGCTCAGTGCCTGATACTGGCAACAATCATCTCTGTGCTTATTGCCGTTTTGGTGTATCGCAATAAGTCCCTCTCTGGCATCGCCAACTCTGTGAGCGCGATTGGCCTGACCATCCCGTCCTTCGCCTTGATCGGTTTGCTGATCGTTCCCTTCGGCTTCGGTGTAGCACCGGCGGTGATCGTGGTGACCTTCTTTGCCGCACTGCCGATTCTGCGCAACGCCATCGTGGGTTTGAACAACATTGAACCGTCCATTGTGGAGTCCGCCAAGGGCATTGGGATGAGCCGGCTGAAAACGCTCATCTCCGTCGAATTGCCCATCGCATGGCCCGTCATCCTGACCGGCGTGCGCGTCTCGGCCCAAATGGTCATGGGCGTGGCCGCTGTGGTCTCCTATGCGCTGGGCCCGGGCCTTGGCGGCTTCATCTTCCAAGGCCTCTCCCGCCTCGGCGGAGCTAACTCTCTGGAATCTGTCATTACCGGCGTCATCGGCGTCGTGATTCTGGCGCTCATTCTTGACCTGATTCTGCTCGGCATCGGCCGACTGACTACCCCGCGAGGTATCCGTGTCTGAAAATAAGAACTCCGAAACTTTGACCGCCCAGGATGTCACGGGTGCGTCAATCATGCTCGAAGAAGTCACCAAGACCTACCCGGGGCAAAAGAAATCCGCCGTCGGCGGCCTCACCTTGGAGATTCCAGCTGGATCCATCGTGATGTTTGTTGGCCCATCGGGTTGCGGCAAGACGACTACCCTGAAGATGATCAACCGCCTGATCGAGCCGACCAGTGGAAAAATCGTGATCAACGGAGAAGACGTCACCGGCATGAACGGCGACGAACTGCGTCGACGCATTGGCTACGTCATTCAGGCAGGCGGCCTCTTCCCTCATATGACCGTGGCGACCAACATCGCCATGGTCCCCAAGATGCTGGGCTGGTCCAAGGAAAAGATCGCGGCCCGCGTGGACGAACTGCTCGAACTCGTCTCGCTGGATCCGGATCTGTACCGCGATCGCTTCCCGAAGGAGCTCTCCGGCGGCCAGCAGCAGCGTGTGGGCGTGGCCCGCGCCTTGGCGGCCGACCCACCGGTCCTGCTGATGGATGAGCCTTTCGGCGCAGTCGACCCGATCACCCGCCAGCGCTTGCAGGACGAGCTGCTGAACATCCAGTCCGAGGTCCAGAAGACCATTGTCTGCGTGACCCACGACTTCGATGAAGCGGTGAAGCTGGGGGACTGGATCGCGATCTTCAATGAAGGCGCCCAGCTGGAACAATACGATTCGCCCGAACGCATTCTGGCCAACCCGGCCAGCGAGTTCGTCGAGAACTTCATCGGCTCCGGCGCGGGCTTGAAGCAGTTGACCTTGACCCGAGTCAACGAGGTGGATCTCGAAGAAGCCATCACCACGACTCCGGGAAAGCGCGCCTCCGATGTGCTCTCGCAGGTGCAGGGAGCGGGCCGCAAGTACGCGGTGGTCCTGGATTCGCGCGGTCGCCCGCTGCGCCGTTTGGACCGCAGACAGCTATCGCGTGCGGAAATCATCGATGGCACCTACGACCAGAACTTGCCGGTTGTCGGCGAACAGGCGACGCTGAACGATGCGCTGGATACGATGCTGGTTGCCAGCTCCGAATCAGCTTTGGTGACCGGCCGGCGCGACGTGCTGCTGGGCACCATTACAGTCCAGACCGTTATGGAAGCCATCGCCGCAGCCAACAGCGCCCAGGACGGGGACCACTCGGCGCCGGTTGGTTTGAACTCGGGAGCAATCAATGTCGTGGACATTGAGGGCGAGGCCGCCAAGCCGGATGGTGAACCCGTATGAGCACAGAAAAACGAACCCTCATCTGGCAAATCGTTGCCATCCTAGCGGCATTCGCGGTGCTCATGGTGTGGCTGCTGAACGCCGACCTGACCGAGACCGAGCGCCAGACCCTGGACCCGGCCACGATCTGGGGCTACACCTTGGAACACCTGAAGCTCACCGTGATTTCCACGGTGATCGTATTGATCATCGCGATCCCGTTGGGGATCTTGCTGACCCGTCCGAGCCTGCGTCGCGCAGCCCCTGCGGTGCGTGCCATCGCCAACTTCGGGCAGGCCGCACCGGCCATCGGCGTTGTGGTGCTGCTGGCCTTCTGGCTCGGCTTCGGAGCGAAAACCGCGATTGTCTCCTTGGTCATCTATGCCATTCTTCCGGTGCTTTCCAATACCATCGTGGGCTTGCAGCAGGTTGACCAGCGCATCGTCGAAGCAGGGCGGGGCATCGGCATGAGCCTGATGGCCGTGCTCTTCAAAGTGGAACTGCCGTTGGCGGTCCCCGTGATGCTATCGGGTATCCGCACAGCACTGGTGCTGCTGGTGGGTACCGCCACCCTGGCAACCTTCATCAACGGCGGCGGACTGGGAATCCTGATTACCACCGGTGTGAACCTCAACCTCAACGTCGTGCTGATTACCGGTTCTCTGCTGGTTGCGTTGCTGGCCTTGACCATTGACTGGCTGGGGCGCGTTGTCGAACAGGTTGCACGGCCGAAGGGACTGTCATGAAAAATACGATGAAACTGTCCTTGGTATCCATTGCCGCTGTCATTGGATTGACCGGTTGCGGCTTGAGCCCATCCACCGGCACAGTGCCTGCGGTGGGGCCAGGAAAGATCCAGCCCGTAGCAGGGAATTCGGAAAAGGTGGAAGTGACGGTCACGTCCAAGTCCTTCACCGAGCAGCTGCTCTTGGGCAAGATCACCGTGATCGCTCTGGAAGCCGCAGGCTACGACGTCACGGACCTGACCAACGTGCCAGGCTCCCAGCCCGCGCGACAGCTGTTGCTTTCAGGTGACGCGAGTTTGCTGTGGGAATACACCGGTACCGCGTGGCTGACCTATCTTGGCCATGAAGAACCGGTCGATGGCGAACAGGCCCAGTGGGAAGCGGTGAAGAAGGATGACATTCCCAACGGCATCGACTGGGGCAAGCCGGCGCCGTTGAATAACACCTACGCGATGGCCATGAATGAAGAGACCGCTAAGCGCCTGGGAGTGACCAAGCTTTCGGAGCTGAAGAATGTTGATCCCAAGGATCTGACCTTCTGTGTCGACCCGGAATTCAATTCGCGTCGTGATGGCCTGACCCCGATGCTGGAGCACTACGGAATCGACCGTGGCGCGGAAGTGCCTGAGAGCAATATCGGCCTGTATGACGTCGGCGCGATCTATCAGGCTACCGCCGATGGCGCGTGCAACTTCGGTGAGGTATTCACTACCGATGGCCGTATCAAGGCGTTGAACCTGACGGTTCTGGAAGACGACAGGAAGTATTTCCCAAGCTACAACGCGGCACCAGCGTTCAATGGGGAGTTCTTGAAGAAGCATCCTGAGGTCAAGGACATCATGGCCAAGATCGCTCCGTTGCTGACCGATGAGGTCTTGATGGAACTGAACTACCAAGTGGATGTTATTGGCCGCGAGCCAGCCGATGTCGCCTTTGAATGGATGGTTGATCAAGGCCTGGTTTCCAAGCCATGATCTAGCGTGCAGGATCCAATGAGTTGAAAAGCTGAACCCCGACTTCGGAGGAGTCGGGGTTCAGCTTTTGTCATTGAAGATTCATTCCCGGTTGGTTCCGCCGGGCCGGCGTAGGGCGCAGAATGAAGTAGAGCGGAAGCCTTGAGCGCGAGCTTTCTGAGTTTGGGCAAGGGATTTCGGCAGAAGTTGAAAAGTTTTTTGCGCGATAAAAGTGCAGGTCAATGGCCGAATTGGCGTGTTCTATCCAGCAGGTTCAAGATTTTCTTGAGAAAACTTGTTGACGCTTCAACTTAATCGGTGCATACTGGTATCAAGGAAACAAATTGAAACGTCAACTACCTGTTGGCGTGACGAAAGGATTTAGACATGGCTGCAACTGCATTGACCGCTGGTACCTGGAACCTCGACGCATCGCACTCCGAGGTTGGCTTCTCCGTCCGCCACGCTGGCATCTCCAAGGTTCGCGGTAGCTTCACCGAATTCGACGCAACACTGAACATCGGCGAGACCCTGGAAACCTCCAGCGTTGAAGCAACCGTCCAGATCAACTCGGTCAACACCAAGGACGAGAACCGCGACGGCCACCTGAAGAGCGCTGACTTCTTCGACGCCGAGCAGTTCCCAACCATGACCTTCAAGTCGACCGGCGTCAAGGGCGGCGCAGACGAGTTCATCCTCGTAGGCGACCTGACCATCCGCGGCGTATCCAAGGAAGTTGAATTCGAAGTTGAGGTTGGCGGCCAGGCTGTTGACGCTTTCGGCGCAACCCGCGCAGGCTTCTTCGCATCCACCACCATCTCCCGCAAGGAATTCGGCATCACCTGGAACGCGGCACTGGAAGCCGGTGGCGTTCTGGTCAGCGACAAGGTCAAGATCGAGCTCGATGCTTCCTTCGTACTGCCTGCTGCAGCCTAAATAGCTTCCCGAGGGCCGTCATGGGGTTGACGGTATGAGGGCCGATACCGGCAAATCCTCCGAACCATTGTGGTTCGGAGGATTTGTCGTTAAGCGAATTCTTGAGTGGTTCTAGAACCCGTTGTCGTAGGTTTCGTAGGACATTTCCGGTGCCAATATCGCCATGAGAATCGTGCCTACGAATCCGAGAACCCAGAACAGGCCGATGATGGTGCCGATCCATCCGGTCACCTTGCCTGCTGTCGCAGCCGTATTGAACACGCGCTCAGCACGGTTGGCCTTGGCGATCGCGATAGGTCCCAAAATGATATTCAAGATAAAAATCGACAAGATGCCCAGGACCATTGACGTCTGCGCAAGTTGACTTCCCTCGAACTGCGCTTGCGTCGGGTAGCCGGGATAGCCCTGCTGATACGGGGATTGCTGGTACTGCGACTGCGGGTATTGCCGATACTGCCCGAACTGCTGGTTCTGGCCCTGATTTGGCTGCCCCGCTGTATATGGATTCTGCGGTTCGCCATTCGGAGTAGACATTGCCGCCTGCTTTCAAATTCGTTGGTGAACCTATTAAATCAACCTTTAGGCCAATTCTGCTAAGAACCGGCAAAATGTGTTGCAGCACGGCTGGAACTCGGACATGATCTCGTCACCGTTTAGTCAGGCGGGCCGTGGCATTTCTAGACTGGTGCATTATGACTTGGGCTTCTTTCTGTGCGTATCTTGGCGTGTGCGTCATGGTGACACTTTCACCGGGACCAGACACTTTCCTTGTGCTGCGTTATTCGCTGGTACGGCAACTGCACGGAATCGTGGCAGCGCTCGGCATGATGGTGGCCATCTTCGCCTGGGCGACATTGGCCGGGGCAGGAGCCGCCTCGGTGATTCAGCGGTATCCCATCGTCGAGACCATCATTGCGATACTCGGCGGGCTGTATCTCGTTTATCTCGGAGTCACGGGTTTCTTGAAATCCCGGGCTGTCGCGAAAGCTGACAGTGCTATCGCCCGAACCGAAACCCGCGAGGGGCCGCGCCAGGCCGATCACTCGCTGGGCAAGACCTTTATCTCCGGCATGCTTTCGGCCGCGCTGAATCCCAAGCTGGGCCTGCTGTTCCTGGCCATGATGCCAAGCTTCATCCCCAAAGATTCGAATACTTTCCTCTGGGGCATGGGCCTGGGCGCAATTTTCGCGTCCGTTGGATTCTTGTACATGCTGATCTTGAGCACGGCCGCGTCCAAGGCGATGCACTGGTTCAAGCGCCCAGAAATCGCGTTGCGCCTGGAATGGACGGCTTGTGCTGCGCTGTTCCTGATGGGGCTTGGCGTGATCATCAGCGCCTTCAAATAACCAGCTATAGGCACCTAACGCCTAGTTTGCCGAGGTATTCTTGCGCCACAGCTCATGGGTTCCAGCAGCAACGAAAACCAGCACCAAGCTCAAGACAAGGCCGTAACCGAAGATCTGTGCGTAGTGCCCTTGTTCGGCCATGGCTGCGCTGAGATAAGTGGCCACCGAAGCGCCGGCAAATAGCGAAAACACGAAGAATGACACCGTCGTAGCCCGGGCATCGGGCGCAATATCGGTGGCCCAGCCCTGCATTGACGAATGCATGATGGCGTTCGTGGCACCCAAAAGCAGCGCGGTGACCGTGTAGGAAAACGCCGAAGGCCAGAATGCCGAGGGCAGGAAAGCTCCGCACAGCATCAGTCCTCCGCAACCGATCAGCCAGGTTCTTGAGAAGCGAGCCACCAAGCGCCGCATCAACCGCGCTCCAAGGATCACGCCAATGGCAAACCCGCACCCCAAGATGCCCGCAAGTCCAACGGATACGCCAGTGTGCTGCAAGGCGGGAACGACATAGGTCAGCAGCCCCATGAGCAGCGCGCCCTCTAGGAAGACGATGGTGTACAGGGCCAAATTCATCGGGCGCAAGGCCGCAACCAGGCTGAACCCCGTGCGAGGATGCTGCGGTTCGCGTACTCGTCGCAATGAATACAGTGCGGCCACGCATCCCACGGCAGGCAGCGCAAACACCAACCGCCAATCAAGGGAGGTAGCCAGCGCGCCGGCGGAAACCGTTGCCAACGTGGTCCCAAGCGACGAATAGATCTGGAGATCGGAGAGGCCGCGAGCGCGTTCAACGCCTTGGCGGGTGTCGCCGAGCAAAGTCAGCAGGGTGGGGTACAGTGCGCCGAACATCAGCCCGGTAAAACAGCGTGCGACAAGCAATGGCACATAATCGCTGAACATGATGCTCGCCAGCGCGCCGATGCCGGCGCCGGCCAGCGCTGTCCGCAGGACAATCAAACGGCCAAAACGATCGCTGACCAGTCCCCATAGCGGCTGCCCGATGGCATAGAACAACGAGTATGCGGCAATGAGCTGCACTGCCTGGGAGAAATCCAACGAGGTACCCAAAGAGAGTGCCAGGAGCATCGGTGGGGTGCCGTACCGGTCGAAAAACGACAAGAATCCAATGAAGCGCAGCGCTGAGTCGGGAACGGCATACACCGGTTCCGGTGGTGGCTGCTGAGTCATGAACGTCCTTCAAAGAATGCGTCGGCTTACCCACCAATGTAAGCAGACGTATCGCGAAAGTTTGGTCACTGCGGGCATGAACATCAACGGGGCCATCACTGATTGCGGCCAGGCTGCCTCTTGGCTATAGGTCGATGCCGCCGCTCAAGATCACGTGAGGCGCAATGCGCCCGTCACGCAAGGTGACGGTCCGGTCCGCTAATCCTTGGGAATCCTGGTCATGGGTCACCAGCACCACCGCGGTGCCGTGGTTCGCTTCGGCGCGAAGGATTTCGTGGATCTTTTCTCGGCTGTCCGCGTCCAAAGAAGCCAGGGGTTCATCAAGCAGCAGCACGGGGGTTTGCTGCACCAGCCCCTGGGCAATGAGTGTGCGCTGCCGCTGCCCTCCGGAAAGCTGGGCGAAATCGCGGCGCTCGAATCCGGGGAGTCCCACCCGGCTGAGGGCATTGGTGATTGATTCCCGGACCTGCGCGCGAGGAGCGCGGGTTCGCCAGGTGCCCATTGCGACTACATCGGCAACGGTGAGCGGCAGCCCGGCGGGAATGTTGGGGCGCTGGACAACAAGAGCCACCGGTGCGATGCGCTCGATGTGGCCGTGGCTAGGGATATTGGTCCCGGCGATCAGCTCCAGCAATGTTGATTTCCCGGATCCGTTGGCACCGGTGATTGCAAGAATCTCGCCGGGATTCACCGACAGGGAAACGCCATGAAGGACCTGCTCGTGCCCGTAGGAGAAGTGCGCCTCGTGAACGCGGACCAAAGGGGAATGAGTTGTCATAGCTCCAGTGTATCAATTGATAATGATTCTCATTTAAGGTTACTCTGTACGATGTGTTCATCAATCCTTTCGCATCTGACTTCATGGAGCGCGCCCTCATCGGCGGCTGCCTCGTCGCCGTGATCTGTGCTGTCGCTGGAACCTGGGTTGTCATCCGCGGGATGGCATTCCTCGGGGAAGCCATCGGCCACGGCATGCTGCCCGGAGTCGCCATCGCCACGGTCCTGGGACTGCCCGTGATGCTCGGCGCTGGTGTCAGCGCGGTGGCAATGACCGGCTTGCTCGGTATGATGCAGCGTCGCGGCAAGCTCTCCTATGACACCAGCATCGGCCTGGTTTTTGTCGGCATGCTGTCCTTGGGGATCATCATCGTCTCCCACTCGCGCAGCTTCGCCACCGACGCGACCAATATGCTCTTCGGCGATATCTTGGCAATCTCCACCGCTGACCTGTGGCTGCTGATTGCGGCCCTGCTGCTCAGCTGCGCCATCGCAGCCAAGTTCCATCGAGCCTTCGTCGCCAGCGCCTTCGACACCCGCATCGCCCAGACCCTGGGACTCAAGCCTGGGTTGGCGCAGATCATGCTGGTGGCGCTGGTCGCCGTGGCCATCACCGCATCGTTCCGCTCGGTGGGCACCTTGCTCATGGTCGGCATGCTGCTGGCACCTGTCGTGGCGGCCAAAGCATGGGTCAACCGAATCCCCGCAATCATGGCGGTCGCTTCAGGCATCGGAATACTCAGCGTGGCCGGTGGACTGCTCATTTCCTGGTACGCCCAAACCGCAGCGGGCCCATCGATCTCTTGCCTGGCTATCGGGCTTGCTGGAATCTCAGCGCTGATGCGCCGAATGCTCACACGCAGCCCGAAGTCCCACGCAATAACCGACAACGAATTACCCCTACAACGTGAAAGTGCCAAATGAAGGCCAAAATTTATGGATTGACCGCAGCGCTGGTGGGCGGAGTCCTGCTGGCAGGCTGCGCCTCGAATCCCGTGGCAACGAGTCAGCAAACCGCTGCCGAACCATCCGACCACGGGGCAGTGGAAGGGGCGCAAGAAATGCCCGAAGCCCCGCTGCATCTGGTCACGGTTGATCAATCAGGCAAAACCGGCATGCTGGATCTGCTGGGTGACGAAGAGACCGGTTTGCCACAGCTGCCCGAAGTCGAGAATCTGGAAACCGACGGGCGCTACCTTTTTGCTGACACCGGTTCCGGAGTCGAAGTATTGGATAGCGGAATGTGGAGCTGGAATCACACAGACCACTTCCACTACTACCGTGGCACACCACAGCAGGTGGGCCAGGTGTCCGGCGAAGGCGCGGCGCGAATCATCGGCGGGCCCCTGTCCACTGCCGGAAGTACTGGCGTGTATTTTCCCGAAACCGGCAAAGCGATCTTGCTCGATAATGCAGAACTGGCCGAAGGGCGCATTAGCGAGCGGTTCACCACGCAAACTACAGCCCACCAAGGACTGATAGCACCGCTAGGCGACGGGGCCATCCAAAGCGAGCCCGCCACCGGGTCCCAGCCGGCCCGGGTGCAGTACCTCGATGCGCAGGGAAACCGGGTTGAGGGAGCTCAAACCGAGTGCGGAAACCCCGCAGACGCGACCCACACGGCAGCCGGACTGGCTATCGCCTGTGACCAGGGAATCGTCGTAGCGTCCGAAAAGCAGTCAGGCGGCTTGGAATTCTCCTTGCTGCAGTATCCCAAGAAAACGAGCGCTGACCAGCGCATCAAAGAACTCAATCATCGCAAATCACGTCCGGTCGTGGCCGGCGTGGCGGGGGAACGGGGCGCTTGGGTTATCAATACACGGAACCTGACGATGACCAAGGTGATGAGCGATCAGAAACTGCTCAAGGTCAGTGCCGTCGGTGACGCGAAGGGGCACGTGGTGGCGCTCGATGCCCAGGGCCGCGTGCTGGTGTATTCGACCGAATCCGGAAAGGTCGTCGGCACCACCGAGCCGCTGCTGAAAAAGAGCCTGAAGGATCCACGCGCCATGGACAGTGTGAATCTGGTCCTCGACGCGCAGCGCGCGTACGTTAATGCACCAGCCGAAAAACTCGTCTATGAAATCGACTTTGCCGACTCGGCACGCATCGCGCGAACCCTCAGTCCCGGCACCGCGCCCACCTGGATGACGCAGGTGGGCAATTGAGACGCTTCGCCATGAACCCCGCAAAAGCGCTGGCCGCATTAGCAGTGTTGCCGCTGATCCTGACCGGCTGCATCGGCACCGCACAGCCGGATGACAAGCCAAGCATCGTGGTCACCACCAACATCCTCGCGGACGTTGTGCAGAATCTGGCCGGCGACCAAGCGCAGGTCCATACGCTCATGCCTGCCAACGTTGATCCGCATTCCTTCGAGATCTCGGCCCAGCAAGCCGCCGTGCTCAACGAGGCAGATCTGGTGGTGTCCAACGGGCTGAATCTTGAGGAAGGATTGCAGCGCCAGCTGGAAGCGGTAGATGCTGCCGGGGGCAACCACTTCGTGGCAACCGACCACGTGGAGGTCTTGAACGTTTCGGGATCCAGCGATGCCAAGGACCCGCACTTCTGGACCGATCCTGCGCGCATGATCGACGTCGTTGACGCCTTGGAAGAAGATTTGGGGCAGGTTCCCGGAGTCTCAGTGGAACAGCTGCAGGCTGATGCCCAGGCCTATCGAAGCGAGCTGTCCGGACTGCAACAGCAGATGAGCGAATCATTTGAGCAGATTCCGGAAGCTTCCCGTGCCTTGGTCACCAATCACCATGTCTTTGGGTATCTCGCCGACAGCTTCGGTTTTCGGACCATCGGGGCAGTGATTCCTTCAGGGACCACGTTGGCCTCGCCAAGCGCCGCGGATTTGGCTTCGCTGGCCGAGGCCATCCGAAGCTCAAAGGTACCCGCGATCTTCGTCGAATCAGCCCAGCCCGACAAGCTGGCCCGGGCACTGGCCCAAGAAGCAAACATCGACGTGCAGATCGTAGAGCTGTATTCAGAGTCGCTGACCCTGCCCGGCGAAGGCGCCGACAGCTATCTGCAGATGATGCAAGTAAATACCGAACGAATCACCCAAGCCCTGCGCAACTAAGCGCAGCAAGAAAGGAACCATGAAAATCACATCACCTCGCACGCTCAAAGCCGGGTCCGCCCTGGCCGTCCTGGGCCTGCTGGCCACCGGCTGCTCGGCGCAGAGCGCCGCCGACTCCAGCGCCCCGACACCCACCCGAGTCGCAGTGACCTACGCCAACGGGGTCGCCGTCCTCGATGGGCAGAGCCTGGAAATGCTCAAGAGCTTCGACACCGAGGAATTCACCCGCCTGAACTCCGCCGGCGACGGGAAGAACTTCATGCTAACCACGTCCAAGGGATTCCAGGTCCTGGACGCAGCGACCCCTCAGCTCACACAGACCACGTTCGCCGCTTCGGCTGCCGGGCATGTGGTCCCGCATGCAGGCAAGACGGCGCTCTTTGACGACGGCAGCGGAACCACCACACTCTTCGACACCGATAAGCTCGCTGACGCCAATGGAAAATTGCCGGAAGCGCAAACCATTGAATCGCCTGCGCACCACGGGGTATCCGTGGCCATGGAAGATGGCTCGGTGCTGACCACCATTGGCGACGCTGACACGCGCACCGGGGTGCAGTTGCTGGATGACAAGCACCAGAAGGTCGCCGAGAACACCGACTGCCCAGGGGTGCACGGCGAGGGCACCGCGGCACAGGGTCGAGCGGTCTTCGGTTGCGAGGACGGAGCACTGGTCTTCGCTGACGGAAAATTCACCAAGCTCACTGCCCCGGATGCCTACGGGCGCATGGGCAACGCCTATGTCTCGCCGACCAGCGAACTGGTGATCGGCGACTACAAGGATGATCCTGATGCGGAAGGCAACCTGCTGCACCAGATCACCCTGATCGACACGGCCAAGCCAAGCTACCAGGTGGTCGACTTGCCTGGGGGCGTGGAATACACCTGGCGCGGGGTGGCTCGTGGCCCTGAAGACCTTGGCTACTTGCTGGGTACTGACGGAAAGATCCACGTGATTGACCCGAGCACCGGCAAGATCTCCCGAAGCCTTGACGTTATTGACCCGTGGGAGGGACCAGCTCAATGGCAGGAGGCGCACCCGTCTTTGCGCATTGACGGCAACACCGCCTATGTCAGCGAGCCAGCCAAGAAATCGCTTTACGCGATCGATCTGGAAACCGGCGAAAAGACCGCGACCGTGGAACTGGATGCGGAGCCTAACGAAGTGGCTGTGACCACCAAGTAGCGCCAGCAGTACGCAAATGTGGCCGATTCCCCTCCCTGAGCCAGCGAGGGGAATCGGCCACAATGCTTGATACGTGGTTTACAGCCCGCGCACCATGAGCACATCCAAGGTTCGTGGACCGTGGACGCCTTCAACGCGTTCCAGCTCGATATCGCTGGTGGCCGAGGGGCCGGAGATCCAGGTCAGCGGGCGGGTGATGGACAGGCGCGGCATGGCTTCGGGCAGCAGCTGCACGATCGTGGAGATCGGGACAATGCACACGTGGTGATCCGGAACCAGCGAAATGGCACGGCGACCTTGGTCTGGCTGGCCATCTAGGATGATGGTTCCCGACTCGGCCACGGAGACCGCCGAAGAAGTCACCACAGCGCTGGTGGCATCCAGTTCGGCCACGCTCAAGCGGGCTCCCGGTGCATCAATGCGCTGTTCCACGTTCTGGCCCAAGGCTGAAAGCCATGCGGTATCCAGGCCCTGCGGGTAGACGACACTGGAAGCGTCCTTGAGCTTGGCGGCCACGAATTCGGGAATCTGCGCGGCCTCGATGACCTCGACTCCCGCCTTGTAGTCCACCAGGCGATCCACCAGCAGCTCGATGAGCTGCTCTTCGTTCATCTCCGAAGTGGTGCGGTATTCGCGGGGAACCTCTTCGGTGGCCGGGGTGTCGGCCAGGGCCGAACGGATCCGCGAGAGGATTTCGTCTTTCGCGCTCACTTGGACTCCTTTTCGTCGCTCCACCAGTCGCGGAAGGACTTGTTGGGCGGGGCTGGAATATCTCGGCTCTGGGTCCACCCGGCAGCGATGCCCGGCAGCTTCTTGATCTTCTTATCCTTGCCAGCGGCCAGCCGGCCCAATGGCAGCGCCTTTTCGAGCAGGCCGATGTTCTTGCCCTTGCCCAAGGCCCAGGAGCCGCCCTTCATCAGCAGATCCATCTGGGTTGGCAGCTTGTGCTTTTCGCGCTTGGCATCCACATCGTCGCCGCGCAGGTGCACGAGGATTTCCGGGATGTTGATCTTGACCGGGCAGGCCTCATAGCAGGCGCCGCACAGCGAAGACGCGTAGGGCAGCGAGCCGTTTTCCTCGACCTCGATGCCGGTCAGCAGCGGGGAGAGGATCGCGCCGATCGGGCCCGGGTAGGTGGAGCCGTAGGCGTGGCCGCCGGTGCGTTCGTAGACTGGGCACACGTTCATGCAGGCCGAGCAGCGGATGCAGTTCAGCGCGGTGCGGCCGAAGCGGTCGGCCAGCGCGCGGGTGCGTCCGTTGTCCAGCAGCACGATGTGCACGTTCTGCGGGCCGTCGTCTTCGGTGACACCGGTCCACAGCGAGGTGTACGGGTTCATGCGCTCGCCGGTGGAGGAGCGAGGCAGCAGCTGCATGAAGACTTCGATGTCCTCCCAGTGAGGCAGGACCTTCTCGATGCCCATGACGGTGATCAGGGTTTCGGGCAGGGTCAGGCACATGCGGCCGTTGCCTTCGGATTCCACCACGCCCAAGGTGCCGGTGTCGGCCAGGGCGAAGTTGGCTCCGGAGATCGCGACCTTGGCGGCCAGGAACTTCTTGCGCAGGTGGGCGCGGGCGGCCTCGGCCAGCTTGGCCGGCTCATCGGTCAGGTTCGGATCCACAACCGGCATTTGGCTCAGGAAGATGTCGCGCACTTCGGTGCGGTTTTTGTGGATGGCCGGGACCAGGATGTGGCTTGGCTTATCGTGCCCGAGCTGGACGATCAGTTCGGCCAGGTCGGTTTCGAAGGCGTCGATGCCTTCGGTTTCCAGATGCTCGTTGAGCCCGATTTCCTGGGTGGCCATGGACTTGACCTTGACCACCTCTTGGGAGCCGGTGGCTTTGACCAGTTCGGTGACGATCTTGTTCGCTTCATCGGCGTCGCGGGCCCAGTGGACCACGCCGCCGCGCGCGGTGAAGTTCTTTTCGAACTCCAGCAGGCGTTCTTCGAGGGTGGCCATCGAGTTGTTCTTGATGGTGCTGCCAGCATCGCGCAGGGCCTCCCAGTCGGGAAGCTCGCCCACGACCTTCAGCCGTTTGTCGCGGATGGTGTGGGTGGCATGGCGCAGGTTCTTGCGCATCTGGGTATTGCCCAGCTCGCGGTGCGCCGCCTTGGGGAATGGCTCGGATTCGAACAGGTTGCCCTGTCCGCCGGCCGGCATGCCGAGGAATACCTGAGTCACAGTGACACCGTCTCTTCCATGGTGCTGGCCAGGATATCGGCCAGGTGCAGGGTCTTTGGCTTGGCGCCGGTGCGCGAGAGGCCGCCGCCGATGTGCATCAGGCAGGAGGCATCGCCGCCGGAGCAGGCAGAGGCGCCGGTGGAGCAGATGTTCTTCACCTTGTCATCGAGCATGGCCGAGGAGACGTCCGCGTTCTTGATCGAAAAGGTTCCACCGAAACCGCAGCACTGGTCTGCTTCGGGCAGCTCGTTGACGGTGATGCCGCCGACGGTCTTAAGCAGGTCCAGCTGGCGGTCGCCGAGTCCCAATGAGCGCATGCCGTGGCAGGAGGGGTGGTAGGTGATGGTTTCGGGGAAGTAGCTGCCCAGCTGCTCGGCCGCGTTGGTGATGCCCAGGACATCCACCAGCAGCTGGGTCAGTTCATAGGTGCGCTTGCCGACGGCAACTGCGCGGTCCTTCAGCTCGGGCTTGCCCAGGCGCTCGGCCAGGTAGGGGTGCTGGTGCTTGACCGAAGCGACGCAGGAACCCGAGGGGGCGACCGCAACGTCATAGTCTTCGGTGTCGAAGGCATTGATGTGGTTTTCGACAACGGGCAGCGCTTCAGGCATATAGCCGGAATTCATATGCATTTGCCCACAGCAGGCTTGAGCCTTCGGGAAAATGACTTCATGGCCCAAGCGTTCCAGGATTTTCACGGTCGACTTGGCGGTTTCCGGATACATAGCATCCACGATGCACGTGGCAAAGAGAGCAATTCGCATAATAAATGACTCTTTCAGGTGTGGTCTGACCATACTATGCCAAGATTTTTGCAATAGTCAAGACTTGTTTGTGATGCCACTCACGCTGTACGGTATTGGTCGGACCACATATGGTCAGACCACCACTCGAGCAAAGGCGCCCACACCGTGTTTACTCCCTCCACTGAACCGATAGCAGGAAGTGTTGCGATCTCTGCGCTGATCGCACTGATTCCTCTCGTCACCTTTTTTGTACTGCTAGCCGTGATCAAGACCAAGGCCCACTGGGCCGGTCTGGGATCCCTGGCAGTGGCCATCATCGTCGCCATCCTCGGCTGGAAAATGCCGGTGGCCATGGCCCTGAACTCCGGGGTCATGGGCATGGTTTTCGGTGCCTTCCCGATCGTCTGGATCGTGGTCATGGCCATTTTCCTCTACCAGGTCACCGTCAAGTCCGGACGCTTTGAAGACCTGCGCCGCGTCTTCGACGTGATCGGCGGCGGAGATGTCCGCATCCAGGCAGTGCTGATCGCCTTCTGCTTCGGCGGACTGCTCGAAGCGCTGGCCGGATTCGGAGCGCCGGTAGCCATTACCGCAACCATGCTGCTGGCCCTGGGCCTCTCCCCGTTGCGCGCAGCCTGCGCCGTGCTGATCGCGAATACCGCACCGGTGGCCTTTGGCGCCGTGGCCATTCCGATCACCACGGCCGGCGCGCTGACCGGCATCCCTGCCCATGAAATCGGTGCAGTCGTCGGCCACCAGTCGCCGCTGCTGGCACTGTTCGTTCCCACCATCCTGGTCTTGATCCTCGATGGCTGGCGCGGTGTGCGCCAGGTACTTCCAGCCACGCTGACCATCGGCATCTCCTTCGGCATCGCCCAGTGGCTGTGCTCCACTTATTTCTCCTACGAACTGACCGACATCGTCGCTTCGCTCGTTGGCCTGGCCGCCGCGGTGATCCTGCTGCGCTTCTGGACTCCCAAGGGCGCCGACGAGGCTCGTGCCCGCGTGCTGACCGCCGAAGCCGCCGCATTGCCGGTGGAGAGCGGCAACAAGCTGGAAAAGGCCAACACCTGGATGGCGCTGTTCCCATACCTGCTGGTGATCGTGATCTTCGGACTGGCCAAGCTGTGGAAGCTGGGCATCGATATCCCGGCCTGGCTGGCGAGCACCGACATCAAGTTCGGCTGGCCGGGCCTGCATGGCAAGGTGGTCAATGCCGATGGCGAGGCCGTCTCCTCGACCATATACACCTTCTCCTGGCTCTCCTCGCCAGGCACCCTGCTGCTGATCACCGGCGTGATCGTCGCCTTTGTCTACTCGCGCAATACCGGTGGCGGCAAGTACGCGATGACCTTCGGCGAAGGCCTGTCCGAGATCGGCAAGACCATCTACAACATGCGCTTCGCCGCGCTGACCATCCTCTCGGTGCTGGGTCTGGCCTACGTGATGAACCTGTCCGGCCAGACCATCACCGTGGGCACCTGGCTGGCTGGCGCCGGCGGATTCTTCGCCTTCCTCTCGCCAATCCTGGGCTGGATCGGCACCGCGGTGACCGGTTCGGACACCTCGGCCAACGCACTGTTCGCCAAGCTGCAGCAAACAGCTGGCATCAATGCCGGCATCGATCCGAACCTGCTGGTTGCCGCCAACACCTCCGGCGGCGTGGTCGGCAAGCTGATCTCCCCGCAGAACCTGGCCATCGCCGCAACCAGCGTGAAGATGGAAGGCCAGGAATCGGTGATCCTGAAGAAGGTCGCCGGATGGTCGGTCGGCATGCTGCTGGTGCTGTGCGCCCTGGTCTACCTGCAGTCCACCCCGGTGCTCTCCTGGATGCTTCCATAGTTAGCTGACCGGCTAAAATAGATCCGATGCCAATTAACCCAGCTCCGCGTGCGTACCAGATCGTGCTTCAAGCAATTGAGGAAGATCTGCGTACCGAGAAGTTGTCCGTGGGGGACCAGCTTCCCGGTGAACGTGCGCTCGCGGAGCAGCATGGGATCTCCCGCGCCTCGGTGCGCGATGCCATCCGCATCCTTGACGTGATGGGCATTATCAAGACTTCCACCGGCTCCGGACCCAACTCCGGAGCGGTGATCATCTCCAACCCCTCGGCCGGCATTTCGCAGGCTTTGCGCCTGCACTTGGCGGCCAAGGGGATCAACGTCCGCGAGATCGTCGAGTCGCGCATCCTGCTGGAGACCTGGGCCGCGCAAATGAACCCACGTGACCCGGTCTATGCCCAGCAGGTGATCGACCGCACCGCGGTGTTGATCATGCGCATGGATGATCCGCAGCTCTCGCGCGAGGCCTTCCACCGCATTGATGCAGAATTCCATGTGCTGCTCGCGTCCATGGCCGGCAACTCGGTGGTCGAATCCATGATGGAATCGCTGCGCAATTCAATCAGCGATTACGTCTCCGACTCGGTGCCCAGCGATGAGGCATGGCAGCCGGTGGTGCGCGTTCTGCGCCGCCAGCACAAGGCCATCCACCACGCCTTCGCCACAGGGCAGCGCGAGCGCGCAGCCCAGCTGCTCGAAGAGCACATCAACTGGTTCTACTCGCAGACGCGGTCGATGTAGCCGGGAGCGTAACAACTCAATAAGTAGGACTTTATAGCTCCACGACTCCCTTATGTCTGATATGTTTTGGGAAAGCGACGGGGCTACTTTTGCGGATACGGCAGCTGGTTTTTACCGGCAGTGGGTTCCCGTCGATGAACCATCGACACTTCCATGCGAGGGAATTCATGAGTCAACTCTTTGACCTATCCGGACGATTGGCCCTAGTCACCGGGTCCTCCCGCGGCATCGGCCGCGAACTGGCCCGCGCCCTGGCCAACGCCGGAGCCACCATCATCCTGCACGGCCGGGACGAACAGCGCCTGGCCGAAACCGCTGCGGACTTCACCAGCCGCTACGGAGAAGAGCGGGTCCACAGCGTCTGCTTCGACGTCACCGATGACGCCTCCGTACGCGAGAACATCGCAGCCATCGAAAAGAACATCGGCGCCATCCGCATCCTGGTGAACAACGCCGGAATCCAGCACCGCGTGCCCATGCTGGATTTGGAAGTCGCCGACTGGCAGCGAGTGATCGATACCAACCTGACCAGCGCCTTCCTGGTAGGACGCGAAGTAGCCCGCGGCATGGTGGAACGCGGCGAAGGCAAGATCATCAATATCTGTTCGGTGCAAACCGACCTGGCCCGCCCGACCATTTCCGCCTACACCGCAGCCAAGGGCGGCCTGCGCAACCTCACCCGCGCCATGACCGCCGAATGGGCTGGCGCTGGACTGCAGATCAATGGCATCGCACCGGGCTACATCCACACTGAGATGACCCAGAACCTGGTGGACGATGAAAAGTTCAACTCGTGGATCCTGGGCCGCACCCCGGCTGCCCGCTGGGGCACCGTCGAGGACCTGGCCGGCCCGGCCATCTGGCTGGCATCGGATGGCTCCAACTACGTCAACGGGCAAACCATTTTCATCGACGGAGGCATGAGCGTTGTCGTCTAGCACCCTTTCCTCCACGACCATGGCTGTGGTCGCCCACGCCGCCGGAGACCTGCGCATCGAACAGATCGACGTGCCGGCACCGAAGGCCGACGAAGCACGCATCGCCATCGCGTACGGCGGCATCTGCGGATCGGACCTGCACTACTGGAGCCACGGCGCCGCCGGGGAATCCATCCTCAGGGCACCGATGATTCTCGGACACGAGATCGTGGGAACTGTCATTGAAGCCGCCACCGATGGCAGCGGGCCAGCAGCCGGAACCAAGATCGCCGTGCACCCCGCAACACCGGGGGACACCGGCGAACCGTACCCGGCAGATCGTCCGAATCTTTCCCCGGGCTGCACCTACCTCGGCTCGGCCGCCCGTTACCCGCACACCGAAGGCGCCTTCGCTCGCGAAGTGAACCTGCCAACGCGCATGCTGCGCGAACTGCCTGGGGGACTCTCGCTGCGCGATGCCGCGCTGGCCGAACCGGCAGCGGTGGCGTGGCATGCCGTTTCGCGTGCCGGAGATGTCTCAGGCAAAAAGGCCCTGGTGATCGGGGCCGGCCCTATCGGCGCGCTCGCTGTGGCAGTGCTCAAGCGTGGCGGCGCCAGCGAGATCATCGCAGTGGATATGCACGAGAAGCCATTGGCCATCGCCCGGGAACTGGGCGCCACCTCCACCCTGCGCGCCGATGACCAGGAAGCCATCGCCAACATCAACGCAGATGTGGTGATCGAGGCCAGCGGCAACTATCGCGGCTTGGCCTCAGCGGTCCGCGGCGCAGTGCGTGGTGGCCGAGTGGTCATGGTGGGCCTGTTGCCAAGCGGCGAACAGCCCGCGCTGATTTCACTGGCCATCACCCGGGAACTGGAACTAGTCGGTTCCTTCCGCTTCAACGGCGAAATCGATCAGGTGCTCGAAGCCCTGGCCGACGGCTCCCTGCAGATAGGTGCAGCCGTCACCCATGAGTTCCCAGTGGTTGATGGGATTGAAGCCTTTGAAACCGCCAAGGACTCCTCGACCTCGGGCAAGGTGCTGCTCAACTTCCTGGACCAGTAGCTCTCGCGAGTCCCAAAGTGCACTGTGGCGGCCAGTAGTATCAATGGCCGCCACAGTGCACTGCTGTTTTCAGCTTAGGCTAGCTGGCTTCGATCAGCTGCACCGAGGTGGTGACGGGCACCGGGTTGGCGAAGAGGTCAAGCACGGGGCAGTGTGCATCTACTGCCTGGCGCAATTCCTCGTAGCGTTCGGCGGATTCCGGACCAGCAATCTGCACCTTCAGGTCCACCGAAGAGAAGCCGGGGCGGATGGAAGGATCGATGCCGAAGAGCCCGCGGACATCGAGCTGCCCGTCCGCAGTGATCTGGACATCGTCAACCTGGATTCCCAGGTTCTCGGCGTAGAGCCGATAGACCACGACCTGGCAGGACACCAAAGCTGCCAAAGCGTATTCAACGGGGCTGGCGGCCACGTCGCTGCCACCGAGCGCTGCTGGTTCATCGACGGTGAAGGTATGCTTGCCGGCGCGGATATTGCTGGCCACCGAATCAAAGCCTTCGCCCTGGACCGTAAAGGTCAACGCGGCGCTATGCGGTGCGGCGGAAATCCGTTCGCCCCAACCTGCACCTGCTTCTTGAAGGCGCTGTGAACGGTCCTCGGCTACTGAGAGTTTTGCTGTTGCGTGAGACATGGGGGAGTCATCCCCTTTCTGGCGCAGGGGGCGCCATCGTTTACGATCTTGGATTTCAAGATGCGTCGAATCGTCACCTGGGGCACCCCGCACAATGGCTCAAGGGTTGCCGTCCGCTCAGCCAGGGCCTTGATGAGTGGAACTCGTGATTCAGTAGTTCCTTTTTATCCGCTAACACTGGGCTCGGTAAAGTATCCACTTAACGTTTCGTCATGGCTGTCTTGTCGCTATGCATCGATAGGATGGAGGGTAGCAATCCGCTCTAACGCACTACTTTTGGATGGCGATGATGGAATTCCAGCTGAACTTTGAATCTCTGGACTTATTGGTCTCTGACGATGAACTTCGTGCTGGACGGATGTATCACAAAGCGGGTCTCGTTCAAGACGTTGACCGATACCAAAGGGTTAGCAGTTCAGGCGTCACCGGCCTGGTCGCAGGTCTTGAAGTGGTGGCGAATTTCCACATTGTGGGGGATCGCATTGAATTTGAAGGATTTTGCTCAGGGCATCCATCCGAAAAAAGCTGCGCAGAGGTGGCGGCGTTACTCCTAGAGGTCCTCAGCGACGAGGATGATCCGCTGATTGTTTCTGACATCGAATCGGACCCATACGCGTGGCGTCGCAATGCAGTACCTCAGTGGGAGCGAAATCTTAACCGACTGTTGCCGGTGCCCGAGGACGAAATAGACATTATTGAAGAACCTTTGGGGCTGATCCTGAAGATTCTTAGAACGCCTCGGTATGGTGGCGACGACCTGCTGACTCTTCAAGCGCGCCCAGCTAAGCGGGGAAGCAAGAGTCCTTGGGTGCAGTCCGGGGTGAGCTGGAAATCAGTGGCCTTTGACGAACATTTCCCTCGGGAACAGCGCCGAGCGGTAATTGAACTGAACCGTCTGCGAGAGCACGCAGAAAAGCAGAAGTATGGTCATTTCTGGGAAGCCAAGGACTGGATTTCCTTGATGGAGGTGCCCGGCAGGGACTTGATAGCTGCATTTGGAGAGCTTCGGGACGCTGGCGTAGCGATCATCAACGGTGCCACTTCAGGCAAATCTGAAGTGAACTTCAGCGAGGTACAGGCCCAGGCGTACCTGGATATGCGTCGCGGCGAGAACGGGTTGACGGTAGAAGGCATCCTCAGAGGACCTGTAGAGGAGCACACTCACTTATTGCCTATCGGCAACCCGCCAGCTCTTTTGGCGTATTCGTCGAAACCGCTGGAGAAATCCAAGGACTGGGGACTGGCCGAATTTGCCGAGCCCGTTTCGGGCGAGCTAGCGACCTTTATCGCTTCTGGTGTGCAGTTCATTCCGTCAACCGATGTCCAACGATTCGAAGATTCCCATCTGGACCGCATGAGGGCATTGGCACCGTTGAAAAGCGCTGACGTTTCCTACGCCATTCCCGAGCCTCCTCGCCCGGTGTTGAGGCTGCGAGTTTCCAGCACTGCCGAAACGGTGAATCTGCACTATTCGTGGAAGTACGCGCCCAAAGCGACCAAGCAGCGCAGCGTCGAAAAAGAGATCTTGGCTTCAATCAAGGATAAATTGGGCGACGACTCGGCGTTAGGCAACGTGAATTCACGCGGGATCTACGAGGACCGCGAGTTGAGCATCGATGAGTCCATCGACTTCATGGTCTATACCCTGCCGTTGCTTGAAGAACACCCAGATATTCTCATCGAAGCGCAGAATCAGCTACCTAAGTATCGGATCCTTGATACGCCGGCAACGGTCTCTATCGAGGCCGGTGAAAACACCGGCGACTGGTTTGATCTAACGGTCGAAGTCACCATCGATGACATCAAGGTGCCCTTCGCGTTGTTGCTGGCAGCACTCACTCTGCGATTGGATTACTTGGTCCTTGAAGACATGACGGTCATTCCCATTGCAAGTGAAGACTTCGCGCAATTGCGCCAGCTGATCGCAGAAGCTGGCGAACTAGGCAAAGTCGAAGGCAATACGATTCGAGTCCACAAGCTAAGCATTGACTGGTGGCACGAGCTGCTGGATCTGGGCATCATCGAAGCCCAGCATAGCCAGTGGTTGCAGAACATGAATGAGCTCAGCCGCGGTGAAGAACTTCAAAAGGTGCAGCTTCCCGAAAGCTTCAAAGCGAACCTTCGCCCCTACCAGGAACAGGGGCTTTCATGGTTGAATTTCCTGCGCACCCACTCGTTGGGCGGGGTACTCGCAGATGACATGGGGCTGGGCAAGACCGTCCAATTGCTGGCTTGTCTCGAACAGGCCCGCCTTGAGAATCCAGATCAAAAGTTCCTCGTCCTGGCTCCGACATCCGTCGTAGGCAACTGGATCAATGAAGCCCACCGATTCACCCCGAACCTCAAAACGTGGGGCATTACCTCGACAGCCAAGAAGGCCGGCCAAACCGTAGCCGATCAGTTGGGCGATGCCCAGCTGATCGTAACCAGCTATACGATCTTCCGGCTGTCCTATGAGGAATTCGAAGCCGCCGGCTTTTCCGTCATGATCATGGATGAGGCGCAACAGCTAAAGAACCACACATCCAAGGGCTACAAGCAAGCTCGGCAGCTGCCAGTTCCATGCAAATTCGTGGTCACCGGCACTCCGATGGAAAATAACCTGATGGAACTGTGGGCTCTGGTTTCGATGGCTGCTCCCGGATTGCTGGGCGGTCAAAACGCCTTCAAAGACAATTACCAAAAGCAGATCGCTGATGGGGACAAGGAACGGCTGGATCGGCTCAAGAGCCGTCTGCGTCCTTTCGTCCTTCGCCGTACCAAAGAACAAGTTGTGCCAGAATTACCTGCCAAGACCGAACAGATCCTGGAAGTGGAACTGGAGCCAAGCCACCGTAAAGCCTATGATCGTCGTTTCCAGCGTGTGCGTCAGGAAGTGCTCGGTTTGGTGGATGATGTTGATTCGAACAGATTCAAGATCTTGCAGTCCTTGACGCTGCTTCGCCAGCTGGCTTTGGACCCCTCACTGGTAGGCGAAGGGGACGGTGCCAGCGCGAAGCTCGAATTGCTGCGTGAAATGATGGGCGATGCCGTCGCCGAGGGCCACAAGATCCTGGTCTTCAGCCAGTTCACTAGCTTCCTGACCAAAGCGAAGGACATCGCCGTAGAACTAGGCATTGATCACGGCTATCTGGATGGCTCGACCAGTGGTGCCAAGCGCAAGGATCTGATCGAAGGATTCACCGACGGCGACTTCCCGGTCTTCTTCATCTCGCTGAAGTCTGGCGGCTTTGGCATCAACCTCACCGCGGCGGACTACTGCATCTTGTTGGACCCATGGTGGAATCCGGCGGCTGAGGCCCAAGCCATTGACCGAGCACACCGCATCGGCCAAGAGAAACCTGTCTATGTTTATCGTCTGGTTGCCAAGGACACTATTGAGTCCAAGGTGCTGGCGCTTCAAGCGAAGAAGACTCAGCTGTTCAATGATGTCCTCGGAGACGAAGCCCAAGCGGGCCAGCCAGCAGCGCTCAGCGCAGATGATTTCTTGGCCCTGATGGAGTAGTTTCCCGGTTAATCGAGTTCGTCGAAACTGATGTTCAGACGGTGTAAGAGCTCGCCGAAGTTCTGCAGTTCGCCTGGTTCCCATTCGGTGAGTTGACGACGAAGCTCCTGGCGCAGGGTGTTGCCGCTGGCCTTCCACTTCTCGTGTGCCATAGGTGTGGCAGAGACCAGCTGCGCCCGGCCATCGGAAGGATCTTGGGTGCGGTTGACCAGTCCAAGAGTTTCAAGATGTTTGACCAGTCGGGAGATGGTGGCCTTGTCTAGGCTCAGCGCTTCAGCCAGCTCGCCTTGCTGCTGGGCATCGTCGCGGATGACGAGGGCCAGTACCCGGTAACCAGGTGCTTGCAGGTCGGGGTGCACAGCTTTGGCGCGGCGCAGGAGCATATCCCGGGCGTGCAAAAGTATGGCGGTGAATTCTTCTTCAACCATGTGCAGCAGCTTTTCATCTTGCATGGGAACCATTCTATGGAGTGGACTGTCCCATGACAGAATTTCATCCGGCACGAATCGGCATTTGTGAATTCCCAGCCCTAGCGATTCCTTTGGCTCAGCTATCGGTGGCAGGCGCTGCGGATAGGGATCCGGGCAAGGCCGTGAAGGCGAGGATGTTTTCACAGATCTCGTCCACCCTGGATTCAAAAGTGTTCCGGGCATGTCCTGAATAATGCGGGGTAGCGATCACCCGTGGATGGGCGGCGAGCTGCCGTGTCAGCTCGGGAGCTTTGGTGCCGTTGGGCGCATCCCACCAGACATCCAAGGCAGCTCCGCCGATGATTCGCTGCTCCAAGGCAGCGATCAGAGCCTGGGCATCAATGATCGGTCCACGCGATACATTCACCAGGAGCGCATCTTTGCGCATTAGTTCGAGTTGCTCCGCGCCAATGAGACCGCGCGTCTCATCTGTCAGGGGCAGGCAGAGAACCACAACGTCACTGGTTTCCAGAAGCTCAGGCAGATGCTCCATGGACTTGACCCACGCCAGCTTCTGGTCGGCTTCTGAAGGCGTTGATGGATTGCGGCGAACGGCAATAGCTTTCGCGCCTAACGCCGAGACAGCCGCTGATGTCTTTGCGCCAATTCCGCCCAGCCCGATGAAACCGACAGTCAGGTCCTTGAACGTGCGGAACATTGGCACTGACTGGTCGGTGGCCACCGTCTTCCAAGTGCCTTCGCGCAATTCGGCGGTAACTTCAAACAGGCGACGTTCGTGGGCAAGGATGGCCATCAGCACGTACTCGGCGATGGAGCGTTCGTGATGCGAGGTGGTGGCAATGCCGGTGGTTGCCGGGAGCTGCTGCAAAGCAACACGATCCGTTCCCGAGCCGGTAACATGCACCAACCGCGCCTGGCATTGTTGCGCATCTTCGGGCGCGAGCTTGGAGCAGACGAGCACGTCGGCTTCCGCAATGCGCGATGACTGCTCTTTTGCCTGCAAATCGGCCACAAAATGCCATTCGAAGCCTGCCGCCAATTCGCGAAAGCGGGATTCGAAGCGGCTCACGATTGGATCGGTGACCACGATCTTGAGTGCGTCTACCATCGCGGGCTCTTGAGCTCGTAGCTGGGGTCGATGGATTGCATGTAACCGGTGTCGTTGCGCTGGCGCAGGCCGCAATCCAGATATTGCTGGTGCATGCGCGCTAATGCTTGGACATCCAATTCGATGCCAAGGCCTGGCGCGGTGGGGACTTTGACCCGGCCTTCGTGAATGCTCAGTACGCCGGGGACAATTACGTCGTCCTCTTCGCGCTTCCAAGGCCAGTGGGTGTCGCACGCGTAGTCGATATTCTCGGTGGCAGCGGCCAAATGGATCATCGCGGCGAAACTGATTCCCAGATGGGAATTAGAGTGCATGGAAAGCCGCAGCCCGAAGGTTTCTGCCATCCCGGAGAGCAGCTTCGAACGGCTAAGCCCACCCCAGAAATGATGGTCAGACAGCACGATGTCCACGGCTTTGGCTTCTATGGCCGGCGGCAGGTCGTCGAAGGCAACCACGCACATGTTAGTGGCAAGCGGCAACGCGACCTCAGCACGCACCGCAGCATTATCTGCAATGCTTAAACAAGGGTCCTCGAGATATTCAAGAGAGGATTCCAAGCGATGTCCGACCTTGATAGCTGTCGGCACGCTCCACACCCCATTAGGATCCAGCCGCAGCGGAATATCCGGGAATTCTTGATGCAACGCCTCGACGGCTTCAGCTTCCAGATCTGGCGGGAAGACCCCGCCTTTGAGCTTCAGGGCACGGAAGCCGTAGTCGTTGACCATAATTCGAGCTTGGGAGACTATGCCTGCCGGATCCACAGCGGCGCCCCAACGGTCGGGTTCCTGGCCTGGGTGATTGGCCCACTTGTAGAAAAGGTATCCGCTGAAATCCACGTGCTCCCGCACGCATCCTCCCAGCAGAGTGCTCACGGGCAGGCCGAGGATCTTTCCTTGGATGTCGAGGCAGGCAACGTTGAATGCGGAGAGCACCCTGTCATCAAGCGATGTCGTGGTGACCATGCCGCCGGTGCCGTGCCCGCCCTGGCCGTCGTCCTGAGCTAGCGACTGGGATACCAACCGGGCGATGAGGTTCAGATTAAAAGGATCAGCGCCGATAAGTTCCTCCGCGGCTCGGCGAAGTCGTGCCACGTGCGCTTCATCCCCGTAGGTTTCGCCTAGCCCGTAATGTCCATTCTCGGTGTGAACGACAATGATGGCTCGAAGTGCGAATGGTTCATGAACGCCCACCGAATTCAGCAATGGCGGATCGGCAAAAGCTACCGGCGTGACAGTGATTTCTCGAATGCGGCAAGACGCCGTGCGGCGGTGCTGCTCATCGGTGGAGACATGGTGCGTCGTTGCATCCAGCATGGAGGGCTCCCCTGGTTCTCTAGGTCTAGAATCACTTTAGAAGCCCCTATCGATACCTGTCCAAGCTAACTTATGCAATCAACGATTCAAGGAGAGCATTGATGTTTTCGCTCATTCAACTGGAGTCGTTCGTAGCCGTCGCTGAAGAACTCCACTTCGGCGCTGCTGCCGAACGGCTGAACATGACTCAGCCGCCGTTGAGCCGGCAGATCCAGTTGCTGGAACGCGAACTCTCAGCCAAGCTCTTCACCCGGACCTCCCGCAATGTGCAACTGACAGCCGCCGGAGAAGTCTTGCTGCCCAATGCGCGCAGGCTCTTGGAGCTGAGCAGGCGCACCAGCGTTGAAGTCTCACGAGTCTCGACTGGGGATTCCGGAACCGTGGTTGTCGGGTACACGTCGGTGGCGGGCCAGTCGGTGCTTCCGGCATTGCTCTCGACTGCGGCACGTCACCTGCCAGAGGTGACTCTGGTATTGCGCGAGGCCGTTTCTATTGACCAACTCGATGCCTTGAGCAGCGGAAATATCGATGTTGGCTTATTGCGTCCCGTGGTGAGCCGGGCAGGGGTTCAATCGTGCTTGGTGAAGAAGGACCGCCTGGTGGCAGCTCTTCCTTCAGGACATCACTTGGTTACGGGCAAAGGCGTACTCATCAAGGAGCTGGTGGGCCTGCCTCTGATGATGTATTCAACGAATGAAGCCCGATACTTCTACGACCTGGTGATCAGGCTCTTTGACTCCGTTGGAACCAAACCGACGATCACGCAGATTGCCAGCCAGATACCAGCGCTTCTGGCTTTGGTAGCCGCCGGACTCGGCGTGTCCCTGGTACCGGCCAGCGCGATGGACTTTGCTCCACCGGGAGTAGTATTCGAGGAACTCACAGGCCCCGACGGGCTCCAGGACTTGAACCACTCCGATATTTTTATTGCCTGGGAAGAAGGATCGGTGAATCCTGCGGCGCAACGTCTGCGGGAGATCTTCATTGACTCGTTGGAGAACGTCGAAGGAACACCCATTCCCGAGAAGTCAGCTCCACCTGAGAATTCCTGAATCGGACTCTGCGCGCACCGCGGTCTTCGAGCGGCTAGTGATGAAGCAACCCCGCAAATGCCAGCATCACCGGGATGCCAAGAATCGTGGTTACCAGAACGGTGTCCTTGGCAACGGTGATGCCGGCGTCGTAGCGGTCGGCGTTGACAAAAATATTCTGTGCGGTGGGCAGGGCCGCCATGATGATGGCAATGTATTGCCCCGTGGAGTCCAGCCGGAAAACCCAGGCCGCCAGCGCCCATGCCAACAGCGGGTGAATCACCAGCTTCAGCACTGCCGCAGTCCATACCTCGGTTCGACGCTGTGTTGCCTTCTGCAATGGCTTGGAACCGACCAGTGAAATGCCGAAGCCCAGAAGCATGGCGGGAATGGATGCGCCGGCCAGCAACTCGATAGGAGTCAATATCAGCTGCGGCGGCATCCAGTGGAAAATTGAACAGGCCAAACCGGCGGCCGAGGCGATAATCATCGGATTGGACAGGGTCCGGATTAATACGCTGCGCTTGCCCGCTTCCCGGGTGCTTGTCGCTTTTTCCATCATCGACAGCGAGACCGGTGTCATGATGGCCATCTGGAATAGCGCGACCGGGGCCGCAATGGAAATATCACCTAGCGCATACAGCGCAATGGGAAGCCCTAAGTTGCCGGCATTCACCGTGGAAGCCGCCATCGCGCCAATGGTTCGTTCGGCCGCGGAGCGCTTGAAGAACCAGCGGGAGAGCACATGGAACAGCACGAACACGACAAGGGCTGAGATGCCGGCGATGAATAGCTGTGGGCCTAATGCTTCCTGGGGATTGGCACCGGCGATGGTCGTAAACAACAAGGCCGGGGAAGCAATGAAGAACGTAAGCCGGTTGAGGACCATCCGCCCCTCAGAGCCGAAGATGTTCTTCTTTGCAGCCCAGTAGCCAATGCCAATGATGGCCCAGATACCGAAAAATCCTTCAAAGACACCAAACATGAGACGGGCTTGAACTCCTAGCTCAACAGGAACGTTGCTAGTAATGCTACCGGGATGGACAAGAAAGTACTGGCCAGGATGACTTCACGAGGCACTGTTGGCTTGAGGGAAAACTGCTGGCTGAACAAGAGAACATTCTGCGCAGTAGGCAGCGCGGCCATCACCACAACACCCATGAGTTCCATTGATTCGAGGCCGAAAACAAACCTTCCCAAAACCCATGCAACACACGGCATGATCAGGACTTTGAACGCGACACCCAGGAACACCTCTGGCCGTCCCTCCTTGTCGGCCAACGGTTTTTGACCGTACAAGGACATGCCAAAAGCCATCAATAGCAGTGGGATGGATGCGTTGCCCAGCATCTCCAGGGGAGCATGCAGCACTTCAGGGAGCTTGAACTGGAAGAAGGAAAAACAGGCGCCTATGGCCGTTGCCACCGTGACCGGGTTGGCAATGGATTTAAGGATGGTTGGGCCCAGTGGAAGATCTTGTGTCTCCGGGTTGAGCTTTCGAGAGATCAGCGCGAACATGCACAGGTACGCCGGTGCGATCACCAGCAACTGGGCAATTAAAACGGAGACGGCGGGAGTGGTGCTTCCAACTGCATACAGAGCCAAGGGGATGCCGATGTTCCCGGCATTGACGTAGCTTGTCGCCATGGCGGCCGCTGGCAGGTGGCGGGCCGGCGTCTTGAGGAAGACCCTGGAAACCACAGCAAATAGCGCACCGGTGAACGCTGCGGTCAGCAGTGCGATAGGCGTGAAAACGCCAAGGACCAAACCCAGATCCGCATCGGCCAACAAGATGAACATCAAGGCCGGATTGGTGATGTAGAAGATCAGCGGAGTCAGGCCGGTGGAGATTGCCTGGCGTTTGCCCGGGAGAAATTTTGCCGTCGCCAGACCAACCCCGATAAGAATCAGGACTATCGCGAAACCTTGCATCACGCCTTGCATTTATTCTCCCGCTTGCACTTGCGCTGCATCCCAAGGATTCCTTGCAGGCAGCACAGCAGGGACGGCCGGACAACAATGAATGCTGTCCCAGCCGTCCCTTGGCTTTCACTTATTCAATATCAACGCTTAACGAACCAACGCCGGGCTCTTGGAATCAAAAGTCCAGCCTGGAATGAGGTACTGCATTGATACCGCGTCGTCCCGCGAACCGAGGCCGTGCTCCAAGTACAGCTCGTATGCCTCGTTGACCCGCTCGCGGTTCAGCTCAACACCCAGACCAGGACGCTGCGGCACCTCGATCTGCCCATCTCGGATTTGCAGCGGTTCCTCGGTGAGCCCCTGGCCGTCCTGCCAAATCCAGTGGGTATCCAAGGCGGTGATTTCCCCCGGTGCCGCGGCACCAACCTGGGTGAACATGGCCAGCGAGATATCGAAGTGGTTATTCGAATGCGAACCCCACGTCAGCCCGAACTCATTGCATAGCTGGGCTACTCGCACCGAACCGGACATGGTCCAGAAATGCGGATCAGCCAATGGAATATCTACCGCGTTGGTGCGAACTGCGTGGGACATTTCGCGCCAATCGGTGGCAATCATGTTCGTTGCGGTCTGCAGGCCGGTGGCGCGACGGAACTCGCTCATCACTTCACGTCCTGAGAAGCGGCCCTCTGAACCGCAAGGGTCCTCGGCGTAAGCCACTACACCACGCATGCGCTTGCCCAAGCGGATGGCGTCTTCCAACAGCCAACCGCCATTAGGGTCCAGAGTGATGCGTGCGTCGGGGAAGCGTTCCTTGAGCGCGACCACCGCATCTACCTCAGCATCGCCCTGCTGCACACCGCCCTTGAGCTTGAAGTCCTTGAACCCGTAACGCTTCTGCGCCGCTTCAGCCAATCGCACTACTGCTTCTGGGGTCATGGCTTCTTCACGACGGATCTTTTCCCAATCGTCAGCGCCTTGTGGCTCACGAAGGTAGGGGAGATCGGTCGCATCCGGGTTGCCCACGTAGAAGAGGTATCCAAGCATCGGCACCGCATCGCGCTGTTGGCCATCTCCCAGCAACTCCGCAACCGGCACACCCAAATGCTGGCCGTGCAGATCCAGCAACGCCGACTCAACCGCGGTGACGGCGTGAACGGTGGTGCGCAAATCGAATGTTTGCGCTCCTCGTCCGCCCTTGTCGCGGTCCGCGAAACGGCTGGAAATCTGTCGAAGCAATGAACGGTATTTCGCTACCGGTGCACCATTGATCAGCGTTCCGGCTTCTTCAATAGTTGATCGGATTGCTTCACCGCCAGGCACTTCGCCCAAACCGGTGCGTCCCTCGGAGTCGGTGACGATCACGATATTTCTTGTGAAGAAAGGTCCGTGGGCTCCCGAGAGATTCAACAGCATGGAATCGTGTCCGGCGACGGGGATGACTTCTACGGAGACAATAGTTGGTTGTGCGCTCATGCGTTATTCTCCTGCAAGCTTTAGCGTGCCATCCACGCGACGATTCAAATTCCATGGGTTGTCGGTAGCCAGCGGCGCAGGTAACAGACCTTCCGGGAAGTTCTGGTAAGCCACCGGACGCAGGAAGCGCTCAATGGCCAAGGTGCCAACCGACGTCGTGTGAGGCGCCGAGGTGGCTGGGAATGGACCGCCGTGCACCATTGCGTCACCCACTTCAACACCGGTAGGCCAGCCATTGACCAGAATGCGTCCAGCCTTGGTTTCCAGAACCGGCAGCACCTCGGTCGCGAGCTGGTGATCCGAGTCGTTGAGCTGCAAGGTGGCGGTGAGCTGCCCTTCCAGCTTGGACAAGGTGCTGACCAGCTCTTCAGAACTGTTGTAGCGGATCACGAGAGAAGCCGCGCCGAAGATCTCTTCCTGCAGGACAGGATTGGTCAGCAGCTGCTCAACACCGGAGGCAAAGATCACCGGCGCCGGAGCATTTTCGCTGGAACCTTCGGTACCGCGTCCGAGCAGTTCAACACCATCCTGCTTTTCCAGTGCCGAAATCCCTTCGGTCCACGCGTTGTAGATTCCTTCGGTCAGCATGGTCTGGCCAGCGCTGGACGCAGTCGCCGGGGCAATGGCCTTTACAAATGCGTCACCGGCGGCGCCGGCAGGGACGAAGACCAGGCCGGGAGCCGTGCACAGCTGGCCCGAAGAACCGGTGACCGAGCCGAGGTAGGCCTTGGCATGGGCTTCAGGATCCTCGGAGAGCGCACCTTCGAAGAAGATCACCGGGTTGATGGCGCTCATTTCGGCATAGACCGGAATCGGTTCTGGACGTGCGGCGGCGGTAGCCATGAGCGCAGTACCACCGGAACGCGAACCGGTGAATCCAACTGCCTTGATCACCGGGTCAGCGACCAATGCCTGGCCGATCGAAGCACCGGGTCCGTAGACCAGGGAGAACACGCCTGGGTGCAATCCAGCGTCGGCGACAGCTTGAGTGATGGCTTGGCCAACGATTTCGCTGGTGCCTGGATGCGCATTGTGGGCCTTGAAGACCACCGGGCAGCCGGCAGCCAATGCCGAAGCGGTATCGCCACCGGCGGTGGAGAAGGCCAGCGGGAAGTTGGAGGCGCCGAAAACGGCGACCGGTCCCAGAGGAATCTTGCGCTGTCGGATGTCCACGCGTGGCAATGGGGTGCGTTCAGGCAGTGCCGGGTCGATGCGCACGCCACGGAAATCGCCCTGGCGAACTACCTTTGCGAACAAGCGCAGCTGACCGGTGGTGCGTCCGCGCTCGCCGTTCAATCGGGCTGCTGGCAGGCCGGTTTCGGCCATGGCGCGCTCTACCAATTCCTCGCCGACGGCCTCGATGTTATCGGCGATGGCTTCGAGGAAGGCCGCATGCTTTTCTGGATCAAGTGCGCGGAAGGAATCGAATGCTTCGGCCGCTGCGGAGGTGGCGATCTTCAGCTGTTCGGTATCGATCAGGCTGTAGCCCGGTTCCAGCGGCTGGTTGGTGGCAGGGTTGAAACCGTTGACGGTTCGTCCGGTGCCAGTAATTCTTTCACCAGCGAGAATCGACTGCCCGGTAAGTTGCTCGGTGTTGGTAGTCATGGTGCTCCTTGCGATTCGAAAATTTGCCCGTTCAGTTCTAGAGTGTGGCGCCAGCAGGAACGATGCCTGCCTTCTGGATCAGTGCCGAGAGATCCGCGAGGTCTGCCTCGGTCAGATCCTGCAGCGGTGGGCGCACCGATCCGGCGTCACGGCCGATGGCCTTCAATCCGCCCTTGACGATGGATACGCCGTAGCCCTTCACGCGGTCGCGGATTTCCAGGTAAGGCAAGACGAAGCGGTTCAGCTTCTCGTTGATGGCCACGCGGTCCTGGGCACGAACATCCTTGTAGAAGTCCAGAGCGAATTCTGGGACGAAGTTGTACATGGCAGAGGAGTAGGTGCTCATGCCCAGCTGCAGCAGCGGCAAAGCGAAGGTCTCTGCGGTGGGCAGGCCGCCGAGGTAGAACAGGCGGTCGCCGTTCTTGGCGTAGACCTTGGTGATCTGCTCGATGTCGCCCAGCGCGTCCTTGAAGCCGATGAAGTTTTCGTGGTTGTCAGCCAGTCGTGCCACGGTGTCTGCAGAGTAGACGGCGTTGGCGCGGTTGTAGACGATGACGCCGGTCTTGGTCGAAGAGCAGATGGCCGAGACGTGCTGGTACAGGCCTTCCTGATCGCATTCGGTCAGGTATGGAGGCAACAGCAAGAGTCCTTCGGCGCCTGCAGCCTCAGCATCTTGGGCGTTCTGGATGGCCTGCTTGGTGGAGCCGCCGGCCGACGCCAGCACTGGAACGCTGGAGCCTGCTTCCTCAACGGCCATGCGCACAACCTTGGACGCTTCCTGCGGGGTAAGGGTGAAGCCTTCTCCGGTGCCGCCGGCGGCAAACAGTCCCGCGACATCGAAGCTCGACTGCCATGCCAGGTGCTTGCGGTAGGCGGCCTCATCGATTTCGAGGTTGGCGTCGAAAGCGGTGACTGGGAACGAGAGCAGTCCGTCCTTGAGCTTATTGGCAAGTTCGGCAGGGGTGTACTGGGCCATGAAAGGTGTCCTTTGTTTCGTATCCCGCGTCTGGAGACCGCGGAAAAGAAGTGAGAGTTGATCAGCTATTACTCTCAGCGTAGGAACACCCGATGATGCCTGTCCAAGCCCATATTTGTATTGTTTGATACCTAGTCGGCATCATTGCCGTGAAGACTGCCTCTGACGATATTGACCAGGCGTTCCAGCGCAGGGTTTTTGGACGTCCGGCTCCAGATCGCATGCAGCTGCACAGGATCTTCGCGGACCTCAGGCAGGCGAAGGTAGCTCACGCCGGGAACGCCAAGGAGCTTGGCGCTCTCCGGAACAAAAGCAATGCCTCGCCCGGCTGACACCAGAGCGATCATAGTCAGGATCTGGCTCACGGTATGGCGCACGTTCTTGTGCTCGACATCGATCAAGCGCACCACGAGATCATAAAAGTAGCGTGCTTTTGTCGGGGAATGCATGATCAGCGGTTCATCGCGCAAGTCCTCAAAAGTGATTTCGTGCTTGGACTGGGCCAGTGGATGGTTGGCCGGAACTGCTGCCACAAGGCCCTCGGAAAACAGCAACGCCGATTCGAAGAGCGATTCATCAAACGGCGGGCGGGCCAGCCCCAAATCCAGGTCGCCATCGAGCAGCGCATCGACTTGTTCACTGGTCACCATTTCGGCGAGTTCCACATGAACCTGCGGCATCTGGGCCGAGATCTCTCCTAGCAACGGGCCCAGCAGGCTGAAGCCGGAAGCGGCGGTGAACCCGATGCGCAGTTCTCCCAGCTGTCCGGCGGCGATCCGTCGCGCATTATCCGGAGCGCGTTCGGCGGCAATGACCAGGCGCCGGGCATCTTGCAAGAATGCCTGGCCTGCTGCGGTAAGCGAGACGCGGCGGTTATCACGTTCCAATAATTCGACGCCCACCGTGCGCTCAAGCTTCTGGATTTGCCGGCTCAACGGCGGCTGCGTCATGTTCAGCCGTTCGGCCGCGCGACCGAAATGCAATTCTTCTGCCACCGCAACAAAGCTTCGGGCCTGATCCAGAGTAAACATTCAATACCTTCCGGGAATCACTCCATGCACATTCAGCCTTGGACATGCATCACTTCTAGTTTCTAGGCTATATCCGGGACCAGCAAGGTGACTTACCTCACGCAAGGTAAGGATCCGGGTCACATACACTCGAAGACGCAGGAGAACATCATGAAAAACCGTATGACTCGTCGCACGATGCTCGCGCTGACCGCCACTGGTGCCGTCCTGGCATTGACCGCTTGCGGTGGAAACGTTGGAGCAGGAAGCAAGGAATCCAGCAGCTTCCCTTCCGGTCCGGTGACCATGACCGTGGGCCAGGCCCCAGGCGGATCAACGGATCTGATTGCCCGAGCTGCCGCTGAAGGCATGGCAGATTCTCTTGGCGTTTCCATGCCAGTGGTAAACAAGGCTGGTGCCAATGGGGCGTTGGCCACCAAGGAAGTCGCTGCCATGGAACCGGACGGCCAGAACCTGGTTCTGCTGAACGCATCGCTGATCACCATTACGCCGCTGGCTGTTTCTGAAGACGAGACCGTCTCGCTCGATGACCTGGATGTGCTCATGGGGCTGTCCCAGGATGACTACGTCATGGTTGCCAGCACCGCCTCAGGTGTTAAGAGCATTGACGACATCAAGAAGAGCAAGAAGAAGCTGTCTTTCGGCACTACCGGCGTGGGGACCGGTTCGCAGCTGGCCCAGGAACTTCTGATGGCTCAGGCTGACATTGACGGAACCACGGTTCCCTTCGATTCCGGCTCACCGGCACTGACCGCGGTCATGGGGGACCAGGTCCAGGTGTCCACCATCCAGTTGGGCGAAGCAAAGCCGCAGATCGACGCCGGCAAGGTGACCCCGATTGTCGTCTTCTCCAAGGAGCGCAACGAGTTCCTCCCTGATGTGCCTACTGCCATCGAAGCCGGCTACGAAGTTCCAGTCTCCCAGTACCGCGCCATCGCCGCCCCCAAGGGCCTGAGCGACGAGGCCAAGGAGAAGCTGGTGGCATCGATCAAGGACGCCACCGCAGCCGACAGCTACAAGTCGTTCAACGAAAAGAACATGCTGACTCCTCACGAGATCAGCGGCGAAGAAGTGGTTTCCGAATGGAAGGAACTGGCTTCGACCTACAAGGAACTCACCGACGAGCACGGGATCTCGCTCGCTGGCAAGTAGCCAACCGAGCCCGCATCGAGACGCGAAAGCGAGAATCCCAGGATGAAACTTATGGACGAGAAACGCGCGCGGCATGCTGCTGAAGCCAGCGTTGAGGAAACCCAGGTGGCGCAGGCGCCTGACATTGAAGAAGCGCTAACCCCTGAAGAGCTGGCCGCGCAGTGGGAAGCCGAGGCCGCGGAACCCGCTGGCCCGATTGCCAATCTGCTCTCCTCCTTGGTGGTCCTGGGCTCGGGCATCGCCGGCATGGTGCTCTCGGCCGGGCTCGGATTGGGGACTCCATCCGAGCCGGCCGCGGGCATGTGGCCTTTTATTATTTCGCTCATTGCTTCCGTGATGGCCATCGCGCAGGTGATTGTCGGCCGCCGCGGCGGCAAGGACGGGGAGAAGTTCAGTGCCCTGAGCTGGTACGCCGCGATCGGGTTCGGCACGCTGATCCTGATGGTGGTCCTCATGCCGGTCATCGGCTTCGAAATCCCATCGCTACTGCTGTGCTTCGTGTGGATGCGCTGGCTGGGCGGTGAGCGCTGGAGGTCGGCCACGATCTATTCGATCTTGATCGTTCTCGCCTTCTACGCAATTTTCATCGCAGCCTTGGGCACCACGATCCCTCGACTTTTCTAAAGCACGTAAAGGCTTATTCGCATGGAATTCTTCGGACCGGTCCTCGACGGCTTCAACGTCGTCCTGGATCCTACAAACCTTCTGTACTGCCTGCTGGGCGTCGTGGTCGGCATGCTCATCGGCGTGCTGCCCGGCCTGGGGCCAGCGGCAACCATCGCCATCTTGCTGCCGATGACCTATGGCGTGGAACCAGTCACCGCCATCATCATGCTGGCCGGCATTTTCTACGGCGCGCAATACGGCGGAACCATCACTTCGGTACTGCTGCGGCTGCCCGGCGAGGCAAGCTCCGTGGTCACCGTTTTCGACGGATACGTGATGGCCAAGCAGGGCAGGGCGGGCGCCGCTTTGGGCATTGCCGCCATCGGTTCCTTCTTCGGCGCCACCATCTCGATCATCGGGTTGACCTTCCTGGCTCCGCTGGTGGCCAGCTTCGCGCTGGACTTCGGCCCGCCGGAATACACGGCCTTGGCAATGCTGGGCATCCTGCTGGTCGCGACCATCTCGGGCGGCACCAAGATCAAGGCCATCATCGCAGCAGCCGTCGGATTGTTCCTGGCGACGATTGGCCGCGACGGCTTTACCGGCGCTGAGCGCTTCACCTTCGGCAACCTGTCGCTGGCTGATGGGATCGACTTCGTGCCGATCGCCATGGGCCTGTTCGGCGTCGGCGAGATCCTCTACAACCTCGAGGAACGCCATCGCGCGGCCAATGCGCCGGTGAAGGTGTCCAATGTCTGGCCCAAGCGCAAGGACATCAAAGAAGCGTCCGGTGCGATTGGCCGCGGGTCCGTGCTCGGATTCTTCCTGGGCATTCTTCCCGGTGGCGGCGCGACCATTGCCTCGCTGGCTTCCTATGCCATGGAGAAGAAGACCGCCAAGGATCCTTCGCGGTTCGGCAAGGGCGCCATCGAAGGTGTGGCCGGCCCGGAGTCTGCCAACAACGCTGCTGCCACCAGCTCGTTCATCCCGCTGCTCACCCTGGGTATTCCCGCCAACGCCACCATGGCCATCATCTTCGGTGCCCTGCTGATTCAGGGCATTACGCCAGGTCCACAGCTGATCAGCAATGATCCGCAGCTGTTCTGGGGCGTGGTGAACTCGATGTACATCGGCAATATCCTCCTGCTGATCATGTCCATTCCGCTGATCGGCGTCTTCGTGAGGATTCTGCGTGTGCGTGCGGCGATCCTGGCGCCGATTACCGCGCTCATCACGATGCTCGGTGCCTACACCATCCGCAACTCGATGTTCGATGTGCTGCTCGTGGTGCTCTTTGGAGCTATCGGTTACCTGATGAAAAAGTTCGGGTTCGAACCAGGTCCACTGGTTCTGGCCTTTGTCTTGGGCAGCTTGCTTGAATCCAACCTGCGTCGTTCGCTGCTGGTTCTTGAAGGCGATCCGACAGGATTCTTCACCCGGCCGATCTCGGCCACCCTGCTGGTTCTTTTCGTTGTTGTCGCCGTGTGGCCAATCATCAAGAGCGCCATTGACAAGCGGAAGAACTCTTCGCTGGCAGCCACGGTTGCCGAAAACAAGGTAAAGGAAAACGCATGAGCATAATCGTCGGATACGTTCCTTCTAGTGTTGGCGAAGCCGCAGTCGCTGCAGCGATCAAGGAAGCGAAGCTGCGCGATGAGACACTGCTCATCGTCAACTCCTCCCGCGAGGGATCATTGGTGGACAAGAACACGGCCTCAGAAGAAGACCTGGCACGGGTGCTGGATGCTTCGCTCAAAGCAGGGGTCCAAGCCCAGGTCATTGAATCAACCTATCGAGACGACCTCACCGAGGAGTTCCTCGGCTTGGCCGACAAGCACCAGGTTTCGCTGATTGTCATCGGCCTGCGCCAGCGTTCCCAGGTAGGCAAGTTCATCATGGGCTCGCAGGCCCAGCGGATCCTGCTGCAGGCAGAACATCCGGTACTGGCGGTCAAGGCTTCCTAAGGGCAGCTCAGCCGCTCGTAGACACCGCTAGCAGGCCATGTTCCGCTCCTTTTAGGAGCGGGGCATGGCCTGCTTTTCCATGTCAAAACCACGATTGATACGGACGAAAAACAGCTTGTCAAACAGTGATGCTGATCACAAGAATCTGGCTCGCGGACTCGATTTAATCTCCATGGAGACTGAACGTGATCGGGCGTGAATGGCGAATTTTCGGGGATGCCGGGCTGTTTGAGGGTGTCGAAGTGGGGGACTGATGCCAGCTGGGTATCAATGAATGCGGTTCGAGTCTTGGACGGGCTGAATTGAACTCACTAACGTGATTGCTGGCACAAAGAGCTATGCGCCAGTTCACTTTTCCGAATTGCCTTCGCATCCCATTCAGTGTCCCGCATCTTTTCTTCCCACAGTCCATCAGATTGGAGTCACCTATGCCATTGCTCATCGTCGCGCTGGCTGTTGTTGTGCTGCTGATTCTCATGATGAAGTTCAAGCTCAACGGCTTTATCTCCCTAATTCTTGTCGCCACCCTCGTTGCCTTCTGGGCCGTGGCGACCGATTCGCTCACCTTCGATGGGCAACCGGCGGGAGTCGCGGACATCCCGGAAATCATTGCCGAGGGCCTGGGTGGGCAACTGGGCGGAACCGCCATCGTGATCGGCTTGGGCGCGATGATCGGTCGCGTCATGGGCGATGCCGGCGCTGCCCAGCGCATCGCGAAAAAGATCCTTGCGGTCTTCGGAGAGCGCGGCGTGCAGTGGGCCATGGTTATTTCGGCCATGCTCATTGGTGTCACGATGTTCTACGAGGTGGCATTCGTCATTTTGGTTCCCGTGGCCTTCACCCTGGTGCGCGCCACGAAGGTGAATCTATTGTGGGTTGGCCTGCCAATGTCGATCTCGCTGTCCACCATGCACTCGTTCCTCCCGCCACACCCTGGCCCGACGGCCGTGGCAGGCCTGTACAACGCTTCGGTCGGTCTCACGCTGGCCTATGGGCTGCTGATCGCCATTCCGGTGGGTGTTGCCATCGCGATGACCTGGCCACGCTTGCCCTTCGTGCGGAAGATGAATCCCCAGATGCCTGCAGGCCTGTTGGCTGAGAAGGAATTCAAGGATGAAGAGCTGCCATCCACGGCGATGTCCTTCATCGTCGCGCTGCTGCCGATCGTGCTGATTGCCGGCTCCGAGGTGGCACGGATGTCGCTGCAGCTGAGCGAACCCGTGGACAACGTCTTGAAGCTGCTGGGCTCGGCTGAAATAGCCTTGCTCATTGCCTTGATCGTTGCCATCATCGCTTTCGGGCCGATGAGCAATCGTTCCATGAACCAGGTCGCGAAATCCATGAGCGAGTCAGCCCGCGCCATGGCGATGATCCTCTTGGTCATCGGCGCTGGTGGCGCGTTCAAAGAGGTACTGGTCTCGGCTGGAATCGCCGATTACATCGCGGAGACCACCTCGGGCTGGAACCTCAGCCCATTGATCCTGGCCTGGCTCATCGCCGTGATCCTGCGCATCGCCCTGGGGTCGGCTACGGTCGCGGTCTCGACCGCGGCGGGCATCGCGGCGCCATTGGTCGCAGCCACCGGAGCATCGCCGGAATTGATGGTCCTGGCCACAGCCTGCGGTTCCATCGCCTTCAGCCATGTGAACGATCCCGGCTTCTGGATGTTCAAGGAGTACTTCAACCTCAATGTCGGGCAGGCGCTCGCGGTGCGCACTACCTACACCACCACCCTGGCGATCCTGGGGCTGCTGGGAGTCCTATTGCTCAGCCAGCTCGTTGGCTAACCTGCCAAATAGCAGTGTGTCCCGAACGGAGAAACCCTTTCGGGGCACACTGCTATTCGCTGGCGTCCTACGCCTCGGCCTGCAAACGGGCCATGGAATTGGATAGATGGATTCTCATCGCGGCGGACGCCAGCTGAGGATTGCCCGCTGCAATCGCCTGATGGATCGTCCGATGCTCCGCGGCGACCGAATCCAGCCTGCCAGAAGGCAAGGAGTCCGAGGAATCCAAGCGCCGGCGCGGCATGGCAATCATTGCGGGGCCGAAGCTTTGGACCGCCTGGCTGAAGTACGGATTTCCGGTGGCGCGAGCCACAGCCAAATGGAACTGGAAGTCGCAGTTCATGCTTACCGAAGCGTTGCCCAGCGAAGCCTCGAAACCTTGCAGAGCTGCATCCATGGCTGAAAGGTCCTCTTCGGAAGCCATCAAGGCGGCGCCGGCTGCTGCTTCCGTCTCAAATCCCAGTCGGTATTCGATCAGCTGGCGGCGCTCAGCCAAGGTGCGGGGAATCAACGTCTGGGATTCCGGGGAAGATTCCGGGGGAGGGGTCAGCGCAAAGCTGCCGGCACCGCGGCGGGTGTAGATCAATCCCTCGGTCTGCAGCCGGGTGATGGCCTCTCGGACTACGGTGCGCGAGACCCCGTGCGAAGCGATCAAGGTATTCTCGCTCGGCAATTTTTCGCCCGCCGCAATATCTCCGGAACTGATACGTTCACGCAGGTGGTCAACCAGCGAAGAAGCTAAATTGGGTTTCATGCTCTGCATCCTTAAAGCATAAGTGCCGGTGACCGCCTGAAGCGGGCACCGGCACTGGTTCACTAGCTGGTTATGGTCGGCCGAATTCCACGGTGTCGGTGGTCCAAGCGCGAGCCTGGTCGCTGAAGGTGAAGCCCAGACCCGGACGGTCTGGCACGATCATACGGCCGTCCTTGGTTTCAAGGCGTTCGTTGAATAGCGGATCCAGCCAGTCGAAGTGCTCCACCCATGGCTCGCGTGGGTAGGTCGCCGCCAGGTGCAGGTGGATTTCCATGGCGAAGTGCGGCGCCAGATCCAAGCCAGCCTGATCCGCCAAAGTGGCCAGACGCAGGAACTGGGTGATGCCGCCAACGCGTGGTGCATCGGGCTGGATGATGTCGCAGGCGCGAGCGGCAATCAACCGCTCATGCTCGGCAACGGAAGCGAGCATTTCACCGGTGGCGATAGGGGTATCCAAGGCTGCGGCGAGTGCCGCGTGGCCCTCGGCGTCATAGGCATCCAGCGGCTCTTCGATCCAGACCAGGTCGAACTGCTCCAGCTTGCGGCCCATTCGCAGGGCAGTGGCGCGATCCCACTGCTGGTTGGCGTCCACCATCAGCGGTACGTCGTTGCCGATGTGTTCCCGGACGGCGGCGACGCGGCGAAGATCTTCTGCCGAGTCCGGCAGGCCGACCTTGATTTTGATGCCGCCGATTCCTTCTTCGATGGACTGGCTGGCGCGTTCCTTGACCTCTTCGATGGAGGCGTTGAGGAAGCCGCCGGAGGTGTTGTAGGTGCGCACCGAGTCGCGGTGCGAACCCAGGAACTTGGCCAGTGGCAGGCCTGCTCGCTTGGACTTCAGGTCGTAGAGCGCGATGTCCAGGGCGGCCAGTGCCTGGGTTGCCACGCCTGAGCGGCCCACGGAGGCGCCCGCCCACAAGAGCTTGGTATACAGCTTGGCGATGTCGTTGGGGTCCTCGCCGATCATCGTCTCTGCGACTTCCTTGGCGTGCGCGTACTGTGCTGGCCCGCCTGCTCGCTTGGAGTAGGAGAACCCCATGCCTTCAAAACCCTGTTCCGTGGTGATTTCCGCGAAGAGGAAGACGACCTCGGTCATTGGCTTTTGGCGGCCGGTGAATACCTTGGCGTCGGAGATGGGAGTGGCCAGCGGCAGTCGAGCGGTGGAGAGCTTGACGTGGCGGATGGCGTCTGGAGTGTAGGTCATGGAAAACATGCTCCTGGGAGTGGGGTGTTTGAGCTTCTGAACTTATCGTACAAGTTATCAACTTATCTAACAAGTGATTTCCTGATAGAAAAGCAGAGATCCTTCCATGCCCTCTCGCTGCGCAAATAATGCCCCGCTGATCTGGGTAATCCGGATCAGCGGGGCGTGGGTGCCAAAGCGGTAGAAGGCTAGGAAATAGGCGTGATCAGCTTTCGCTCGGTCAAATAAGCCCGAAGATTCTCCAGAGTCAGCGACGCCATATCTGCGCGCGTTTCCCGCGTGCCGCTGCCCAGGTGGGGCAGGAGTACGACGTTATCCAGTTCCAATAGTTCGGAAGGGGCATTCGGCTCGTTTTCGAAGACATCCAATCCGGCTCCTGCGATCTCGCCGGAGAGCAGCGCCTGGACCAGTGCCTGTTCGTCAATGACCGTGCCGCGGGCGATGTTGATGATGAATCCCTGCGGACCCACCGCCGAAAGGACTTCCCGGTTGACCAGTTTGGCCGACTGCGGGCCGCCGGCAGCTGCCACGATGAGCACCTCGGTCTCCGCTGCCAGCTGCGCGGCCGACGAGTGGTATTGGTAGCTCACTTCTGGCTTCTGATTGCGGTTGTGATAGTGGATTTCGCACCCAAAAGCTTCCAGCCGGGTGGCGATCGCCTGTCCGATGCGCCCCAGGCCGAGGATCCCGACCTTCTTGCCGCTGGCGCGCGTGGCCAACGGGAAATTCTGGCCGGAAGCCCACGAACCGTCGCGCACAAACCGCTCCGCCGCGCCCAAGGAGCGCAGGGTGGAAAGGTAGAGCCCCAGCGCAGTATCGGCCACGCAGTCGTTGAGCACATCAGGGGTATTGCTAATGGCGATCCCTCGTTCAGCGGCCTGCTGGGTATCGGTCGCGTCATAGCCAACGCCGAAGTTGATGATGGCTTCCAGATTTGGCAGCTGTGCCATCAGCTCACTGTCGACGCCAAAGCGGCCGGAGCACACTGCAACCCGGATCTGCTCGCCGTGCGAGGCCAGCAACGCCGCGCGTTCAGCGCTTGAATCGGGCAGTACGAGGGTCGCGAATTCTTCCTTCAGGCTCTCGGCCACGGTTGGGTTGACCGGGCCAACGCGGAGGATCTGCTCTCCGGTGATCGGGGTGCTCTGTTCTTGCGCTGCGGCGCTGGTTTGAGTGGGCATAACTGCATCGTAGGGAGCGCGATCAATTCACGTCCAACACGCAAATTAGATGAATCCATGCCCTTGAGGTATGGATGCCCCGTTGCTCCCGGAATGTAGCGCAAGTCACATTCCACCTACCGTCCGGTACCTTCATGTCGGTCACTAGTGGCGGTTGCAACCGGCCAATAAAACCTTGACCCGGCCCGGCGCGCGGTCAAGGCTGTGGATACGAACTTCTGCGGATTTCCCGCTTGATCCACCTTGCACATCGCACCGTCGCGAAGGAACCACAATGCATAACCGAATCGCTCGCTCCCGCCGCATCCCATTAGCCCTTGCAGCCTCCGCCCTGCTGGGCACCACCGCGCTGTCAGGCTGCTCCGTCGCCAACTCGGAAGAGGCAGCCTCCGGCGGATCCTCAGCTCCCAGCGACACCTTGCGCGTCGTGCTCCAACAGGAGCCACCGACCCTTGAGGCCTGCGAATCCAACCTGACCAGCACCGGGGTGGTCATCCGTTCCACCATCACCGAGCCGCTGATCGAAAGAAACCCCACCAGTGGCGAGCTGGAACCGAAACTTGCGACCGAGTGGTCCAGCAAGGACGACAAGACCTGGACCCTGAAGCTCCGCGAAGGCGTCAAATTCCACGACGGTTCCGAGTTCACTGCGGCCGATGCCGTGGCCACCATCGACCGCGCGGTCAACTCCAAGCTCGGCTGCAACGTTGAAGGCTACGTCTTCGGCGATGACGACTTGAAGCTCAAGGAAGTGGATGACTACACGGTTGAAGTCACCGCTGCGAAGAAGGATCCGATCCTTCCGCTGCGCCTGTCCTTCCTGGAAGTCGTGCCAGAGGAAACCTCGGCCACCGAAAAGGTGCGCGAGCCAATTGGCACTGGTCCCTACAAGCTGGATGACTGGCAGGCCGGACAGAGCATCAACGCCAGCGCCTACACGGACTACTGGGGCGAAGCACCTGAATTCCAGAAGGCCAACTACCAATGGCGGTCCGAAGGCAGCGTGCGCGCAGCCATGATCACCTCGGGCGAGGCCGACATCGCCACGGGCCTGAGCCCTGAAGACAACATCGGGGATCTGGGGGTCTCCTACCCGAATAACGAAACCGTCGCCCTGCGCATGCACGCCGATAAGGCGCCCTTCGACGACATCCGCATCCGCCGCGCGGTGAACTACGCCATCGACAAGGAATCCATCGTCGCCTCCCTCTACGGAGGACGCGACAAGGCCGCCGCCCAGCTGGTGCCCTCAGGCGTCGTAGGACATAGCGAGGATCTTCCGGTGTGGGAGTACAACGCGCAGAAGGCCAAGGACCTCGTCGCGGAGGCCAAGGCCGCCGGGACCGATGTCTCGGCACCGATCAACCTCGTGGTGCGCACCGCGCAGTTCCCGAAGATCCAGGAACTGGCCCAGGTCATCCAGGAACAGCTGACCCAGGCCGGGCTGACCGTGAACCTGAAGATGCTCGAAACCAGCCAGCACCTGACCTACCAGGTCCGTCCGTTCCCGACCAAGGAAGACGGGGCCATCATGCTGATGACCCAGCACGGCAACCAGGCCGGTGACGCGGCCTTCACCGTGGACCAGTACATGACCACCAAGGGCGCCCAGTCCGCCTTCGGCACCCCGGAGCTGGACAAGCTGATCGCCCAGGCGGATGCCGCGACCGGCGATGACCGCCAGGCGGCATTCGAAAAGGTCTTCAAATACCAGAATGACGAAGTCGTCCAGTTCGCGCATATCGCCCACCAGACCGGCATGCTCGGCATTTCCCAGTCGGTGGCCTACGAGCCGAACTCGTCCAGCGGCGATGAGCTGCGCCTGGCTGAAGTCACCGCGGCCAAGTAACCAACGGCAACTGAAAGCACAGCATCATGCTTACCTATTTGCGTAAAAGGATTATCGCCTCGGCGCTGCCCTTGGTCGTGGTCATCATCGGCGTCTTCGCGCTGGCGCGAATGACCGGCAATCCGGCGGCGCTCTACCTGCCGCTGAACGCCACCGAAACGATGCGCGAGGAATTCGCGGCTCGCAACGGGCTGGACCAGCCGCTCCTCGTGCAGATGGCCCAATACTTCGGCGGGATCTTCCGGCTGGATTTCGGAACCTCCATGCGCACCGGCCAGGATGCCGCCGAGATGGCCTTGCGGGCCTTCCCAGCCACCTTGCAACTGGCCGGCACCACGATGGCCATCGCCATCCTGCTGGCAATCGTGGTCGGTTCGGCCGCCGCCATGAAGCCCAATGGGATCCTGGATCGCTGCAGCTCCTTCCTGTCCATGACCGCCGCCTCCATCCCGGATTTCTGGCTGGCCATCGTGGGCATCTGGGTCTTCGCGATCACCCTGGGCTGGGTCCCGACCTCCGGCGTTGCCGGCGCGGCGGCCTGGTTCCTGCCGGTCGCCACCCTGGTGATGCGGCCCTTCGGCACCCTGGTGCAGGTCATCCGCGGAGCCATGGTCTCGGCCCTGTCCGAACCCTACATCAAGCTGGCCCGATCCAAGGGCGCCACCGAATACCGGGTCATCGGGAAGCACGCGCTGCGCAATGCCGCAGCTCCAGGGCTGACCGTTGCCGGCGACCTGACCGTCGGACTGGTCAACGGCGCCGTGGTGGTGGAGACGATCTTCGGCTGGCCAGGCATTGGCAAGCTGATGATCGATTCGATCCTGCAGCGGGATTTCGCGGTGCTCCAGGCCTGCGTGCTGCTCACCGCGGTGGCGATCTTCATCCTGAATATCCTGATCGACCTGGGCTATGCATTGCTCGATCCGCGTGTGCGGCCCAGCGCCGGAGCGCGCAAGCGCCGCAAGGCCCGTGCCGCCCAAGGCCCTACCCAGGGATCCGAGCAGCACACGCCACAGCTGGCAGCCGCCTCCATGGCCGCCGATAGCACAAGGGGGAACTAGTGATGGCATCACTTGAACAGGCCGCGTCAGCGGCCAAAGCCGCAAAAGGCAAAGACGGCCGGGTCTCGATGTTCACGATGTTGCTGCGTGACCGCTTCGCCACCGTGGCCGCTGTCTTCCTGGTGCTGGTGGTACTGACCGCGATCTTCGGTCCGGCGGTGATGGGCGAGCGCGCGACAGCGCAAAATCTGATGTTCATGAACAAGGCGCCCTTCGATCCAGCCAATGGCTGGCTGTACATCCTGGGCTCCGATTCACTCGGACGCTCGATGCTCGCCCGCATGGTGGTCGCCACCCAGACCACCCTCTTGGTTGCTGTGCCTGCGGTGCTGGTGGCTTTGATCGTCGGCTCGCTGTGGGGCGTCTGGGCCGGATACCACCGGGGCCGGCGCGAAGCGGTATCGATGCGCATCGCCGACATCATCATGTCCTTCCCGTCGCTGCTTCTGGCAGTGGTGGTGCTCTTCGTCTTCAGCCCTTCGGCCGCGAATATCGTGCTGATCCTGGCGATTACCCGCATCCCCATCTACCTGCGTACCGCCAGGGCTGAATCCGCAGAACTGCAGTCGCGCACCTTTGTCGATGCCGCACGCACCTTCGGCACCAAGCCCAACGCGATCATCCTGCGCCACGTGATCCCGGTGGTCACGCCAACCCTGCTGACCCTGGCCACGCTGGAATTCTGCTTTGTCATGCTCGCCGAATCCTCGCTGTCCTTCCTCGGTATCGGCATCCAGCCGCCGGATGTTTCCTGGGGCCTGATGGTGGCGCAGGGACGCCAATACCTGCAGACCGCATGGTGGCTGTCCATCCTTCCGGGCCTTGCCATCGTGCTGACCGCGGTGGCTGCCAATGTGCTGGCCGCCTGGATGCGCATCGCCACCGACCCTGCCCAGCGCTGGCGGCTGGAACTGGATCGCAAGAGCACCAAGGCCTTTGAGAAAGCCACCCGCCAGGCGGCCAAAATGCAGGCCAAGAAAGGCAATGACTGATGATGACCGAAATGCTAGAACCAGTGTCCAACAAGCAGCCGCAGGATGAAGCGGTGCTGCAGGTCCAAGGCTTGGATGTAGATATCCGCACACCGAAGGGGACCGTGCGCGTGGTCAGCAACGTCGGGTTCAGCGCTCGCCGTGGCAAGACCCTGGCCTTGCTGGGTGAATCCGGTTGCGGGAAATCCATGACGGCCAAGGCCATTGCCGGGCTCCTCGATCCGGTGGCTTCCGTTGCTGGCGGCAAGGCCTACCTGGATTCGCGGGACTTGTTCTCCATGAACGGCAAGCAGCGTCGCGCGGTGGCCGGCGAGGGCTTAGGCATTGTTTTCCAGGATGCGTTGGCGGCCTTGAACCCGGTGTACACCATTGGCACCCAGCTTGGCGAAGCCTTCAGGATCCATCGCGGTGCGAGCAAGAAGCAGGCCAAGTCCGAGGCCATCGAGCTGATGCGCCGCGTGGGCATCCCGGAGCCGGAAACCCGCGTGAACTCCTACCCGCATCAATTCTCCGGCGGCATGCGCCAGCGCATCCTGATCGCGATGGCAGTTGCGCTGAGCCCCAAATTGCTGATTGCCGATGAACCCACGACGGCACTCGACGTGACGGTGCAGGCCCAGATCATGCAGCTGCTGCGCAACCTGCGCAGCGAGGAGCAGATGGCGGTGGTGCTCATTACCCACGACTTGGCGGTGGTCGCCGAAGAAGCCGACGACGTGTGCGTGATGTATGCCGGCAACGTGGTGGAACAGGGCAGCGTTGACACGGTGTTCACGCAGCCAACGCACCCGTATACCAAAGGGCTTTTGTCCTCGGTGCCTGCCGATGCGCAACGCGGCGAGGGGCTGTCCTCTATTCCGGGCAGCCCGCCGGAGCTGAGCAAGATCCCTGCCGGGTGCGTCTACCAGGACCGTTGCCCGCTGGCTTCGGCGATCTGCCGCGAACAGCGCCCGGCATTGCGTGAAACCGGCCCCGGGCAGCGCTCCGCCTGCCACTTCGCCGAGCAGGTATCAACGATGCAGTCCAACGATGAAGCAGCTAACGGACAGGATGCGCACTGATGAGTATCGAGACACAGACCGAACCTGAACGCACCGTTCTCGAAGTCCAGGATCTGGCCAAGACCTTCCACGTGGCCTCGGGCAGCTCCGGGACCCGCGAACTGAAGGCCCTGGATGGGATCAACCTGAGCGTCAAGCGCGGCGAAACCCTGGGGCTGGTGGGGGAGTCCGGTTGCGGAAAGTCCACCTTGGCTCGGACGCTGATGATGCTGGAACAACCCGATGGCGGAACGGTTCGCTTTGACGGGCAAGATCCATTCGCGCTGCGGGGCAAGTCCTTGCGCGCCTGGCGCCGCCGGGTGCAGATGGTCTTCCAAGACCCGTTCGCCTCGCTTAATGCGCGGATGACCGCGGGGCAAATCATCACCGAGCCCTTCGCGACCCATAAGGACCTGTACCCTACGGCCGCCGCCCGGAAGCAGCGGTTGAAGGAGCTGCTTGAGCTGGTCGGGCTGCGTGCTACCGATGCGGATAAGTCGCCACAGGAATTTTCCGGTGGGCAGCGCCAGCGTATCGGCATTGCCCGGGCTCTGTCCCTGGGGCCGGATCTGATCATCTTGGATGAACCGGTATCTGCCTTGGACCTGTCGGTGCAGGCGCAGGTGCTGAACCTGCTCAATGATCTCCAGCAGCAGCTGGGAGTCAGCTATATTTTCATCTCCCATGATCTTTCGGTCGTTCGCCATGTCACCGACCGCGTTGCGGTGATGTATTTGGGGCGCATTATCGAAACGGGTTCCACCGAGCAGGTATTCGAATCGCCGTTGCATCCGTACACGGCGTCGTTGATGTCGGCCTCGCCCAAGCTGGATCCTGCTTTGAGGCCGAAGAATCGCATTGTCCTGCAAGGTGAACTACCATCCCCGCTCGATCCGCCCTCGGGCTGCCGGTTCCGTACCAGGTGCTGGAAAGCGCAACCGATTTGTTCAGTTGAGCGGCCCGATAGCCGTGTGCGTGCTGCTGATGGAACGATCTCGCTGGGCATGCCGTCAGTTTCACGGAGCGAAGAGCAGCAGATCGCCGAGTGCCATTTCCCGGTTCAATCGGCGGCCGAGGCCGGGTTGGCGGTGAGCGCCTAGGGCTGGAGCAGGGGGCCGGAGTGCGTCTCGTCTAATTTCATTGACGCTTCAAGTAATTGTTGTTACTTTGGAATCATGACACAGCAGACAGGCGCACCACCGGTCCTCTTCCTCAGCCACGGCGCTCCGCCGCTGGCCGACGATCAGCGCTGGACCCGGGAGCTGGCTAGTTGGTCGGATTCTTTCGAGAAGCCCAAAGACATCCTGATGATCTCGGCCCACTGGGAAAACGCTCCGGTGACGCTGAGCGCAACGCAAGAGAAGAACGAACTGGTTTATGACTTCTGGGGATTCGACCAGAAATACTACGACGTTCGCTACGACGCGCCGCTGGCACCGGAACTGGCCAATGAAGTCGAGCGGCTGACCGCAGCCCACGGCCACCACGTCGCACGCGACGAATCGCGCGGGCTGGACCACGGGGCCTACGTCCCGCTGAAGGAAATGTTCCCGGAGGCCGATGTCCCGGTGGTGCAGATGTCCATGCCCACCTTGGATCCCACTGGCCTGTTCGAACTGGGCAAGAGCCTGGCATCGCTGCGCGACCGCGGGACGCTGATTGTCGGTTCGGGATTCACCACGCATAACCTGCGTTGGTTCAACCCCGCTGCCGGCGCCGACGCTTCACCGCCAACAGCGTCGAGCGAATTCGACCACTGGGCTGAGGAAGCCATGGCCCGCGGCGATGTGGATTCCATCCTCGATTTCCTGCACAAGGCTCCGGCCGCTCGTGAAGCGCATCCGCGTTCCGAGCATTGGGCACCGCTGTACGTAGCCCTCGGCGCGGCCTACGCATCGGGCGGAATCGAAGCTAAAACAGCCATTGATGGTTTCTGGTTCGGGCTCTCGAAGCGTTCGTGGACCCTGGGCTAACCAAGGAGTGAAGTCTTGACTCAAGAAGGTGAAGCCGGCAAATGCCGGCTTCACCTTTTTTGCGCTTGGCTGTCTGCTGGACAGATCAGCTGGTTGATACCGAAGTATCGTCGATGCGGAAGGTGGTTGCCTGCGAGCTATCCTCTACGCCCTTGAAACGCAGGGTCACGGTCTTGCCGCGGTAGTTGTTCAGATCGATGCTCTGCTGTTCATACGAGGAATTCGCATCCAGGTTGGACCATGAACCGACGTTGTAGGTGCCATAGCCATCAAGCACCTGCACGGTCAGCTTGTCGTACTGGGTCGAGGAAGTAGTCTCGTTGGTGAGCACCCGAAGGTAGAACTTCAGCTGTGCAGCAGTGGCATTCGAAGGAATGGTGACCTTCTGATCCAGGGTGTAGGTGCTGGAGTAGCCCCAGCCATTCAGCCCGGCCAGCCCGTTGCCCGAGCGGGCTGCGCTGCCGGTCTCGAAGGTGTCGGCACGATTAGCGGTCCATGACTCGGCGCCGTTTTCAAAGCCCGGGTTCTTCAGCAGATTGCCGCTTGGCTCAGGAGTCGGCTCCGGGGTGGTTCCGCCCAAAGCGGTCATGATCTTGGTGGCGTCAACCAAACCGGCGCCACAGCCGATGCTGCAACCGCCAGGCATTGGGCGGGTGCCGTTCTTCAGTGCCGATTCGACCTGTGCCGGGGTCATCGATGGGCTCACTGATTTCATAAGTGCGACCATGCCTGCAACGTGCGGGGTGGCCATCGAGGTGCCCTGGTAGAAGGTGTATCCCTGGCTGGATGGGGTGGTGGTGCCGGTGTTGATCGTGGAGAGGATGCCCTGGCCTGCGTAGCGGGTATCTCCGCCAGGGGCAGTGACATCAATGGCTGAACCGTAGTTGGTGTAGTACGACGGCGCACCGGATGGGTTGCTGGCCGCCACGGTGATCACGTTGTTGCAGTTGGCAGGACGCGAATTCGAGGCGTTCTGGCTTTCGTTGCCTGCTGCCACGACGACCGAAGTTCCGCGGGAAACGGCCGCATCAATGGCTGCCTGGTAGGTGGTGCCGCAGGCTCCGCCGCCACCGAGCGACATGTTGATGGTGTCCGCTGGAGTGGCGTTGGCGGGGATGTTCGGAACGCTGCCACCCGAGGCCCAGACGATCGCGTCGGCGATGTCGGAGAGGCTGCCGCCGCACTTGGCCAGGACGCGTACCGGCTGGATCTTTGCGTTGGGAGCCACGCCGGCGACGCCACTGGAATTGCCGGTGACCGCAGCGACGGTGCCGGCTACGTGGGTGCCGTGCCAGGACGAATTGCCCGAGTAGCTGTCTCCGCATTCACCTGCGGCGTACCAGTCGCCCTCGTCCTGCGGGTTGGCGTCACGGCCATTGCCGTCACGGGCAGAAGTTGAGCTGGAGACGAAGTCATATCCGGAGATGACGTTTGAGTTCAGATCCGTATGCGAGGTGATGCCGGTGTCCAAGACGGCAACGATGCTTCCGGACCCGGTCGCGACGTCCCAGGCCGAAGGAAGGCGCATGCCGTTGGTGCCGTGGAAATCCCACTGCTCGCCATAGCGGGTGTCGTTGGGGGACATGGAGATTTTCATGATGGCATCAGGCTCTACCGCTTCAACGAGTCCGGATTTGGCGATGTCCGCCATGAACTCCTGTGCGCCTGCATCCTTGAGTTTCTTGTCTGCCTTGACCACGTAGCCGCCGGTGGCCATAGCCCTCAGCTCCTTGACCGAGACTCCGGCATCCTTGGCAGCCTTGCCCCAAGCTTTCGCGCGGCCTGATTTGTCGGCGCTTTGGGTAGACGCCTTGTAGGTGACGATGAATTGGTCGTAGGACTCGCCGGATTCCACGGAACCAATCTTGACGCTGGTCTCATTGGCCGGGGCAGGGGTGGTTTTTTCGGCCGGAACTGTCACCGGCGCCGCCGAAGCGGGCAATGCGCCGGTGCCGAGTCCGGCTAGTCCGATCATGACCGCGGCTGAGGCGGCTATCGATCGAGAGAGCGGGGTAGAAAAACGTGCCATTGAAGTTCTCCTTGTTGGGTTTTGGGCGCACAAAATTCGGTGATCAAGCGAAATGGGGTGTGCCGATATGGAGCGTAGCGGTACAACTATGCCGAGCGGAAGTAGTTATCAAATAAATCTTTTATATTCATCCATGTACTAAAAAGTTGTTTCATATCTTCGCTCGGCAGAACCCCAGAGCTTTTGCGGGTTTGCGAAATGAATGCCGGTTATCCAGGTGTTTGTGGTGGAAAAAATTTTCAGATTCATCCTGACCACTGTAAACGCGTAACTTATTATCCGAAACCATGGATGTTATCCATCCGGAAGCCGAGGGTTGATGAGGGTGGAGATTTGAAAAGGGATCTAGGGGAGTGGTGTTAGATCTACCGATAATGACATTGCCTAATTCCTTGAATAATGACTGTAGGGTTTTATCAGGCTGATGAAGTTGTTAGCGCGAACAACTTCGATGAACTCACCGAACACGTAGTTGCTCCGGCCGCTCTGAGAGCAATTTCCAAGGTCTAACGGGCATTGCGGTCCCGAAGAACCCGGCACACAGTAATCTGAAAACCAAGCACAAACAGGAGCACGCAGATGACAGTTGGAGTATTGGCCGTTGACGGTGGACAGAGCGGCATCAAAGTCCGCCTGGAAAGCGGCGGGGAGCGCACGGAACTGAAATTCCCGGGCGTGCAAACCGACGAAGCCGTCCTTCCGCAGCTGGCACGCGTGATCAAGCGGATCATCTCCGAGACGCCTGCGCGGATCGACACTGTCGCCGTCGGAACGACCGGGCTTGTCAAAGAAGAACACGATGCCGGCCGGCTCGCAGAGCTCATTGATTCAGCAGACCTCCGCCACCTGGCCCTGGCCCATGACTCGGTGACCAGCTATCTCGGCGCGCTGGGCAATGAGCATGGAACCGTCGTCGCGGCCGGAACCGGAGTGGTCACCCTCGGCGTAGGGCCCAATCGGGTAGCCAGAATCGATGGCTGGGGGCACATCATGGGAGATGCGGGCAGTGGATACTGGATTGGCCAGCAAGCCCTGATGGCCGTCATGCGCGACTACGACGGACGCGGGGAGCACACCGCACTCACTGCCGTGGTCAAAGAACGATGGCCCGATCTATCAGAAGCGTATATCGACCTCCAGGCGCTGCCGGACCGCATTTCCACGGTGGCGTCCTTCGCCGCCAGTGTCGCTGAGCTGGCAGATTCGGACCAGATTGCCGCCAGAATCTGCGCACGAGCAGGCAAGGAACTAGCCGACTCGGCCGCAACGGCACTGCGCCGGGTGGGGCTGGAGAGCAGCGGCTCGGTTCCGGTCGCCGCGATCGGTGGTGTCTTCGAAGGCCAGCATGTCCGCGAGTCCTTCACCCAAGAACTTCACACCCGGCACTCCGGGGCGCAGGTCCAAGCCGTCACCGGCAACGGCCTTGATGGCGTGCAGCTCTTGGCGCAGCTTCCCGCCGGCCATGCCCTTCAAGAACTGATCTCCCGCTGCAGGCGGTGAACCCGACGCGAAAAGCGTCACGAGGCGGTTCGCCAGCTAGGTGCTGAAGATAAATAGGTGACAAGATAGGTTCATAAGTAATGAGCACCAAAGGAGTCATCGTGAGCTATCGTGTCGGTCCCGTAGATCTAGTCCCTGAAGGCGAATCGCTCCTAGTCGATTCCAAGGACAGCGGAGCTACCGAAGACATTGCGATCTTCCACGCCGAAGACGGCAACTTCTACGCCTTGCAGGATGAATGCACCCATGAAGTCGCCTCGCTCTCCGACGGCTGGATTGAAGACTGCTCGGTCGAATGCCCTATCCACTCCTCGACCTTCGATTTGAAGACCGGCCGCGTCCAGTGCATGCCAGCCACCGTGGATGCCCGCACCTACATCGTGAACGTTGTGGACGGCTTCCTGGAACTCGACATCTAAATGCCATCCGTACATATCATCGGCGGCGGGGTAGCGGGCTACACGCTCGCCAGGGAGCTGGTGCGGCAGAACTACACCGGAACCATCACCATCAGCGACCCCCAAGGCCTGCCCTATGACCGGCCGCCACTGAGCAAATCCCTGCAGGTCGAGCCCTTCGCCCCGGTCGCATGGTATGCCGAGCACGGCATCAACCTCATCCAGGAAGAGATCGAGGACCTCGCAGTGCCAGATGAGGCCGATGACTGGGTCGTCCTGGCCACCGGCACTACGCCAAATCTCTTGCAGGTTCCCGGAGCCGAACACGCGCGCACCCTGCACACCGCCGCCGACGCCACCGCCTTGGCTCAAGTGCTGGACGCATCGATGTTCGGACTGCAGGTGGCGGTGGTTGGCGCTGGACTGATCGGCGCGGAATTCGCCTCCACCGCCAGCATGCTCGGCGCGCAGGTCACACTGATCTCCAACACTGAATCGCCGCTGGCTGCGGTGCTCGGCCAAGAGCTCGCCGAACAATTGCATGCGGATCACGCGCAACGCGGCATCCGCACCATCACCGGAACGGTGTCCAGCTTCGAAGCCGATCACGTGGTGGTTGATGGCGAACGAGTTGAAGCGGCACTGATTGTCAGCGCCATTGGCGTACAACCGGAAACCTCCTTGGCCTCGGCCATGGGACTGAGCGTAGAAGACGGCATCGTGGTGGATGAAGAGCAACGCTCGATCAGCCATCCCCAGGTGCTCGCCATCGGCGATGCTGCTCGGGTGCAGGGCGCTCGTCGTGCCGTGCACTGGGAAGCGGCCATGGAAGATGCCGCCCAAGCAGCGGCCACGATTGTCAATGCCGCCCCGGTGCAGCGCTCGGTGCCATGGTTCTGGACTGACCGCCACGAAATGCACGTGGAAACCGTCGGAGACTTCAGCAAGTCCGCCAGCACGGTCATCCGCCGCAATCGACGGGGCAAGATCCAAACCGTGTTCGGCCTCGATGCGACGGGCACACTGGTTGCCGCCAGCATGGTCGACGGCGGGTTGATGGCCAAGGCGGTCAAGCGCCTGATCGCGCGAGGCATCACGCCAAGCATTGAACAACTGGAAGACCCGGGTGTGGGTCCCCGCGACTTAGGGCGGAACGAGCAATGAGCACAGCTGAACCAGCGAAGATTCCACTGGCTTTGCAGGTTCCGACCAGACGAGTCAGTCGAGGCTGGATTGCCGCGGTTGTCACCGTTCACATTGGCATCAATGTCGGATTTTTTGCGCCCATCCAGGTGCTCCTGGGGCTGCACGCCGAGCAGCTTGATGCCAGCCAGAAGGGTGCCATCCTTTCCCTGGTGACCGGTGTCGGCGCGGCGGTATCGCTGATCGCCAACCCGCTCTTTGGCGCGTTGAGCGACCGGAGCACCTCAAGGTTCGGGCGCCGCATCCCCTGGGTGTTCTGCGGAACCATTTGCGGCGCGCTCGCGCTGTTGCTGATGTCCACCGCTCATACCGTGGGGCTGTTGGTCCTCGGCTGGGCGCTGATGCAGGCCGCCGGAAATGCAGCGGTAGCTGCCATCTTCGCCGCCATCCCGGACCGGGTGCCCGTGGAACAGCGTGGCGTGGTTGGCGGGCTGGTCGCCTTGGGCCAGACCTGTGGCTCGTTGATCGGCGCGGTCATCGGCATGGTGGCCGCCGGCAACCTCGTCTTCGGCTACGCGCTGGTTGCCTTGGCTGTGGCCATTTGCGCGGTGCCTTTTGTGCTGATGCGCCAGGATACGCCGCTGCCCAAAGGGACCTTGGAGCCACTGAGCGCACTGCAATTCGCGCAGAGCTTCTGGATCAACCCGGTCAAGCACAAGGACTTCGGGTGGGCTTGGCTGACCCGATTCCTGCTGTACCTGGGCAGCCAGCTGTGCCTGGTGTATCTGTTGTACTTCCTGCAGGACGCCATTGGCCATCCGAATCCGGCACAGGGCGTGCTGGTGCTGACAGCCATCTATGCCTTCTGCGTGATCTTCTCTTCGGTGATCTCCGGAAAGCTCTCCGACCGCGATGGCCAGCGCAAGAAATACGTCATCATTTCCTCGGTGATCGTCGCCGCGGCAGCCGGAGTCATGGCCGTGTCCTCGACCTTCGCGATGGCCATTATCGCCGCGGTGCTCTTGGGCATCGGGTTTGGCGCATACCTTGCGGTGGACTTCGCGCTGCTGACCCAGGTGCTTCCGACCGCTGATTCGCGAGGCAAGGATCTGGGCATGATCAACATCGCCAATTCGCTGCCGCAGGTCGTCGCGCCGCTGGTCGCGTGGCTGGCCGTGACGTGGCTGGGCGGCTACCCGACGCTGTTCCTCTGCTCGGTGGTTGTCAGCTTGCTCGGCGCAGTGCTGGTGCGCAAGATCAAGAGCGTTCCGTAACCATGGCTGAGACGATTTCCTGGCTGATCAACGACGCGCCCTTCGGCGTGACGTTCATTTTCTTCTTCCTCGGGGCCTTCGCCAGGGGAAATGCCACCTATTGGGTGGGCCGGGGAATCGCCAAAGGCGTGGAGCGCACCCGCTTCCACAAGCACCTGCACGGACCGGTGTACCGCAGGGCGCAGAAATTCATCGAACGCTGGGGCATCTTCGCCATCCCGCTGAGCTTCCTCACGTTGGGAATCCAGAGTGCGGTCAACGCTTCGGCAGGGATCAGCCGCATGCCGTTGCGCCGGTACCTCCCGGCCGTGGCCGTGGGCGCGCTGCTATGGTCCGCTATTTACACCACGGTGGGCCTAGCGGTATTTTATGCCTGGCTGGCTTTGGACTGGCCATGGATTGCAGGCGCCCTGGCGTTGATCGGCGTGGTCGTGTTCATCGTCTTGCGGCGGCGGGCCCGCAAGCGGCCTGCCCAAGAAACAACTGCCCCGGAATCATCCCAAATCAATTGCTAGACGGTCGTATGATGATTTCAGCGATCCACGGAACACAGAGAGCAGGTGCGGCGCCATGTCGTTGAATCTATCGAAGCGCGAGAACCGCACCGTGCAACTCGATGAGATTGATCGCAGGCTCTTGGCATTGCTCAGCAAGAACTCCCGGCGGACCAACAATTCGCTGGCCGAAGAGCTGGGGATCGCTGCCTCTACGTGCCTGGCGCGCTTGAACGCCCTGCGCGATTCCGGGGTGATCTCCCGGTTCACCATCGAGGTGGACCCGCAGGTTCTCGGCCGCGAGCTCGAAGCGTTGATCTTCGTGAAGATCCGCCCCGGAGCCCGCCACCTCATGGCCAATTTTGCCAGCGAGATGAAAACCAAACCCGGAGTCCGACAGCTGTTTTTCCTCGGCGGAGCCGACGACTTTGTCCTGCACGTGGCCGTGCGCAACTCGGCCGACGTCCGCCAATTCGTCCTGGACAACCTCTCGGCGAACCCGGCCGTCGCAACAACACAAACGTCGCTGGTCTTCGAACATGGGCAGGGCCACGGAGAGTTCTAGCTTCACCCGTTGCTTCGCCACGGCGACCCTTTTGTCGTAGGAGTCAGCGATACCTGCGGGCGCTCTTCGAAGAAATATGCTAAACTTGTTGTTCTTCTCTTAGCAATACTGCGGTCCCTCGGCCGTCGGACGAAGTTCTTCGACCAAACGAGCGGGCCAAATGCAGCAGTGACTGAAAAATGGGGAGGTCGAGAAGATTATGACTCTGGAAACTACGATTCTGACTGCAGTGGTGACTCTGATTGTCTTGGCAATCGTGAGCGTCTTCATGGTGATCCGTTACAAGAAGGACCACCAAGCAGAAATTCGCCAAGCCCTGGTAGCCAAGGCCTACCGGTATGGCGTGGCTTCACCTGAAGACCTGTCGAACCATGATCTGGGCATCCAGATCCGCGAGGCAAAGCGACAGCAGAAGAACAACGACTTGAAGACCGCATAAGTGATTTCAAGACCGCTGAAAACTACCCGAGGGAACTGATTCCCTCGGGTTTTTTCTTGCCGAAAACGGTCGTCGGTCAGCATGGGAAATTTGCTTTTGGCTATGTCCCCGGTCACCTGAAAAGCCGATTTTGCCCCAGAATCATGCGGATTGCATCACAAGAGCATGTGTGGTTCTCGACAAAAGGGTTACGGGAATAAAACGTTTCAGAAATGATTGATAGTACTGGAAAGACGTGATGGAAATTAACTAGGAGCAAAAGCAATGGCAACGATCCCACTCGGTGAAGATATTCTCTTGGCACGCCACGGTGCCAACATCGTGAAGCTTCGCCAAGATCGCAAGAACCGAGCCACCATTGCCATCCTCCGCGACGGCCAGACCGACGCCGCATCAAATCTGATGACCCTTCCCGCTCGCGCCTTGACCCCAGCTGCCAGCATCAGCCAGGGCGCAGCCAAGTACCTCAACGATGAAGCTGAAGTCAGCCGCGGTGAAGTACGTTCGCTGGTCAAGATCTCACTTGGCTTCAGCGCAGCCATGGGCATTGTTTTCGGCGGCCTCGTCTTGGCGTTGTACAAGGTCGGCGGCAACGAAGCCATCCAGTCGCTGGCATACATGGGCGGCGTCCAGTAGCTTTCAGCTGCTCTTTCCAATTGCGGGAATCCGGGATACCTCGGGTGCCCGCTATTTTTCTGTGCGCAGCCAGAAACTTTCGTCACGGCACGCCATGAAGAGCTCTCGTTTTTCTCCGGTCCCGGGCATAGGATGGCGGCAACCGGAAGAGCAAGGAGCAGATCATGCGTTTTGTTTTGGAAGTCAATTTTGATACCGAGAACATGCAGCTCAAGCCAATGGAGGAGCTGCAAAGAATCCTCGGTGACTGGTCCCAGCGCGTAGCCATGTACCCCTTGGAACCCGGTTCCCAAGAAGACGTTTACGACTCGCAGAACGAAGAAGTCGGCGAGTGGGCCATCTTGGAAGACTAGTCTCGCCGTTTCGAGAACCATCCAATAGCGTAGCCTGCAGCCAGCGTCACCAGCAGAACCAGCCAGAGTGGCGCTGCGGTATGGATGAGGAAGAACTCCACGCGCACGTAGGTGAGGTTTTGCAGGATGAAAACCAGCGCCACGATCACCAGTGCGATGGCCGCCCATTGCTTCGAGTTCAAAGCAAAGCGTCGTGGCTTTTGCTCGTCTTCATTCATGAGGCGTTCCCTTTTGCCAGCAGCCCGGTGATCATTGCCGAGAGTCCGCGTTGGAAGGAATCGTCGCTGGTGTTCAACTGGGTTTTGCGCTGCGCTGCCACCGCCTGGGTGAAGTGCGGCGTCAGATCCTGGTGGTTGGTCGTATCAAAAATATCGTGTGGCGCCGCGGTGTCCATCGCCGAACCGAAGATGAATGATTCCAACGCGACAATGGTCGGGATGATCTCGTTTTCAGCTAGCCCGTAATCCTTCAAGGCTTCGGCGACCCGCTCATACATGCTCAAGGTCCGTGGAGAATCCGAGACCGGGAGGACGGCAATAATCGGGATCAATGGGATATGGCGAGCAAAAACATTACGGTAGCTTGTCGCCCACTGCATCAGGGCTTCCGTCAGTGGCTCGGTGTCGAAAATCGTGGTGTCGATGTCGGTCATGACCAATTCTTGAATCCACTGCATCAAGTCATGTTTCGAATCCACGTGGTTATACAAAGCCGACGGGGAAACACCAAGTGACTTGGCCAGACGTTGCATGGTCAACGATTCGTACCCGCCGTCGGAAACCAGCTCCAGCGCGTTCGCGGTGATGCGTTCGCGAGTGAGTACCGCTTTGCGTGGCCTGCCAGCGCGCCTGGTGCCCGATTCGGTCATGCGTTTCACTTCCTGACGTGGGTTGCTTCACAAGTCGATGTTCTTCCCCTATGCTATATGACAAGTAAATGAACCGAATTCATTTTATTGTTTGAGGAGCTGTTCATGGAACATCTGGAACGCGACGTAGTAGTCATCGGTGCCGGCCCATCGGGTCTGACCGCGGCCTACGAACTGAACAAAGCAGGCAAGTCCGTAGCCGTGCTCGAAGCCCGCGACCGCGTTGGCGGACGCACCTGGACCGATGTCATGGACGGAGCCACCATCGAAATCGGTGGCCAGTGGATCAGCCCGGACCAGACCGGACTCTACTCGCTGATCAACGAGCTGGGCATCGAAACCTTCGAACGCTACAAGGCCGGCAAGAGCGTCTATCTCAACGAGCAAGGCGAAGCCATCGCCTACGACGGCGACGACTTCCCCGTTGCCGAAAGCACCGTGGCCGAAATGAACAAGCTGATCAGCCTCATGAACGAATTGGCTGCCCAGATGAATCCGGACACCCCCTGGGAACACCCGCAGGCAGAAGAGCTGGACCAGATCTCCTTCCACCACTTCCTGCGCCAGCACTCCGACGACGAACTGGCCTGCAACAACGTGGGGCTGTTCATCGCCGGCGGCATGCTGACCAAGCCAGCGCACACCTTCTCGGCACTGCAGGCCGTGCTCATGGCCTCCTCGGCAGGATCCTTCGATAACCTCGTTGATGAAGACTTCATCCTCGACCGCCGCATCGTCGGCACCATGCAGGGAGTCTCCAAGGCCGTCGCCGAGCGATTGGGCGATGAGATCGTCTTCCTGAACAACCCCGTGCTCAAGCTGGAATGGTTCGACGGCGGCGTGGTGGCCCACGGCCAGTCGGTCACCGTTTCCGCCAAGAAGGTCATCGTGGCCATCCCGCCAAACCTGTACTCCCGGATCAGCTACGTTCCCGCATTGCCGCGCAAGCAGCATGTCACACACCAGCACCAGTCCATGGGCCTGGTCATCAAGGTGCATGCAGTCTACGAGACCCCCTTCTGGCGTGAAGAGGGACTCTCGGGAACCTGCTTCGGACCCAACGCGCTGGTCCAGGAGCTGTACGACAACACCTACACCGGTGAAAGCACCGGAACCCTGGTCGGCTTCATCTCGGACCTGAAGGCCGACGCCATGTGGGAGCTGGACGAGGAAGCCCGCCGGGCCGCCATCCTCAAGGGCATCGCCGCCTACCTCGGCGAGAAGGCATTGGACCCGAAGGTCTTCTACCTCTCGGACTTCGCAGCCGAAGAATGGACACGCGGAGCCTACGCCACCAGCTACGACCTGGGCGGCCTCTACCGCTTCGGCCCAGCCCAGAACGAGAACATTGGCCCGATCTACTTCTCCTCCTCAGACCTGGCCGGCGAAGGCTTCCAGCACGTGGATGGCGCAGTGCGCATGGGCCGCCGCTCCGCGGCGCGCATCATCGCAGAGCTCGATGGCACCAGCTACGACGAAAGCTACGACGGCGTGCAGACCCTGACCGCTATCGATGACAAGGTCAGCGCCTAGATCATGAAATTGCTCGTAGGCTACACCGCGGATGAACGCGGAGCCGAAGCCATCGAACTGGCCAGCGCACTGGTGGCCGGCACCCCCGAGGCATCCTTGCAGATCGCCATCGTGCTGCCGGCCGCCGCACCGTTCAACGCGGTCTACCCGGGCGGGGACCACGGATACTCCAGCATCCTCTCCGCCCAGGTGGACCAGTGGGCCGAACAGGCCCTGGAGCTGGTGCCCGAAGGGATCAACGCCAGCGTGGTGGCCCAATCGGTCGCATCCGTAGCCGAGGGGCTGATCACGCTGGCCCAGGACTACGCGGCTGATGGCATCGTGCTCGGTGGACGCAAGCGCCACCGTGCCGGATTCTTCCTGCCCGGCGCGATCGCCAACGCACTGCTGCACTCCTCGCCGGTCTCGGTTTACATGTCCTCGCCCGCAGCGTTGGAGACCCTGAGGTCAGCGGACGGCAAGCTGACCCGGCTCACCGCTTTCGTAGGGGACCGGCCAGGGGCCAAGGACGTCATCGAGCAATCGGCCCGGCTGGCGGCGGCCAGTTCCGTGCCACTGCGCGTGGTGACCCTGGTCTTGCCTTTCGATGTCCAGGACCCGGAACGGGACCTGGAATCCCATGTGGAAAGCACCCGCGCCTACCTGGCCGAACTGACCGAATCCCTGCAGCTCGACGCGCGCATCGAAGTCGTGGTGGGGCGCAACCTGGATGAAGCGGTCGGGCAGCTTTCCTGGCAGGGCGGGGACCTGGCCCTGCTCGGATCGGCCCGTCTGGCGGCGGCCCGCAGGCTGTTCATCGGGCCCAAAGCACAACGCATCCTCGGCAAGCTGTTCGTCCCCATGGGGGTCATCCCTAATCCGGGCTCGCACAGCTAACGGTCCCCGGCGCCTTTCCGCCGGCAGCACCCTTCACTTATCAGACGCACTGATGAAAGGTGGCTCGGTACTTCTGGCCGACGCACTATCGCCTCACTAAAGCTAAAGGTAAACCAACATGTCGCAAGACCTGAGGCAGGATACCCATCCTGCAGCCGCCGAGAGCGGGTTGCACGATAAAGGCCTCTCCAAGGGCACCGTCGGTGTTCTTGGCCTGGTGGTCATCGGAATTTCCAGCATTGCCCCGGCCTACACCCTCACCGCAGGGCTCGGGGCCACCGTGGCCGAGGTAGGCACCAGCCTGCCGGCCATCCTGCTGGCCGGATTCCTGCCCATGCTCCTGGTGGCCCTGGGCTACCGCGAGCTGAACAATGCGATGCCCGACTCGGGCACCTCCTTTACCTGGGCCACCCGCGCCTTCGGCCCGATGATCGGCTGGATGGGCGGCTGGGGGCTGGTTGCCGCAACGGTGATCGTGCTCTCCAACCTGGCCGCGGTCGCAGTGGACTTCTTCTACATCCTGCTGGCACAGATCACCGGCCACCCGGAAATCGCGGATCTGACCACCAACCTGTGGATCAACATTCCCACCACGCTGATCTTCATCGCCGCCGCCTCCTACATTTCCTACCGCGGGCTGAATGCCACCAAGGCGTTCCAGTACGGTTTGGTCGGATTCCAGGTCGGCGTGCTGCTGCTGTTCGCCATCATGGCCTTCACCTCGAACAAGCCTTTTGACCAGACTCCCATCACCTTGGAGATGTTCAATCCTGCCGGAGTGGAGAGCTTCTCGGCCTTTGCCGCCGGCATTTCCCTGTCGATCTTCGTGTTCTGGGGCTGGGATGTCACCCTGACCATGAACGAGGAAACCACCGACCCGAAGAAGGTGCCGGGCCGGGGCGCGACCTGGACGGTGCTGCTGATCATGGCCCTGTATGTGGCCGTCTCCCTGGGCGTGCTCTACTGGGCTGGCGTCGGGACCACCGGTCTGGGCGCAGGCAACCCGGAGAACCAGGAATCGATCTTCGCGGTGCTCTCCGGACCAGTCATGGGTCCCTTGGCGCTGTTGATGTCGCTGGCCATCCTCTCTTCCTCGGCCGCATCCTTGCAGTCCACCATGGTCTCGCCGGCGCGAACCCTGCTGGCGATGGGCTACTACAAGGCGCTGCCGCAGAGCTTCTCGAAGATCTCGCCGCGCTTCATGTCGCCTTCGGTGTCGACCTTCGCCGCAGCCGCAGCCGCCGCAGCCTTCTACGTCGTTACCCGGCTGGTTTCGGAAAATGCCCTGTGGGACACCATTACCGCGCTGGGCCTGATGATCTGCTTCTACTACGGTCTGACCGCCTTGGCCTGCGTGTGGTATTTCCGCGGCGAGCTGTTCTCCAGCGCGCGGAACATCATTTTCAAGTTCTTGGCCCCGCTGATCGGCGGTGTGGTGCTGCTGGTGATGTTCTTCGCTACCGCTATTGAATCCATGAATCCCGACTACGGATCAGGATCGAATATCGGGGGAGTGGGCATGGTCTTCATCCTGGGCGTCGGTGTGCTCTTGCTCGGTGTCGTGGTGATGATCTACATGCGCATCACCCAGCCTGCCTTCTTCAGGGGGGAAACCATCAAGACCTATAAGGTGCTGAAGTAATCAAGCGATGATTCCCCAGTCGTGAACCACCCGTGAGCCCATCACGGGTGGTTCAATAGGTTCATGGCTAACTCGGTACTTTTCATTTGCTCTCGCAATGCCGGCAAATCGCAGATGGCTGCCGCATTGATGGACTACATTTCTGGCGGAAAGATCACCAGCTACTCTGCGGGGACCAATCCGGGCACGGGGATCAACCAGGAATCGGTGGCCTCGCTGGCGCAGACCGGGGCGGATATGTCTGGCGGGACGCCCAAAGGCATCGATCCGAAGGTCGTCGAAGAAGTCGACCGGGTCATCATCCTCGGGACCGATGCCCATCCGCAGCTTGACCCGTCGGTCAACGTCGAACGCTGGGTCACCTACGAACCAAGCGAAGACGGCATCACCGGTGCCGAACGCATGAATATCATCAGGGATGAGATCGCCGAGAAAGTGCGTGGGCTTTTCCACGAGTTGGAGCAGTAGCCATTTCACGACGACACCTGTCCACCGGCGCCACACCGTGGTGGCTGCCGGGCATCTGCCTGGTGCTCACCGGCTGGTGCGCTAACCAATACGTGTCCCTGATCAACTGGTATCAGCAGTTCCGCGACCTGAGCGAATTCGAAGCCATGCTGGTCATGGGCAGCTACTTGGTGGGGATGATCCCGGCGCTGGCCTTCGGCGGACCTTTGGCCGACCGCTTCGGTCGCAAGCCCTTCTCCTTGATCGCCCTGGCCAGTTCCATCCTTGGATCACTGGTCATGGCTGCCGGGGCGCTGAACGTTGCCGGACTTTATGCAGGCCGTGTCTTCACCGGGTTTGGAATGGGCCTGGCGATGGTGGCTATCACCAGCTGGGTGAAACTGCTGAGCCCCGGCGCCGCGGGCGCGACGCGGGCGGCCTTATGCACATCGTTGGGGTTCGCGGTCGGGCCAATTATTTCCGGGGCCATCGTCGGTGCCAGCGCGCATCCAGAAATCGCCTACGCGGCACATGCTTTGGCCACCATTGCCTGGCTGGTCTTGATTGCTGTGGCCACCGGGGAACCGCGAGTTCCATTTGCCGGTCCTGCCGGGATTGGCAGCCAGACGACGCCCGAGAATCGACGGCGCTTCATTCGAATTGTCCTGCCGTCAGCGCCGTGGGTCTTTGGCATGGCGGCTACCGGATTTGCAGTGGTTCCCGCGCTGAGCGACGGCGCCGGAGGATCCAATCTGCTCTACTCCACCGTTGCCGTGGCGGTAACCATGGGCATGGGAACTATCATCCAGCCGTTTGTCCGGAGGTTTAACAACGTTCGAAAGATCTCGTTGCTGATGGCGGGATTGGCGACAGCGCTGGCGGCCTTGCTGTTGATGATGGCTGTCTCCTTGACCGGTTCCGAGCTGGTGGGAGTTTTTGCCTTTATTCTTTCGGGCGCCGCCAACGGCATTTTGCTGGTGGCGGGGTTGAGCCAGGTGCTGGATCTGGCCGGCTCAGCGGATGTCGGCAAACTGACCGGACGTTTTTACATGGTGTGTTTCATCGGGTTCACGTTCCCGACGCTCTTCGCCTTGTGGCGTTTGATTGCGCACCCAGTGCTATTCATCGGCATCCTGGCGCTCTTGTGCCTGGGATCGATGGTGCTGGTTTACCGTGGCCGGACGGAGCTGGGCGGTACCGGGCTCGAAGCGGTCAACGGCTGAGCCAAGAGCTGAAGCTAGTGCTTGTCCTTGCTCAATTTCTTGAGCAGTTCGGTCGTGCGGTATGGAATCACGTCACGCAAGATCATTGACGTGGAGGTCCTCGTGATGCCCGGGCAGAGGCGGATCTCTTCACTGACGCGGTAGAGATCATCCGGATCGGTGGCCGAGACGCGGATCAATAGGTCGGTGTCGCCAGCTGGAGCCACGCATTCGAGCACCTCGGGAATCTGGCGCAAGGCGGCAATGGCATCGTTCAAGGCTGCCTGGTTGAGCTCTGCACTCACGAACGCGCTGACGCCGCGGCCCATGGATGAAGGCAGGATGCGGGCAGTGTTCGGGCGTAGCGCACCCGAATGCGCCAAGCGCTCCAATCGGGTTTGCACGGTGCCGCGGGCCAAGCCCAGCTGCTGCGCGAGCATCATGATCGGCACGCGCGGATCAGCATCCAGGGCCAAGAGGATACGTCGGTCGGTTTCATCGAGCTGATACGTATCCGAATTCATGTGCTGGTCTCCTGTGACAGGTTGTGGTGCGCGTGCGTAAGTACCTTCTACAGATTTTAGTCAATATGACCAGTTGAGCCCAAATGTGTTGCGCGGACTGACCGATATTGTTGCAAACAAGCCGGAAACGGCAGCTCCGCCGCCTGTCAGTACGCGATTCTTCGCCTCTTATCCACAAAACCGTGCTCTGGCAATCATTCGAGAGCCAATCACAGTACCCTGTTCCTATGAGGTTTTTGCGGTTGGAAGATGTGGCTGAGGAGCTGAACGTGAAGCTTCCTCAAGTTCGCGCTCTGGTCAAAAGCGGGGAGCTGCCGGCCATCCAAATTGGAGGGCGGGGCATGTGGCGTGTGGAGCGAGTGGAACTGGAAAACTACATCCAGCAGCGCTACGCCCAAGCACGTGAAGAGATCGCTAACGACTCGCAATCCTAAAGGTCCATTCCCTTCTGCACATAGACCTTGAGCGAATCGCTGACGAACTGCGCGTGGCCACCGTAGTTCTTGGCGAATCGTTCATCCGCGACATACATGTCAGCCAGGGACATGACATAGGCGCTGCCCTGTTCCGGAATACCGGACTCTAGCGGGGTCCCGGGAATGGATCGCAGCCACTGCACATGCCGGGCGGCTAGCGATTGGGCAACCTCGCTCTCAGGTTGAGCTTTCGCTTTGCCGGCGCTGATCCAGGCTTCGTTCAATTCGCGGACCTGCTGGAAGAAGCCGGCTTGTTCTTCGGGGCTCTTGTTGCGCCACCACTTGTTCGAGGTCTGGTAGGCCTTGGCACCCCATCGTTCCGTGACTTCTTCCTTGTATTGTTCGTTGAAGCCGTCAAAGCTTGTTTCGGGTTTCATTCTTTCTCCGTTCTCTATGGCCGAAATGGTGCGTTCGAGCGCGGCGATCTGTCGATCGATCGTCTTGCGCTGTGTTTGCAGTTGCTGGATATGCTCGGTCAGGGCTTGGCGCTCGTCGCGTTGTTCTTCGAGAATTTCGGCGATGCTCTCCAGCTTCAGACCCATATCCCGGAACAACAGGATTCGTTGCAACCGCACCAGCTGATCTTGGGTGTAGAAGCGATAACCGTTTTGGGCAACGTGCCCCGGGGTTAATAGCCCGATGTGGTCGTAGTGGCGCAAGGTGCGGCTGCTGACCCCGGCCACCCTTGATACGTAGGAAATCGAGTATTCCGCTATCCCCGGATCCTGTGTTGAGTTGTTCATGACTCTCAAGCTACAGGTTGACGCAACGTCAATGTCAATAAGTTAAAATTTTCAATCCGAGGCCAGATATGTGATTCAGGTCCCATGGCAAAATGTCGAATATTCAGAGATTGTTTTTCAGCGAGTTGATCATACTGACTAGTGAATGCAACACCTGTTGCGCAGGATGAATCATGTGTTGTTCAATGAATTCAGACGACGTTGGAATGGCTACCGCCGGACCAGCTACGACCTAGAGCGTATGCAGGCCACCCGAACCTGTATCGCTGGACAAGCTTTGGCCACCCACGCCAAGCCATGGTGAAAGCGCAAATCTTGATGGCTCGTGAGCAGGTCCCCGGCGGAGTGCTCACGAGCCATTGCTCTTGGCCCAGCCTTTGCCGCAATGCATGTGCCGAAGACGTTTCTGCTAGTGGAATGCTGATTTAGGGTCGATTCGTACACACATCTGGGCACTTAGCCTTCGGTTCGCAGCGCATTCTGGATCCAATTTCACAGACATACCTCGTGCCCTTCGGGCAGCCTCGGGCCGACTCTGGAACAATGAGCGCGTAGGCAGAAGAAGGAGCAAAGTGGGTTCAATGAGGCGCGTCTGGCAAAACTGGTGGATGCAAATTGCTGGCGGCATACTGATCGCGATTATCGCGGTGCTGCCCTGGCTCTGGATCGGAGAAGAAGACCGTTCTATCCTGCCATTAGCCAGCAATGATGCCCTCGGCTTGATCATTGTTTTCACCCTGACCTCGCTGCTGGGCAGCTGGTTTGTTCGCCGCGTTGGACGAGGCAGAGCTGGTTTTACTGTCGTGAGTGCAGTGGGTTTGTTTCTTGGCATGCTCGGTCTGGGGGCCCAGGGCATTTATGCCACCAATCCGGCGGCCTTCAGCGGGAAACTCACGCAGGCATCGGTCACTCAGCTGTGGGTCTTTGGCGCCTTATTGGTGCTGAGCCAAGCTTGGTATTTTCTCAGTGCGAAATTGCGTCTGCCTGTAGCAACGCTTTTTTATGCAACGATGACCGTCAGCGTCAGCTATTGGTTGCAGATCATCGCATCGCTGGTTGCCGGTGCGCAGTCCTACTACATCTACCTCTGGTACGCGGGCCCCTTGGTCTTGGGCCTGATTCTTGGATTCGTCGGATTCCTGCGGGCTTCGAATCTGATCTTCTGGGTCCTCGCATTGGCGATTCAATGGGTCATGCCAGCGGTGGTCGAAAGCGCTGCGCGAGTGATCCAGTCGAATGTCGGATTTGCCCAGGGACTCAGGGCCTTCGGGAACGGATTCGGCACCGCGATCGCGGAAGTCGCTTGGCAGACGCCACTGCTTGTCAGCCTGGCAACCGCGATGCTGACCAGCGTCATCATCGTGATCGTGCGCAAGGTGCGTCGACGCTGATTCGGAACGGTGAAGCGCAGGCCCACTCTTGTGGTGAACCCGCGGGCATGCCACAGCTAGAATGAACTCATGGATGAACTGCGCGAACGCGATCCCGAAGAACTAGTCCAGCCCATTATTCTGCGCATCGATAAGGAAGACCCCTCGACCGAAGATGAGGGGCTGTCGGCAGTCTCGCGCGCCACGGTCATCGCCTACCTGCAAGATCCACATAACCCGGACTGGCAGCAGTGGGCCTCTCAAGCCTTCGCCAAATCCGTGCGTCGAGCCAACCCCAAGATGTTTGCCAAGGTCCTGGAGATGTTCCCGGACCAGATGGTCAGCGAGGTGGGCAAAGCCCAGGCAGTTGGCCTGCCACCGCTTCCCGCGGCGAATCTCCCAAAACTCATTGCCAAGCTGCAAGTCTCTGGAACAGAACTTCCGAAGAGCGACGAAGTATTGAATGCGACGGTGAATATCGCAGTGAATGATTCACTGAAGATGTCCACGGGCAAGGCCGCTGCGCAGTGTGCCCATGCGCTCTTTGCTTGGCTGACGGAATCCGATGGCGAAGGCATTGAAGCGTGGTTGAAAGTCCATGCGCCAGTGGGCATTCGTCACTTATCCCGCAAGGACTTTGACGCCCTCTCGCAACGAGCGAGCGGCCCGGTCATCCAGGATGCTGGGCGTACGGAAATCGAACCGGGATCAACCACGGCGTTTGTCTTCATTCAGCAAAACTAGCCAGTCAAGCAGGTGCTGTCCGGAATGCCGGACAGCACCTGCTCTTCTCTTGTAGACCGGGCAGGCCGGATCTGCTGTGCTGGACTCATGGGTGACGAAGGAAAAGCGGCAAAGGTTCCGACCGATCAGAATGCGCAGCAATGGTCAGGCCGGGTGGATGGCTCAGGCGCACAGCATTTGCGGTGGCATCAGCTGATCGCAGAGCAGGAATCTGAAAATCTGAGCGACGCGGTGGCGCTGATCGGATTCCGTTCTGATGCCGGGGTGCTGCGCAATCAAGGGCGCATTGGTGCTTCCGAGGGGCCGGCAGCATTGCGTTCCGCGCTGAGCCCCATGGCCATCCATAAGCATCGAACACTGGTGGATCTCGGGGACATTGTTGTCGGCGGTGACCAGTTGGAACCCGGCCAGGAACGACTGGCTGGTGCCGTGGTGCAAGCGCTGTCCTCCGGCGCCCTTCCCGTTATTCTCGGCGGCGGGCATGAGACTGCCTATGGAACCGGCCTGGGGTTGATCCGGCATTTGGCCGATGATCGGGCCACGAGGCTTGGAATCCTCAATTTGGATGCGCACTTTGATCTGCGTGATGAAAGTCGGCGGACCAGCGGCACCCCATTTCTCGACCTGTACCAAGAAATGCAGAGGCACGATCGAGAATTCCACTACGCGGTGCTGGGGATATCGCGCCCCGGCAATACCGCCGTGCTGTTTGAGAAAGCTGAAGAACTTGGCGTGCCCTACCTGCTTGACGAGGACTGCCAGCCCGAGATGATCTGGCAGTTTGTCCATGCGTTCCTTGAGCGCATTGACGTTCTGTATCTGACTATCGACCTGGATGTATTGCCCGCGAGCGTAGCGCCTGGAGTGAGCGCCCCGGCGGGCTACGGCGTCCCCTTCGAACGGATTCTCGCGGTGTGCCGGCAGGTGGTGGCCAGCGGGAAACTCGTTGTTGCTGACGTCGTCGAGCTGAATCCGCGCTTTGATATCGACTCCCGTACGGCGCGCAGCGCTGCCCGCCTGATTTATGAAATTTCCGTGGGATAGACGCAACGAAGATTGATTGTTTGACCCCTCGAACATTATCCTATGAGAGAGCGAAGATCATCGCTCCCGCTGTCCTGCAATGAGGTAGAGGCAGTGACGCGCAGTTCAGGATTCGAGGCATGAGTGAAAACGACGACTGGTCGACGCAAGCCAGCCGCCTGGCTGGCATTACTCGTTGTGCCGTGGCTCCTGCTTGTCACAGCATGCACGCCAGTCAATAATTCAAGGCCAGCAGATGCCCAGTCGAATGACCCTCGCCCGGTGGTGCTCACGACGTTCACGGTACTGCAGGACATCGCGCAAAACGTCGCTGGCGAACATCTTCGGGTGGAATCCATCACCCGGCGCGGCGCTGAGATCCATGGCTATGAACCGACTCCGGATGATCTGCGCCGAGCCTCTCATGCGGATCTCATCCTGGATAACGGACTGAACCTCGAAGCGTGGTTCGCGCAGTTCGTCCAAGAGAATTCCGCACCGCACATCACGGTCAGCGAAGATGTCGAACCCATCGGAATCGTGCAGGACGAAGGCGCAGGAAAGCCCAATCCGCACGCCTGGATGAGCCCGCTGAATGTGCAGCGCTACGTCGACACCATTGCCCAGGCCTTCGCTGACCTGGACCCAGAACACGCAGCTGACTACCGGCGCAACGCCAAGGAATACCAAGGCAAACTTCAAAAAGTGCAAGACGACCTGGACTCGGCACTCGAAGATATCCCGCAGCAACAACGCGTGCTGGTGACTTGCGAAGGAGCGTTCAGCTACCTTGCCAGAGACGCTGGCTTGAAAGAGAAATACCTTTGGGCAGTGAACGCGGAGTCACAAGCCACCCCGCGCAAGGTGGCTTCGGCTATCGATTATGTCCGCGATCATGACGTGCCGGCAGTCTTCTGCGAGTCGACCGTCTCGGACGCTGCCATGCAACGAGTCGTCGAATCGACCGATGCGAGCTTCGGCGGAACGCTGTATGTGGACTCCCTTTCAGAAGCAGATGGCCCGGTGCCCAGCTATTTGGAACTCATCACGCACGACACGGAACAAATTGCCCGGGCGTTGAAAGGACAAGCATCATGAACGTGAAGCAGAACCTCGACCTGGCCATCGACGTCACCGGCGCCACCGTGCATTACGGACAGGTGCTAGCCCTCGACCACGCTTCCCTGCAATTGGCGCAGGGCACTGTGTGCGGGTTGGTGGGCATGAACGGCTCAGGGAAATCGACTCTATTCAAAACCATCATGGGACAAATCAAACCCGACACAGGACGGGTCAAGATCAGTGGCACCGATCCGTTGCAGGCGCGCAAAAGCGGCAAGCTTGCGTATGTTCCGCAAAGCGAAGCCGTGGATTGGAATTTCCCCATCTCGGTCCGAGACGTCGTGATGACCGGCCGCTATGGGCAGATGGGATGGACCCGGCGAGCCAGGAAAATCGACCACGAAGCCGTGAACGAAGCCTTGGAGCGCGTCGAGCTCACCGACTTCGCCGATCGGCAAATCGGGCAGCTCTCCGGGGGACAGAAGAAGCGCGCTTTTGTAGCTCGCTGCATCGCCCAGGGAGCCAGCATCATGCTGCTCGATGAACCCTTCGCCGGCGTGGACAAGCGCAGCGAAGCGACCATTACCAAGCTTCTGCGCGAGATCGCCGATGCCGGTGGCAGCGTGCTGATTTCCACGCATGACCTGCAGGCCCTGCCGGACTTGGCCGACGAAGCGGTACTGCTGATGCGCAAGGTGCTGATGCATGGCCCGCCAGAACTCGTGCTGCGAGCAGAAAACCTAGCGCTGGCCTTCGGGCTGGACCCGATGAAACGAGAAGCATCATGAACGTGATTGAATTGCTCGCCGAACCGCTGAGCTACACCTTCATGATCCGCGCCCTGTCAGTCACGATCATCGCTTCGGTGCTGTGTGCATTGCTCTCTTGCTGGCTTGTGCTGATCGGCTGGTCGCTTATGGGCGATGCCGTCTCCCATGCGGTGCTGCCCGGCGTGGTCCTGGCCTATATTGTCGGAGCGCCCTTTGCCTTGGGTGCTCTCATTTTCGGGTTCCTGGCGGTGGCGTTGATCGGGGGAGTTCGGGACACCACCAAGCTGAAGGAAGACGCCGCCATCGGCATTGTCTTCACCACGCTGTTCTCCTTCGGCTTGGTGCTCATCTCGGTGACGCCCAGCCACATCGATTTGAACCACATCATCTTCGGCAATCTGCTTGGGGTTTCTTCGGCCGACTTGTGGCAGGTGTTGATTCTCGGCGCAGTGACCTTTGCAATTCTGATTCTCAAGCGCAAGGATTTCACCCTCTACGCCTTTGACCAGACTCATGCCCATGCCTTGGGCATGAACCCGCGAATCATCGGTGCGTTGCTTCTGGGGCTGCTCGCCATGACCTCCGTGGTGGCGCTGCAGGCCGTGGGCGTGATTCTAGTGGTCGCGATGCTGATCATCCCCGGGGCCACAGCCTTCTTGCTGACCGACAAGTTCACGAAAATGCTTGTCATCGCCCCGGCGCTCGCTGCCGGCGCCGGCATTCTCGGGGTGTACACCAGCTATTTCCTCGATACGTCCACGGGCGGCATGGTCGTGCTCGCGCAAGGTCTGATCTTCACGCTGGTCTACCTCTTCAGCCCTCGTCAAGGGCTGGTGGCGACGCGGATCGCAGCTAGCGAGAGGCGCAAATCATTGGCGGGCGTCCGGTAGGACCAGAGACAAAATGGGTGGAAGTCGAAGACTTCCACCCATTAGATCCGCGGCTTTATGCGCGCCAGCGAAGCTTGCCGTTGGCATCGTATTTGCAAGTGTAAACCTTGCCGGACTTGGCTTTGCCATGCTTTCCCTTATCAGCCTTCTTGCAGTAAGAGCCGGGGTGCACGGTGCCCTTGACGGTCGACGGCGACTTCTTCGATGCGGCCTTCTTCTGGTTGCCTGCGGGCTTGATCGCAGTAACTTTCGCGCCCTTCTGATTGCGGCAGGTGTTCAGGACCTTGGTCATCGCGTTCTTTTCAGCCTTGGTGACAGAAAGCGCATACTTCTTCTTGACGCTGATTTGGGTGGCGACGTACTGGCAACGGAAGCCCTTGTTCTTGGGCAGCCACTCGGCAGCATTCTTGTCACCCTTTTTGCGGTTGGCAGACGCATCAGCAGCGATCAGATTCAGCGGATCATTGGCCAGCGCTTGGCGCTGTGACGACGAGAGCTTCTGAGCGCCGGAGATCCAGGAGTTTTTCAGGGCAACCACGTGGTCGATGTCGACGCTACCGGACTTGACCTTCCAGTTGATCTTCTTGCCGGTGTACTTGTCGTGCAAGGTCCCCGATGCAACGGTGCACTTCTTGCGATCCTTGAACCTCACCTTGGACATGTCTCGGGACAGGGTGTCCTGGCGCTCATCGCACTTGTCGCGATCAAAGTCTTTCCAGCCATTGCCGAATTTCTTGTTTCGGTTGTAGCCCGTAGCGGGGGCCTTGCCCTTGACCGGAAGCGATTTGAGCATGCTCAGAGCCTTGGGGCCATCGAGTTTCGGTCCCGGGTTCACTTTCCGTGATTTGGTCGAAGCCAGTTCAATGACCAGATCTGGGCTGGTCAGCGATGGCTCCAGGACTGATTCTGAAACTGCCGTAGCCGGGGCAGGCGATTCCGGTGCGACGCTGCAACCGGTCAGAACCAAGACCGCTGCGCAAAGCAGAGCAAAGATTTTCCTAGACAAGATGAGAACTTTCGTGCGGGAGATGATGCGAGTGATCGCCAAAACACGCTGGTGAGGCATCAAATATAGAAACTTGAACATTCCAGTATGTGTGGCTGATACTCACTCTAATCCACAATCCGACAAATAAGCTCCCGGATCGTTAAAGGTGGTGCTACTGCCCTTGCCCCTTGCTGCTCGCGCAGCAGGAAACGAGGATGCTTGCCCAGGCGAATGGTCAGTCTCTAGGGGAGACCCAGACTGCATTGCTCGCCCGCGAGCCAAGGCGAAGGGTCGACTTTTTCCCTGCCACGCGCACGTTGATGGTCTCGGAAAAATCCTCGGCGGATGTCACGCCGAGCTCAACGCCAACATGTATGCCTTGGTCCGAGAAATACTGGAGTAGTTGCGAATCGTCGTCGGCGATGCGCTCAACGACAACGTTGCTTCCATCGGCGGCATCGCTCAGATTGATTGCGTCGGGAACACTGATGCGTCCTTCTGCGGTTGGAATCGGGTCGCCGTGGGGATCTCGTGTGGGGTGTTCGAGGAGGCTGTCGATGCGCTGGATCATGAAGTCTGAAACTGCATGTTCTAGATTCTCGGCCTCGTCGTGAACCTGGTCCCAGCGGTAGCCGAGCATCTGCACCAAAAAGGTTTCAATGAGGCGATGGCGCCTGACCATGGTTATCGCGTAGTCGCGGCCAAGATCCGTGAGGGTTACGGCGCCGTAAGGAGCGTGATCAAGCAACCCCTGGTGACGCAGCTTGCTCAGTGCACCGGAAACGGTGGAGAGCTTCATTCCGGCCTTGGTTGCAATGACGCTGGCGGTCACCGGCTCGCTGGACCACTCGTTGAGTCCATAGATGATCTTGAGATAGTTTTGCGCACTATCTGAGAGCTGATTAACCGACACATTTTCTATCTTAGCGATCGGAAGCCAAGCGGTACGGAAACCGCAGAAGAGTCCTTGGAAACGGGCTGTCTTTAAATCTGAATTATTTCGTGTTCTGGCTGACGTTTCACAGAAAGATCCAAGTCAAAGCAGGGAGTGATGTTTGCGCTGATGTGCTCTGCAACGGTGCGGGGCTTCGCGGTGTTGACAATTTTTTCGCACTCGTGGAAACTGTGTAATCGATTCCATGGAATCGATTACACGTAAGCAAAGGGGCTTATCGGGATGAATGCCGTCACCATCAAAGACGTGGCACTGGCCGCCGGAGTATCTTCGGCCACTGCCTCACGCGTTCTTTCCGGACACCCCGCCACCTCGGCTGATTCCCGCGAAAAAGTAGAAGCGGCCGCAAAGAGCCTTGGCTTTGTTCCCAACGCCCAGGCCCGCTCACTTCGCTCCACAAAAACCGACACCATCGCCTTGCTGATTTCCGATGTCCGCAACCCCTACTTCTCGGACCTCGCCCACTCGGTAGAACAGCAAGCCCATGAAGCCGGGATGATGACCTTCATCGGCAACGCCAATGAAGACACCCAGCAGCAAGACCAGTTCCTGGCCGCAATGCTCTCGCGCCGCGTGGATGGCCTCATCGTGGTCCCCCAAGGACTGGACGAGGACGCTGACCATCCCAGCGAAATGCTCCAGCGCATCATCTCTTCGAAAACCCCCATGGTTTTTGTGGACCGCACTCTGCCCCAGCTGGATATTCCATCCATATCAGCGGCAAGCGCCCAAGCCCTCGATGAGGCCATCGGACAGCTGAAGGCGCTGGGCCACCGGCACATCGCATTCCTCGGCGGACCTGCCCACGCATCGACCGCGCGCGAACGCCACCGCGCCTTCGACGCGGCACTGGCGGCCAACGGCTTGGAGACCGACGAGAAATTGCACTTTGCCGGCGACTTCCAAGCCGCCTCCGGTGCCCAAGGCGCTCGATGGCTGCTGGAACATGATCGGCGGCCCACCGCGGTGATCATCGCCGACGCGCCAATGGCTATCGGCGCGCTGACCATCTGGCGAGAGGCGGGAGTCAAGGTGGGCTCCGAGCTATCGGTCATTGCCTTTGACGAAGTGGATGCGATGCTCATGCATCACCCGCCGATCGCGACGATCAGCCACGACCTGCGCGCCATGGGCCGCGCTGCGGTCACCGCACTTCAATCAGTGATGGCTGGCAACGAGCCAGAACCCCAAGAATTCATCAGCCAATTCACCGCTCGGGCATCCCTTGCCCAAGCCCCGGAAACCCCCGGCGCCTAGGTGATGGAAGGAACAAGAATGAGTAACGACGCTCTGCTGGTCCTCGACAAGGTCTGCAAGTCCTTCGGCCCGGTACAGGTCATCGACAATGTCACCGTTGAAGTGCATGCAGGAAAAGTCTCGGTGCTGCTCGGCGAAAACGGTGCAGGAAAGTCCACCCTGATCAAGATGATCGCCGGTGTCCACGAACCCGACGCCGGACAGATCCTGTTCAAGGGACAGCCTGTGCGGATCCGGGACACCAAGACTTCCGAAGCCCTGGGCATTGCCACGATCCACCAGGAATTGAACCTGGTCCCGTCGATGACCATTGCCGAGAACATCACCTTGGGCCGCGTGCCACGCAAATTCGGCGTCATCAACCGCCGTGCCATGCGCAAGATCGCCCGCGAAGCCTTGGCCAAGCTGGAACTGGATCTCGACGTGAACACCCCGGTTGGGGAACTCGGCCTGGCCCAGCAGCAGCTGGTGGAGATCGCCAAGGCCTTGAGCCTTGAAGCCCGCGTCCTGATCCTGGACGAGCCCACCGCGGCATTGACCACCACCGAGATCGAGCACCTGTTCAAGGTGGTGAACCAGCTGAAGAGCCAGGGCGTTGGCATGGTCTTCATCAGCCACCACCTCGATGAGATCGCTGCCATCGGCGACTTCGTGAACGTGCTGCGCGATGGAAAATTCATCGCCACCGTCCCGGCTGACACCGATGAAAACGAGCTGGTCCGCCTCATGGTGGGCCGCGACATCGACGCCCAATTCCCGCGCGTGGCCAGCGAACCGGGCAACGAGCCGTTGCTGAGCGTCGAGAACCTCAGCGATGACCGGCTGAAGAACATTTCCCTTCAGGTCCGCCCGGGCGAGGTCGTCGCGCTGGCCGGGCTCATGGGAGCTGGACGCACCGAGCTGATCCGCGCCATCGCCGGGGCGGACAAGTACAGTTCTGGCACCGTGAAGGTCGCTGGCAAGAAGCTGGCCAGCTTCGACGTCGCAGCGGCCACCCGCGCGGGCATCGGCCATGTGCCCGAAGACCGCAAGACCCAGGGCCTGGTGCTGGATGCCTCGGTGGCCGAGAACATCGGCTACGCCACCTTGGTGGCCACTTCGAAGAACGGGCTGGTGGACCGCAAGGGCCAGAAGGCCCGGGCGCAGCAGGTCGCAGAACGCCTGCGGATCCGGATGAGCAGCATCGACGCGCCGATCCGGTCGCTGTCCGGAGGCAACCAGCAGAAGGCAGTGTTCGGCCGATGGTTCACCGCAGGAGCCAAGGTGCTGCTGCTGGACGAACCGACGAGAGGCGTGGACGTCGGCGCCAAGGTCGAAATCTACGAATTGATCAACGAGATCACCGCCTCCGGAGGCTGCGTGTTGATGGCCTCCAGCGAACTGCCCGAAGTATTGGGCATGTCCGACCGCGTCCTGGTGATGAGCCAGGGACGCATCGCCGGGGAACTGGCCACCAATCAAGCAACCCAGGACGCCATCATGGCCCTGGCCATCAGCAATGTGCATCGTGAAGAAGAAATGGGAATCAAGTAAATGAGCAGCGTAGCTACTGCCCCGAAGAAGGGCTTCGACTTCAAGGCATTTCTGGCCAATAACGGCGCGCTGGTCGGCCTGGTCATCCTCTGCTTGGCGCTATTTATCGCCACGCCGCGCTTTTTGACCGGGCCGAACCTGCTGAATATCGGCATCCAGGTCTCTACCATCGCGGTAATGGCCTTCGGCATGACCTTCGTGATCGTGGCCGCCGGCATCGACCTCTCGGTAGGTTCGGTGGCAGCCCTTTCCGCCATGGGTTCCTCCTACGCGGTTACCACCGCCGGGCTGCCCGATGGCCTGTCCATTCCGGTGGGCCTGGCCATTGGCGCACTGTCGGGCTGGGTCACCGGTGCGATGAGTGCCTACGGCAAGCTGCCGACCTTCATCGCTTCGCTGGCGATGCTTACCGTGGTGCGCGGCCTGACCCTGGTCATCTCCGATGGCCGCCCGATTTCCACCAGCTCCTCGGTGTCCTGGCTGGGCGATGATCTGGGGCCGATCCCGATGCCGATCATCATCCTGCTGGTCTCCGGCCTGCTCGCCGCCTTCGTGCTCAATCGCACCGTGATCGGCAAGAACGCCTTCGCCGTGGGTGGCAACACCGAAGCCGCACGCCTCTCCGGCATCCCGGTCAAGCGCGTGCTGGTCACCGTATTCGTGATCTCCGGGCTCTTCGCGGCGCTCTCGGGCATGATCCTGGCCGGCCGCCTGGATTCGGCCCAGCCAACCCTGGCCTCCGGGTACGAACTGGATGCCATCGCCGCTGTCGTCATTGGCGGCGCCTCGCTCTCCGGCGGTGTCGGACGCATCTCCGGCACCTTGATCGGCGCGCTCGTGCTGGCCGTGATCCGCAACGGCCTGAACCTGCTTTCGGTCTCCGCCTTCTGGCAGCAGGTCGTCATCGGCGCAGTCATCGCAATCGCCGTCGGCTTTGACGTGCTGCGCCGCAAGAACGTCAAGCACTAGATACTTCCACCAACCACCCTAGTTCAAAGGAGAACACCCCATGAAAAAACTGATTCGCACCACCGCAGCCATCACCCTGTCCCTCGGCCTTGCCGCGTCGCTGGCCGCATGCAACCGCGGCGAGAACGCCGCCGACGGCGCCTCGGTGACCCTAGCCGTATCCACCCTGAACAACCCGTTCTTCGTCGACCTGCGTGACGGCGCCCAGAAGGAAGCCGATGCCCAGGGCATCGACCTGTCGGTCGTTGACGCGCAGAATGACTCCGCCACCCAGGCCAACCAGCTGGCTACCGCCGCGACCAACGGATCGGCCGGTGTGATCATCAACGCCGTCGACACCGAAACCGCGGAAGCCGGCCTGGCCCCAGTGGTCAAGGCAGAACTGCCGATCGTCGCAGTGGACCGCGCCGTGGGCAATACCAAGATCGCTTCCTTCGTTGCCTCGGATAACGTGGCCGGCGGCGAGCAGGCTGCCAAGGCGCTGGCCGAATCCATCGATGGCAAGGGCAAGATCATCGTGCTCGAAGGCGTGCCGGGCGCTTCGGCAACCAATGAACGCGGCGAAGGCTTCACTAAGGGCCTGAAGGAATTCAAGGACATCGAGGTGGTCTCCAAGCAGACCGCGAACTTCGACCGTGCTGAAGCCCTGGACGTCGTGACCAACCTGATGCAGTCCAACCCGGATGCCGTGGGCGTACTGGCCATGAACGACGAGATGGCCTTGGGCGCCATCCAGGCGCTGGGCGACAAGGCCGGCAAGGACGTCAAGGTTGTCGGCTTCGACGGCACCGATGACGGATTCAAGGCAGTGGAGGCCGGCACCATGGTGGCCACCATCGCGCAGAACCCAGCTGAACTGGGCAAGCAGTCGCTGCAGATCCTGTCCAAGTCCATCAAGGGCGAAGAGGTCGAGGCCAACGTGCAGGTTGCCGTGGACACCGTGGATGAGAAGAACGTCGCCGAGTACGCAGGCGAGTAATCTTCATTTAGCAGTATCAATTCAAGGTACCGGCACCCACTGGCCGCCGGGAGAAGAGAACTAGAAGGACTAACTATGCAGCAGGACATCCAGGTCACCATCGTGGGCTCAAGCAACGTGGATATCACCGCGTTGATGGCACGTCTGCCCGGACCCGGAGAAACCGTGCTGGCAGATTCCTACCAGCTCTCGCCCGGCGGCAAGGGTGCCAACCAGGCCTTGGCCGCGCAGTTGGCCGGCGCGGCTACCGAGTTCATCGGGGCTGTAGGCCAGGACTCGCATTCCGAGGTTGCGCTCGGCCAGCTCGATGAAGAGGGCGTGAAGCTCGACCGCGTGGCTCGCACCATCGAACCTACCGGCGTGGCCATCATCCAGGTCGATTCCGGCGCGGAGAACTCCATCGCCGTGGTGTCCGGCGCCAACTCAACGGTCACCGGCGAAGCCGTCAAGGCCGCCGGTGCCATCGAAGGAATCCTCGTGCTGCAGGGCGAAATCCCCGCCTCGGGCATCAAAGCGGCCATGGATGCTGCCACCGATCGCATCGTGCTGAATCTGGCGCCGGTCATCGAATTGGAGCGCGACTACCTGCTCAAGGCCAACCCGCTAGTGGTCAACGAACATGAGGCAGCGCTGATCTTGGCGCAGCTTGATGGCAGCGAGAGCATTTCTACCGAGGCTGAACCGGTGATCGCCCAAAAGCTGATGGACCACGGGCTGGCTTCCCTGGTCATCACCCTCGGCGCCAACGGCTGCCTGGTCGCCGAGCAGGGCTCGGAGATCCAGCAGCTGCCGGCAGTAAAGGTCAAAGCCGTGGACACCACCGGTGCTGGCGACGCGTTCACCGGTGCCGTTGCAGCCCGCCTGGCACAGGGGGAGGACCTGGCTGAGGCCGCAGTGTTCGCCGGCAGGTTCGCCGCGCTCACCGTGCAAGCCCACGGTGCACAGGCTTCCTACCCTCGTTCGCTTGAGAACCTCTAAGACAATTCACTAAGCAAGATTTGAAGGAAGCCTTCGTGCTGAAATCCGAAATTCTCAACGCGCCCTTATTAGGTGCGTTAGCCACCTGTGGCCACACGGATACTGTGGTCATCGCCGACTGCGGCCTGCCGATTCCAGAAGGGCCAGCGGTTTTCGACTTGGCACTGGTTCAGGGGCTGCTCAGCTTCGAGCAGGTACTCGATGTACTGACCCGCAACATGGTGATCGAACACAGCACCTTGGCAACCGAGGCGAAGGGCGGCTCTGTCCAGGAACTTTGCGAGAGCAAGGGGTTGGAACTCGGGTTCATCTCCCATGAAGAGCTCAAAGCAGAATTGCCGGCAGCCAAGATCATCGTTCGTACCGGCGAATCGACCCCCTATGCCAACGTAATCTTGCACTGCGGAGTCGCCTTCTAGGCTGGCCGAGCTAGCTTGCAGCCAAACGCTGTTCCTCCAACAATGCCGTCAACTCTTCAAGGGTTGGCGGCATTGCACCAGAACGGCGGACCGCCAGCGCCCCACCGGCCACCGCCCGTCGGCCCAGATGCTCCAGCTCGGCAGTCGACAGTTCGGCGCTCCCGTGGGCCAGCAAGCCGTAGAGCAGCGATGACATGAACGAGTCGCCGGCTCCGATGGTATCGGCCACTTCACTGCGCACCGCCGTAATCCTCACCTGGTCGCTGCCGGTGGCCAGCAGCGCCCCGCCGGCACCGAGCGTGAGAACAACCAAGATTGGGCCAAGCTCCAGAATCTCCTTGGACACTTGCTCCAATTCAAGCTGCGGATATAACCACTGGGTGTCTTCATCGCTGAGCTTCACGACATCGCACAAGGCGGCAGTTCGTTCAAAGGTCGTCAGTGCCTGACCGTGTTCGCCCACCAAGGCCGGACGGATATTCGGATCATAGGTCACCAATGCGTGGCCCTTGGCTTGGGCTAGGAGAGAAACGACCGCTGAGGCGCCAGGCTCGAGGAACGTGGCGATGGAGCCGGCATGCACGATCTTCGGCATGGGATCCAATGTGTGCGGCGCGAGGTCCCAGTTGATGTCAAACTCGTAGCGGGCTGAACCATCGGCAGCCAGCACCGCGGTCGCCGAGGCGGTGCGTTCCAGGTTCAAGCACCCGGGCAGCAACTTGACGTTGGCGGTGCCCAGATGGTCCTGGATCATCGTGCCGAACTCGTCATCGCCCAGCGCAGTGAGCAATCCAGCGTCCACTCCGAGCCGTCCCAACCCAAAGGCCACATTGGCTGGGGAGCCGCCCGGATGGGCAACCGTGCCTTGTTCGGTAGCGACAATATCGATCAGGGCTTCGCCGATGACCAGGATCTCGTGGGAATCAGTGTTGGGGCTCGTGGCATTCATCAGGGATCTCTTTACTGTGCGAAATATGGCGGAAAAATGGGCACTGGGCACGGTGTGTTCTTCCGTGTCCAGTGCCCATGAATAGTGCTGGGCGTCAGTTGGCCTTAGGCAGTAGCTGCACCGGTCATGATCGCTACCGCGTCGGTCATGCTGTGCGACTGCGGGGTGATGGTGGCGGCGCACTTGCCCAGGCGCTGGATGTGGATCCGGTCAGCCACGTCAAAAACATGTGGCATGTTGTGGCTGATCAGGATTACCGGCAGGCCACGCTCACGCAGGTCGCGCACCAGCTGGAGCACCTGGTTGGATTCGCGCACGCCCAGTGCCGCGGTGGGCTCATCGAGGACCACGACCTTGGAGCCGAAGGCAGCGGCACGAGCTACAGCCACTGCCTGGCGCTGGCCACCGGAGAGGTTTTCCACTGGAACGGTCACATCCTGCAGGGTGGAGATGCCCAGACGGGTCAGCTCTTCGCGGGCCTGCTTGCGCATGCCCTTGCTATCGAGCATCCGCAAGACGCTGCCCAGCAGACCCGGCTTGCGGATCTCGCGGCCCAGGAACAGGTTGGATGCCACGTCCAAGGCGGGGGAAACCGCCAGGTTTTGGTACACAGTTTCAATGCCATGGGCCCGCGCATCCTGCGGACGCTTGAAGGAGACCTGTTCGCCGGAAACGTAGAGTTCGCCGGAATCCGGGACCTCCGCTCCGGTCAAGCATTTGATCAAGGTGGACTTGCCGGCACCGTTATCACCGATGACCGCCAGCACCTCGCCGGGGTACAAATCAAGGCTCACACCGTCCAAGCCAACCACGCGGCCGAAGGTCTTGACCAGGTTGCGGGCCCGAAGGATTGGTTCGCGGGTTTCTGCTTTGGGGGTAACTGAATCAGTCATGGTCATGACTTCGCCTTTCGAATCCACTGGTCAACCGACACAGCGACGATGATCAAGATGCCTACCGCCAGGGTCTGGTAGAGCACGTCCAGGCCGGCCAGCGACAGGCCGTTGCGGAACACGCCGACAATCAATGCGCCGAGCAGGGTGCCCCAGACCGAACCGCGTCCGCCGAAGAGGCTGGTTCCGCCGATCACCACAGCGGTGATCGAGTCGAGGTTCAAATCCAAGCCCGCATTAGGGCTGGCCGAGTTGGTGCGACCGATCTGCAGCCAGGCGCAGATGGCCAGTACCGAACCGGCTGCGAGGTACACGCTCATCAGCACGCGGTTGACCGGGATGCCTGCCAGGCGGGCTGCTTCCTTGTCGTCGCCCACGGCGTAGACGTGGCGGCCCCAAGCGGTCTTGCCCAGGATGTAGGCGATCACCAGGTACAGGGCCAGCATGACGATCACGCCGGTGGAGATGCGCACCGAACCGATTGGGAAGGTGGTTCCGGTCCAGGTCAGCAGGCCAGGCATATCGCTGCCTCGTACAGTGGCACCGTGCGAGTACAGGAGCGTCAAAGCCAGATAGACGTTCAGCGTACCGAGGGTGACGATGAAGGGCGGCAGCTTGAAGCGTGTCACCAAGAAGCCGTTGATTGCACCGGTCGCAAGACCAGCCAGCAGACCGATCAGCAGAGCAAGAAGCGCTGGAATTCCTTGATTGACTGCCGTCTGAGCCATGACCATCGAAGCCAAAATCATGCCTGCGCCGACCGACAAATCAATGCCGGCGGTGAGGATGACCAAGGTCTGCGCGATGGCGATGGTGCCCACCACCGAAACCTGCTGGGTGATCAACGACAGGTTCTCCACGCGCAGGAAGCGCTCGTTGAGCAGTCCGAAGACAATCACCGAGATGATCAGCACGAGAGCCGGGCTCAAGGCGGGGTAGCGGTGCAGGGTTTGACGAATCTTGCCCAGCGTCGTTTGGCGGTCAAGGAATTCTTCGGCGAGGTCAGTTTTCCCGGCTTTGGGGGGACTGACGGTATTTTGCTGTGTCACGATAAATCCTGATCTTTTGGTAGGTGCAATCCTCGGAGGCTACTTGCCCCAGCAGATCTTTGAAGCTTCGGCTGCGTCGATGCTCTCCACGCCACTGACCTTTTCTTCGGTCACGAGCTTGCTGCCGGTGTTGAAGAAGTCCAGCCCTTCGGAGGTCTCTGGCTTCTCGCCGGTTTCGGCCAGCTTGGTGATCGCTTCGACACCCATCTCAGCCATCTTCACCGGGTACTGCTGCGCAGTGGCATCGATAATGCCCTGCTTGACGTTGGAAACACCCGAGCAGCCACCGTCGATGGAGACCACGAGGGTGTCCTTCTCCTTGCCCGCGGACTTCAGCGCCTCGTAAGCGCCGGCAGCGGCTGGTTCGTTGATGGTGTAAACGACATTGATATTCGGATTGGCGGCCAACAGGGTTTCCATGGCGGTGCGGCCGCCGTCTTCGGCGCCCTGGGATGCCTGGTTGCCTGCGATTTCGTAATCGCCGCCCTTGCCGCCGGTGTACTTGCCGGACTTGGCTTCGTCGCCGTTGACCTTTTCGTCAGCAGTGTCGATGCCCATGCCCTTGAGGAATCCCTGGTCACGGGTGTAGTCCACGGAGACGAGCTTGTCATCGAAGAGGTCGACCATGCCGATGACGGCCTTTTTGCCGTCCAGCTTCTCGGCGGTCCACTGACCGATCTGCTCACCAGCGGCGAAGTTGTCGGTAGCGAAGGTGATGTCAGCGGCATCGGCAGGATCTGGCGGGGTGTCCAGTGCGATGACGTAGAGGCCGGCATCGCGGGCCTTCTTCAGCGCGTCGACCACCGAAGGGCCGTTCGGGGTGATCAAGATTCCCTTGTCGCCGTCGGAGATGGCGTTTTCGATGGCCTGGATCTGGGTGGCTTCGTCGCCATCGGATTTGCCGGCGGCCAGTTTCAGATCCACGCCGCTGGTTTCAGCTGCCTTCTTGGCGCCGTCCTGCATGGAAACGAAGAATGGGTTGGTGGTGGTTTTCACGATCAGCGAGACACCGACATTGCCGTCGCCCGATGCGTCTGCGGATGAATCACCCGAGCAGGCGGACAGCGACAGGGCGGCGAGCCCCAAGACTGCTCCTGCTGCCAACATGCGGGTGGTGCGGGTGCGACGAGTGGTGAAACTTGCCATTAGGTGCTCCTTTGCGAGTGGGCTTCTCTGATGCCCTGACAACGTGATCATGTAGAATGTAAGCTGGATCACAACCGGTAGTCAATAGAAAGAAGAAAAGATTTGACAACGATGTCAAAACCCAGTGTCGGCGGCGGGGGTAAAACCCGCCCAACTATGCGACATGTGGCAGCTTTGGCCGGCGTTGGCATCAAAACTGTTTCACGCGTCATGAACGAGGAACCTGGAGTCTCTGAGTCCACCAGAGAGAAGGTTCTGCTCGCTTCAAAGCAGCTGAACTATGAATTGGATGTCACCGCAGGAAGCCTGCGCCGCTCAAGCAGGCGCACCCAAACGGTGGGCCTGTTGCTTCCCAGTGTCTCCAACCCATTCAGTGCCGAAATCCATCGGGCCATGGAAGATGCACTGAGTCTGAAGGGCGTAGCAGTCTTCGCTGCCAGCTTGGACGATGAGCCCGAGCGGGAAGAGGCGATGGTCCGCGCGTTCCTCGGGCGCCGTGTTGACGGCATGGTGCTCACGCCCATCGCGAGCAATCAGGCCCATGTGATTCCGGAGCACTCCCGGGACTTGCCGGTGGTCTTCATTGACCGCGAACCGTCAGGTCTTACGGCGGACGCTGTGGTTACGGATAACGCCGTGGGTGGTGCCAAAGCGGCACGGCATTTATTCGACGTCGGACATCGGAAGATTGCTTATCTCGGTGACCGCACGGATATCCAAACAGCGCGGGAGCGTCGCCGGGGATTCATCGATGCACTAAGTGAACTCGGTGTTTCGACAGCCAGTATTCCCGTGAGGGAGAACCTGCATGATGTTGAAAGCGCCCGGCTCGCAGCCATTGAAATCCTCACCTCCGACGACCCGCCCACGGCTTTGTTCTCCAGCCAGAACCTTGTGACCTTCGGGTGCATGAGGGCCCTGCGCGAACTGGGGTTAAGCCATACGGTGGCACTGGTCGGATTCGATGACTTCACGCTCTCGGACATGATGGACCCGGGGGTCACCGTGATCGCCCAGCACCCGGAAAAGATCGGCGCGCTGGCTGCCGAGCGGCTCATGGCCAGGATTGAAGGCGATATCCAGCCGCCCAAAACCTACATTGTTGAAACCACCATGATCATTCGCGGTTCCGGGGAAATCCGGCCCGCAAGCTAATCACCTCACCCGCTATGGAAGGATAATCCGTGGAACAGAAGACCCTCTATGCAGAATTCACTGTCAAGGAAGGCAGTGAAGCACGCGTGGCAGAAATGATGAATGAACTTGCGCAGAAGGTGCGCGAAGAACCAGGGAATATCCTCTTCCTTCCCTACGTACGCGAAGAACGGCCACGCGAATACTTCGTCTTCGAGATCTACGCCGACGAGCAGGCATTCCAGGAGCACATTACGGCCGACTACGGTGCGGTCTTCAATGGCGAACTCGCCGAGCATATCGAAGGAGACGCCTCGGAATTGACCTGGCTGCGCCCGGTCGAATAGCAGGTCATAGAGCCAGGACATAGCCTCGCCAGCGGTGGCTGGTGGGGCTAATTGTCATGCCAAAAATAGCCTCTGACCTGTAAAATAATACTTTTCGGGGACTCTTGAATTGTCTGCTGGACTTCGCTTACAGTCCTTGCTGTCGACAACGTTGTCTACAACGTCGCCCTTCAACCAGAGAGTCCAGCAATGCCTCAATGTACTGCTCGAACTAAGCAATCGATCTCGCTTGTCACCGCCGCCAGCCTGTGCTTGGGCGCGGGGCTAATCAGCGCTATGCCAGCTGCCGCCGCAGAACTGGGCGATGAACCCTACCGTCCCGGGATCCACTTCAGCCCAGAAAAGAACTGGATGAACGACCCCAACGGCATGGTTTATTACAAGGGCGTCTACCACCTGTACTTCCAGCACAATCCCAAAGGCAATGTCTGGGGAAATATGTCCTGGGGGCACGCCACCTCCAAGGACCTGGTGCACTGGGAACAACAGCCCCTGGCCATTGCGGGCGATGCAGAAGAAGACGTATTCTCGGGCAGCGTTGTCGTAGACGCCAATAACACCTCAGGGCTTGGCACCGCCAAGAATCCGCCACTGATTGCCGTCTACACCAGCGCATACAAGGCAGGATCCGAACATGCCGGACTGCAAGCGCAATCCCTGGCCTACAGCCTGGATGACGGGCAGACCTGGACCAAATACAAGAACAACCCAGTGCTCAACCGCAACTCGGCCAACTTCCGCGACCCCAAAGTCTTCTGGTACACCGGCAAAGACGGCCAGGGCTACTGGGTGATGACGGCGGTGGAAGCCACCGATCACAAGGCCGTGCTCTACAAGTCCAAGAACCTCAAGGACTGGACCAAGCTCAGCGAATTCGGCCCGGCCAACGCCACCGGCGGCGTCTGGGAATGCCCGGATCTGTTCCCACTGGCAGTCGATGGCGACCCGAACAACGTCAAATGGGTCATGGTCATCAACATGAACCCGGGCGGCGTCTCCGGCGGTTCCGCCGGCCAATACTTCGTCGGCGACTTCGACGGCACCACCTTCACCTCGGAAACCACCAAGCCAGCGCCCACCATGCCGGAAGGCGAACTGCTGGCCGGGTTCAACGACGGCACCTACGACGGCTGGAGCGTCACCAACGATCCGAACAGCGACCAGACAGGGCCCTTCGGAACCAAGCCAGTGGCCGGAACCGTTCCGGGGCAACAAGAAGTCACCGGCTACCAGGGCGCAGGACTGGTGAATTCCTTCCTTGGCTTTGACCAGCCAACAGGCACCATGCTCTCCGACCCGTTCACCGTAGACCACGACTACCTGAACTTCCTGGTCGGTGGCGGCAAGCATGCACGCGTCAGCGACAAGCGGGATAACAAGGCCCCGGCAGGCGACTTGCTCTTCGACGGATTCGAAGTCCCAGAAGGCTCCGACCTGTCAGAATTCGGCTGGAGTGGAACCGGCTCGCTGGTTCCAGAGAACCTGCCCTTCGCCGGCGGCGGCAACATGGCCATCGGTAGCCATGTCATCAACACCTGGGAAGCCGGCGGTGGCGGCGATGACCTGATGGGCACCGCAACGTCACCGGAATTCACCATCACCAAGCAGCGGATCGGCATGCTGATCGGCGGCGGACACCGGCGCAACGATCCAAGCCAAAAACTTGAAGTCCAGCTGATGGTCAACGGCGACGTGGTCCAGTCCCTGGCCGGTGACAACGCTGGTGCGATGAACTGGAAGTCCTTCGACACCGCCAGCTATGCAGGGCAGAAAGCCCAGATCCGGGTCGTGGACCAGGCCACCGGCGGCTGGGGCCACCTGACCCTGGATCACCTCGTGCAAACCGATGAAGAAGTCGTTCCGCGCTCCGATGAAACCACCGTCAACCTGGTGGTGGATGACAAGACGGTGCGTACGGCCACGGGTACGGACAGCGAGAGCCTGGACTTTGCCTCATGGAACGTGAAGGAATTCGCCGGCAAGCAGGCCCAAATCGAAATTGTCGATAACAACAAGGAAGGCTGGGGCCACATCCTGGCCGACGAATTCACCCAGTCCAATACCGCGGCCAAGTCATCCCTGGAAAACTACGACTGGCTGGACTACGGGCGCGACTACTATGCGACCGTGTCCTTCGGCAACATGCCGCAGGACCAGCGCATCATGCTGGGATGGATGAACAACTGGGATTACGCCAACGACATTCCAACCTCGCCATGGCGCAGCGCCATGACGCTGCCGCGCAAGGTGGGCCTGACTCAAACCGCTGAAGGTCCCCGCCTGACCCAGGCGCCAGTGAAACAGGTCAGCAAGCTCGGCGGCAAGCCGAAGTACCTGGAAACCAGCAAGACCATCACCGAGGGAACCCGCACGCTGCCACAGCAAGCAGCTGGATCCATCGCGCAAGTCGACGTGGTCCTTGATCCCGGCACCGCCAAGACCTCGGGCATCACCGTTCATGGCGATGCCAACAACTCCACGGTGATCGGCTACGACGCGGACAGCAAAAAGGTCTATGTCGACCGCAGCAACTCGGGCAATGTCGGATTCCATCCTGCCTTTGCCTCGGTTGAAGAGATGCCGGTCAAGCTGAACAGCAACGGGGAAGTGACCCTGCGGGTTTACCTCGACCGTTCCTCGGTGGAAGTCTTCGCCCAGAAGGGCCAGCGAACCCTGACCGACCAGGTCTTCCCTAATGCGGGGGCCGACCAGCTTGGCGTCTTCGCCAACGGTGGCACCGCGAAGCTGAAGTCGCTGAAGGTGACCGAGCTGCAGCCGTCGATGTTCACCTCGGCAACGAAGTAGGACAGCAGCTGCAGCAAACACGGTGGATGCTCTCACGTCGCAAAGGACGTGGCGGCATCCACCGTGCTGCTTAAAGCGGCAGCACAGCCTGAAGATCTAGAATCGAGAACATGGGCCCGAACGCAGGAAAAACTGATGGAACAACCACTTTCTCCCGCGTTGCCCCAGAAGCCGGATTGCTGCTCGGGGCCGGACGAGCGATATTGATGCAACTGGCCCACCCCCAAATCGGCACCGCTATCGCCCAGCACTCCGACTTCGCCAGCAACCCGCTCAGTCGCCTCATCCATACGCTCGGCTATATCTACGCCTTGAGCAACGGCACTGCCCAACAGCAGCGCACGATGATTGATTACGTCAACAAGGCGCATCAGGACGTTCGTGGAACCCGCAACGAAACCGCTGGGACTCCGGCCTATTCGGCCCTGGACCCCCGGCTTCAACTCTGGGTTGCCGCCACCCTCTTCGACTCGGCACGTGTCATCGCGGAGCAGATCTTGAGCGACGACCTCGCTCTCGATGAAGGGCTATATCAGCACTATTCGCTGCTGGGTGATGCCCTGCAGATGCCGGTGGACTATTGGCCCGCAACGCTGCACGACTTCGACCTCTATTTGGAGAAGACGCTGGCAAAGGTGAGAGTCACCGATCAAACCCGCCAGCTTGCCGAAGAACTTTTTACCGCGCCCGAGGCACCGTGGTGGATTCGAGCCGGCCTGCCGCTGATGCGGGACGTCACCATTGCCCAGCTGCCGGCAGCGGTGCGCGAGGCGTTCGGGTTTGAACTGGGCGAGAAGGTCCTCCGGCGCAACAACAGGACAATTGCTGTTGCACGATTCGCCACCCGCTGGCTGCCCAGAGCGATCAGGCACCTTCCGATGAAGCTGATGCTCAGGCATGTGGATCGGATGAACCACAGCTAGCGCAGGTCAGTCAGCATCCTTCGCGTGTTCCGGACGCAGGATGCGCGGCAGTGCCACCAGCAGGAACAAGGTCACGACGACTAGCCCGCCGCCAACGGATGCGCCTAGTTGCCAGCCGAATAGTACCTGCAGGACAAACCAGACGCAGCCAGAGACCAGCAGGCCTACGCCGATGCCCACGATTTTCAGCACGGCATGCCCCAGGCTGACGGTCTGTTCCTTGAGCCGCTGGCCGAAGAAAAATCGGTGGACTGCGACCGGGGTGATCATCAGGAGGATCAGGAGCGTCGCCGCGACCAAGAGCACGATGTAGATCATCTCTTCGGGCCGGTTCAGCATGTTGAATCGGGCTTGGAAAGGGAGCACTACCAGGAATGCTGCGAGGATCTGCACACCGGTTTGCATGACGCGCATTTCTTGGAGCAGTTCGTTCCACTGACGGTGCGCGGCACCATCGCTGGAGTCCGGGTGGGACCGTGTATTCATCGGAAAACTCCTGAAAAGGACTCGGTGGGCATTGGCTTGCTGCTGATCACTTGAACTATGTCAACACTAGGCGCAACAGGCAACAACCAAAGAGTTGGCACGTCCAAAGTGTCGGAGCCGCAGCCTACATTGGGGACATCTGATCGGCGAGAAAGGCGGACATGACGATGGCACAAGATACCGGTTCCGAGGGAAGCCTTCCCGAATGGATGATTTCTTCCCAGACTTCCGTGGATGCCTGGGATATGCCCAGCCGAGGCATCAAATGGTGCGATTGCGGAGAGGACCATGAGCTGACGGAAGACTTCGTTTTCAATACTCTGATCGACATTGGCATGCAGCCTACTCGCATGCTGACTCACCCGGAACTGATCGAGCTCACCGCAGCGGTTTGGAACTACGCAGAAGTCTGCCGCTTCTTCGAACTGGCGGTGGAAGAATCCGCCAAAGCTATACACGGTGGCATCGACGAGTTCTACCCGCTTCGGCATACCTTGCAGATAGTCGGCTACTTCTCCAAGACCTGGCAAGGATGCCCCGAAGCGGACTGCCAGCTATAGAATCTCGACTCTCCCATTGATGCAAAACGGCTTCATGGCAATGAAATCCATTGCCATGAAGCCGTTGAGCGATCAAGCTGTTCCGCGTTGCTGGTTAGTGGCCGCGTAGCTGTGCGAACGGGGGAGTCTGCACATCCGCGGCGACAGCCTCGGCAGGATCATCTCCGAGGTGGATGATGCGGTTGTCGGCATCCACATGAACCACGCTAGGGACGTAGCTGCGAGCCTCGGCATCTTCCATCTGCGCATAGCTGATCAAGATCACCAGATCGCCAGGATGAACCAGGTGTGCTGCTGCGCCGTTGATGCCAATGACACCGCTGCCAGGCTCGCCTGCGATGGTGTACGTCTCCAAACGTGCACCATTGGTGATGTCCACGATGCTCACCAGTTCTCCAGGCAAGATGTCCGATGCGGCCAGCAAATCGGAGTCGACGGTCACTGAGCCGACGTAGTGCAGATCGGCTTGGGTAACGGTTGCCCGATGGATCTTGGACTTGAACATGGTGCGTTGCATAAGAAGTGTCTTTCACAAGAGGTAGGGAGTTTCCCGGTAAACAAGTTTACGCTCCTTGCATCCGGGAAACTTCTCCTCGACGGAAACTACTACCGCAGCCCATTGCTATGCAGGGAGGTGCTCTTCAAGCACTCGATGGACTTGGCCGCTAGCCAGCAATTCGTACGCGGCTTCCAATTCAGCGGACAAGAAACGGTCTTCGCCAGGACCTGCCACCTTGGTGCGCAGCAATCCGAGGACGGCACCGGTGGCTGCACCAGGCTGAAGCGGAGCACGGAGATCAAGCGCGCGAGAGGCGATCAGCATTTCAATCGCGAGGATGCGGCGCAGGTTGGCCACCGAAGTTCGCAACTTGCGTGCCGCGTGCCAGCCAAGGGAGACGTGGTCTTCCTGCATCGCCGAAGACGGAATGGAATCGACACTGGCTGGCACGGCGAGGCGCTTGTTCTCCGCAACCAGCCCGGCCTGGGTGTACTGGGCAATCATCATGCCCGAATCCACTCCGGGATCATCAGCGAGGAAAGCCGGAAGGTCGCGCGAGCGTGCAGGATCAAGCATCCGGTCCGTGCGTCGTTCGGCGATGGAGCCCAAATCGGCGACGGCAATGGCCAAGAAGTCCAAAACATAGGCCACGGGGGCGCCGTGGAAGTTTCCGTTCGAGGTGACTTCGCCACTGGGCAGAACGACAGGATTATCGATGGCCGCGGCCAGCTCGCGGGTAGCGACCAGGCGAGCGTGGGCGATGGTGTCGCGCACGGCGCCTGTGACCTGTGGCGAGCAGCGCAGTGAGTAGGCATCCTGTACTCGTCCATCACCCTCGCGGTGGGAATTCACAATGGGGGATTCAGCCAGGAATGCATACATATTTGCTGCGCTGCAGCCTTGGCCTGGGTGTGGGCGCAAAGGCTCGTGGAGTTCTGGCCGGAATACCTGGGCGGTGCCCATCTGGGCTTCGACGCTCATGGCTGCGGTGGCGTCAGCAATATCGGCGAGCTCTTCCAGATCGACCAATGCCATCAGCAACTGCCCGAGCATTCCGTCGGTGCCGTTGACCAGTGCCAGTCCTTCCTTTTCCGCCAATTCCACCGGGGTGATGCCGGCTTCTGCGAGAAGTTCGGGTACTGGGCGCTGGACACCCCGGCGGTCGGTGGCTTCGCCTTCGCCCATCAGCACCAGCGCGCAGTGCGAGAGCGGGGCGAGATCACCGGAACATCCCAGCGACCCGTATTCACGAACGACCGGGGTGATGCCTGCGTTCAACAGCGCAACCATGGTTTCCAACACTACGGGGCGTACGCCGGTGCGGCCTGATGCCAGGGTCTTGGCCCGCAAGAACATCAGTGCGCGAACGACTTCTCGTTCCACTGGTTCGCCCATTCCGGCAGCGTGCGATCGGATGAGTGAACGCTGGAGCTTGGCGCGGTCTTCAGGAGCGATATGGCGGGTGGCCAGGGCACCAAAGCCAGTCGAAATTCCATAAACCGGAGTATCCGCCGAGGCCAGGGCGTCAATGTGGGCACGGACTGAAGCGAGCTCCTCAAGTACTTGCGTTGAAATGCTGATCTGGGCTTCATGGCGGGCAACAGCGATAACGTCGTCCGCGCTGGCGCCGCTAAGGCCGAGGGTTACTTGAGGGGCAGAAGCCATGGCAATCAAATCCAATCACTACGGAACTAAGAAGTATCTAACTTCTATTGTTCGGCAGCGGGGATGGTCTGACGGCAGATAGCAAAGTGTAGTGTCCGAAATACCGGACACTGCAGATCATATAATTAGTAGCCCAACTCCACGCCGTCCAAAGCATCGGAACCGAGGCGGTTCGACTGTCCGGCGTCTTCTGTCGAGGCGTTATCGTTGCGCCAAGCCACTGAGTTGCCCACTCCGCTGACGCTGACGTTCTCGATGTTGTTAACGGCCACGATATTCCCGGCACCGGAGATCGAAAGATCTTTGATGCGCCCGCCGATGATCATGTTTCCGGTTCCGGCAATCTCCACCTGCTGGCAATTGCCGATGAGTTTGAGAATCTCTCCATCGCCGCTGATGGTCATTTTGCCGGAGCACTTTTTCTCAGTGGCTTTGGATTCAATGGTCCGGAAGGTCTGATCGTAGGAATTTGCGGCGGTTTCCTTCGGGACGGTCGCAGTACCGGTGGCTTCGCCGTCAGGGTTCTTGGCGCTAGGGGTGACAGTGCCTTCGATAGGGGTAGCGCTTTGGGCAGGCGCGGAAGAAGAGCTCTGCTCATCGTTGGAGGACTCGATGCTCACACACCCTGCAAGAGCGAGGACCATCAGGCCGGTCGAGAGCGCTAGCCCACAGCTTTTGGCGAGGCGAGAATACATGTTCATCCTGTCGTGTCGGCAAATTATCCTCAGGCTCGTGTGAGCCTACCTACCATTCTCCTGCGGAGCGAAGCCAAATGCACGGCGGGCTGAAAATACTGGCCGAGATAGCCGCTTCCAGGCGCATATTGTCTAGTCAGGTTGCTCTGGAGTTGCGCCCGAAACAGGCCTACCCTGTTGCTAACGGATATACCGTGCGCCAGCGCGCACACTGAGGAGGCAATGTGGGCCCAAACGTCAGAGGACTCGCAAGCAAGCGATAGACGAAAATGCGACTCGCTAGTCTTGCCGGTTCATTCATGGTTGAAGAATCGCTGGAGTGAAAGATGCCAAAGAAATCTCTCGGACTAGGTCTCGTTGTTGGCGGCGGACTCATCGTCGCCTTGTTTCTCCTGTTCATTCTTGTCACGCCTGGCAATGATGTACAAGGTGTGACTCCAATGTGGCTCGGTATCATTTGGGGCGGCCTGGCCATGTGCTGGGGAGTATTCAGATTGATAGTCGGCCCGTCTTCGTTGGACCACCCACATGGTGGCACCGACGCAGGTGCATAAAAACGCTGGCGAGTACAGATGTACTCGCCAACGTTGCGTAACCTTTGCATCGAATGTACGTGGCCTGCACATTCCCTGCCAGTAGAAGAAGTTGATTCGCCATGGGACGAGCACGGACGTAGCGTGCGTAGAAGTGGCATCGGAAATCAACAGATGCCAGCCACGTCAACTTCAATGCAAGGGAGATGTCATGACGGACATCAAAAAGACCACCGCGAAGAAAACGACGAAAGAAAATGCAGAGCGCGGGTTCATCGCATCGCAGACTCTTAGGGACTCTCTGCAATCAGTGCTCGTCCAGCTGCTGGATCTGCAGCTTGTCGGCAAACAGATCCATTGGAACGTTGTTGGCCCAAATTTCCGGGACCTGCATCAGAACCTGGACGAAATCGTTGGCATTGCTCGTAAGGGATCGGATGAAATTGCCGAGCGCATGCGGGCGTTGCACGCCACACCTGACGGACTAGCTTCGACGATCAGCGAGTTTACAAAACTGGAACAGCCGGTCACTACCGAGATTTTGACGACGGATGCCGTTGACCTGGTAGTCAAGGCGATTCAGAGCACTGTCGGTGTTATCCGCGACGTGCACGATCCTGTCGACGAAGAAGATCCCACAACTGCTGATATCTTGCACCAGTACATTGCCGACTTGGAGCAACAGGCTTGGTTCATCAGTGCTGAAACGCGACGACCATAAATGGGCATTGATTGCGCTGATCCTGCATGACTAACTCGGAAAGCAGAGAAATCGCTGTTCCCCTTCCTGAGAAGGGGAACAGCGATTTCTCTGTATGGACTTCATTCTGCAGCAGATGGAGCTGCTGAATTTTGGACCGATGCTACGAGCATTGATCAGTCATAGCGTTGAAGACTAGAAGCCTTCGCTCTGTCCCTGACCGCCGAAGCCCTGCTCTTCGTTGTCGCCGCCGCCGAAGGAGTCTTGGCTGGACTGCTCGTTGCCGCCACCGTACGACTGTTCTTCGTTGCCACCGCCGTAAGACTGGCCTTCATTGTTCTGCTGGTCATTTGACGAGCCGTAGCCGCTGTTTTCTTCCGACTGGCTGTTCTCGAAATTTCCGAACTGCTCGTTTGAATCCTGCTCAGACATGATGTCCTCCGTGGGTCGGTCGTTCCTGACTTGACCCACGCTATGCAGGCAGAAAATGACCTACAAGGCTTAATCATAAGCTCCGAGGTAGTCGCCATGTCACGTTAAGATTGCGTTTACGACACCCAAGTCAGTGACCATTTTCGCCCGTTCGTGCATCAAATCAAGGGGGCTCGCGTGCATTGCCGGCTGTTGAACAGGAATTACACGCGAACCACAAGAGATGGCTACTTGCCTTTCATCGGAATGCGCACGGATCGCTCCGCGGCGACTTCCTCAGCGCGTTCGTAGCCGGCATCTACGTGCCGGATAACTCCCATGCCGGGATCGTTAGTCAGCAGGGCTTCAAGCTTGGCCGCGGCCAGCTCGCTGCCGTCCGCCAGAGATACCTGACCCGCATGGATAGAGCGGCCCATTCCGACTCCGCCACCGTGGTGGATTGAAACCCATGAAGCACCCGAACTTGCCGCAGTCAGCGCGTTGAGCAACGGCCAGTCAGCGACAGCGTCACTGCCGTCTTTCATGGCTTCAGTCTCCCGGTACGGCGAAGCGACAGATCCGGAATCCAGGTGATCGCGTCCGATGACAATCGGCGCTGATACCTTGCCTTCGGCGACCAGTTGGTTGAAGAGCAAGCCGGCCTTGTGGCGCTCGCCGTAGCCCAGCCAGCAAATTCGCGCAGGCAGCCCTTCGAACTCAACATGTTCCTCGGCTGCATCGAGCCAACGGTGCAAGTGTTCGTTCTCCGGGAAGAGCTCCTTGAGCGCTTGGTCGGTGACCTTGATGTCCTCGGGGTCGCCAGAAAGCGCAACCCAGCGGAACGGACCGAGGCCCTCGCAGAACAGCGGGCGGATATATGCGGGAACAAATCCGGGGAATTCAAAGGCGCGGGTGAAGCCACCCTTGCGTGCTTCATCGCGAATCGAGTTTCCGTAATCGAAGACTTCGGCGCCAGCATCCTGGAAGCCGACCATCGCCTCAACATGAGTGGCCATGGCGGACTGTGCCTTTTTGGTGAAGCCCACCGGATCCGCAGCGGCTTCGGCCTGCCATTGCTCCACAGAGTATTCAGGTGGCAGGTAGCTCAACGGATCATGAGCGCTGGTTTGATCGGTGACGATATCGATGGAGAATTCTCCGGCCTCATGGCGCTTGAGCAAGGCCGGGAAAATCTCGGCTGCATTGCCAACGTAGCCAACGGAGAGAGGCCGGTTCTCGGCTTTGGCGGCAAGAACCTTCTGCAGTGCCGCATCGAGATCCAACTCAACTTCGTCCAGGTAACGCTTGGACGCACGGCGGCGCAGCCGCGACTCGTCGACGTCAACAATCAGCACGGCGCCTCCGTTGAGCGTGACGGCTAGCGGCTGGGCACCTCCCATGCCTCCGCATCCTCCGGTGAGGGTGAGAGTTCCGGCCAGGGAGCCGTTGAACCGCTTGGCTGCGATGGCGGCGAAGGTTTCGTAGGTGCCTTGCAGGATGCCTTGCGTGCCAATGTAGATCCACGAGCCAGCTGTCATCTGCCCGTACATCATCAGCCCTTCGGCTTCCAGCTTCCGGAAATGCTCCCAGTTGGCCCAGTCGCCGACCAGGTTGGAGTTCGCGATCAGCACTCGGGGCGCCCATTTGTTCGTGGTGAACACGCCCACCGGTTTGCCGGACTGGACCAATAGCGTTTCGTTATCTTCCAGATCCTTGAGCGTTTCGACGATGGCATCAAAAGCTTCCCATGAGCGGGCGGCTTTGCCAGTTCCGCCGTAAACCACGAGGTCCTCGGGACGCTCAGCCACCTCGGGATCGAGATTATTCATCAGCATGCGCAAGGGGGCTTCGGTAGCCCACGACTTGGCATTCAAGGTGGTGCCTCGTGGGGCGCGAACAACGCGGGCTTCGTGGCTCATGATCTTTCCTAACGATGTAACCTAGCTAACTATTTACATCATTGGCCATGTGCCGGAGCCTGGATACCTTGCTATCAGCAGTCCTGTCCGGTATTTCAGATTGGGTTATCTTGTGCGTCGTCCGTTGCGCTAGACCGAGGCGAAAGGCTCCAAGGTGCGAGAACTTCTCGTTCGGTCGCGGTGAATTGCAGCTGGCATAGCAAGACGAGTAATGGGTACACGGCGGCAATAGCCAATTGTCCGATTACCGCAAGACCAACGCTTTGGACAAGAACCATATACTGACAAAGTGTCAAACAAATACTGGCCCCTAGCGGACCTGAAGCTAACAACGGAGCGGCTGGAGCTTCGGGTCCCAAATGAGGAAGAACTCGTTGCGCTGGCTGAGATCGCGGCCAAAGGCGTTCACGAGCCCGGCCAGAAACCATTCTTGACCCCATGGACAGACCTCCCGGCCAACAAACGTGCGCTCTATGTGATGCAACAACATTGGGGGCGCAGAAGTACGTGGAGAATCGAAAGTTGGGCGCTGGAGTTCGGTGTTTTCCTTGGTAGCCAACCGGTAGGTATCGCGACCTTAAAAGCACAAAACTTTGCCGTCTTACGCGAAGTGAAAACGGAATCTTGGCTGGGTCTTGAATTCCACAGGCAAGGCATCGGAACTGAAGCTCGCAAAGCCATCCTGACGCTGGCGTTTGAAGAGCTAGGTGCAGATTCAGCGTTGACGGAGGTATTCCAAGACAACGCAGGGTCGCAAGGAGCCTCTCGTCGTCTTGGGTACGTTCACGACGGTATTTCGAGAGATGTTCTAGATGGACATGTTGTTATCTCAGACCGGCTCCGCCTTGATTCAAGCAACTGGATACCGGAAGCAGAAACCGCCCCGGTTATTTCAGGTTTGAATCAGGCACGCCCATGGTTCGGTATCTAAAATCGATACCAACTGACCGAGATGGCATGCAAGGATGAGGTCATGAAGATTCGATACCCCCGTCCTCTGCTTCCAGGAGATCAAATCGGAGTGACCTCGCCTTCCAGCGGTGTCCCTGAAGAATTGATCGGCCGTCTGGACTTTGCCGTCGAAGAACTACGCGCCAAAGGTTTCGACGTCGTCATTGGCCGGTGCATGGACGGATCTTCGCATATCAGCGCACCTGCGAAGGAACGTGCCGACGAACTGATGCGGATGTTGCTGGACCCGAAGATCCGTGCAGTCGTGCCGCCATGGGGCGGAGTGACCGTCATCGACATCATTGACCTGCTCGACTTCGACGCGCTCGCCGAAGCAGAACCAACATGGTTTGTCGGTTTTTCCGACATCTCGACCTTGCTCACCCCGATAACCTTGCGCACGGGTATGGCGACTCTTCATGGCAGCAACTTGATGGACACGCCCTATCAGGTTCCGGAAGCCCTCAAATCATGGATTGAGATCGCGTCACTGCCCGCAGGATCATCGTTCCGGCAATCGTCGCCTGGTCTCTACCGAGCCAGCGACTGGGACGATTGGGAAGTCGACCCGAAGGCCACTGAACACCAATGGAATGGTTCTGGACGCTGGGAGCGACTGGATAGCGGGCGGGGCGCGGTGCATGCAACCGGAAGGCTCATCGGCGGATGCATCGAAACCCTCGCCAATCTCACCGGCACCGGCAATTTTGATTCCCAAGCGCTGCGCCAGGACGACGATGATGCTCTGATCGTTTATGTCGAAGCTTCCAGCGTCGAGGCCACGACAATCTGCCGCCACCTTCATGGACTACGAATGGCGGGACTTTTCGACGGAGCGCAGGCCGTGCTCATCGGGCGCACCAGTGCACCGGATTCGCCGACTCTGACCCAGCATGAAGCTGTCGTAGATGCCCTTGGCATGTTGGATATTCCACTCATCGCCAATGTCGAATGCGGCCATGTTCCGCCCCAGCTGCCGATCGTCAACGGCGCCCTGGGACGCGTTGTTTTCAACGATGCAGAACAATACCTGGAGCAGCATTTGCTCTAGGCCAAGCCAGCGTTCGTCTGGCGGCCTACTGCGAACGCCGTCCCTGGATCCTCGCGGTGATCTGGTCTGCGGTCGAGCGGATCTGCGCCAGCAAAGCGTCCCACCGCTCTTCGGGCACCCGATCGGCCAAGAAGGTCACCGCCACGGCAGCCACCGGCCAGTGGTTGGAATCCCGGATTTCCACGGCCAAAGAGTGGAAGTCCTCGGTGACATCGCCGCGCTCCACCGCATAACCGCGCTGGGAGCACTGCTCGAGCTCGCGACGCAACTGCGAATAGCTGGTGATCGAGGAGTGCTCCACCCGATCCGAAAAACTGGCGGCATTCGGGTACAGCGCCCTGACCTGGGACTTGGGCAGGGCCGCCAAAATGGCTCGTCCCGAGGCGGTCAGGTGCGAAGGCAGGCGGACGCCGACATCGGTGACCAGGGATGGTCGGCCCTTGGCGCGTTCCTCCACGATATACAGCACATCCGATCCGTGCAGGATCGCCAGATGGGCGCTTTCGCCGACCTTGTCCACGAGCTGCGCGATCAGCGGCGCGCCTAGGCGGGCCAGGGGTTCTTGGCGGGTGTAGGCGCTGGAAAGCTCGAAAGCCGCAACCCCCAAACCGTAGGATTTGTCCTCTGGATAATGGGTGATAAATCCCCGTTCGCTCATCACCGTGAGCAGCTGGTAGACGCTGGAACGAGGCAAGTCCAGCAGGGTGGCGATCATCGCCGCCGGGGTCGGGGAATTCCTGCTGGCCAAAAGGCGCAGGATCCGCAGGGTGTTATCGGCTGCCGGGACCTTGCTGCCCATGGATCCTCCCTAACGTCCGGCCGCAGCCATGAACTCATCAAGCTCGCTCAAGCTCGGGGGATTGGCGCCGGTGCGGGCCACCGTCATTCCGGCGCACGCCGCGGCGATCTGCAAGGCGGCCTCCAATTCGGCGCGGTCGATCTTGCTGCCATTAATCAGGCTCTGGGCCAGGTCCGAGGCGAAGATCGCATGCAGCAGGCCGGCCATGAAGGCATCGCCCGCACCGACGGTATCCACGGTCGCCACCGAGAGCGAAGGGACTGCCACCTCGCAGCCGCGGGTGTGCGCTTCGGCACCGCGGGCGCCAAAGGTCATCACGGCCAATGATGCCCCAAGGCCGAGGATATGTTCCAAGACCCGGTCGGTATCCCAGCCCGGGTATAACCACATCGCATCTTCGTCGCTGAGCTTGACCACGTGGGACAGGGAACACAGCTTCTCGATGGTTCCCAATGCCTGCGCCCGGTCCTCAACCAGCGCCGGGCGAAGATTCGGATCATAGCTGCGCAGCTGTCCTTGCGGCGAGGCGGAAAAAACCTCAAGGATCTTCTCGGCGCTGGGCGAGCGGAAGGCCGCGATCGACCCGGTATGCAGCAGCTTTGCATCGCTGGCGCGCAGGTGCTGCAAGGCGCAGTTCAGCTCGAACTCATAGCTGGCGTTGGAAGAGCTATCAAGCACCACTGTGGCCGTCGAGGTCGGCGCATCGCTCTGCGAGCCTTCGGCCAGCCGTACCTTGGAGCCGCGCAGGTGCTCCGCGATCAGTTCGCCGTGCACGTCGGTGCCAAGATCGGTGGCCAGCGTGACCTCATGGCCGAGCCGGCCCAAGCCAACCGCGACGTTCAGCGGGGAACCGCCGGGGTGGGCCACGGAATTGACGATGTCGACCAATGCCTCGCCGGCAACCTGAATTGAAACCATGGTCACGATCCTACGTAACCGGAGGCGAAAAAGCCCGCTAGACGTTCAGCCGGTAGCCCCGCTTGATCACGGTGGTGATGATTTCCGGCTGGGGCAGGGCCCGGCGCAGCCGGCTGAGCGTCATATCCAGCGCATGCCGGGAGCTGACTTCGGGCAGGGCGGCACCCAGCTCGTCGCGGGAGAGCACGCTGCCGCCGGCCTCGATCAGCGCGCGCACCAATTCGGCCTGGCCCGGGGTCAGCTCGCAGTTCTGGTCTTCGATGGACAGCGTCCGGCCGCGCAATTGCACCTGCCCGTGCACGGTCTGCGCCTGCAAGGTCCCCAGCGAACCGAGGTGCTCGACCAGCTGCCCGATCATCGCACCCATGCGGTGGCGTTCCGGGACCAGTGGGGCGATGCCGGCATCTTCCAGCGGGGAAGCGGTCACTGGCCCAACGGTGGCAATAGCCACGCGCTCGGCCAAGGAACGCTGCAGGGCCGGAAGCCGGTTGCGCGCGGTGGCGGCGGCAAAGAGAGCATGGACGCTCGGGGCGCTGGTGAAGGTCACCGCGTCGAAGTGCGCCGCGCATAGCCCTTCGACCAGGGCGGAAATCCCGGCGTCGCTGCTGGTGTCCTGCCAGCGGTACGGTTCGACCTTGATCACGCGCTTGGCTCCGAGCTCGCGCAGCTGCTGCGGCATGCCATGATCCGAATCGGCGTGCAGCTGCAGGGCGACGGTCGCCCCGGCCAGTTTGTCCTTGAGCATTTCCAGCAGCGAGGAGCTGCGCCCATCCTTGGCCACCCCGGCCGGCTCCAGGCCCTGGGCCCGGACCGAACCGTGGGCCTTGGAACCGCGGACGTAGAGCTCTGACTGGCTGAAAGCGGTAATCAGATCGTCGCCGATCCCGGCCGCCTCGGCAGTATCCAGCCAGCGCCGCAGCCCATAGGCGGTGGTGATCACCACGACCTGGGGCCGCGCCTCGATCAGCTTGCGGGTCTGGGCCAGCAGCTGCTGCTCGTCATCCAGCGGGGCCAGGCGCAGCAATGGGGTGTGGGTGACCTCGGCGCCACGCCGCTCGAAGGCTTCGATCAGTTCTGCTGAGCGTCGATCGCTGGTCACGGCGATGCGGAATCCGGCCAAGGGCTTGGCGATATTCATCAGGCGTTCTCCAAAATAGGTTCGGCGCTCGTGTGCGGCGCCGCGTTCAGCAGTGACTGCGGCAGGTCTGCCACCTCGCCGATGACGATCACTGCGGGGTTTGAATGGGAGCGAGCCGCTGCAGCCAGCTTGGACAGCGGGGCATGGGAGGTGCTCTGCACCTGCGTGGTCCCCGACTGCACGATGGCACACGGCATATCCGCGGGCATGCCCACCTGCAGCAGCCCCGAAACGGTCTGCTCGATGGTGCCCATGCCCATCAGGATCACGATCGTGCCGCCGAGCTTGGCCAGGTGCTCCAGCTGGCCGGTGGTCAGCGGGTCGTGCCCCGAGACCACGGTGAACATGGTGTTCACGCCGCGGGCGGTCACCGGAATCCCGGCGGCGGCCGGCACGGTGATGCAGGAACTGAGCCCCGGAATGACGCTCACCGGGATCTTCGCCGCGGTAGCGGCCGCGACCTCTTCGAACCCGCGGCCGAAAACAAAGGGATCCCCACCCTTCAGGCGCACCACCTTGGCGCCGGCCTGGGCGGCTTCGATCATCATCGCCTCGATCTGGCGCTGGGTCAGCTTGTGGTGCCCGGGCAGCTTGCCGGCGTCGATGATCTTCGCATGCGGAGCCAGCACCGACAGGTGCTCGCTGGGGCCAAGCCGATCGGCGAACACCACCTGGGCTTCGGCCAGCGCGCGCACCCCGCGCAGTGTCATCAGGTCCAGGGCGCCCGGTCCGCCGCCGAGCAAGGTGATCGACCCGGTGGCAGTCGACGGGGCGGCGCGCAGCACCGGCACCTTCGCGGCGGCAACTACCTGCTCGAAACGCTGCGGGTCGGGATCGCAGATCACCAGCAATCCTGCCTGGCCAAGCTGCTCCAGTGCCTGGGGCGCATCCTCGGCGAACAGCAGCGTGCAGCCTTCGGCGCGGAAGCGCTCGGCGGTGGTGCTGCTGGCGGATAGGCTGCCTGCGATCAGCACCATGCATTGGGAAAGCTCGAGGTCGATGCCGATCATGACTGCCTCGATCCTTGCCGGTTTTTCCTGAATGACATGGGATGCTCCTTGGAATGTGTGGGTTCTTCCAAGAGTAGGGCCCCCGCTTTTCCCGTAGGTATCGCAAATGTTTCCAGCGGAATAACTCGGTTTCGGGCCAAAGGTTAACCTTCTTGAAATCTTCGAGTCGGCGGGATGAAACACGAGGACCATAACGTAGGTAGTGTTGCAAGGCACTGGGCCGGCAACCTGCCAAATTCAGTGAGCGAATACGCAGGAGCTTGCCGACCGATGCCTGCAACGGGCACGCTGGGTGCATGGAATCGCTTTTTGATGACAGCGCCTTGGCCCGCACCGGGGGACAAGTGCGTCCCGGAGCGTGGCATCTGCCCGGCTGGCTATCCCCGGCCGCGCAGGATTGGATCGTCGCACGCTTTTTCCAGTGGGGACACGGACCCGTCCCGCCCCACCAAACGCACATCAATGGTTATCCCATGAGTGTGCAATCACTGAGTTTGGGCTGGCATTGGAGCCCGAACCGATATTCAAAAACCGCCGACGACCTCGGCGGTACACCGGTAGCACCGATGGAACAATGGCTGGTGCGTCTGGGCCAGCAAGCTGTGGCTGAAGCCACCGGTGATGCCCAGCGCGCCGCAAGCTACCTCCCGGACGCCGCCATCGTGAATTTCTACGACCATCAAGCCACCATGGGCATGCACCAGGATGCCGAAGAGCGCATCAACGCCCCGGTGGTTTCACTGTCGATCGGCGACTCGGCCACCTTCCGCCTAGGCAATACCGAGAACCGGAACAGGCCATGGCAGGACCTGTACCTGGCCTCCGGGGACCTGTTCATCTTCGACGGGCCGGCCCGCTTCGCCTACCACGGGGTCACGAAAATCCACCCCGGCACCGCGCCAGCCGGCTGCCAATTGGGCGCCGGGCGGATCAACATCACCCTGCGCCAAACCGGGCTGGGCTGAACCTAGCTGCCCAGATCGATGGTGGCCTGCAGGGCATAGTGGTCCGAGTCGCCAATCTCCGCACGCTGCAGGTTCGCCGACTCCACCCCGCGCAGCATCACGTGATCGATCCCCAATACCGGGAAGGGCGAACGCGGCCAGGTCATCGCCAGACCCCATTCGCTGTACTGCGCTTCATCCAGCGCTTGGGCGACAGGGGCGAAATGCCGGTCGGTGCTGGTGGCGTTGAAATCCCCGGCGGCCACGATCTTGGCCGAGTCATCGGACTGCACATAGTTGGCCAGCGAGGCGAGCATCGCATCGCGCTCATCGTGCCCGGTGGGACGGGCCGAGGCGGCATGCACCGCATAGAGCCGCACATCCCCGTGATCGGTGCTCACGTCAACGCGCAGCGCCCGGTTCCAGCCCAGGCCCAGATCCAGCGGCTGGGCGTTCTTCAACGGGTACGCGCTCCATACACCCACGGTGCTCACCATGTACTTGTACGGGTGAGACTTGGCCAGCTCCGCGCTGATCTGGTCTTCCTGCCCCTCGCCGATCTCCTGCAAGGTGATCACCTGCGCGCCGGAATCAGCCAGTTCGCGCGCCGCCTGCACCCCGGCAGACTCGTGGACATTCTGCGTGGCCACCTCAAGCGCCGTCTCGGGGGCGCGCTGGGTGTGCGGAATGAAGCTGCTGCCAAAAAGCACCGCCCACACCACCACCGGGACCAGGAGCCCGATGAAGCTGGAGCGCCCGCGCAACACCAGCGCGATCAGGAACAGCGCCGGTATCCCCAGCCCCGCCCAAGGCGCGAGATTATCCACGACCAGGCCAAGACCCAGTACGTCGGGGATCTGCTGATGGAATACCATCAGCCCCGCCAGCGCTAGGCAAAGCAGGACGAAGAAGATCCTCGCGATAATCAGCGAGGCCGAGAGGCGTTGGGGCGATGCATGAGACATAGGACTTAAACAGTGGCACAAAATACTGTGGGATTCGTAATTTTCAGCTGGAGAAGTGCCCCGGCGATTGTCCACAGTCACTACGATGGAAATAGAGCGTCGAGGATGCCGCGATCAAGCAACAGCCTAGAATTGAGAACTGAATGACTGCCTACCTATCCGGCGGAAAATTACTATTGGCGATCCTCGCACTGGCCATGGGCGGCTTCGGCATCGGCGTTACCGAATTTTCGATGATGGGCCTGCTCCAGGAGGGCGCCCTCGACCTCGACGTCAGCAACTCGCAGATGGGGCTGATGATCAGCGCCTACGCCATTGGCGTGGTGGTCGGCGCTCCGGTGCTCACCGCGATGGCTGCCAAGATCCCGCGCAAGCGCGCGGTGCAGCTGCTGATCCTCTTTTTCACCCTGGCCAACCTCTCCTCGGCTTTCGCGCCTGACTACAACACCATGCTGATCACCCGCTTCCTTGCCGGGTTGCCCCATGGTGCCTACTTCGGCCTGGCCGGCGTGCTGGCAGGAAGCCTGGTGCCCGGAACCATGCGCGGGCGCGCCATCGCCTGGGTGATGCTGGGCCTGTCGGTGGCCAACGTCGGCGGCGTCCCGCTGGTCACGATGCTTGGCCAGCAGGCCGGCTGGCGTTCCATGTTCTACATCGTCGCGTTCATCGGCTTGCTCACCGCGGCACTGATTACGCTGTTTGTCCCATGGCGCAAGGCTGAACCAGGCGCCAGCGTCCGACGCGAACTCACGGCGCTGAAAAGCCCTCAGGTGTGGCTGGCCATGGCCACCGGCATCGTTGGTTTCGGCGGATTCTTCGCCGTGTATTCCTACATTTCCCCGACGCTGACCGAGGAATCCGGCCTGAAGATCACGCTCGTCCCGATCGCCCTGGCCCTGTATGGGCTGGGCATGGTGGTAGGTTCGCTGATCGGCGGACGCCTGGCGGACTGGTCGGTCTTCGGCGCCATCAAGCTCTCAAGCGTTTTAATGGCCGCGACCATGCTGGTTTTCGCGGCAGTGGCCAGCTGGGTGATTCCGACCATGATCATGGTCTTCGTTCTGGGCGCCGTGGGCTCGCTGCTCATTCCAAGCCTGCAGACCCTGCTGATGGACTCGGCGCCGCACGCCCAGTCCTTGGCCGCTTCACTGAACCACTCGGCGCTGAACGTTGCCAACGCCCTGGGCGCCGCCCTGGGTGCCGCCGTGATTTCGGCTGGCTTTGGCTACCGCGCGCCATCACTGGTGGGCGCAGGCCTGGCAGTGCTGGGCCTGTTGATCGCCATGATTACCCAGGCGCGGGCCAAGAAGGTCGGCTTGCTCGTGGGCCGCGAGGCAATCGCAGCCCACGAACACACCGTGGTCGACTAGTTTCTAACCCTGCACGGCGGAGATGTTGAACATCCACACCACGCCGAACTTGTCGCGAAGCTGGCCGAAGGAGTCGCCCCATGGGGCCTTCTCCAATGGCATTTCGATGGTTGCGCCGGCAGACAGTGCCTCCCACCACTTGGTCAGCACCGCGTTGTCGGCCTCATCGGTGGCATCACTGCTCAAAGCGATCACCCCGTTGCCGGTCACGTTCATCTTCGGAGGAGTGTCCGAAGCCATCAGGTGGATGCCTCGTTCCAGGAAGAGGGACGAGTGCATGATCAAATCTGCGGTGGCGGGATTGCCATCGTTCATGCCCTCTTGGAAGGTCATCATCGATAGATCGCCGCCGAGTGCTGCGTTGTAGAATTCCATGGCTTCGCGGGCATCACCGGCGAAGCGAAGGTACGGGGTCATTCCAATGGCCATGGGATCGCGCCTTTCACTGACTTCTTGGCGGAGCCGATCGGCTCCGAGATCATTCTTGCATCGGCCGGGGACATTCTGAATAGGCTGGATGTGATCAGCGTCTCCGATGGCCGATTTGGTGTTTTTCCAGGACCTCCGGTAGAGTTTTATCTCGGTTCAGCGGTAGTGATACCGAGGGAACCAACTCTTTTGGGGGTATGGCGCAGTTGGTAGCGCGTCTGCATGGCATGCAGAAGGTCAGGGGTTCGAATCCCCTTACCTCCACCAAATCCAATAAAAATCTCCTGGTCAAGCGACCAGGAGATTTTTTGTATCCCAAGCTGTTCGAGGTTGCGTCGACGCTTTAATCGAGCTCTTATCGTGGCCGTGATCGTGCGATCAAGGTGGCTACTTCAGTCTCTAGTTCCGACCCGCTTCAAAGTCGCCAAAGGCAACGTCAATCAATTCCAGGATCGTGCGTTCTTGCACGTCGTCCGCCCAAGCCATCAAGGCCAATTGGAACGCACTCAAACTTGTCTGAACCAGAACGCTGGCGCGCAACGGGGAGTCGCTGCCTTCTAGCCGCTCGGCAACGATCGGTGTTAATAGTTCCGCCCAAACCATGTGTTTTTCAGTGTTTCGCGCACGAAGCGAGGGCGTGCTTGCCAAGAGGCGCATGGCCGCCCTGTCCCGTGAGCGGTGCGGGCCGCGGGTAATCATCGCCGCGTAGGCTCCGTGCAATGACTGCATGATCGGTTCGTCGGCTGGTCGCTTGATCAGCTCATCACTTACACGCGGTCCGTTCGTTTCGAATGGACCTATGACCATATCTTCTTTGGTCGCAAAATAACGATGCACACTGCGGGGGATGACCCCGCCGATTCTGCAATTTTCGCAATAGTCACCTCGTCAAACCCATGTTCGACGAACAGGTCGAGCGCGACGTCTGCGACTTTTTCGCGAACAGCGTCGCGCGCAACATAGCGCAGGCCTGAAGCGGGCAACTGTGGGTGATTCATAACACTGAACTTGGGAAAGTGTATTGCCGCTGGCCGGTCGTTAAGGTGTTTTGTCGATACTTTGTGAGGCGTAATCCGCGCAAACCAGGTTTTGGGGCGAAAGTGATTTTTGCTTATGACCGCTTTATGCGGCGGCAAGATTCGTGGTTATTGCCTGTCGCTGGCCAAAGTATTTGAGGTTGCAACTGGGATGTCTTACTTAGGGGTATGCATTCGAAGCGAGTGGCTTCGTGCTTATGCGTAATCTTCACGAAGATATCCCAGTTGTAATCAGCAGCTTATCTATCGCCCCATTTCTGGGGCGATAGTGGCAACTGGTCTGGCTAATATCTTTTTCATCCCGTCAAGCGGGGATATCCTCGATGCCGGGCGGACTGCTGCCCGTGTCCGGCGGCCGGTTCAACCATTCTTCAAATGTGCTTACCCAGTCGGCTTCACTCATGTGCTGTGGGTAAGGCTTATGCGCAAAACCGGTCGCTGGAGGTGCCGTGGACCGGTACTTGATGCCCATACCGGTGTTGATCAGCATTGAATGTGGTCCGCTTTTGAGGACGAATTCTTGCCATCCTGGGGTTTCCTTGGCTTGGTTGCACAACTTGCAACGGCCGTCGGAATTGATCACGCAGGTATGTCCGCCTAAATAAGCTTGGGTGACATGGTCGATTTCTTCAATCGTTCCGTCGCAGAATGGGGTGCGGCAATGCCTGTCGCGTATTTTGACGAATTTCTTCATTTTCTCCGGGAAGATCCTCGCTTTGGAATCCATCGCGATCAGTTCCTTGTCGCCCGGTGCGGTATACAGGCGGATGAGTTCCACGGTGGCTTCCAGCGTTTCAACGAAAGCCGGTGAGCGAGTGGCGGCCATGTCAGCCAGAGTCATGTTGTTCATGATCTCCTGACCGGCAACCAGCTCACGGGCATACTGGGGAGCAATGACGCCGTAGCCTTCCAGATGGGCGGGATTCCGATCGCCGAGAAAAAGCGTCTTATCTGTCATTACCAAGCCAAGAGTTAGGGTGAGCGGAATTTTGGCCTCAGAGTTGGTGCAGAAACTCGAGAAGTAGTCTGCCTCTATCTGCGCCCGGGTGCGGGAATCGCCCTTTGCCTTGATGCTGCGAGCCGTGGCTTTCATGTCATTCTTCATCGCCATCCCCGCGCTGATGGGGATACTGCCGTTCACCCGCATCATGCCGGTGCGGGAACTGGGCGTGAATTTGACGAAGCGCTTTTCCTCAGCTGATTTCTGTTCTTTGCACTGCTGGTCCGAAGCGTAGGTCAGGGTGAAGTCGTAGACAGCGTCACTGATTTTCCTATTGCCCAGGTTCTCAAACATCTTTGGATTCTTGGCGAAAAAATCGTCGAATTCTGTTCGGCGTTCTTCTTTGACGGAATGCAGCGGGGTGAGAATAGCCCGAATCTGCGCCTCGGTGAATTCGCCTCGGCTGAACGCAGCAGCCAAGTGCGGAGTGCTTTGGAAGAGAATCCGGCAGTTCTCCAAATACGTTTGAAAGCCATGCGGATCGGAGCGGCGGGCAAGTGCAACGGCGGAAGCGGCGCCGCGGTTGAGCTGGTCCTGTGCCTTGCTTCCGGGGTTCTTTTCAGAATTGGATTGAACCACGTCAATTTCGAGCTGATTGCTCAGTGCTGCTTGATGATAGTTCAAGGTGGCAATTGCGGATTCGATCTCGGCGATGGCTTGAGCGCACTGGCTCTTGGTGCCATGTTCTTCGCGGTATGCCAGTACAGATTCCAGCTCTTCGATCACGGCCTGGATCTTGCCGTGAAGCGATGGGTCGGGCTGATCCCCGGAGGAGTTTACTGTTTCGGGCATATTCTTACTTTACGCCTGTTGTTCGAATATGTCTTCGAGTTTTTGATTGCAGGTGGATAACTTTTAGGGCATGATGAAGTTACAGGTCAAACGATGGTTTGACGGGTGGTCAAGGCTGAAAGCAGGTGCGGGATTGGCGACTGAAACTGGCGGTCAGAGTACGGCGCGCACCGAAGTTTCGAAACTGGCGATATGGTCGCGGGCCAGGGTGCTGGCAGTTTCCGGGTCTTGATTGAGGACCGCTTCGAGGAGGGCCTGGTGTTCGGCGATATGGGCGTCAATGCTCGGAAGGCGATCCAGGGTGAGGCACCAGATGCGGGTGGCGAGATTGTCGAGCCGGATCAGGGTCTCTTCGAGATGGTGGTTGGCGGCGGCCTGGTAGATCAGGCGGTGCACGGCCAGATCGTTCTCCATGAGATTGCGCCGGGTCTCGTCGCCGGTGAAAGTGGTGATGGTGTGCAGGGTCTGCTCGATCTCGTGGCGCACACTGCCTCCGCCCAGGGCCGCGGCGCGATCGGCGGCGAGTGGCTCCAGGGCGAGGCGCATTTCGGTGATGGCGGCGAGTTCGGTGATGTCGACGCGGGTGGCGAAGGTGCCGCGGCGCGGGTAGGAGTGGACCAGGTGGTCGACTTCCAGGCGCTTGAGGGCTTCACGAAGGGGAGTGCGGCCGATGTTCAGCTCGAGGACCAGCTGGGCCTCGTTGATCGGCTCGCCCGGGGCGATGTCAAGCATGATCAGGCGGTCGCGCAGTATCTGGTAGGCGCGATCGGAAAGGGATTCGCTCACTGAAGTCCTCCTGTGGTGCGTAGCATCCAAGTAATTTTCGTGAACCCATTGACCGGGTTTCCTGTTCTATCATACAGTGAATCGCAGATTGATATATCAGTTGTCGGCAATTCATACATTCATACGGTCCTGTCGAAGATTGGAGATTCACTGTGGCTGATCTGCTGCCTGAGCACCCGGAGTTCCTGTGGGCGAATCCGGACCCCAAGAAGTCCTACGACGTTGTGATCGTCGGCGGTGGCGGCCACGGCCTGGCTACCGCGTACTTCCTCGCGAAAAACCACGGCATCACCAATGTGGCGGTCCTGGAAAAGGGATGGCTGGCCGGCGGGAACATGGCCCGAAACACCACAATTATTCGCTCCAACTACCTGTGGGATGAATCGGCTGGCATCTACGAAAAGTCGCTGAAGCTCTGGGAGCAGCTGCCCGAGGACCTGGAATACGACTTCCTGTTCTCCCAGCGCGGGGTGCTGAACCTGGCCCACACCCTGGGCGATGTGCGCGAATCGGTGCGCCGCGTGGAGGCGAACAAGCTCAACGGCGTGGACGCCGAATGGCTCGACCCTTCCCAGGTCAAGGAAGCCTGCCCGATCATCAACGTGAGCGACAACATCCGCTACCCGGTCATGGGCGCCACCTGGCAGCCTCGTGCCGGCATCGCCAAGCACGACCACGTGGCCTGGGCCTTCGCCCGCAAGGCCAACGAAATGGGCGTGGACATCATCCAGAACTGTGAAGTCACCGGGTTCATCAAGGACGGCGAAAAGGTCACCGGCGTGAAGACCACGCGCGGCACCATCAACGCCGGCAAGGTCGCGCTGGCCGGCGCGGGGCACTCCTCGGTGCTGGCCGAAATGGCCGGCTTTGAACTGCCGATCCAGTCCCACCCGCTGCAGGCTCTGGTCTCCGAGCTGTTCGAACCGGTGCACCCGACCGTGGTCATGTCCAACCACATCCACGTCTACGTCTCCCAGGCCCACAAGGGCGAATTGGTGATGGGCGCCGGGATCGACAGCTACAACGGCTACGGCCAACGCGGTGCCTTCCACGTGATCGAAGAGCAGATGGCCGCGGCCGTGGAGCTCTTCCCAATCTTCGCCCGGGCGCATGTGCTGCGCACCTGGGGCGGCATCGTGGACACCACCTTGGACGCGTCGCCGATCATCTCCAAGACGCCGATCCAGAACCTGTACGTGAACTGCGGCTGGGGCACCGGCGGGTTCAAGGGAACCCCGGGCGCCGGCTTCACGCTGGCCCACACCATCGCCCACGACGAGGCGCACCCGCTGAACGCCCCGTTCAGCCTCGAACGCTTCGAAACCGGCCACCTGATCGACGAACACGGCGCGGCAGCCGTCGCACACTAGGAGCACCACCATGATGCTAATCGACTGCCCGCACTGCGGGCCACGCAACGAAAACGAATTCGGCTACGGCGGCGAAGCCCACGTGGCCTACCCGGAGAATCCCGCGGAGCTGACCGATAAGGAATGGTCCCGCTACCTGTTCTACCGCGGCAACAAGAAGGGCGTGTTCGCCGAACGCTGGGTCCACTCCGGCGGCTGCCGCAAGTGGTTCAACGCCCTGCGCGACACCGTCAGCTACGAATTCCTGGCCGTATACGGCGCCGGCGAGGCGCAACCGCAGATCGACAACCTTCAGGGAGGCTCCCGATGAGCAAGCCACAGCGACTGGCACCAGAACTGCGCTCCCGCGCGCGGATCGACAGCGCGCAGCCACTGGCCCTGAGCATCGACGGGCATCAGCTTTCCGCCTTCCGCGGCGACACCATCGCCAGCGCCATGCTGGCCAACCAGATCCGCCAGTGCGGCCCTTCGCTGTACCTCAAGCGCCCGCGCGGCATCCTGGCCGCCGGGGTGGAAGAGCCCAACGCGCTTGTCACCGTGGCAGCCCGCCACGCCGGCGAGGTTGATGAGTCGATGCTGCCGGCCACCACGGTCTCGGTGACCGAGGGTGTTTCGGCAAGCCTGCTCTCGGGCCTGGGCGTGCTGGATCCGGACACCGATCCGGCCTACTACGACCACGTGCACGTGCACACCGACGTCCTGGTGGTCGGTGCCGGCCCTGCCGGTTTGGCCGCGGCCCGCGAAGCCTCGCGCTCCGGCGCCCGGGTGATGCTGCTCGACGAGCGTCCGGAAGCCGGCGGAACCCTGCTGGATACCGCCGGCGAACAGATCGACAGGGTGGATTCCGCTGACTGGATCGAATCGGTGGTGGACGAATTGGCGCAGGCCGAGGAAACCACCCACCTGCAGCGCACCACGGTGTTCGGCTCCTACGACGCCAACTACCTGGTGGCCGTCCAGCGCCGCACCGTGCACCTTGATGCACCGGCCGCGCCGGGCGTCTCGCGCGAACGCATCTGGCACATTCGTGCCGGCCAGGTGGTGCTGGCCACCGGCGCCCACGAGCGTCCGGTGGTCTTCGAAAACAACGACCGCCCGGGCATCATGCTTGCCGGCGCGGTGCGCAGCTACCTGAACCGCTACGGGGTGCGCGCGGGCGAGAAGATCGCCGTGTTCACCACCAACGACTCCGCCTACGAACTGGTCAGCGAACTAGCCGCCTCCGGCTCGGTGGTCGCGGTGATCGACGCCCGCCAGAACATCTCCGCGGCCGCCGCCCAGGCTGTGGCCGATGGCGTACAGGTCATTTCCGGATCCGCCGTGGTGGATACCGAAGCCGATGAATCCGGCGAGCTGTCCGCGATCTTCGTGGCCGAACTGGACGAGCAGCGCGAACTGGGCGAAGCCACCCGGATCGAGGCCGATGTGCTGGCAGTGGCCGGCGGCTTCAACCCGGTGGTGCACCTGCACTCCCAGCGCCAGGGCAAGCTGGACTGGGACACTTCCATCCACGCATTCGTCCCGGCCGACGCCGTGGCCAACCAGCACCTGGCCGGTGCGCTCACCGGCCGCCTGGATACCGCCAGCGCACTGTCCACCGGTGCCGCCACCGGCGCCGCGGCAGCCACCGCCGCCGGGTTTGACACGGTAGCGCGGGTTCCGGAAGTCTTGCCGGTTCCGGCCGGGGAAACCAGCCCGGTGTGGCTGGTGCCTTCGCGCTTCGGCGATGACGCGGCGAACTACAAGTTCCACTTCGTCGACCTGCAGCGTGACCAAACCGTCGCCGACGTGCTGCGCGCCACCGGCGCCGGCATGCAGTCGGTGGAGCACATCAAGCGGTACACCTCCATCTCCACCGCCAACGACCAGGGCAAGACCAGTGGCGTGGCAGCGATCGGCGTGATCGCCGCGGTGCTGGGCATCGAGAACCCGGCACAGGTGGGCACCACCACCTTCCGCGCCCCGTACACCCCGGTGGCCTTCGCCGCCCTGGCCGGACGCAACCGCGGGGACCAGCTCGACCCCGCCCGCCACACCGCCATGCACTCCTGGCACCTGGAGCACGGGGCCGAATTCGAGGATGTTGGCCAGTGGAAGCGCCCTTGGTACTACCCGCAGGCCGGGGAGGATATGGAAGCGGCGGTCTACCGCGAAACCAAGGCCGTGCGCGAATCGGTGGGCATGCTTGATGCCACCACCCTGGGCAAGATCGAAATCCGGGGCAAGGATGCAGCCGAGTTCCTGAACCGCATCTACACCAACGGCTACACCAAGCTGAAGGTCGGCATGGGCCGCTACGGCGTGATGTGCAAGGCCGACGGCATGATCTTCGACGACGGCGTGACCCTGCGCCTGGCCGAAGACCGCTTCCTGATGCACACCACCACCGGCAATGCGGCCACCGTGCTCGACTGGCTGGAGGAGTGGCTGCAGACCGAATGGCCCGAGCTGGACGTTGTCTGCACCTCGGTGACCGAACAGCTGGCCACCGTGGCAGTGGTTGGACCTAAATCCCGCGAGGTGATCGCCAAGGTCGCCTCCAGCGTGGACGTGTCCAACGAGGCCTTCAAATTCATGGCCTTCGCCGATGTGGTGCTGGATTCGGGGATCGAGGCACGCATTTCGCGCATCTCCTTCTCCGGCGAGCTGGCCTTCGAAATCGCGATCCCGGCCTGGCACGGGCTGAAGGTCTGGCAGGACGTCTTCGAAGCCGGCCAGGAATTCGGCATCACCCCCTACGGCACCGAAACCATGCACGTGCTGCGTGCGGAGAAGGGCTTCATCATCGTCGGCCAGGATACCGACGGCACTGTGACCCCGCAGGATGCCGGCATGGACTGGGTGGTCTCCAAGCTCAAGGACTTCGTAGGCAACCGCTCCTACGCCCGCGCCGACAACCAGCGCGAAGACCGCAAGCACCTGGTCTCGGTGCTGCCGACGGACAAGACCCTGCGTCTGCCCGAAGGCGCGGCGCTGGTTTCGGTGGAAGAACTGGCTGCCGAGGGCATCACCCCGATGGATGGCTGGGTGACCAGCTCGTACAACTCGGCAGCACTGGGCCGGACCTTCGGCCTGGCGCTGATCAAAAATGGGCGCAACCGCATCGGCGAAACCCTTCGCACCCCGATCAATGGCCAGCTAGTTGAGGTCACCATCGGTGAAACCGTCCTCTTCGACCCGGAAGGAAGCCGTCGTGATGGCTAATGACACCCTGATTGATTCCCGTCGTTCTCCTGCAGCCCACCTGCAGCAGGTCATGGCAGAAGCCAGCGTGGCTGGGGGATTGGCCCTGGGCGAGGTTGCCTTCACCACCCAGATCTCGGTGCGCTGCGCCCCGGGCAGCGCCGGCTACGAAGCGCTGGCTGCAGCTACCGGTGTGGGCCTGCCAAGCAAGGTCGGCCAGGTCGCCGGTGACGCTAGTGGTGTGGGCGTGCTGTGGCTGGGACCGGATGAATTCCTGGTCACCGCGCCGGAGGATACGACCCTTCTCGCCAAGCTGGAGCAGGCCTTGGGCCAGGCTCCGGGCCAGGTGGTGGACCTGTCGGCCAACCGCGCAGTGCTGGAACTCTCCGGAACCAAGGCTCCGCTGGTTCTGCGCAAGAGCTGCCCGGCGGACCTGCATCCGCGCAGCTTTGCGGTGAACCAGGCGATCACCACCTCGCTGGCCAATATCCCGGTGCTGCTGTGGCGTACCGGTGAAGAAAGCTGGCGGATCATGCCGCGCGCTTCCTTCACCGAGCACACCGTGCACTGGCTGATCGATGCGATGCTGGAGTTCGCTTCGGACCCGGTGATCTAGGGCTGGTCCTCGTCCGGCGGATCGCCCAGCGCCCGATAGGTGCGCTGGGCATCCACCGATTCGACCGCGTCCAAGGCGCGCACCGCACTGGCAGCTTGCTCGCTGCCCTCGCCGATAATCTGGCCGAGGGCAGCGAGCACCTGTTTAACCCGCAGGCCGTGGTCCTGCAGGTCGTCGACGATGGATTCGGGTTGCACCGTGGCCACCACCGTGATGACGTAGATCTGCACCTGGGTGCCGGACATGGCCTTAGCCTTCCGCGCTGGACGGGGCTTGGGCCAGGCCGGCACCGGCATCCTGCGCGGGCAGCGACACATCGCGCGCGGTAGCCACCAGCTGGTCCCACAGCTCCTGGGCGCGCAGGCCGGTGGATTCGGCCAGCAGCGCGGCCACGCCGGCCACATGCGGGGTGGCCATGGAGGTGCCGCTGATGGTGTTGTAGCGTTGCGCGCCGGGCCACGAGGAGTAGATGTCCACGCCGGGGCCGGCGATATTCACCTCTCCGCCTTCCGCGTCCAGGGCCTGGGCGGAGAAGTCGGCGACGGCCAGCGTCGAGTCCAGTGCGGCCACCGCCATGATGTAGGGGCTGTTGGCCGGGGCGCCCACAAATCCGGGGTTGCCGGCCGAGCGCTGGGCGTTGTTGCCGGCCGCGGCGATGATCAGCGATCCCAGTTCCAGGGATCGGCGTCCGGCGGTGACATAGGGCGGGTGCACGGTGCGCACATCGGCGCCCAGCGACATCGAGATGATCTCGCACTTGTTTTCCAGGGCCCAGTTGATGCCGGCCAGGATCGTCGAGTCGGAGCCTGAGCCGTCGGCGCCGAGCACCTTGCCGGCGAAGATGTTGGCCTCGCTGGCCACCCCGTAGCCAGGGCCCTGGGCGGGGGTGCGCGGTCCGCAGGAGCTGCCGATGCAGTGGGTTCCGTGGCCGTGGCCATCGGCGGCATCCTCGCCTTCGACGAAGGACTTGGTGGTGACGGTGCGGGAAGCGAAGTCCGGGTGGGCGGCATCAAAGCCGGTATCCAGCACCGCGACGTTGATGCCCTTGCCGGTGTAGGAGCTCAAGTCCGCGCCCACCGCCTGCAGGCCCCAGGTGAACTTGTCGGTATCCGTGTACGAGTTCGCCTCCGGGGCGGCTTCGGGCAGGATCCGGTAGACCAGTTCCGGGACGACCGACGGTGGCAGCTGGTACCCGGCGCAGCGTTGGCGGAAGTCCTCGAGCTGGTCGGCCTTGCTGGTGACCACGGCGATGCCCAGCGCCGGGTAGTACTCGCTGATCGAATAGCCCTGCTCGCGCAATAGCTGCGGGACCTGTTCCTCACGGGCCTGGGCGGCGATGCCGGGGACGGTGGCATCGGGAGCATCGAAGATGAGGACAAAACGGTCGGGGACTTCGGTGGCTGACGTGCTCGGTGTATGGGTGCTGAACATGGCTGGCTCCTTTCAGTTACTTCGCACTGTACAAGCCGCCTCGGACAATTAACCATGCCCGGCGAGAACACCCAGCGAGTTTTTACTTGGGTGTTTTACTTGCCGGCAGCCAGCTGGGGATAGACGGCTTCCAGATCAGCCGAAAGCCCCGCCTTGGCATTGGCCGAGGTCTCATCGGCGAGCACTTCGAATTCGCCGGCTTCGGTGGCGTCGAAGATCTGAGCCACCAGATCGGCCGGGTCGACCTTTGGATCGGTGGTTGCCGCTGCCATCGCAGTGTCCACCCAGCCCACGTGCACGCCGACGACCTGGACGCCAGCAGGCTGCAATTCCAGGCGCAGGGAGTTGGTGGCCGACCAGAGGGCGGCCTTGGTGGCCGAGTAGATTCCCATCACGGCGTACCAGGACAGGGCCGAGTGGATGTCGATGATCGCGGTGTTGCCGCCTCGGGCAGCGAGCTGGCCGGCGAAAGCGCGGGAGAGGGACAATGGGCCGAGGAAATTGGTCTCCACATTGTTGCGGATCTCTTCATCGCTTTGCTCCAAGATCCCAGGGGTGGACACCCCGGCGCCGGCGTTGTTGATCAGCACGGTGACATCGGGCGCGGCCGCAACGGCGGCTTGGATGGAGGCCGGGTCGGTGACGTCGAGCTGCAGGGGCACAACGCGCTCATCATCCCATTCGCGTGGGGTGCGGGCCGAGGCGTAGACTTTGGCCGCGCCGCGGGCCAGGGCTTCTCGGACCAGGTGGGTGCCGATGCCGCCGTTGGCTCCGGTAACGAGGACTACTGCCGACTTGATCTGTGTCATGGTTTCGCTTTCTGTGCTGTGCGGGCTTCATGGGAGAATGTGGGGATAGCAATTCCCAACCCATCAAATAGTGACTATAATCAAAACTGAGCTTAGTCATAGTTTATTCCCGGAGGAACCGAAATGCCTGTGGTGCCCCAACCCGTCGGGCGACGCGAACGCAACAAGCAGGAAAAGCTGGCGCGCATCACCCAAGCCGCCAGCGAGCTCTTTGCCAAGTACGGCGTCGACGAGGTCACCACGCAGCAGATTGCGCAGGCCGCGGATATCGGCACCGGCACGCTGTTCCTCTACGCCAAAACCAAGGGCGAGCTGCTGCTGCTTGTGCAGAATATGCACTACGCCAAGGCCTTGGAGCGCGGGGTGACGGCCGCGGCCAAAACCAACAAGACCCTGGCCGGGCTGATGGCACTGCTGGGGCCGATCGTGGAATGCAACCGGGTGCAGACCGAGAACGGGCGCACCTATCTTCGCGAAATGGTCTTCGGCGACCCGACTGAGCCGCACCATGCCGAAGCGCTGGAGATCGTGGCGCAAACCGAGAAGGCAATGGCCGAGCTGCTGGCCGAACGCGAGAACCTGGATGCGGCCAGCGCCGCCACCATGGCCCAGGTCATCTCCTCGATCATGTTCCTGACCATGGCCGCGTCATTCAATTCGCAGGCCACGGCCAAGGAGATCGCCCAGCGCGTGAAGGCGCAGATCGAAGTGATCCTGCCGCGCTGATTACTCGGCGAGGAACCCGGCGGCCGCCGGCGCGAATTTTTCCCAGTACTGGAAAATGCTGCCGTGCCCCGCATCGGGATAGATGACCAGCTGCGAACCTGCGATGCGCTGGTGCAGATCCACCGACAGGATCGAGGGCACCATGCGGTCGCGATCGCCATTGGCGATCAAGGCCGGCCCGGTGAATACGGACAGGTCCCAAGGCGCGGATCGCGCGTAGCGTTTAATCGCCTTCAGCTGGGTGCGCATGGTGGACAGCGTTACCGCGGTATCGCGCCCGTCCTTGCGCTCCTTCAGGCGGGCGATAAATTCCTTGGCGGCCTGCTTGCCGGCCTTATTGCGTTCGAAGAGCAGGAACTCTTTCGGATCGGCCCGCGCGATCACCGATCGGAGGATATCCAGGTAGGTCACGCGCGCGACCTTGTCGATATTCCTTCCCCCGCGAGGCCCGGTGCCGGCCAGCACCAGCTTGCGCACCAGGGTCGGGTGCTTCACGATCAGGTCCTGGACGATGAACCCGCCCATGGACAAGCCAAAAGCGTCAACCGTATCGAAGCCCAGCGCCTTGATGAAGGCGTGGGCATCATCCGCCGCGGCTTCGATGGTGCCGGGGACCGTTCCCGACGAGGCGCCGACGCCGCGCTGATCGAAGGTGATCACATGGCGGTGCCGGGCGATCTCATCAACGATCCGCGGATCCCAGTTATCCAGGTTCGCAGCGAGGTGGACAAAAAACACCACCGGAATCCCGCCTCGCGGGCCGAGCTCGCGATAGGCGAAGCGGGCTCCGGCGGCGCTGATGAACTTGGTGGGCGCCTGTGCGTAGCTATCAGGCACCGGTGATCACCACCTTGCCGCGGAAACCGCCCTTGGCCAGTGCGCCAAGGGCCTGGGGTGCTTCATCAAAGGCAAAGGTCTTGCCTACGACCGGGCGCAGGATGCCGGAGTCGATCATCGCGGCGATCTCGCGCAGCTGCTCGCCGCTGGCGTCCATGAAGAGGAATTCGTAGGCCACGCCCAGCTTCTTGGCCTGCTTGCGGACCTTGGCGCTCATCCCGGCGAGGGCCAGGCGGACGATCGGGTTCAGCCCCATCTTGCGGGCGAAAGCAGGATCCGGCGGGCCGGTGATGCCGATGGCCTTGCCGCCCGGGGCCAGGGTGCGCAGCGACTTTTCGAGGTTCTCGCCGCCGAGGCTATCGAGCACCAGGTCGAATCCGGAGAGCTCCTGTTCGAAATCCTGGCTGCGGTAGTCGATGATCTGGTCGGCTCCCAGTTCGCGCAGAAAATCGGCGTTCTTGGCCGACGCGGTGGTGGCCACATAGGCGCCGAGGTGCTTGGCAATCTGGATGGCGATGGTGCCCACCCCGCCAGCTCCGGCATGAATCAGGACCTTCTGACCGCCCTTCACCTGCCCGCGCACCACCAGCGCCTGCCATGCGGTCAGCGCGACCAGGGGCAGGGAGGCTGCTTCGATGGCGCTGATGCTGGCCGGAGCGATGGCGACATCGTCCTCGTGGACGGCCACGCGTTCGGCGAAGGTGCCGATGCGGTGATCGCGCGGACGGGCGTAGACGCTGTCGCCGGCCTTGAAATTGCGGACCTGGGGGCCGACGCGAACGACGGTTCCGGCGACGTCGTGGCCCAGGGTGAAGGCAGGCTTGTAGGGCAGGAAGGCCTTGAATGCGCCTTCGCGGATCTTCTCATCGATCTGGTTCACCCCGGCGGCTTGAACCTTGATGAGCACGTCACGATCGCCGACGCTTGGCTCGGGAACTTCTGCCAGCTGCAGTGGTTCTTTGTACTTCTGGACGACAAAGGCTTTCACGGAGACCTCCTGAATATTGATGACTTAACTCAATTATGAGTGCGCTCAGATATTTCTGTCAAGCGTGCCAGTCGCCACATTCCTGGGCTGCAGATGCGGGTTGCGCAAGGTGCTTGCCAACCATGCGGGTCCGTGTGAGTATCAAAGGACACGAACTGTTCACGGGCCGTGGATCGAAGCAGAGGAGTGCTTGCCTTGGCTGGAGAATCGATAGTTGTCCTCGGTGCCGGACTGGCCGGCGCCACCACCGTCGCCGAACTGCGCGAGCGGGGATTCACCGGGACGATCACGCTGATCGGCGAAGAACCAGGCCTGCCCTATGAGCGGCCGCCGCTGTCGAAAGGCTACCTGCAGGGCGGTGAAGAGCCGGCGGGGTTCACCGTGCACGATGCGAAGTGGTACCAGGAACACGAGGTCATGCTGCGGCTTGGCGTGGCGGCGATCAGCATCGAATCCGCCCGGCGCCAGGTACTGCTCGCCGATGGCAGCGCGGTCGATTACGGCCAGCTGGTGCTCGCCACCGGATCGAGGGCCAACCTCGGGGGCGGGAACCCGCTGGCCGGCTACGACCTGCCCGGGGTGCACACCCTGCGCAAGCTATCTGATGCCAAGGCGCTCAAAGCCGAAATCACCGATGGCGCGCGCCTTTCAATCGTCGGCTCGGGTTGGATCGGCATGGAAGTGGCCGCCAGTGCCCGGCAATCAGGAGCGCGGGTCACCGTCTATTCATCCTCCGAAGTTCCGCTGGCCGCGGTATTCGGCCAGCGTTTCGGGCGGCACCTGCTGGAACTGCACCAGCGCCATGGGGTGGATGTGCGCACCGCCAAGGTCCAGGGCATCGAGCAGGTCGACGGGCATTTGCAGGTGCTCTCCCAGGGCGGTTCCTCGCCGGCCGACGTGGTCCTGCTGGCCATGGGAGCCGTGCCCAATGTGCAGCTGGCCGAGACGGCGGGGCTCGAGGTGGATGAGGGGGTGCTGGTGGATGCCACGCTGCGCACCAGCGACCCGCACATCCTGGCTATCGGGGACATCGCCCAGGCGATGAACACCCGGCTGGGCCAGCGGGTGCGGGTGGAGCATTGGGATAATGCCATCCGGCAAGGCAAGCTGGCCGCGGCCACCCTGCTCGGCGACAGCGAATCCTATGATTGGTGGCCGTACTTCTTCACCGACCAATTCGACCTGGGCATGGAATATGTCGGGCACAACGATCCAGGGGACGAGACGGTGATCCGCGGGGACATGGACAGCGGCGAGTTCCTGATCTTCTGGCGCAATTCGCAGGTGGTCACCGCGGCTGCCAATGTGAATATCTGGGATGTCAACGATGAACTGCGCGCAGTTCTCGGGCGGGAAGTCTCCGCCGAGCGCCTGGCGGATCCGAAGATTGAACTCGCTGACCTGTAGGCAAAGTCAAGGAAGGGGCAGGTGCCGATCATGAGTACCGTTGTTCTGGGTGTTGAGCAGGGCATGGAGCCGGGCGTGCTCACTGCCGCGGCGCAGCTTGCGCGCGATCTGAACGCGCGATTGATCTGCGTGCATGCGCTCAGCGGCCGATATGTCACCGAGAAGCTGACCGACGGAGACCTGCTGGATTCGGCGGAACCGGTGGGGGAGGGCCTGGCCTGGGAGCTGTCGCTGGCGATCACCGGGGTGAACTTCGAAAGCTACGCCATCGCCGGGGATCCGGCCAAGGTGCTATCCGCCGTGGCTGAACAGCAGGACGCGCGGATGATCGTCGTGGGCACCCGGCGTGCGGGATTGCGCCAGAAGGTCGCCGAACTCCTCGATGGCTCGATTGCCCTGGCTCTGGCGCAGAAGCAGCAGCGGCCGGTGCTGGTGGTGCCGCTGCGCGGTGCGCACTAAAGCTCGAAATACAGGTGCGCGTGGGCAGAACAGCCCGGGTTGAACAGCGCCTGGCAGTGCGGGCAGCTGGAGGCGGCTCGGTACTCGTCCACACTCAGCTCGGTGCCGCAGACCCCGCACAAAACCGCGGGTTGGTCGAACCGGCTGGCAGGCCACACTCTCGCCGGGTGGCCGGCCAGCTCGGCATGGCATTGGTGGCAGGGGTAGTAGGTGTCGCAGCAGAAGTGCTTGAGCGCAATCACGTCGCGCAGCTGGTGGTAGTGGGCGCAACGGGTCTGCCCATCCATCTGCACGCCGAGCAGTTTCACCCCAGTTGCCATCAAAAATCCTGTTCGCGGTTGCGGGCATGTGCAAAAAAGCACGCCGAATGTGCACAATCTGTGTCCCACTATGCACCGTTTCGGCTATCTTTGGCGATGTGATCCGGGTCATACTCGCTGTTGAAGGCTAGTTCCAACGGGGGAACTGGCAGGGCGGAAGGAACCCCACCGTGGTCAGTGAAACGTCATCAAAGTCCGAGCGCAAAGGATTGCGCAGGGTCGTCGCGGCCTCCATGGCCGGCACCGTCGTCGAATGGTACGAGTTCTTCCTCTACGCCACCGCCGCGACCCTGGTCTTCAACAAGATCTTCTTCCCGGATAACGGCAACGACCTGGATAACATCATCAAGGCGTTCCTGACCTACGCGGTTGGCTTCATCGCCCGGCCTATCGGCGGCATCGTCTTCGGCCACTTCGGCGACAAGTACGGACGCAAGCACCTGTTGCAGGTGGCGATCGTCCTGGTCGGCGCCACCACCTTCCTGATGGGGTGCCTGCCGACCTTCGACGCCGTGGGCTACGCGGCACCGATCATGCTGGTCATCCTGCGCTTCCTGCAGGGATTCGCGGTGGGCGGCGAATGGGGCGGCGCGGTGCTGCTCGTGGCCGAACATGCGCCGAACAAGGAACGCGGCTTCTGGGCCTCCTGGCCGCAAGCTGCAGTCCCCGTGGGCAACCTGCTGGCCACCGTCGTGCTGCTGCTGCTCTCCTCGACGCTCAGCGACGAAGCCTTCCTGGCTTGGGGCTGGCGTGTGGGCTTCTGGCTGTCGGTAGTGATCGTCATCGTCGGCTACTACATCCGCACCCGCGTCTCCGATGCGCCGATCTTCAAGGAAGCCAAGGCCGAGCTGGAGCAGAACGCCGCCGCCGGCTACGGTGTGGGCGAAGTGTTCAAGCGCTACCCACGTGGCGTCTTCACCGCCATGGGCCTGCGCTTCGGCGAGAACATCATGTACTACATGGTCGTGACCTTCTCCATCACCTACATGGCTACCCAGCTGAAGATGGTGACCTCCACGATTCTGGGGCTGATGTTGATTGCCCACGTCATCCACGCGATCCTGGTGCCGCTGGTGGGACGGTTCACCGATACCCGTGGACGCCGCCCGGTCTACGGCACCGGTGTCATCCTGATGATGGTCTGGGGCGTGGTGGCCTTCCCGATGTTCAACACCGCCAATGATGCGATCATCCTGGCAACCATCGTGCTGGGTTTGGCGGTGCATGCCCTGATGTACGCCGGGCAGCCAGCAATTATGGCCGAGATGTTCCCAACGCGGATGCGCTACTCGGGCGTTTCGCTGGGCTACCAGGTGACCTCGATCGTTGCCGGTTCCATGGCGCCGATCATCGCCACCTGGCTGCTGAAGGTCTACGGATCCTGGGTTCCAGTCGCCGGATACATCGTCTTCGCCGCGCTGGTCACCCTGGTTGCAGTCTTCTTCATGCGCGAAACCAAGGGCATGGATCTGTCTGCCATTGACGAGGCCGACCGCCTGTCCACCAATGGCGAGGCTGAAGCGGCCAAGCACCTGAAGATGCAGAAGTAAATTCCGTTAAGACATGCGCCGATGGCCGCTCTCTCAGGGGTGGCCATCGGTGTATTAGTTCGTTCGGAGCAATGCACGTTCGCTGATTGCGCCGCACAGTAGCAGTGTTTGGCAGGCCAGCAGGCCCGGGACGTAACGGGCGAATCCCTCGGAGTCGTCGAGCAGCCACCTGCTCGCGAGGAACATGATGACGGTTAGAGTCAGCGATATAGCGATGGACAGCATTCGTTGCTTTGTCGTTGCTCCCTGCCAGGCAGGGATCTGCCCTGTTTCCGCGTTTTCTTCGCTTTTCACTAGACCAAAGAATTTCAGCATGATGCTCCTGCTTAGTCATTACGTTGTTCTATTTAGAGCTTAGCGAAATGCCGGTGGGTACTAAATGCTACTTTTGGATGAGGGTGGGCTACCGGAACAAGTTGTATGCAGATGCCGCTATCTGTAGACGTTTTGTTCCGCCATAGACTTGTCCTCAAGAGGTCGAGATCCAGGGCAGGAGCATCAATGCAGCCGTGCAAATTACATATTGTGGGTGGCAGCGGGACCGGAACCACCACACTGGGCCGGGCTGTCGCCGATGCCTGGGCGGTGCCTCACGCGGATTCGGATGACTACTTCTGGGTGCCCACCGATCCGCCCTACACCCAGCAGCGGAACCCGGCGCGGCGCGTTGAGTTGATGCTGGAAGTTTTTGCGCGGCGTTCGGCCTGGGTGCTCTCCGGCGGCATCAATGGCTGGGGAGATGAGATCCTGGAACGCTGCGACGCGGTGGTATTCCTCAGCCTCCATGCCACCGAGCGCTTGCAGCGAATCGAACAGCGCGAGAGGATCCGCCGGCGCGGTGAAGAAATCAGTACCGAAGCCTTCGGCGAATTCATGGCCTGGGCCGGCAACTACGATGACCCGCAGTTCCAAGGGCGCAGCCGAGCACGGCACGAAGCCTGGCTGGCCACGCTGCAGTTGCCCGTGCTGCGGCTCGATAGCTCGCGCGGCGTGCACGAGCTTCGTGATGCGGTGCTTAGCTGGGAGCCTGATCGGCAAAGGAGAGAATAAACCAATCGCCATTGGCGGCCGCATCATTCAGCGCCCGCACCGTGGCCTGGACCGCCTTGCTGCGCAACGCTTCCTCGCGGCCCACGAGCCAATATTCGGAAACATAGCTGAACTGGTCATGCAGGACCGGAATCAGATTCGGATAGTGCTTGGAGAGGAAGACCGGCAGCAACCCGAGCCCGGCATGATTCATCGTTGCCGCGTACTGCACCGCAATGCTGGTGGAGGAAATCGCTCGGTGCATCGGCGGCAGGTGGCTGGTCGCCTCATCGAGCTTGTCCACGGTCAGCGCCGTGTCGATGTAGTAGTTCAATCTGTGCCCGGCCAGATCCGAGAGCTGCTGTGGGGTGCCGTGGGCTTCAAGATATTCGGCCGTGGCATATAAGCGCAGCTCGTAGTCCATGAGCTTGGTGGAGGCCGCCTTGCGCACATTGGGCTGCCCGATGACGATTTCCAGATCCATGCCGGTGCGGGTCTGCCGGGCGCGGGTGGTTTCCGAGACGATTTCGAAAACCAGTTGCGGGTGCTTAGCCTGCAGCTTCGCCAGGGTCGGTGCCGCCAAGTGCGCGCTGAAAGCATCGGGAGCAGCCAGCCGCACGTGCCCGGCCAGCGTTGGCGAGTCGTCTTCGGTGCTGATCGCGGCCACGGCCTGTTCGATGGCTTCCGCGCTGGCCATGGCCCGGCGGCCCAGATCGGTCAGCTCCCAGCCGTTGGGGGTGTGCGTGAGCAGATGGCCGCCCATCGCCTTTTGCAGGGCATCAATGCGCCGGGAGATCGTCGAATGGTTCACACCGAGGACCGCTGCCGCCGCGGTATACCGGCCCAAGCGGGCGACGGTGAGCAGGGCAATCAGGGATTCGAGGTGGCGGTAATCGATCTGGCGGTCCATGTCACCAGTTTGCCATGCATGGTGTGCGCTAGCGCACACCATGCATGCGCAATTGGCTTGCCGTGAAGCATTGAGCGGCCGCCAACCGAGAACCTACGCTGGCCTGAGAAGTGAAAACTCAATGGCGAGGAGAAAATGATGAGCAGCTACGCATGGATCGGCCTGGGCAATATGGGCGGGCCAATGACCGCGAACCTGGTCGCGGCAGGGCATACCGTCAAGGGATTCGACCTCAACGAGCAGGCCTGCGCCGCGGCAGCCGAAGGCGGCGTGCAGATCGCAGGTTCCATCGCCGAAGCCATGGACTCGGTGGATGCCGTATTCACCATGCTGCCCAAGGGCCAGCACGTGCGCTCGGTCTACGAGGGGGAGGCCGGGATCTGGGCCCATGCCACCAAGCAGATGTTGCTGATCGATTCCTCCACCGTGGACATCGAAACCTCGCGCTACATCCACGAAGGATCCGCGCAGCGCGGGTTGGATTTCGTGGACGCGCCGGTATCCGGCGGGATCTCCGGAGCAGCGGCCGGCACCCTGGCCTTCATGCTCGGCGGAGAGGCAGAGCTCATGGCGCGCGCCACCGAGTACATCGCCCCGATGAGCGGGCGGACCATTGTCGCAGGAGCCGCCAGCATGGGCATTGCCGCGAAGATCTGCAACAACATGATGCTCTTCATCGACCTGATGGCCAGCGCCGAAGGATCGCAGCTGGCCGAAAAGCTCGGACTGGATCCCAAGGTGTTCTGGGAGATCGCCTCGGTCTCCTCCGGACGCTCCTGGGCGCAGCAGACCTGGTACCCGGTCCCGGATATCATCGACACCGCCGCGGCCAACAAGAACTTCGAAGCCACCTTCCGCACGGACCTGGCGCGCAAGGATGTGGGATTGGCGCTGGATGCGGGGCAGAGCACCGGGGTGCGGCTGCCGGCGGCGACCCTGGCCAAGGAGCACTTCGACGAGCTGATCGCCCAGGGGCTGGGGGACCGGGACTGCTCGCTGATCGTCAAGAACCTGCTGCCCGATGAAAAGGTCCGCGGCTGGGACCCAGAGCAGGCCAGCTAGCATGCTGATCCAGGCTGCCGTGCTCGAACAGCGCGAGAACCAGCGACCCTACGCCGAGCACCGGCCATTGGCCCTGCGCGAAGTGCAGCTTGATGGCCCCGGGCCCGGCGAGGTGCTGGTGCGGATCACCGCTGCCGGGCTGTGCCACTCGGATCTGTCGGTGATCGACGGGAACCGGCCGCGGCCGGTGCCGATGGTGCTCGGCCACGAATCGGCCGGCATCGTCGAACAGGCCGGCGAGGGGGTGGATCTTGCCGTGGGGCAACAGGTCATCTCGGTGTTCCTGCCACGCTGCGAGCACTGCGCCGCCTGCGCCACCGGCGGCAAGCTGCCCTGCACCGCAGGCACCGAAGCCAATACGGCCGGAACGCTGCTCACCGGCGCTCGCCGGCTGGCGATGGATGGTTCGCCGGTCCACCACCATCTGGGGGTATCGGCCTTCGCTGACTATGCGGTGATGGATGCGCGCAGCTTGGTTCCCGTCGGGCAGGATGTGCCGGGCGAAGTTGCCGCGGTGCTCGGCTGCGCTGTGCTCACCGGAGGCGGGGCGCTGCGCAATGCCGCCCGCGCCAGCGGCGCCGAGGACGTGGCCATTGTAGGGCTGGGCGGGGTCGGCATGGCTGCCCTGCTGGTGGCCGTCGGGCAGCGCACCACCGGCAAGATCCTGGCCATCGACGCGAATGGGGACAAACTCGCCACAGCGCTGGAGCTGGGCGCCGACGAGGCCTGCACGCCCCAGGACCTGGCAGGCCGCAGCGCGCAGATCGTCATTGAAGCGGCAGGGCACCCGCGCGCCTTCGAAACCGCGTTGGCGGCCACCGGCGTCGGCGGGACGCTGGTAACCGTTGGTCTGCCGGCACCGGGGGCGGTGAGCAGCATCGAGCCGCTGGCGCTGACCGCCGGGGCGCGCACCATTATCGGCAGCTATATGGGCTCGGCCCTGCCAGCCAAGGACATTCCCTACTACGAGGAGCTCTGGCGGGCCGGTAGGCTGCCGGTCGAAAAGCTGGTGCGCACCCGGCCGATGGCGCAGATCAATGAGGCGCTGGATGAACTGGCCGAAGGACGCTCGGTGCGCCAAGTCCTGCTGCCGTGACCAGTAGGATTGAGGGGTGACTGATTCGACCGCTGGCCCACGGGCACTGGCAACTCTGACCGATATCCGGGTGTTCGACTACCTGTGCGCCGCCCCGGCCACTCGCACCCAGATTTCTGCGGACCTTGGCATTTCCAAGCCCACCGCATCCCAGGCGATTTCCCGCCTGCAGGAGAATGGGTTGGCCATCGCCATCGACCGTCCGGTCGAAACCAAGCGCGGCCGGACCCCGGAACGCTATGCGTTGCGCAGCGAGTTCGGGCACCTGCTGGCACTGTGCCTGCAGGCCGAGTCCCTTCAGGTGCGGGCCACCGATCTTTCCGGCGCGATTGTGGTGGACCGGCTCTACCCATTGACCCCGCAAAGCAGCGCCGCCGAGGTGGAGAAGATGGCGGCCACCGAAATCGCCCGGGTGCGCAAGCAACTGGGTTCCCCTCTGTTGGCGGCCGCGGTCAGCCAGGCGGCCCCGGTGCTGCGCGAGGATGCCGAACGCGTGGTGCCCACCGTGATTTTCCCGGCCTCCGGTGCCAACCTCGCCGGGCTTTTTGCCGCTGATATCCCCGTGGTGCTGGACAACGACGTGAACTGGATGGCCGTGGCCGAAGCCGGCGATACCGACGGCTCGTTGATGATGCTGTACATCGGCGCCGGCCTGGGTGCCGGTTTGGTGATTGATGGAAAGCTGCACCGCGGACGCCACGGCACCGCCGGCGAGCTGGAGACCCAGCTGCTCGGGGATCAGAACCTGCGCGACGTGCTCGGCGAGGTCGGCATGTTCCAGACCCGCATCCTGTGGGAGCGTCTGGCCGATCAGCGGACTTGGCCGGTATTCTTGAAGCCGCTGAGCCAGGTGCTGGCCAATCTGGTCGGCTTTGTGGACCCCCAGCAGCTGGTGGTGACCGGTCCCGCGGTGACCGCTCAATTGTGCGAAGCGCTGGCTGACGAGGTCAATGAGCGCTTGCTGGTTCCGGTGACTGTCCGCCCGTCAACCTTGGGCGTGCAGTCCGCCGCCCATGGCGCGATTGCCGGGGCCCGCGAGGTCGCCTTATTTAATCTTTGGGAAAACTACCGAGAACGTTGACCAAACGCCGGAAGCTTTATATCGTAAAGAGTCCTTAAAATTTCTTTGCAACGTTGGGGAGAATCCTGATGGCAACATCTGCCGCATCGGCATCCAAGTCGCAGTTCGCTGCCATCGGCCTTGACATGGGCGGATCTTCGATCAAGTACGCTCTGGTCGGAACCGATGGACAGCTTGTCGAAAGCACCCTGAACAAGGCGACCACTCCAGAAGGCGCTCATCCCGACGCCGTCGCTGAAGTCATGGCACAAATTATTCGTGATCTCCAGGAAGCCACCGGTGAAGACCTCGCAGGCATCCCGGCCGGCGTAACCGTACCAGGCATCGTGATCGACGGCGTCGTGCACTCGGCCGCAAACATCGACAAGGCCTGGATCGGCCTGGATGCCACCGCCATGCTCAGCAAGGTGCTGGACCGCGAAGTCCACGTCCTGAACGACGCTGACGCCGCCGGCGTTGCGGAGGTCTATGCGGGTGCCGGCTCAAAGGACGGCGTGCCGCTGAAGGGCAGCACCCTGCTGCTGACCTTGGGCACCGGCATCGGCTCCGCCTTCTTCCGCGATGGCGTGCTGTTCCCGAATGTCGAATTCGGGCACCTGGAAATCGACGGCTTCGACGCAGAAAGCAAGGCCGCGGCCCGCGTCATGCGCGAAGAAGATCTGAGCTGGGACGAATACATCGCCCGCCTGCAGCGCTACCTCTCCCACGTGGAATTCCTGTGCAGCCCTGACTTGATTGTCATCGGCGGCGCAATCTCCGAGGACCACGAGCACTTCTTGCCTAAGCTGGACTTGCGAGCAAAACTCGTCCCCGCAGAATTCAACAACGCCGCCGGGGTGTTGGGCGCCGCACAGCGCGCCATGCATCCGGGCAATTAGGAACCACATGCATACGATTGACCCGAACGCCCAGATCAAGCTCGTTGCCGTCGACATGGATGGCACCTTTTTGGACGGTGACGGTCAAATCCCCGATGAAGCCTGGGGCGTGATCGACCAGCTGCAGGCCCGTGGCATCAAGTTCGTGCCTGCATCGGGCCGGCAGTTCGCAACCCTGCGCGAACAATTTGCCCAGCTCGGGGAAATCGCCATCATCGCCGAAAACGGCACCGTGGTGATGGATGGCGAAAACGAGATCTACTCCAACATCATCGATCCGGCATCGGTGGACAAGGTCATAGATGCCGTGCGCCAGCAGGGCGCGCTGGATGCCGGGCTGGTGCTGTGCGGCCGGCGTACCGCCTACGTGGAGCGCCAGGACCAGAGGTTCGCCGACGCCGTCGCCCCGTACTACCGGGCGGTCCAGGTGGTTGAGGACCTCAACGATGTTGAGGACGAAATCATCAAGATGGCCGTGAACGTGGGCACCAGCCAGGTCCAGGAAATGGCGGCCGCGCTGGATGTGCCGCTGCAGGTGGTCATCTCCGGAAGCCACTGGGTTGATGCCATGAACCACGGAGTGCACAAGGGACTGGCTCTCGGCGCGCTGCAAAAGGAACTTGGCGTCGGCGATGATGAAACCGTGGTGTTCGGCGACTACCCCAATGATCTGGAAATGATCAAGGCCGCCACCTATTCCTTCGCCATGGCCAATGCCCACCCGGAAGTGGCCGCGGCGGCAAACTTCACCGCCCCGGCCAATACCGAGCACGGGGTATTGCAGGTGCTGCGCGCCTACCTTGAAGGACGCACCGCGCTCTAACGTCCCACGTAGTGCATCAAGCCCGCCACTGCCGCGCGGACTGCGGTATCCAGGGCCCCGCGATATTCCGGCAGGAAAAACGGCGAATGGTTGACCGCAGGCGACGGATCCTGCGGGTCGGCCCCGCCGAACATCCAGAAGACGTTCGGCACGCCAATCGCATCGGCCAATGCGCCGAAATCTTCCGAACCCATCGCCGGGGGAGCCAGGCGGATCAGTTCCTCCCCGAACTCTTCGCCCAAGGCGCCGACCAGCTGCTCGGTGTGCTGCGGGTCGTTGTACAGGCGAGGGAAGGTGTACAATTCGGTGATCTTCGGCTGCGGAGCGCCGGAGGCAACCGCTTCCGCGTTGATGATGCGGGTGACAGCCGCCAGCACCTTGGCGCGCACTTCTTCGGTGAGGGTGCGGATGTTCAAGGTGAATACCGCGGAGTCCGGAATGATATTTTCCTTCAGGCCAGCGTGGAAGGACCCGCAGGTCACCACGGCCGAATCCAATGGATTCAGCTCACGCGAAGTGATGGTCTGCAGCCGGGTAATGATATTAGCTCCCAGCACGATCGGGTCGATGGAATCCTGCGGCTGGGATCCGTGGGCCTGCTTGCCATACAGGGTCACTTCGAGGGAATCTGCCATGGCCATCGCCGATTCCGGGGTCACCGAAATGGTACCGGTGGCAAAAGGGAAAACATGCTGGCCGAGAACCACCTGCGGGTGCGGAACCTTCTCCCACAATCCATCGGCCACCATGGCCGCGGCACCGGCGCTGGTTTCCTCGCCGGGCTGGAAAATGAAGATCACGGTGCCCTGCCAGCTATCGGTGCCGCGGACCAGGATCCTGGCCGCAGCCAAGGCACCGGCCACATGGGTGTCATGGCCGCAGCCATGCATGACCGGCACATCAGTGCCATCATCCAGGGTGCCCCGGGCGGTGGAGGCGTAATCCACCTTGGTGTCCTCTTGAATGGGCAGCCCGTCGCTATCGGCGCGGAACGCCACGACCGGTCCCTGCCCATTGCGCAGGATGCCCACCACTCCGGTGCCTCCGCAACGGAAGTGCTCGATGCCCATCTCGGTGAGCCGTGATTCGATGAAGCTGGCGGTATTGTGCTCCTGCATCGACAGTTCCGGACGCTGGTGCAAATGCAGGTAATCCTGATGCAGGGTGGTGGTCTCGCCCTCGGTGGGCTGCAGTGTGGTGTGCACGATTCTATCCCTCTTAGCTTTCTGAAGTGTAGGTCTTCTTGCGGTCGCGCAGCACCCAGGAGAACAGGATGGAGCTGATGACCACGATGGCGGTGGCGAACATGGCCAGCGATGGGGCCATCGGAACCAGCACGAAGTTCATCACCAGGGCCAGCACGATGGCAATGATGGTGGGGCGCAATGACTTCATCGCCACAATGCTCTGGACCAAAACCGCGCCCATCAGCGAGGGCAGGATGTAAAGCCGGGCGACCTCGATGACATCGGCCGGGATCATGGAAACCAGCCAAGTTCCCAGCAAGCCGACAAAAAGCAGCAGGCTGGTCAGGTGCACGGTGGCCGCGCCGCAGATGGCCATCACGGCGGCAAGGTCGCCGCGCTTGGTGCCGGGCTTGGCGCCGATGGTGGATTGGGCGACGATGGCTGCCGGCAGGAGTTTGTTGGAGATATTGCCGATCATGAACGCCTGGTACATGGCCGCTGAGCCGAGGATCGGGAAGTAGGTCAGAGGCTCGACGAACCACAGCACGCCGAAGGTGCCGGCTACGGCGAGGAATGCCACCCAGATCATGGATCCGGTGATTTCCAGTCCGCTGAAGAATGCGATGTAGATCGGACCGATCAGCGAGAGCACCAGGCCAATGAGCATGGTGTTCCGGCCATAGCGGCTGGTCTGCTTTTCGAAGCGCGCGATCGATGCATCTGCGCTGGAAAGTTGTGATGTCGTAGTCATGATGGATCCTTAAGCGGTGTGCAGGAAGTATGCGGCAACAATGGAAACGACGATGGAAATGCCCAGGGCCCATTCCTCAAGCCACTTAATGTGCAGGACTTTGGCGAGGTAGAGGCATAGCCCCATCATGGCTGCCGAGATGCAAACGAGTATCAGGTGCACATTGGATTTTGGAAGTTCAGCAATGGTCAGGGCGCTGAAAGCACCAAGTAGGGCTGCGGTGGGTACCAGTGCCATGACGGCAGGGTTGCGCTTGGAGAGTGTATTTCCACCCTTTTTCAGTAGTGGAGTCATGATCAGTGTGCAGATCATCCACATGGCACCTGACAAGCTCATGGCCATGAAAGCCACACCAAAGACTTGCTGGGTATAGCTGTCTCCGCCCAGGGCCGCACCCATAGTGCTGGCGGAAATGCTGGCCGAGCCGGTCTCTGCGGCGGCCGAACCGATCAGGCCGATACGGACTAGAACGGCTGGGGTGCCGAACAGTGCCAGCAATGCGATGGCCACGAGCACCACGGCGAGGGAGGGACCGATTGAGGCGACGGCGCCGGCGCGGAAGGATTCTTTGACTTCCGCCAGTGGCATGTCCACGTGTGGTGCGGCCTTCTTGACGGCCCGTGAGTAGAGAATGCATTGGACGAAAATGACCGCAAAGACTCCCAACGCACAGAACCAGAGGACGGGCGAATTAGCTAATGCCCAGATGTCCGTTGAAGTTGGATCACCTGCTGCCAAGATTCTTCGCGTGGTCATGTGAGCTCCTTGTCTCGGGCACCGCCTAATGTGATGCGCGTCTCTATGGAAGTCAACGATCCGCCATTCCCGGGCGTCAAACAAGATCTGGCAGATTTAGCCAGATTTTTGTCGAAAATCTCCAAAACTATCGATTAGTTGCCTCAATTTTGGGGAAAAGTGTGGGCAGGGGCGCGAAATAATAGAGCTCATTGACGAGATATTCCTTGCCTTACGAAGAATTTGGCCTGAGAGTAGGAGCTATGGCTGAGAATGAAGTGCTGAGCGAGGTAGAACAAAGAATCGTCATCGCTTTACAAGCAGATGGCAGGGCAACGTGGCGAAAGATCGCTAAGGTGATCGGAGAACCAGAAAGAACTGTGGCCCGGTATGGCTCGGCGCTCTTAGACGAGGGCAAGATTAAAGTCGCTGCCATCGCTCACCGGAAAGCAGCGGTGATCGCTTCGCTCAAATGCGCACCCGGCACCATTCCGGTTGCCAGTGAAGCCATTTCGCAACGTGCCGACACCTCCTTCACCTATATGGTCACGGGTGAAAGCGATGTTGTTAGCGAACTTCACTACGACGGTGGTCTAGAAGATATTTTGACCCTGCAGCTACCAGCGACCCCGGGGCTCAGTAGTATCCAGATCTATCCGATTCTGAAATACTTCAAAACCATCCGCGCCTGGCGGGCCGGAGAACTGAGCGAAGCGCAAGAAGCAGCGCTAAGACCCAGCGCCGGTAGTGAGTTGACATCGTGGAATCCGACGGAAGCCATGTCACCCAGTGATCGTTTGATTGTGGACGTGCTCCGCAATAACGGACGGGCGAGCATTGACAGCATCTCGCGGCAAGTGCGGATGAGTGAAACCTCGGTCTCACGCAGGTTGGATAGTTTGCTTCGTGGAGAACACATCAGCATCCGAACCTTGGTTGATCCGGCCTTGATGGGGTACCGGGTTGAAGCCTTGTTATGGGTTCAAGTCTCCCCGGCGAGTGTGGACGCGCTGGGCAATATGCTCAAGACCCTGCCTCAGGTCCGCTATGTTGCCGCGGTGGCTGGAGACGCACAGCTACTGGTGGATGTCACAGTAGAAAGCCAACGCGATCTCTACGAATTCATTGCAGCCACTAACTGGGGCGAGATGGTCCAGCTACGCACATCAATGGTGCTCGGAGCGCGCAAACGTGGTGGACGCATGGTTGAAGAATTACCCCACAACTAAGCATGCAGTTGATCAACGAGGGCTCGATGACCTGTTCCTGAGCCGGTGGGGGAGACCTAGTCTAAAAGCTTTCCGACGCCATGAAGATCTATCTCACCGAGGTGCACCAGATGTAGATACTCGTCGGGTGCCTCGTGCTTGGCAGCTTCACGAGTGAAATACACCCCCGAAGGCCGCGGAAAATCCATGGTCCCGAACAGCGGATTCCCTTCGCTATCTACGTCGTATTGCTCCAAAGTGGTATGTGTTAGATAAAGGGGCTGTGCTGTGGTGACGTCATTGTTCTTGGCGCCCGATACCTTACGCGCTTCCCAACTGACTTCTACGTGGGAGTACTTTTCTTCTAGGGCGAAGCATTCATGTTCGTTAGCAACGATTCCTATGATCGGTTCGAAGTGCTCCAGATCCGGATACGGGCTGCTTTGCTTACCCCAAACAACATAGACGGTAGGCTCCGGGGACGATTTTGAAGCCAAACGCTTGGCGATACCACTGAGGATGGAACTCAGAAATGGCATGGAACGACTCTCTCCTGAAGAACCAAAATGGTGATAAGCCCTATCGTACATTTGTCGTGAAAGGCATTCGGCAGGAAGGCCTCAGTCACCGTCTGCTACGAAACAATTCATCTATTAGTGGTCGCCATTTTCCTTTGAACTTGGGCACGGTAAATGCCAGATGAAACTTTGGTGTGTAGGTAAACAAACTACGTAATAAGCCAATTTTTGCCCCGCTACCGCCGGGTAGTGACATATTCTCGCTCTACTGAGTGCACTGAAGACTACTCAGAAGGTTAACAACCAGTTAACCAGGCAGGGTGAAAGGAATACCGGCAACCGTGAGCAAGAGGTTGACCTTCGGGAAGAAACAGGCTGTTGCAACTCCAGAAAGTGCATGGCGAAAACGCAAAGACGCGTGGGAGCACCTTGGATATGTGCTGAGTGAGATTTCCTCAGAACATCAAGATGAACCCGGTCGCAAGGAACACGAATTGGAAGCCGGTCGATTACTGGGGCTCTTAGCCGCAATCGAACCATATTGGGCAAACCCCGGCTTGGACTATTTCAACGAAGTTGCTGGACTCATGTCCAACGGCCACTACGCCGACGCGATGCAGCTGGTCTACCAAGCCAACCAGTCATTCAGGACCACGACTCAATACGTTGATCTTGAAGGCCACGAAGGTGCCCAGACTGATCCCGAGGAGCTAGGCAGCGGTACTCCTAACGGAACAAAACCCTACGTGCCGATGGTCGAGATCCTACTGCTGGACAATGGGCCAGCAGATGAGATTCAACGATTCACCGAAGAACTGGCAGCGCAACGGCAGCGCACCGATCCCTTCCATTACAACTTTATTGTGGTGCCCAGCGTTGAAGATGCGCTGGCTGCTGTCCTGATTAATCCCAGCATTCAAGGCGTCGTGCTGACAGCCCGCTTTGAATTGGCCACCCGACGCAGGCTCTCCTCCACCCTGCAAAAATTCATTACCAATCGCACTGCCGGATACTTCGAATCAACCCGGCAGATCCAGCGATTGTTGGATCTAGAAAAGATCCTTGACAAGTTGCACCCACAGCTTCCGGTGTACTTGATTGCCGGTGTCGCCCTGGAATCCATTGCTCACGAAATCACCGGACGATTCCGTCGCATCTTCTCGCGCAATGATGGCATGGACCTGCATCTTTCTATCGTTGCCGAGGTCATCGAGCGGTACCACACACCGTTCTTCTATGCTCTGCAGAAGTATGCCAAACGCCCTGGCGGGGTATTCCACGCCATGCCTATTTCCCGTGCCGGTTCGGTGCAGAATTCTCCTTGGGCCCGAGACCTTGTGGAGTTTTATGGCAAGAACCTCTTGCTGGCCGAGACCTCGGCAACTTCCGGCGGGCTGGACTCCTTGCTGGATCCAAAGAGCTCCATCAAGGACGCTCATGAATTAGCGGCCCGGGCCTTTGGCAGTCACCGAACATACTTCGTCACCAACGGCACCTCGACGGCCAACAAGATCGTGCACCAATCGATTCTGGCCCCGGGGGATATCGTGCTGGTGGATCGCAACTGCCACAAGTCCCACCACTATTCACTGGTGTTGGCAGGTGCCCACGTGAGCTATCTTGAAGCTTATCCGCTCAATGAGCATTCCATGTATGGTGCGGTACCACTGCGGGAAATCAAAGGCCGGCTCTTGCAACTGCGCCGAGAAGGCTTATTGCATAAGGTCAAGATGATCACCTTGACCAACTGCACCTTTGACGGAATTATCTATGACCCACGCAGGGTCATGGAGGAATGCTTGGCCATCAAGCCAGATCTTGTTTTTCTCTGGGACGAAGCTTGGTTTGCGTTTGCCAGTTTCCATCCGGTGTACCGGCAGCGCACCGCGATGAGCGTTGCGAAGGTACTCGAAGAGGATATGGAAACTGCCGAATACCAACAACGCTATGCGCAACAAGCCAAGAACTTACCTGCACCCGGTACCAAGAATGATCCAGGTAATGATGAAGCATGGCTCAATACGCGTTTGATGCCGGATCCAGAGCAGGTGCGTTTACGCGTGTATTCGACACAATCTACGCACAAGACGCTGACCTCGTTGCGTCAGGGTTCCATGATCCACGTCTTTGACCAAGACTTTGCGATGCGTAATCTCAACGCCTTCCGTGAGGCGTACATGACGCACACCTCAACCTCGCCGAACTATCAGATCCTTGCCTCGCTGGATATTGGACGGCGTCAGGCAGAGCTGGAGGGCTATGCCCTTGTGCAGCGTCAGGTGGATTTGGCGCAGTCTATTTGCCGTGCCATGGCGCGCAACACCCTCTTGGGCAAATACTTCCGCATCCTTGATTCCAAAGATCTGATCCCCGATGAGTATCGGAGTTCTAGCAGTGTGATGCCGGTCCGCGACGGACTAGCTGCGTGGGATGAGGCATGGCAGAACGACGAGTTCGTCGTAGACCCTTCACGGTTGACCCTAGATATCAGCAGGACAGGGGTGGACGGAGATACGTTCAAACACCAGTACCTGATGGATGGGCATTCAATCCAGGTCAATAAGACCAGCCGAACCTCCGTATTGCTGATGACTAATATCGGAACCACTCGCTCAGCCGTGGCTCACCTGATTGAAGTCTTGGTGAAGATCGCTGAAGAGCTGGAACGCAAAAAACGCCTTGATGGTCGAGTACTGGCCATGGGCAAAACTCTAGACATGGATCAAGTCTGCCTGCCGGACTTCAGCTTCTTCGCGCCAGAATTTGATACCGGCGGCGGCAGTGGGGACTTACGCAAGGCCTACTATCTGACCTATCAAGATCCTGCGACGCACTTTTTGTCCTCGACCCAGATTCGCGAAAGAATCGAGTCCGGTCAGCAGATCGTCTCTGCAGTTTTTGTTACGCCTTACCCGCCAGGATTCCCTGTCCTCGTGCCTGGGCAAGTAGTCACGGTGAACATCTTGGACTACATGGACCGGCTAGATACCCGTGAAATCCACGGATATCACCAAGACCTCGGCTACCAAGTCTTCACCCATGATTCTTTGGGGGAAGTGAACAAGTAAGAGAGCAGGCAGAGGCGCATAAACGGAGAAACACCCGCTAATGTGGGTGTTTCTCCGTTTTTGGATGCAGTTGTTACTGATGATTTGTCAGGTAGTTGGAGACCGCTTCAAACGCTCTGATGGTGGGGAAGAGCTTGGAAGCATCCTGCGGCAACGGCCAGCTGGAGAGCTTGACCGCAACCAATTTGGTGGCTGGATCCATGTAGATCATTTGGCCGTGGATCCCCAACGCTACCGCTGCATTGGTGACAGGATTCGGGAACCAGATCTGATTCCGATACCGGCCGCCGGGCATCATATTGTCGCTGGGGGACTGGGCAAAGGCCTGCACCTGCAGTGGATCCGCGGTGAAGGTTTCGGCCAGCCAAGCCTCGGAAACGACCTGTTTCCCGGTCAATGCACGACCGCCGTTGACATACATATGTCCAAAGCGGGCAAGGTCGCGCAGGGTGGCATTAAAGCCACCATCAAACATGCCGGTTCCGAACTGATCCACACCCATGACAAGGTCTTGCTGCGCACCAATTTTTGACCAGATGTAGTCCGAGAGGAGTTCTTGAATCGGGGCTCCACCAGCAGATTCAAGGACCCATCCCAGAACGTCGGTTTCGCACGAGCGATACTCAAAGGCACCCCCGTGGGCCGACTTGGCCTGCAAGGTCCGTAGGAACTCATACATGCCGATGGGCCCAATAGTTCCATGCGATGGAGCCCAGCCAATGGCTTCCTCCAGCAGTCGGACTTCTGCACCCGGGTCTAGATACTCTTCCGAGAATTTAATCCCAGAACGCATGTCCAAAATGTCCCGCACACGTGCCCCGGCATAACCACTGGTACATAGCGCTGGCACATACTTGGTGACCTCTTGCTCCGGGTCTAGCAAGTCCGCATCAATGAGCGCGCCCGCTAGGGTACCGACCAGAGTTTTACTCACCGACATCAGCAGATGGTCGGTCAGCGAAGTCATGGTGTTGTAGTACTTTTCCCAAAGGATTCGGCCGTTGTGCATGATCAGCACCGCGTCGGTGTTGGTCGCATGCATCACCCCGCGTACGGTCAGCGCGGGGTCGGTGATGCTGGCTTTCGCTACTTCCAGCTTGCCCATTTTCTCTTCGGCCAAGTGCAGTTTCACAATAGGGCCATCACCGCGGGAAACCTTCACGGTGGGGTGGATGCGGGCGATGTTCTGGAAGGAGCGCTTGATGTTCTGCGGGTACTGCCAGTTGGCGATGTTCAGCGCCTTGCTGGAGTCCCCGGAGGCTTGTGCCGACTGTGGCGCGGCGTCGGTGGCCTCAGTCGCCATGCTCTGCCGTTGGAACGTCAATGCCCTTGTACTGGGAGCGGATAGAGGAGATGAAGTGCTTGGCGTCGATGCTGAGCTTGGTCTTCTTCTTGCCCTCGTATTGAAGTTTGGCCTTGGTGACCAGGACCCCAAGGTCGGCCCCTTTCCAGCGGTAGTCTTCTACGCCGTAGATGCGCAGAAAGAATGCTTCTTTGTGTGATTGCAGTTGGTGCCAGTCCAGGGCAGCACGGGAGAACTGGAGCTTGCCTCGCGAGTCGAGGAAGTATTTTCCGGTGCGTGGAGCATGGGTGATGTACTGGAGGATGTCATCGGTTTCCTTGATGATCATGTGGCTCCAGACATCGGCCCCGCTCATCTCCTCCCAGCGTTCGTTGATTTCATCAACATCCAGCTCGAATTCGACATCCAGGAATTCAAGCAGGTGGAAGAGGAAGAGCGGCACGTCGGCATAGGCACCGGCGGTGACGTTGGTGATGGCGCTGGCTCCGGAGATGCGCGGGTTCAGCTCCCCGAGGTAGACCTCGTCGGTGTCGGTATCCACTAGGACGTCGACTTCGAAGAATCCGCGGTAGCCGGCGGATTCCAGGCCGTTGCCGACCTTGCGGACCAGATCGATGGTGCGCGAACGCTGCGAATCGGTGAGCACGTCAGGGTGCATCTCGTTTCCGCACCAGCCGCCCTTGTATGGGGTCAGCTCCTTGTATCCGGCGAGTTCGGTCAGGATCGGGCCGACTACGGTGCCGCATCCGGTAAGGACCGCTTCCACGGCGACCGGCTGGTTGTTGATCCGCTTCATCACCTTGAGCTCTTCGCCGATGATGTTCTTGGAGTACTGCTTCCACTGCTGCGGCGAGTCGATGAAGAAGGTGGTCTTTCCCGAATCGCCGTACGGGGTCTGGACGACCAGATCATCACCCAGCCCTGCTTCATCAGCCAGCGCCATGAGCTCATCGTAGGTCGATGCCTTGCCCAGGATGTTGGGGACCGATGGGGCACCGGCGGCGTTGCCGAGCTTGGTGGTGACAATCTTCGAGTCAAGTTCCTCGCGCAGGGCGGCGGAGGGCAGGATCAGGTCGTAGCCCAGTTCCTCGCAGATGGCTTCGGTGTCCTCATCGAAGAACACCATGGCAATTTTGGGCCGAGGCCCGCCTGGGGTGCACTGGGAATCGATGTATTCGCGAACTTCCGGGTTTTCCAACAGCCAGTTGTTGATCTCTTCGGCGCTCTGGAACTCGATGTAGGGCTTCTCGGCTGGAGTGAAGACGCGAGGGTGGTGGCCATCCCAGCCGTCGTAGTAGGTGATGTAGCTGAACTTGCGGACCCAGCGGTCCAGGCCGAGCAGATTGACCGGGGTGGCACCGAGGAAGAAGATCGGGGTCTTGTTGGTGCGGAAGAAATGGCGGACTTCGCTCATGTTCTTCAGCTTGCGTTCAAAGGGCAGGACCTTGTTGGAGATCGCCTCTGGCATTTCCTGGTTGTAGGCGGCATCAACAGCCACGTTGGCGCTCAGATGATCTGTAGCGGTGCGTGCCTTGTGACGCAGCTTGTCCAGGTCGCTTGGCTTGGGCATGCGGGGACGAGAAGCCGGGGCGTGGGCTTCAAGGATATTGGCCATGATGTGTTGCTGTCCTTTGAAACTGTCTGAAGGAGGTCGAGGGCACGACAGAATGCGTGACAGTTTCATGCTCAATGCTGTCCGTGAGCAACAGAGACTTTTGCGATGAACGCGCGGTGAACATTGACCCCGCACCGTGGACTTTGGCCTATGACTAGGCGAAAGACCCGGATGCGGGGTCAATGGGCAGGCAACGTTACCGACTATTTCGACAGGCTAGCCAGCGATGGTGGCCGCAAAATCCGTTTCCTGGAATTCAAAACCTGCCTGGGCCAAGACTTCGCTGGTGACTTTTCGGCCGGTCAGGGCCACCCGCGCATTGGAGCCCATGACGGCGGCGCCAATCCTTGGCAGAACCGACCCGGTGGGCAGGCCTGGCAGTCCGGCGATGGATCGCAGAGCGGCCATGACTTCGGTATTCCGCAATGGCCAGGGACTGGTTCCATGTACCAAGCCGGCCGGGATCTGCGGCTCTTCTAGTCCGAGCATGCAACGAATCAGGTGCAGCCAATCTTGCAAGCCAATCCAGCTGAACCACTGTTGTCCGTTGCCCATTGCTCCGCCCAGGCCGGTATTCACCAGCATGTTCAGCGGACCGAGCAACGGAGCATCAGGGTGCATCACCAGCGAGGTGCGCAGGATGTAGCGTTGTTCGGCGTTCACCTCTGCTTCATTAAAGGCCTGCTCCCAAGCCGAAGCGACGCCGGTCATTTCGGGCAGCGCCCGGTGGTCGCTGGGGATGGGGCTGGACTCGGTCAGCTCGGCTTCACCGGCATCGCCGAAGATCGCGGTGGTGCTCGACTGGATCCAGGTGGCCAGCTTCGGTGCCGAGGCCGCGGCCTGAGCCAGAGTCTGGGTGGAGGTCACTCGCGAGTCGGTGAGGGCTGCGATGTTTGCCGGGGTGTTGCGCTTGTCCACGCGCTCGCCGGCCAAATTGATCAGGTGGACCGGGTGGTCGCTGCGCAGCGAGCCGGTCCATGGTCCTTGGTGCACGCCGTCCCAGATGAACTGTTCGGCAGGGAAATCGGCTTCCGCGTTGCGGGTAAGCACCGCTACCGACATGCCTCGGCAGACCAGGTCGGCGGCGAGGTTGCGGCCGAGGAATCCGCGGCCGCCGGAGATCACGATCTGGGCATCGCGCTTGCGGTGCGCGGTGGGCGCAACGATCTTGTAGAGCCGTGCCGCTGCCACGGCGAAGTCCTTGCACAAGGCGTTGGCGACGGTGAACTTGAACGCCGTGGTGCCGGGCCCGGAAAGCTGGACGGTGAAGTGCACCAAACAGCCATTCTCGTGTTCATCGACCTGCCAGCGCAGGGTCATTTCGCCTGCTGGCTGTGGCTGGGTGAACTCGACCATGCGAGTTTGATGATTGCGCCGGGTGATGGTTCCGGACGGTGCGGTGTTGCGGTGCAGCGGGCCGAAAACCTTGCCCGGGGCAAGCAGATCCACCTTGGTGCCAACGCCTCGCTGGTCATCGTGGACGACGAAGCCGTCAAAGCTTTTCATCCAGAGGCCCGTTTGCGAAAGGTTGCCGACGATGGAATAGACGGCTTTGGGATCTGCGGCCAGGAACTGGGTTTCGGTGCGCTGCCAGTGGGTGAATTTATTCTGGGTGCTCATCGTGGTAGTTCCTTCCAGCTCGGGACATCGGGCATAGCTCAAGGCTACTGTGCTCGCACCGGTTCAGCACCCACGACATCGGCGCTGAGAGCGAAACGCGGAATGTGAACGGTTGGGTGGGCTCGGCTGGAGTGGGTAGTGGACTAGGTGGTTTTCCATAAGCAGAAGACGCTTTCCGTTTATGGGAAACAACCAATGGCTTTCCCGGTCTTCCTCTGTGTTATCGCACTTCTTCGTGGCACCGCAGGACTCAGGCCTTCAGCGCGCCCGTGCTGATGGCATAGGAAAGCTCCCCTGTCCCGGATTGGGGACAGGGGAGCTGACGGGTGCGGTACTAGGCGGTGACCTTCGAACCGACTTCCTTTTCCATCTCGCTGAATTCTGCGTCGATGGTCGGGTTCGGACGGTAGGTGGCTCGCGAGACGAGCCAAGCAACCACCAAGGCAACGATGAAACCTGGAACGATTTCGTACATGGCCGAGGAGAGCGGCTTGATGTTGCCCCAGATGAAGACCACGACTGCACCGGAAACCATGCCGGCGAAACCGCCAACGGCAGTGAGCTTGCGCCAGTACAAGGCCAGCAAGACGATCGGGCCGAAGGCCGCGCCGAAGCCTGCCCATGCGAAGGATACGAGATCCAGGATGGAGGAGTTCGGGTTCAATGCCAGCACCGCGGCGATGATGGCGATCAACAGCACGCCGGAACGGCCCAGGTTCACCAGTGCCTTCGGCGAGGCCTTTCGGCCGGTGATGTTGTAGAGGTCTTCCACCAGTGCCGAGGAGCAAACGATCAGCTGCGAGGACATGGTGGACATGATGGCGGCCAGGACAGCCGCCAAAACTAGTCCGGCGATTAGTGGGTGGAAGAAGAGCTGGCTGAGCAGCAGGAAGACGGTTTCGTTGCGTTCCTTACCCAGCGGGTTATCGGCAAAATACGCAATGCCGATGAGCGCGGTGAATACCGCACCCAAGGTGGTCAGGAACATCCAGCTCATGCCAATGCCGCGGGCTGCTTTAGCCTCACCTGGGGTACGCAGAGCCATGAAGCGAACGATGATATGTGGCTGGCCGAAGTAGCCCAGGCCCCACGCTGCGGTGGAGAAAATTGCTACGGCTGCCACGATCCAGCTGCTGTCGTTGAAGGACGAGAACAGGTTGAGCGCATCGGGATTCACCGCAGTAATACGTGAACCGAGAGTCTGGAAATCACCCATGCGAATCACGGCAACAATTGGCACTGCGATCAACGCAGCGAACATCAAAACACCCTGCACCATGTCGGTCAAGGAAGCTCCGAGGAAGCCACCGAAGAGCGTGTACAGCAAGGTAATGACGGCAACAAAGAACATGCCAGAAAGGTATGGCCAGCCGAAGGATGCTTCGAAGAACTTACCTGCGGCAACCATGCCTGAAGAGACATAGAAGGTGAAGAACACCAGGATGATCAGGGAAGATCCGATGCGCAACAGGTGGCGGTTGTCCTTCAGGCGCTTCTCGAAGAAGCTCGGAATGGTGATGGCGTTCTCCGAGATGGCGGTGTAGGAACGTAGCCGCGGAGCGACATACTTCCAGTTCAGCCATGCACCGATCAGCAGGCCGATACCGATCCATGCAGCGTGCAGGCCGCCGAGGTAGATGGCGCCGGGCAGGCCCATGAGCAGCCAGCCGGACATGTCGGAGGCGCCGGCGGACAGCGCGGCAACCCATGGTTTCAGGCCGCGGTCGGCCAGCATGTAGTCGTCGATATTGTTGGTTCGGCGATACGCGACATAGCCGATGCCAAGCATGGCGGCCATGTAAATTGCGATCGCGATCATCTGGAAAGTCTGGTCGGACATTGTTCCTCATTACCGTTGCTGTCCCGAATCGTTGACGTGATCCGAAACGCGGATTCAAGTGGTGCGAGTCACCACTATGACACGAATTCTGCGCTTTGTCGCAAGTGCCATAACTGTCTGGAAGGTTCGTTTTCCTAATCGACCGTATCGAAGTCTTTGGGTGTAGCCAAAATTACTGAGTCATCTGCGTCACTCATTCCGGGCTGCGCGTGCAACATGTTACGCACCGCCTGAATTCCCGGTGACTTGGTCGAAGAGTGGCGCATGGCGGTGAAGATGGTGCGGGCCGGGGCGCCGGGCAAATCCACGGTGCGCAGGGATTCCAGATTTGAGCGCAAGACCAGATCCGGGAGCATGGCTACGGCGTTTCCGGTCTGGACCAGTTCCACGTGGGCCTGCAGGTCGGCGGTTTCGTAGCGCAGATCCGGTTCGAAGCCGGCCAGGCGGCAAGCCTGCAGGGCCCAATGCCGGCTGGCGGCGCCGTCTGGCTCCACCACCCAGGGCAGGGTGGCGGCATGTTCCAGCTGGGTGACCCGGTCGAAGTCCTCGTTGCCTTTCGCGCCACGCGCAGGCAGCGCGAGGCGGATGGGGTCATGGGTCAGCACGCGCCGGTCGAGGCTGGCGTAATGCGGGGCCGAATGCCCGGAATATTGCTCGGCCACCACTAGATCGAAGCTGCGGCTGCTGGTTTCCTGCAGGGCGTCGGCAGGTTCCTGCTGGCTCATTTCCACGCGCAGTTCCGGGTATTTTTCGCGCAGTTCGCGCAGCACCGGCGGCATCAGGGCGAGCATGGCGGTTTGGAAAACGGCCAGCCGCACGGTGCCCGCGACCTTGGACATGGTGCCGGCCAGATCCGCTTCGGCGTGCTCCATGGCTTCGAGCAGGGTTTCGGTGTGGGTGACCAGCAGCTGGGCCTGCGCGGTGAGCTTAAGCGTGCGTCCGGTGCGGCGCAGCAGGGGGACGCCGACTTCGGTTTCCAGCTGGCTCAGCTGCTGGGAAATCGAGGAGGGGGAGTAGCTCAGGGAATCGGCCACTTCGGCGATGGTTCCGCGGATGCTGAGCTCCCGGAGAAGTCGTAGTCGTCGCAGTTCAAGCACCGGTTTTCCGCCGTTCGATTGGGATGTTTGTGACCTGTCTCAATACATTAGCAAACCCGAACAAATATCTTCGGTTTTGTTCGCTTTTGCTTAACGCAACTAAGGTTCATACTCGAATTTGCACACAGCTTTTTTGCACGGAAATCAGCGTCCAAAAAAGCCATAACGACATTAATGTTCGGTGCCGAACCCAGACTGAAAAACTTTGCATCGAAGGGACCACTAAGTGTCTTCACTCTCCACCCAGCACACCGTGCCGGCAGCAGTAGATGCTGCGGGCAACCCGCTTACCTCTCCAGCAGAACTTGCCGAAGATGTCATCGCGTTGGTGCGCCGCTGGCTCACCGAGGCATCCGACTATCCTGTTGATGCCGCGGCCGCCCGACTGGCCGGTGTGCTCAAGGATCCCAACGGCCTGGACTTCACCGTGGGATTCGTCGACGGAGTCATCCGCCCCGAAGACCTGAGCGTGGCTGCCGCCAACCTCAAGAAGCTGGCCCCCAAGGTTCCAAGCTTTCTGCCGTGGTACATGCGCAAGGCCGTGGGCCTCGGCGGAGTCATGGCACCTGTAGTTCCGCAGGTAGTTGTTCCCATCGCACGCAAGGTCCTGCGCGAGATGGTGGGCCACCTGATCATCGATGCCTCCGACGCCAAGCTCGGCGGAGCCATCAAGAAGATCAAGCGCGAAGGCGTCAACCTGAACGTCAACCTCCTGGGCGAAGCCATCCTCGGCCAGGGCGAAGCCGCCCGCCGCTTGGAAGGCACCACCGCCCTGCTGGCCCGCGACGATGTGGACTACGTATCCATCAAGGTTTCCTCGACCGTAGCCCCGCACAACCACTGGGCCTTCGACGAAGCCGTGGAGCACATCGTCGAGAAGCTCAGCCCGCTCTACGAGCTGGCCGCACGCAGCCCCAAGAAGAAGTTCATCAACCTGGACATGGAAGAGTACAAGGACCTGGAGCTGACCATCGCGGTCTTCACCCAGATCCTCTCCAAGCCAGAATTCAAGGATCTGCCAGCCGGCATCGTGCTGCAGGCCTACCTGCCTGACGCACTGTCCGCCATGATCGAATTGCAGCAGTTCTCCGCAGCCCGCGTGGCCGAGGGCGGGGCACCGATCAAGGTGCGCGTGGTCAAGGGCGCCAACCTGCCAATGGAAACCATGGAAGCCGACATCCACGGCTGGCCGCTGGCCACCTGGCACAGTAAGCAGGATTCGGACACCAGCTACAAGTCCGTCCTGGAATACGCGCTGCGCCCGGACCACGTGAAGAACGTGCGCATCGGCGTCGCCGGGCACAACCTATTCGACGTGGCCCTGGCCTGGCTGCTGGCCAAGGCGCGCAACGTCACCGACGGCATCGAATTCGAAATGCTGCTGGGCATGGCTACCGGCCAGGCCGAAGCGGTCCGCCGCGAAGTCGGCTCCCTGCTGCTCTACACCCCGGTAGTGCACCCGCAGGAATTCGACGTGGCCATCGCCTACCTGATCCGCCGCCTCGAAGAAGGCGCCAGCCAGGAAAACTTCATGTCCGCGGTCTTCGAGCTCTCCAAGAACGAGCAGCTCTTCGAACGCGAGAAAAACCGCTTCCTCGCCTCCCTGGCAGCCCTGGGCAATGAGGTTCCAGCCCCGCACCGCGTGCAGAACCGCCAGGTCCAGGACCCAGCGCTGACACAGGTCATCGAAGGCTTCGCCGACGGCTCCACCGAATTCTTCAACACCCCGGACACCGACCCGGACCTGGCGCAGAACCGCACCTGGGGACGCGAGATCCTGGGCAAGATGGAAGCCTCGCCTCTGGGCAAGGACCTGGTGAAGGCCAATACCATCAACGCAGCCGGCGAACTGGATGAAGCCATCGCCATGGGCGTGGATGCTTCTGGCGACTGGCAGGCACTGGGCTCGGCCAAGCGCGCCGAGATCCTGCACCGTGCAGGCCTGCTCTTCGAAGAGCGCCGCGCCATGCTGCTCGAAGTCCTCGGCTCGGAATGCGGCAAGACCATCGACCAGGGCGACGTGGAAATCTCCGAAGCCATCGACTTCGCCCACTACTACTCACAGCTGGGCCGCGAACTCGATGAGGTGGATGGCGCAAAGTACGTTCCGTCGAAGCTGACCGTGGTGACCCCGCCATGGAACTTCCCGATGGCCATCCCTGCCGGTTCCACCCTTTCAGCCCTGGCCGCGGGTTCGGCCGTGATCATCAAGCCGGCAACCCAGGCTGCCCGCGTGGGTTCGATGATGGTCCAGTGCCTCTGGGACGCTGGTGTTCCCAAGGACGTGCTGCAGCTGGTCTTCGTCGGCGATCGCTCGCTGGGCCAGCAGCTGGTTTCCGATGAGCGGGTTGACCGCTTGATCCTCACCGGCGGCTACGAAACCGCGCAGCTCTTCCGCTCCTTCCGCAAGGACCTGCCGCTGCTGGCAGAGACTTCGGGCAAGAACGCCATCATCGTCACCCCGCACGCCGACTTGGATCTGGCAGCGCGCGACGTCGTGCAGTCGGCCTTCGGCCATGCCGGACAGAAGTGCTCGGCTGCCTCCCTAGTGGTCCTAGTCGGCTCCGTGGCCGATTCGCGCCGCTTCAACAACCAGCTGATCGACGCGGTGAAGTCGCTGAAGGTTGGCTACCCATGGAACCCTGAATCGCAGATGGGCCCATTGATCGGCGAGCCGGGCGAGAAGCTCAAGCGGGGTTTGACCATCCTTGGTGACGGCGAGCGCTGGGCCATCGAGCCGAAGCAGCTTGATGATTCGGGCAAGCTCTACTCTCCAGGCGTGCGCTATGGCGTGCAGCGTGGCAGCGAATACCACTTGACCGAATACTTCGGTCCGATCCTGGGCGTCATGACCGCGCAGAGCCTGGAAGAAGCCGTACAGATCGTCAACGAGGTGGACTACGGGCTGACCTCGGGTCTGCATTCGCTGGATCGCGGCGAGATGGCCTACTGGCTGGATAACATCCAGGCCGGCAACGTCTACGTGAACCGTGGCATCACCGGTGCGATCGTGCAGCGACAGCCATTTGGCGGTTGGAAGAAGTCGGCCATTGGTGCCGGAACCAAGGCCGGTGGCCCGAACTACCTGATCGGCATGGGCAGCTGGGTTGATGCCCCGGTCAAGGACACCGCGGCGCTCTCGCGCTTTGACGAGCAGCTGCTCGCCGCCGCCGAGCTGGATCAGCCGCAGGCGCAGTGGCTGGCTTCGGCCCTGGGCAGCGACAAGTTTTGGTGGAACACCGAGTTCAACCAGGCCAAGGACCGCTCGGGATTGATCGCCGAACGCAACGTCTTCCGCTACTGCTCGGTGGATGTCACCGTCCGCTTTGAGCAGGCAACCAGCGGCCAGGGCCTGGCCGAGGCCTTGCGCGTGGTGGCTGCCGGTGTGACCGCGGGTTCGCGGGTGCACCTGTCCTTGGATGCTGATCTACCACGCGAACTGCGCAACCTGCTGGCCGAGCACTCGGTCACCGTGGTGCGTGAGAACGCGGAGCAGTTCGCAGCCCATGCCGCCAAGCTGGCTGCGAAGACCGGTCCGGATTCGGCTGCCCGCATCCGTTTGATTGGCGGATCGGTGAAGGACGTTGCAGAGGCCACGGACGGCAAGCCGGATGTCGCCATCTACGCTTCGCCGGTGACTGCTTCGGGTCGCGTTGAGATGCTGCCATTCCTGCACGAGCAGGCAGTATCGATCACTGCTCACCGATTCGGCACCCCGAACCACTTGAGCGACGGCCTGGTCTAGTCTTCGGGTAGAACAAATGCAGCCAGCATTCCTTATATAAGGAATGCTGGCTGTATTTTTGCCTTCTTACTTCTTGGCGGTCTGGTATTTGCGTACGAGGAAATCGGCCACGGAAGACAGCAGCGCGGGGACGATATAGCGCCCCATGGTTGCTATGACGAAGGCCGGGAGAGATCCCTGCTCGGAGGCGATGGACGCCTGGGCGATGAATCCCATGCCGATGGCCGAGAGGATGCCGGTGATCCAGCCGGCCAGTGAGCGCGAGCGCAAAACGAACCAGCCCACCAAGGCGAGCAGTGGCAGCAGCAGGCCCCACACCGTGAAGTAGCCGGCATACTGCCCGGTGAGATCCAGGGCCGAAACCATGAACCAGTCGCCGTATTCGACGGTATCGATCACCGGCAGTTTCAGCACTACGTCCAGGATCTGCGAGAGCAGGACCAGGGCCATGGCAAAGAGCTTCGTGTCGGTACGTCCTGGCAGGAACCAGAAGCTGGCGATGGCAAGCACGCGGATGGCCCACAGCGCCATGATGATCAGCAGGCTTCCACCGGTGATGTAGTGGGCGGTGGCCAACACGGTCGAGCCAGCGATGCAGACGATTAATAGGAGCCATACGCCAATAAGTCGGGCAGGCAATTGCAACAGTGGTTTTTCTTCGCTCACTGGCCCAAGTCTAGTAAGGGTGGCTGTGCAAGCGCTGTTTTGATAGTCGCGGCTGTCCTAGACCTCCAGCTTCAGTGCCTTGCGCAGGGTCAGGGAACCACCGGTGTGCATCACTGCCCGGCGATAGATTTTCTCTGCAAAGAGCAATACTGCCCAGCAGGCGGCCAAGAGGATGACCAATGAAAGGATTGGCTCCCACAGGGCAACCTCGCCGGATAACAACCGGATGGGCATGGCTACGGACGAGGCGATGGGAACGTAGGAGGCCGCAACCAAGAAGCCGTCCTTGGCATACAGGCCGATGAACAGGACTGCAATGAGCACAGTGACCACTGGGCCGCTGGATTGCTGCAGGTCTTCGGTTCTCGTTGCCAGCGATCCAAGGGCGGCCCAGATGCCGGCCAAGACCAGGAAGCCGCCAAAGAAGAAGACCGCAAACCATCCAGCAACCTGGGAAACAACACCGAGGAACGGGATCTCCAAGGGCGACAGATACGCTGCCAACAGCCCGACGCTGAGGAAGACCAAGAGCTGGATCATCGCCAGAATGACATTTCCAACGATTTTTCCGGTCAACAATTGGCGTAGCCGGATGGTGCTGGCGAGGATCTCCACCACGCGGTTCTGTTTCTCTTCAATCACGGAGTTGGCGATTGGCATGCCGAAGAGCAATGTGGCCATGTAGAAAAGGAAGGAAAAGAGGAATCCCATGGCCTTGACCATTGAATTCCGGTCGGCATCGCCTTGAAGCTGGGATACCTTCAACGCATCTGCAGAAGGCAGGCTCGCGGCATCCAGCCCTGCGGATGCAAGTAACTGGTCAGTAAGTATCGTGTCGGCACCGTCGGCAACCAGTTGGCGAAGCTGATCATCAACTTCGTCAAAGCCGGTCAGCGAATAGGCTTGCCCATCATTGCTGCTGGACAGCATCGCATCGAGGTCGCCATCGCCAAGTTGTTGCCTTGCTTCTTGCTCGGTGGATTGGGCAATACGCAGCGAAACATCGTCGGGTTTGTCTTTCTGGACTTGGGTGAGCACTTGATAGCTGGACTCATCGGTAGCTGTTACCGAGAATTCTGTACTACGGCTGCCAAGAATGCTGGAGACGACAATCGATCCGATGATGACCACCAATGTGCCAATGGTGGTGATGACGAAAGCTTTGTCGCGTAGTTTCGTTTCGACTTCTCGCAGGGTGACGATCAGCCATGCCGGGCTAGTGGTATTCATCGGATGATCTCCCTGTAGACGTCGGCCAATGAAGGTCGATAGATGGAGAACTCAGTTACTGAACCGCGTTCCATGGCTCGTGCGAGTATTCGTTGTGCTGTGGTTTCGGAATCAAAATTGACCAAGGCGTCCGGCCCGGAAATATCGAGCACGCCGACACCTGGTTCGTTGCGCAGCCAGCCTGCATCGGAACCCAAAGAAATGCGGTGGCGCGAGGCCTGCGATGAGCGTAGGTCATCGGCTGAGGAGTCAGCCAGAATCTTCCCGTTCTGAATGATCACCAAGTGGTCCACTAATACGTCCAGCAAATCCAGCTGATGCGAAGAGAAGAGAACGGGAACGCCGCGCGAAGCGTAGTCTCGCAGGATTGAACTCATGGCATCCACGGCAATGGGATCAAGCCCGCTGAAGGGCTCATCCAGAATCAGCACATCAGGTTCATGCAGGAGCGATGCCGCCACCTGGACCCTTTGTTGATTGCCCAAAGACAGCGACTCCAACTTGGCCTTGGCCCGGTTCTCCAGGCCGAACCGCGACAAGAGCTCCATCGCGCGCGAACGGGCGGTGGTTCTTCCTAATCCGTGCAGCTGGCCCAGATAAACGAGTTGATCAATGACCGGCTGTTTGGGATACAGCCCTCGCTCTTCTGGCATGTATCCGAAGTTCGGACGCGTATCCGAAGACAGTTCAACGCCGTTGAGGGTGACTGCGCCCGTATTGGCCGCCAGCAAGCCCATGATGATGCGCATGGTCGTGGTTTTGCCGGCTCCGTTGGCGCCAACGAATCCGGTTAGGGCACCGCCGGGTACGGTGAAGCTGACATCTTGTAGTACCTGGTGGTCCGAGAACGATCGTGAGACGTTGTGCAACTCAAGCATGATTTCCTCTGCCGAATAATCTTTGTACTCATCAGCTTAGGAAAAGAGCCAGGCTGAGTGATCAATCTGAAGGTTCAAACTATTGGATGAGACCAGCACGATATGCAAAAAGAACTCCTTGAACACGATCGCGCAGGTGGAGCTTGGCTAGAAGATTAGACAGATGCGTCTTGACAGTGGCTTCGGACAGCGACAACGAGGTAGCGATTTCCTGGTTGTTTTTGCCCTTGGCCAGTTCGCCGAGAACCTGGAGTTCTCGTTCGGTAAGTTCCCTCAACCGTCCCGACTCAGGACTTGAAGATTGTTCGGCCCCGTTAATGCCTTTGGGGGTTCGCCCTTTGATGAGCTTCAAAGTGACCTCGGGGGAGAGCAGCCCGTTGCCGGCTGCCACCTGATGCACTGCATTGATGAGCATCTCGGGTTCACTGTTTTTCAGCAGGAATCCGCTGGCTCCGGCATCCATGGCATCGAAGAGATAATCGTCGCGATTGAAGGTCGTCAGAACGATGACCTTGGTGTCGGTATGGCCGATGATCTTGGTTGTAGCCGCGATGCCGTCCATTTGAGGCATCTGAATGTCCATCAGTGCCAGAGTCGGATTCAGCGTCTGGACCATTTCAACACCTGCTACGCCATTATTGGCAGTGCCCACCACTTCGATGCGATCGTCTGTTTCCAATATGAGTTTGAGGGACGAGACGATCAAGGGCTGATCATCGCAAATCACCACTGAAATTTTGCTCATGACATCGTCCTTGAATCTGTTTGTGCGACAACTCGAAGCCTGGCCCGGGTGCGCCAGCCGCGCGGAATACGCGGTCCGATTTCTACCAGGCCGTGGTGCAAGTTCGATCGTTCCCTGATGCCTCGCAATCCGAATCCGCTGCCGGACGAATCCGGCCGCGGGCGCCCATCGTCTGTCACTTCGACTTCAACCCACGCGCCTTCTTCATCGGATCCTGAACGCACAGACAGCGTGGCCGTGTGCGCCGTGGAATGCCGGCGCACGTTAGCCAGCGCTTCACCGCTAATGCGATAGAGAGCAAGCGAGAGACCAGCGGGCAGGTTATCAATGAAACGTGCTTCATGTTCATCGCGTGAAAGAACTACCGTCAATCCATGAAGCTTATTGGCAGTCACCAGCTCTTCAATACGAGCCATGGAGGGTTCCGGTCTCCGGATTCCGCCTGCGGATTCTGCACCGGACTCACTTATGTCGTTTTCACGCAGCACCCCGAGCAATGAGCGAGTTTCTTGCACCGCGCTGCGTGCAGAGGTTTCAATACCGCGCATGAGCTCCAGGGATTTGCCGGGATCCCGGTCGTGTACGAGGCGCGCGGCCGAGGCTTGCACGCCTACCGAAGCGATGTGATGGGCGATGACATCGTGCAGTTCGCGGGCGATGCGCAGCCGTTCCTCGTTGACTGCTCGATCAGCTAATTGCTGTGCCTGGTCTGCGATGCGCTGGGCCTGTTCCTTGACGATTTCGTTGGAGTAGGCATTGGACCAGCTGATCAAGCCGAGGAAAATTGCGCCACCGAAGTACATCAGATTCATGAGGAAGCTGTAGAGGGAATAGGCGATGTCCACGGGCAATAGTCCTGCGGGATCATCGACCATTCTCATTCCGGTTGCCGCGAAGAGATCAGAGGTGAAGAGCGAAACGATAATCCACACAGCCATGGCCAGAAGCACGACCGTCATCGAGATCCACAACGCCCGCCGATTCTTTGCCCACGTCACTGCGGTGTAAATGCCCAAGAAGTAGGCGAGTTGGGCGCAGAGCTGCGTGCCGACCGTATAGGTCTCAGAACCGCTGCTGGCAATAAATGCGACGGAACCGACCAGCATCATCGGAATGGGCCAACGCCGCCGGAACATGAGGGGAAGAATCAATGCAGACAGGATCAGGAAGGCAATCGGGCGCTGCACCGCATCTTCCTTTTCGGTGAGCGACAGTACAAGCTCTTGCATCAGTAATGCGAGGAGGAGAAAAGCCAGGGCGAGCAGCATGTCCCTGCGCAGGCCCTTCGCTGCTGGGGTAGGGCGTTCCCAGTCTGCTGGCGGCAAGGAAGGCAGGCGCCGCTGCAATATCTCGGGAAGTCTGCGCATCAAGTTCCTCGACGAAGTTTAGGGAGGGTGGCACTTTGACCATACCGCTTTGTCACAGCGTGGGCATGATCCGCAAGAACTACGTCAATGGTCGAGAGGACGCAGTATGGACTAGGCAGAAAAGTTACCGGACGGTAATGTGATGGTATGCACATGATCTTCCGAATCCTCATGGTCTTTTTGAACAGCAAAAAGGCCACCAGACTTTCCATGTTCGACACCAGCTCGGTAACCATGCGAGCCACCCTGACCGACATCGACTTCGCCGGTCATATCAACAACGGAATGTACTTCTCGATCTTCGACCTCGGCCGGTTTGATCTCATGTTCCGTTCCGGCGTCTGGGACATCATGCGCAAGAACAAATGGACCCCGGTAGTGCAGACCGAAACCATCACCTTCCGCAAATCGGTGCGACTGGGCACCAAGTTCTCGCAAGAAACCCGCCTGCTGGGACTGGATGACAAGTGCATCTACTTTGAACAGCGCATCGTGGTCAACGGCGAAATCTATGCCCGTGCATATATCGCCACCCGCATGACCTCTAAAAACGGTGCCGTCTCCAACGAAGAGATCCTGGCCGCGGTGGGGCTCGACGTTCCCGAAGACCGCGTAGTTCCAGAATGGATTCACCAGTGGCGTGAGCAGGGAGCCCTGCCCGGCTCGCGCAAGCCTGCTCCGCACAACTGGATCAGCTAGATATCAGGCGCCCTTCGCGGCGTCGACAAACTGGGCAATCAACGCAGGATCCTTGACGCCTCGTGAACACTCCACCCCGGAGGAGACATCTGCACCCGTTGCAGCGGAGAGTTCCAACGCCTCGACGACATTCTGCGGGGTCAGCCCGCCAGCAACCAGCCACTGTCGTCCAGCGGCCAGCTCGCGCACCGCTGCATAATCCCAGCTTTTGCCGCTGCCGGGAACTGAAGCATCGATGAGCAACAAGTCTTCGCACCAATCAGCGAAGTCTTCAGGGTTTGCATCGCGGCGCACCGCTCGGATGACTTTGAAGCCGGCATCTTTAGCTAGCTTCACATCATCAGCAGTACGCTTACCGTGCAGCTGGACCCAACCGACCTTTGCTGCAGAGGCGCGTTCGAGCACCGTCGGCAGATCCTCGGTATGGAATACCGCGACGGTGGCAACACCTTCGGGCACCAAGGCCGCGAGCTGCGCTGCCTGCTGCGGGCTTACTTCTCGGGCGCTGGTTGTGAGCACAAAGCCGATAGCGTCCGCTCCATGCTGCACCGCGACCTGGACATCGTTAGCGGTGGAAAGCCCGCAAACTTTCACAAACGGCACGCGATCACTCATGAGGCGCTCGAATCCACCAGATGAACCGGGGTGTATCCGCCAGGCGCATTGGCCCGGATGGCCACCAACTCACGGGCATGCTCCCACAAACGCTGATCCTCGGCGCTGACCGGAACCCATGGCTTCACCGGCACCGCGGTGCCGGTCTCGTCGCGAGTCACCATCACGGTCAGGCAGTAGGTGGTCAGGTTCATTTCGCGGGTCTTCGGGTCGCCGGAACGCACATGGACAGCGATGTGCATGCCCTTGTTGCCGGTATAAACCAAGCGTGCTTCCACTTCCACCAGATGCCCGATAAGCAATGGACGGTAGAAGCGAATGCCGCCGGAGAAGACCGCGACCGTTTCCTGCTGGCAGTACCGCGCTGCACACAGCTCAGCGGCTTCGTCAATCCACTTCATCACCATGCCGCCATGGACCTTGCCACCCCAGTTCACGTCGGTGGGAGAGGCCATGAAGCGCAGGGTCACTCGCTCAGCGGTGCCCTCATCCGTGTACTGCTGGTCCTTCATGGACGCCACGATCTGTTCACGGATATCAATGCGGGCCAACGCATTATCGCGGAGCTCTATTTCCCGGGCCGTGCCAGGGGTGAAGCTCGGAACCGCTGTCGGCTTGCCCTGATCATCCACGGCCACAAAAATGACCAGGCAATTGCTGGAAGCCACCGGGCGCAGTTCGCGAGGATCCTGGAAGGTCACCTCGGTTTGGATGTGCATGGAGCTGCTTCCGGTGTACACCACAGAGGCTTTGACCTCGACCAGATCACCGGAGTGAATGGGATCCGCGAAATGGATATTGCCCACGTAAGCGGTCACGCAATAGCTGGAAGACCAGCCCACGGCAGCTGCATAAGCGGCCTTGTCAACCCACTCGAGAACGGTGCCTGCAGGAACGATCCCGGTGACATCAACGTCGGTCGGGGCCGCGAGGAATCGCAGGGTGACGGAATGGGGGCGCTGTTTTAGCTCCGAAGTGCTCATGCCTTCCAGTTTCGCCTACTTCCCGCGCCACCGGCAATCTGTGACAAACGCCCTGCAGGTCGAGGACCGATCTGTCCTAGGATAGGGATGTGCGTAGGGTCTTTGGAATTTTTTCGGCAGCAACAGCAATCGTCGTGGCGCTCAGCCTGATTGCCGCGGCCGGAACCGCAGGACTCGTCGTGCTGCTGGGCCAAGGATTTGATCGGCTGAACACCGGCGCTTCGCTCGATAGCCAGTGGTACATCGGAGTCGTTGGCGAATTACTGGCACTGCTCGTCGCGACGTTCTTGATTCCCATCGTGATCTCCCACGACAGCCAGGCCCTGACCAGCTTCCACCGCTCCAAATTGCTCAAGCACTACCTGTCCATTGGGCCGTTGGCCGTTCGCCGTGCAGGCGAAGGCGAACTGGTGCACGCAGCCATGGATTCGGTGGAACGCTCGGTGAAGTACCGTTCCAGCTTCATCGGACCGGCCAGCGCCGCGGTAGCCACCCCCGTATTGATCCTGATTTTCATTGCGCTGTTCATTGACCCGCTCAGCGCGATCCTGCTGCTCATCCCCACCGCCTTCGTGCCAGTGATCGTCGTGGGCTTCCAGCGTCGTTTCGGGGGAGCGAACGGGGAATACCGCAGGGCCCAGGGAATCCTCTCGGCCACCTTCCTCGACGCGTTGCGTTCCTTGAACATGCTCAAGCTCAACGGCGGCAGCACCTGGATGGGTAAGGCCATCAACGCAGCCACCGAGCGCGTGCGCCAACAAGTGATGAAGCTCTTGGCCAGAAACCAGCTGATCCTGCTGGTCATCGATTCCAGCTTCGCAGTGCTGCTGTTGGCCATCGCTTCACTGCTGGCCTGGTGGCGCGCCAGCAGCGGTGCCATCACCCCGGGCTCAGCCGTGGCACTGGTCATCCTCAGCTACCTGATGCTGGCACCGGTGAACTACGTGGGCAGCTTCTTCTACATCGGCATGACGGGCAAAGCATCCGAGAAGAAACTGGCCGAGATCGAAGAAATCCCCATGCACGCATCTATGGCCAACCCGTTGCGCGTGAACCTGGGAACCAACGGATTATTCATTGAAAATCTGTCTGCCAGCTATAACGGAACCGAGAAGGCATTGGAGGATATCAATCTGCAGTTCCCGGTAGGGTCCCGCACGGCCATCATCGGCGCTTCCGGCAGCGGCAAGAGCTCGTTGATCCGGGTGCTCCAAGGCCAGCTTGAATCCACCAGCGGGCTGATCCACGATGGCCGGCAGCCCATGGGTCCAGCCACCCTCAAAGCCAACAGCGCCGTCGTTGAACAGCACGCCACGCTCTTCGGAGTGAGCCTGCGGGAAAATCTCCAGCTGTCTGCACCGGCCGCTACCGATGAGCAGTTGCTTGAGGCCATCACCCAAGTAGGGATGGATTCCTGGTTCCATGCGCAGCCGCAGGGCCTGGACCAGCTGCTAGGCGAAGGCGGAGCCCGGCTCTCCGGCGGCCAAGCCCAGCGGCTTTCGCTCGCACGTGCCCTGCTGGCCAACCGGCCAATTCTCCTGCTTGACGAACCCACCAGCGCGCTAGATGTACATAGCGAAGCCGGCATCATCCAAACCCTGCGCGACCTCGACCCATCCACCACCATCATCACCGTCACCCACCGGCTGGGATTGCTTTCCGACTATGACCGCGTCGTGGTGATGGACCACGGACGAGTCATCCAAGCCGGAGCGCGCGAAGAACTCCTGGGCCAGCCTGGCTATCTCAAAGATGCTGTCGAGAAGTTGAACCAACGCACCTCGCAACTGCAATCCGGCGGGCTGTCTTCACTCGGGGAGGGGCAAGCATGAGCCGCGAAAAGAAGCACACCGTGGCGAGCATCTTCTGGCTCATCGGAACCACCAAGGACTTGCTCGCTCCGCTGGCCATGGCAAGCCTCTTCTCCTGCCTGACTCGACTGATCTCCTTGGGCATCTTTGTCCTGGCCGGCATCGGCCTGGTCCGCGTGCTGGGATTCCCGGGCATGGGCTTGCTGCAGTCAGAGGGCTGGGGATGGCTTATCGGATTGATCTTCCTGCTCGGACTGGCCAAGGGAGTCCTGCGCTATCTGGAACAGTATGTCGGGCACAGGGTGGCGTTCCTGTCCCTGGCACGACTGCGCCGGCGCATGTACGCGGCCTTTGAACGGCAGGCCCCATTCACCGCGGCCACCAAGAATTCGGGAAACCTCCTTGCCCGGGCGACGAGCGATATCGATAAAGTCGAGGTGTTTTTCGCCCACACCCTGCCACCTGCCGTATCAGCGGTCGTCGTCAGCGCTCTGACCACGTGGGCTACCTGGATCCAGTTCGGCCAAGAGCCAGCACTGATCGTGCTCGGCGCATATGTGCTGATCGGACTGGTGATACCGGCTGTGGGCGTGCGCAAGCTGCGGCGCAATGCGGCGAAAACCGCAGCGGCCCGTGGCGCGCAAAACCAGTTGCTGACCGAAGCCATGGCGGGAGTGGAAGTCCTGCATAGCTTCCACGGCGGCAACGAGACCTTGCAGCGCCTGCGTGAGAGCACCGGCGCTGCCGGGGCCGCCGCAGTAAGCACCGGCAAGATCACCGCGGTTCGTGCCACCCTGACCCAGCTGGTGATCTGGGGCAGCCTGATGGCGCTCTTCATTCTCTTGGGCACCCAAGGCCAGTTCGGCGCGCTGGTTGTTGTGGCTTGCGCCCTGGTGCCCTCCTTTGAAGCAGTCCGCGCCGTGGACGGGTTCATTCTAGGGCTGCAAGACTCGCTGGCCAGCGCTCGCCGGCTGCACGCCACGGCCACCTTCAAGCCTGCAGTCATTGATCCCGCCCACCCGCAAGCCTTGTCCGACGCCGGAGAGCTGGCCATTGAAGATCTGGGCATCAGCTACGGACCAAACACCGTGCTGCAGGATGTGAATCTGGCCGTGAATCCAGGAGACGTGGTGGCACTGGTCGGCGCGAGCGGATCAGGGAAATCATCGGTGGCCGCAGCCCTGGTGCGAGCTATCGAGTACACCGGCACCATCAGCTTTGGCGGCGTCGACATCACCGAAACCAGCTTGGCAGCACTGCGTCAGAAGATCATCCTGGTCTCCCAGGACTCGGTCACCGTGCGCGGCACGATACGCGATAACCTGCTGCTGGGTCTGAAGGGGATCAGCGATGACCAGCTGGTAGCAGTGCTGGAGGAACTGGGCCTGGGCAGCTGGCTGATCCGGCAAAAAGCGGGACTTGATACCCGGCTCGGGGAGCGCGGCGCCAGGCTTTCCGGTGGCCAAACCCAACGCCTGGCCTTGGCCCGGGCACTGATCCGCGAGCCGGCCATCCTGGTTTTGGACGAATCCACCAGCGCACTGGATGCCCAAAGCGAACTACTGGTCCTGCAGGCCATTGAACGCCGCCGCCAAGAGGCAATGGCAGTGGTGATGATCAGCCACCGACTGGCAACGGTCGGACAGGCCACCACGATCCTGGTGCTTGATGAAGGCACGGTCGCCGAACGCGGCCACAGCTCCGAGCTGCTGGCGAACCCCGATTCGCTGTTCTCGCAGATGGCCATCCGCGAAGTGGATCGGATCCTCCCGGGCTAGATGCCTGACAAGCCGGCGCTGAGCTACTAGGCTCGGCATCATGATGCGAATAGTGGTTCTCCTGTTCCTCGGCGTCCTCGCCACCGGTTTTGTCGTCACCGCGATCCTGGCCAGCACTTCTGGCGGCTGGGTCTGGTGGATCCTGGTGGCATTGACCGGACTGCTGGTACTGCTCGGGGTCCGTGACCTCCTGCAGAAAAAGCATGCGATCCTGCGCAACTTCCCGATTGTCGGGCATGCCCGTTACCTTTTCGAGTTCATCCGCCCGGAAATCCAGCAGTACTTCATCGAGCGGAACACCGACGGCAAGCCCTTTGACCGGGACACCCGTTCCCTGGTGTACGCACGGGCCAAGGGCGCCGACAGCCACAAGGCCTTTGGCACCGAGCGCGATGTGAACGCCATCGGCCACGAATACCTTTTGCAATCGGTGGCCCCGGTGGCACCGCCCACCAGCCAATTCCGGGTGAAGGTCGGTTCCAGCCAGTGCACCCAGCCCTATGAGATTTCACTGATGAATGTCTCGTCCATGAGCTTTGGCGCGCTCTCGGCCAATGCCGTCCTGGCGATGAACAAGGGCGCGGAGATGGGCGAATTCGTCCACGAAACCGGTGAAGGCGGGCTGACGAAATATCATCTGGAATACGGGGCGGACCTGTTCTGGGAGATCGGTTCAGGCTACTTCGGCTGCCGTACCCCGGAAGGCCGGTTCAACCCGGAGACCTTCGCGGCCAAGGCCAAGCACAAGAACGTCAAGGGCATCACGATCAAGCTCTCCCAGGGTGCCAAGCCTGGGCTGGGCGGCGTACTGCCAGCGGCCAAGGTCACCGCGGAAATCGCCGAGGCCCGTGAAGTGCCGATGGGGGAAGACTGCATCTCGCCGGCCAGCCATGCGGAGTTCTCCACCCCGCGCGAGCTGATGCACTTTGTCGCACGCCTTCGCGAGCTCAGTGGCGGCAAGCCCGTGGGCATCAAATTCTGTGTTGGCTCGCGCACCGACGTCATGGCCATCTGCAAGGGCATGCTGGAGACCGGTATTGTTGTCGACTTCATTACCGTGGATGGCGCAGAAGGCGGCACCGGCGCGGCACCGCTGGAGTACGAGGACCATGTGGGTGCCCCGCTGACCGAGGGGCTGATGCTGGTGCACAATACCCTGGTCGGGGCCGGGCTGCGCGATGAAATCCGGTTGGCCGCTGCCGGCAAGATCGCCAGCGGCTCGGACATCATCAAGCGGCTGATCCAAGGTGCGGACTTCACCTTCTCGGCCCGCTCCATGATGATGGCCACCGGGTGCATCCAGGCGCAGCAGTGCCATACCAATCATTGCCCTGTCGGTGTGGCTACCCAGAACAAGCGCCTTATGCGGGCCCTGGACGTGGAGGACAAGGGACACCGCGTCTACAACTACCACCGGCTGACGGTCACCGAATCGGCCCAGATCATGGCATCCATGGGCCTGACCAGCCCGACGCAGCTGAACACGCGCATGCTCCGCCGCCGGGTGAATCTGCAGTCCACCCGGTCTTATGCTTCGCTGTTCCACTGGCTGCGTCCCGGCGAATTATTGGATGATGCTCCAGGGTCCTGGAAAGAGGACTGGGACGAAGCCGATGCGGACCACTTCGGCGAGCATGCGCCGTTGCACTTTGAAGAACCATTGGGCGTCGGCATTGAGCCAGCCCTGGTGCGCGAGCCGCAGGATGCTGTCAGCGCACCGCGCATCGAACCCAGGGACTCGGCCAAAGTCCGTCCGGTGCATTCAGATGTCACCCGCCCAGAAGGCAGGCCAGGGGCCGAGAACTAAAGCTGGGAACCCTCGGCCAAGGACCGCAACGCGTACTGGTCTACACCGCTCATGAGCGCTGGTGACCACCGCGGGTTGCGGTCTTTGTCGATCACCTGGGCGCGGATGCCTTCGGCCAGATCCGGTTGGTGCATCAGGTAGCCTGCCATGCGCAGCTCGCGGTCCAAGGCTGAACGCAGGTCCTGTTCGGCGCGTGCTTTGCGCACCGTGTAGAACGCGGAGCTGACACTGGACGGCGAGTTGGCCAACAGTGTTTCGGCGGCTTGCCTGGCTGCGGGGTGCACCATCTGCTCGAGGCGTTCGAGGACCTGGGAAGGGGTATCGGCACTGAATGCATGATCCACCCATCCCTGGCTCAGTTCCAGGGCATAGGATTCCTGTGCGCCATGCAGCACTTCAATGGCAGAGATGATTTCACCTGCGGATAATCCCACGAATTCATCGAGTTCGTCGAGGATGTTTTGTGCGAAGGAATCGGTGACCACCACGTCCGCGAATCCGAGATAGACCGCGTCAGCTCCCTTGAACGAGGCGGCGCTCATGGCGAAGTATTCGCCGAAATGCCCCGGAGCGTTGGCCAGCAGGTGGCTTCCGCCCACATCGGGGGTGTAGCCGATCTTTGCTTCTGGCATGCCCATGGTGGCACTTTGGGTTACCAGGCGCACCGGCGCGTGGGATGCCAGTCCCACCCCGCCGCCCATGGTGATGCCATGGGCCAAGCTGATCAACGGCTTGGGATAGGTGGAGATCAGGTAGTCCAGGTCGAATTCCAGCGACAGGAGGTCGAGGAATTCCTGGTGCTTTCCGGTGGTGACTGCGCGATGGAAATCGGCGATGTCTCCGCCAGCGCAGAAGGCCCGCTCGCCTCGGCCGGTCAGCAGGACCAGCGAAATCGAGGAATCCTCGGCCCAGGCGCTGAGCACGCGGGTCAGTTCCGTGAGCATCCCCAAGGTCAGCGCGTTGAGCTTTGATGGCCGGTCCAGCTCAATGTGGCCGATGGGGCCATAAACGCGGGAAACGATATTTGTTGCCGGATCGGCGGGCGCGCTTGAGCGTTCCACGAAAGGCTCCTCAATGATGTTCAGGCACTTTTAGTGCCTGGCGGAAAGGATTCGGGTCTACTGGGCCAGGATCTGGGCCAGTCGGTCGAGCACCAGGGCGACCTTCGGCTTCTTCGAGTTCTCCGGCTTCAACGCAAAAATGGAACGTGCCAGGCGGATTTCCGGGGCATCGACAATGCGCAGGCCCTCGGGTGCGTTGGCCATGGCCAGATCGGGGACGAGGGCTGCGCCCAGCCCGGAGGAGACCAAGCTCAGCGAGGCGTTGAAGTCGTCGCAGTAGGCAGCCACTTGGGGGTGGATGTTGTACGAGGAGAACAGCCTGGAAATCAGTGTTGCATCCGAGGTTCCGGGGTGGTGGAAGATCCATGGCCACTCGGCCAGCTGGTCCACGGTGAGCTGGGAATCATCGGCAATCGGCCATGAAGCCGGGATCACCACGCGGAATTGGTCATCGCCCAGCCAGGTGCGTTCCAATGAGGCCGGCCAGGACAGTCCGCCGGGTCCTACCTGGAAGATCAGTGCCAGATCAAGGTCGCCACCGGTGCCGAGACCGGCGACGGTCTGCTGGGGCTCGCCGATCCATAACCTGAGGTTGATGCCCAAGGATGCCCAATCCGAGGCTTTGAGAATTTGCGGCAAGGCGTAGGTTGCCAGCGAGGGGAAAATGCCCAGCTTGATTTCTTCGAGGTCTGTGGCGTCGGTGGAGATGGTGGCGACGTCGGCCATGAGCGCGTCGAGGTCGGTGAGCACGCGCTTGGCGTGGCGCACCATGCGCAGGGCTCCCGGGGTGGGGGTGATCGAGCGGGCGCCGCGGACGAAGAGCGTGGTCCCGGTGCTTCGTTCCAGTGCTGTCATCTGCTGGGATACAGCACTGGCCGTGTAGCCTAGGCGGGTTGCGGCCGTGGCAAAGGAGCGATGCGCCACTACTTCGAGCAGGGTGCGCAGATGAACTGGATTAATCACTTCTAAAGTCTATGGCCTTTAGCCCAAGTTTTGCTTAGCCGGGAGATTAGTCTTCATCTTCCGGGTCGTACAGGTCTTCTTCCTCGTCTTCTGAATCATCGCTGCGGAATTCATTATCGAGGTCTTCTTCGGTTTCCAGATCGTCATCGTAGAGATACTGGCGCTTGGCTAGCGGGTCGTTGTTGCGCATGGTCTCGGGCATGTCACTGGAGCCTTCATACGCTTGGGAATCACGGCCGTCATCCGGCTCATAAATGTCGTTGCCGAATTCCGGAGCGAACTCTGTCGGTTCAAAATCTCTGCTCATGACGTACTCCTTCGCTGATACGAGGGATCCGCCGTCGAAGTCGGGGGATTCTCCTCGTGACTTCTCGTAGCACCAGCGTAGGACCGTAAAACTCTAAACGAAAGTCTTGTTTTATTGGGCAGAAAGTGAATGACTTATTAATGATCGTGTTCGGAATAGTGCTCCAGCAGAGGAGAGGCACGGTAGGCCAAATGTGTGTGCAACGCGAAGGTCGTTTCCGAACGAGTGACGCCCTTGATGCGCAAGATCTGACGCAGTGCGGACTGCAACTGGTGGGTGTCGGTGGCAATCAGCCGGACCCAGACATCTCCGCGTCCGGAGGTCTCATGGATTTCTAGGACGTTGGGGATCTGCCGCAGCGCGGTGATCACGGTATCGAGATCCCGGTGATTGACTTCCAAGGTGACAAAGGCGAGCACGTCGTAGCCCAGCTTGCCGAGGTCGATATCGCGGCCGCCATCACGCAGGATCTCCGACCGCTGCAGTCGGCGCAGCCGGGACTGTGCCGTGTTGCGGGCAATGCCGACTTCATCAGCCAGCTCAGAGATCTGGATGCGCGGATCCTTGATGAGGGCGAGCAGTACTTTGAGGTCTACGTCGTCTAATCGCACTATATGCTCACTCCAGGTGCTCTCGAAGGCCAGTATTTTGACCAAACTGCTCAAATCCTAACAAGAAATCACCCGGCTTGCTTTGGAAGGAGGGATATTAGTGAAAGAACGATCTGTTGCAGTAGACAAACTCAAGCAGAACGCTCAACTCACCGGTGGGGCAGCGAGTGGCCCCACCGGTAAAAAACTTTTCAGGGCGATCCTGGACACCAAGGCCTCAGCTACTTTGAAACCGGGAGTGAACGTGTCTGTCATCAGTGAACTGCGCATGCAGCCCATGCAGCACCGCGCCCTCTCCTGGAATCCGGGATTGACCACACGACTGGTCATCACCGTAGCGGTGAGCTTCCTGCTGTTGGTTGGCGCCAACCTCGCCACCCCGCTGTACCCGGCCTTGCAAGCAGAACTGAAGCTTGGCGCGATGGGAACGACCATCGCCTTCGCCAGCTACGTGTGCTCGCTGATGTTCTTCTTGTGCACCGTGGGCCACTGGTCCGATCACATCGGCCGCCGAGCCGCCCTCGTGATCGCAGTGCTCGTCTCCTTGGCCGGCACCTTCGTCTTCGGTTCTGCCTCCAATCTTCTTGAGCTGTGCCTGGGCCGCGGGCTCCAGGGAACCGGTGTGGCACTGGCAACCGGTGCCAGCGCCGCGGCACTGCGCGAGCTGCTACCTTCTAAACCAGAGTGGGCCTCGCGATTCACGCTCCTGGCTTCCTCCGGCGGCGTGGCTTTCGGCCCGGTATTGGGCGGCCTGCTGGCCAACCTGCCCGGCGGACGCAGTACCGTCTTCATGCTGCAGGCCGTGCTGCTGGTCTTGGTGATGATTCCGCTGACTACCCTTCAGGCCCGGCCGGCGATCGCCATGGCAGAACGCGGCCAGCGCGGCAAGGCCCTGGCCCCACGACGCTTGGGCATCCCGAGCACTGCTCGTTCGCAGTTCTGGCTGGCCGCCTTGGTGGGCTTCTTGAGCTTCGCCATCTTCGGATTCGTGCTCTCCCTGGCCCCGGGATACTTTGCCCAGGCCTTCGACCTGGATGCCCCATGGATCATCGGACTGATTGCCGGCCTGCCGCTGGGAATCTCCGCGCTGTCGCAGGTGGTAGTGCGTGGCGGCGCGAAGCTCTTGCCGGTAGGACTGGGGCTCATGGCGGTATCGACCGTGCTTCTGGCGGTAGCCGCCGAACAGAAGCTGCTGGTCCTGGCTTTGCTGGCCATGGTGCTTCTTGGACTGGGCCAGGGCATGAGCTTCCGGACCGCCTTCGCCACTGCAGTGGCTGCCGTCAGCGACCGACAGCACGCTCAGACCGTATCCACCATCTATCTGGTGACCTACCTGGGCAGCGCGGTTCCCGTGATCGCCTTGGGCTGGGCCGTTGGAGTCTTCGGCCAAGAGATCAGCATCCTGGTCTTTGCTATCTGCTGCTCGGTTTTGGCTGCCGTCCTCGGGTTGTGGGCTGTCGTCTCCCAGCGAACCAAGAACTAGCGTTAAAACAGGTGGTCCCGGCACTATGTGCCGGGACCAAACTGCTTTAAGGGCTTACTTGGCTGAGACCAGTGCGCTGGCTTCAGCGGTGATCTTGACCGAAGCGAGTCGATCTTGTTCTTCGGTGGGGTAGTGAATGGTGATCAGTTCATCCGCCTGGGCTGCAGTGGCGAAGTGTTGCAGGTAATCAGCAACCTGCTCTCCGGTGCCCACCGCGGTGTAGCGCATCATGTCCAGGATCTGCTCCGCCTGCGGAGTATCCATGAGCATATCGACTTCTGCTTCAGTGAATTCCTTCTTGGCGTTGCGGCCAAGGAAGCTGGCAACGCGATGGCGCTTGGCCACGTTGAGAACCTCGTGGGCTTTCTCTGCGGTTTCCGCCGCGGCGACGCCCACGCCGGCAATCACGTATGGCTCGGAGAGCTGGTCCGATGGGGTGAACTCGTCGCGGTAGACGCGGATCGCTTCATGCAGCGCGGCCGGTGCGAAGTGCGAGGCGAAAGAATAAGGCAGGCCGAACTGGGCTGCGAGCTTCGCGCCGAAGAGCGAGGATCCCAGAATGTACAGCGGAACGTTGGTTCCGGCACCTGGGGTCGCCTGGACCGTAGGCACGCGGGATTCGCCAGCCAGGTAGGCCTGCAATTCCAGCACGTCGTGAGGGAAGGAATCGGCGGCCGAAGGCTCACGGCGCAAGGCGCGCAATGTGGTCATATCGGTGCCCGGCGCGCGGCCCAATCCAAGGTCAATGCGATCACCGTAGATGGAGGCCAAGGTGCCGAACTGCTCAGCAATCACCAGCGGGGAATGGTTCGGGAGCATGACGCCGCCGGAGCCCAGGCGGATGGTTTCCGTGTGGTGGGCTACGTGGCTGATGACCAGCGAGGTGGCGCTGGAGGCGATGGTTGGCATGTTGTGGTGCTCGGCGTACCAGACACGCTCGTAGCCATGGCGCTCAGCAGCTTGGGCCAGACGGACGGAGGACTTGAATGAGTCGGAGATTGTCTGCCCGGGAGCGACCGGGGCAAGATCCAAAATAGAAAGCTTCACGTTTAATGTAACCAGCGTGTGCAACGAAGTATTCCGGACGTGACCTCCTGAACATAAAAAGATGGCCACCCGCGGTGCGGGTGACCATCTTTTGAAAAGTCAGGCGTTAGCCAAAGACCTTCTTTAGAGAGCGCGGATGTCTGCAGCCTGCAGACCCTTTGGACCCTCTACAACTTCAAACTCAACCTTCTGGCCTTCGTCCAGGGTGCGGAAGCCCTGGGTCTGAATGGCCGTGAAGTGAGCGAAGACATCTGGGTCTCCGCTGTCTGGAGCGATGAAGCCGAAGCCCTTTTCAGCGTTGAACCACTTTACGATTCCGGTTGCCATATTACTTTTTGGTCCTTTCAGACGTTTCTCGCCGATAGTGTTGGCGAGCTTGGTTGTAATCTACGCAAGTGCTGGCATCCATGGCGGATGACAATACTTGCGAAGCAGCCAAGTCATTCACTTCACGTCTAGAAGGGGCTCGCGTCAACCGAGGTGGTTCGACATTCACAAACTTCTAACGGGTACTTCGCGAATTACTTTGGAACTACAATGCCAAGCCTACGTGTTTGCCGTCAACAATTGAATAACTTTGACCCAATTAATCAAAAATTTGGGTAAGTGCTTCGCGCAGTTCACCGAATTGCCGGTTTGATGACGCGAAATACGAGAACTGCGGCCACCAGTGACAGGGCGGCGGCGATGCTCGAAGTAAGTAATACGCCGTGATCGAAGGCCTGCGCGGCTGACTCGATGAGCGACTGGGCATCACTGCCGCCCAGCGAAGAAGCCACCTGATGCGCTCCGCCCAGGGTTTCGCCAGCGAGCTCGGCCTGATCCTGGCTCAATGAACCAGGCACCAGCAGTCGCGAGGAATACACGGAGTTCAAGATGGTGCCCAGCACGGCAACACCCAGAACCGAACCGATCTCGTAGGCCGTTTCCGAGATAGCCGATGCGGCACCGGCCTTCGACGCGGGAACGGCTGCCAGCGTCATGTCATTGGACAAGGTCTCGGTCATGCCGATCCCGGTGCCCAGCACCGCGAAAGCCACCATGAGCAAAACCGCGTTGGAACCTTCGCCTGCCACCATGACCAAGGTGTAGGCGATGGCGGAGAAGACCAGTCCCACTGCCATGATGTTCGGTGATCCGAAGCGGCGTGAGAGCCCCACTGCGATCAATCCGAAAAGCATGGTGAGCACCAAGCCCGGCGTCATCCATAGCCCCGCTTCAATCGGGCTCAGCCCGGCAATCAGCTGCAGGTGCTGGGAGACGAAGTAGATGAAGCCGACCAGCGAGAATACGCCGATCAGGTTCACCATCAGCGCGCCGGAGAATGCTGCGTTCTTGAACAGGCGCACATCAAGCATCGGGGTTTCCTGCTTCAGCTGGCGCTGCACGAAGGCGACACCGCTGATCACGGCCACCGCCACGGCACCGAGAATGACAAACCACGGTGCGGTAGCGAAGGTCTTGATGGCATAGGTGAAAGGCAAGAGGGTGAAAATGATCAGCACGATGGACAGCGGATCAACGCGGCCCGGATTCGGGTCCTTGGATTCGGGAACCAGGATCAGCCCGCCGATGAGCAGTGGCAAGAGCATAGGCACGGCCATCAAGAAGACCGAGCCCCACCAGAAGTGCTCCAGCAGCAGTCCGCCGACAATCGGGCCGAGGACCGCGCCGCCGGAGAAGGCTGCCGCCCAGACGGCGATGGCGGTGCGGCGTTCGGTGGCGTCGGGGAAGATGGTGCGGATCAGCGACAGGGTTGCCGGCATCAGCATGGCGCCGAAGATGCCCAGCAGCGCACGTGCTGCCACCAGCTGGTTGGCGTCGGTGGCGAAAGCGGCAACTGCCGAGACGAGGGCGAATCCCGTGGCGCCGATCAGCAGCAGGCGGCGGCGCCCGATGCGGTCGCCGAAGGAGCCCATGGGAACCAGCAGGCCCGCGAGAACGAGCGGGTAGATGTCGATGATCCACAGCAGCTGGTTGCCGCTGGGGGAGAGCGCGGAAGTAATTGCGGGCACTGCGAAGGACAAAACGGTGTTGTCTACGGAGATGAGCAGGACCGGGAAGATGAGAACAGCCAACGCCGCCCAACGGCGCGGCTTGCTGAGAACCGTGGCGCGTTCGGAGATGTTTGAGCTCATGACTTTCACCCTTGGGGTTTCGTAATTGGACGGTGGTGATGGCCACCTCCATTAACTGTACCGTCTGGACGGTATAGTTACAATTGACGATAAGGTTAATTCGATCACCACCTAATGGAACGGAGAGCCATGGCCCGCCCACCTGCTGCCCGCGGCAAAGTGCTGGACGCTTACATCTCGCTATTGTGTGAAGAAGGGGAGCGTGCAGCCACGCTCGATGCCACCGCAGCACGCGCCGGAGTCTCGAAGGGTGGCCTGCTCTATCACTTCGCTTCCAAGGATGCCTTGGCCGATGCCGTTATCGAAGCCGCCGAAGTGCATATCGCCAGGGACGTGGAAGCCATGTGCAGCGCGACCGAAGGCGGCGCCGCCTACTTCATCCGCACCAGTGCAGAAGCCGATACGGAGCTGGACCGCCACTTGGTGGCCCTGCACCGGCTGGCCCAGGCAGGTGTTAAGAATGCCACCGAGAAAATTGAAAACACCAATGAGCGTTGGTACCGGGGAATTCTTGATGATGTAGGAAGCAAGGACCTGGCACATCTGGTCATGCTCACCGGCGAGGGGCTCTATGCCGAGCTCTCTCTTCCGGGCACGTGGTACCAGCGTAATTTTGATGGTGAGCTCGATCGGTTACTACAGTTGGTCTCGAACCTAAAAAAGTTGGGGAATCTCAACGAACACTGAGCAGGAAGATTCAATGACGAAAGACAGCGTTGCTACCCCCATCCGCGGACGGATAGGAGCGCTTCTGGGCATCCTGCTGTTGGCCCTATCCCTGCGAGCCGCCGTGGTCTCGGTGTCGCCCTTGCTGGCCCGCATTGAAGCCGACATTCCTTTTACGGAGTTCACCACAGGCCTCTTGGCCATGCTCGCTCCGATCGCCTTTGCGGTCTTCGGCTTGCTCACCCCGCGCCTGATCAAATCCTTTGGCCTGGAAAAGACCCTGATCATTTCGCTCGCGCTGGCCGTGGTGGGCCAGCTGGCCCGGGTCTTCATGCCCGAGGTGTATTCGTTCCTGGCCTTGTCCATCGTCACCCTCGCCGGCTACGGCATGGGCAACGTGGTGCTGCCGCCATTGGTGAAGAAATATTTCCCCGAGAGAATTGGCTTGGTCACCAGCGGCTACGTCACGATGCTGGCCATCGGCACCTGGATGGCACCGCAGTTCTCCGTGCCCCTGGCCAACCTGAGCAACTGGAAGATCTCCATCGGCTCCTGGGCCGTGCTCTCCGGCGTCGTATTGATCCCGTGGATGGTGCAGCTATTTGCTGATCGCGGTGTCACCCGCGCGGAACACCCGGTGAACGCCAACGGGGTCGCGCATCCCATTGCCAAGATCAACCCTTGGAAGTCCAAGGTCGCCTGGGGCTTGGCCATCTACCTGGCAGGCAACTCGGCACAAACCTACGTGTACTTCACCTGGCTGCCGCCCTACCTGCAAAACCGCGGTCTGGACGAACTGGCCGCAGGCAATATGCTCGCCCTGTTCGCCATCCTCGGATTGCCCGTGAGCCTGCTGGTTCCGCTGTGGGTTCCCCGGCTGAAGAATCCGATCATCGCAGTGCTGATTTTCACCGCCTGCTGGATCACCGGACACCTGGGCATCTTCCTGTCGCCAACCCACAACACCGCCCTGTGGGTCTGCGCCGCAGGCCTGGGCCAGGGAACTTTCGCGATCGCGCTGCTGATGATGAACCTGCGTTCACGCACTACCTACGGCTCCGGCGTGCTCTCCGGCTTCGCCCAGGGCCTGGGCTATGCCGGTGCTGCCATCGTGCCGATGCTCTTCGGCGTGGTGCAGAAAGCCACGGACTCCTGGGGCGCGGCCTTTTCCATGTTGGCTGGCTGCGTAGTGGTCATGCTCATCGGCGCGGTCATCATCAACTCGCCGCGCACCATCGAGGATGATTCGCCCAATACCGAAGACCTCGGCAAGCTCGAACGCATCGACTAGGCGGTTCAGAAGTGGCGCTGCGGCCCATCGGGAGCCGGCGGGTTCTGCTTGGCGCGATGCCAGTGGCCAGCAGCCAGCGGCACCGACCAGCCGAACCGCAGCGACAGCACGCGAATGAGGAATGCGAGGCCGGCGATCCCGGCGCCCAGCCCAACACTCATGAATCCCGCATGCCAAGCGATAACCGTCAGCCCGGAGCCCACCATGGCAGCTAGCGCGTAGATATCGCGCGGGTTGAACAAATCCGGAGTCACGTTGGAAATGACGTCTCGCATCAAACCTCCGCCAACACTGGTGATCACTCCCAGCAGCACCGCGGTCACTGGATTGAACTGATGTTCCAGGGCTTTCATTGTTCCCGTGACACAAAACAGTCCGAGTCCGGCAGCATCAAATAGCTGGACGAGTCGATGCAATTTCTGGACTGCGGGCGTGAACGCGTAAACGCACAGGGCTGCCAAAACCGGCGGGACAAAGTAGATGGGGTGTTCAAAGGTCGCGGGCGATTCATTAAGAATCAAATCGCGGACCACGCCGCCGCCCAAGCCGCACACGCCTCCCAAGAAGGCGGACCCCAGGATATCGAATCCTCGGCGGGCCGCCATCAAGGATCCCGCCACGGCAAAGAAGAAGATACCGACGAGTTCAATCAGGATGTACATTCCAGTGCCTCAAGCAGGTCGGCGAAGTGTGGTCAATGCCCAATTATTACCCGAAGTGACAGCTAGCGAAGAATCTTCGCGATTCTGAGCATGGTGTTGTGGTTGCGTGTGGTCAGCACCCGCCGCTTGGCCTGGGCCTGCACCAGTTTTGCGACCCCATTGGTGGTGCTGGTCCCTTTGGCAACGATCCACTGCACCGCCCGCCCGGTGACCAGGTACGGGTACGGCTCATCCAGGCCAGCTATTGCCTGCCCGAGTTCCCGGGCGTCCAGCGCGCTGGCGCACAGGGTGAGATATCCATGGTGCTGCTCCACCGGTTCAGGCAATGGCAAACCAAAGGGCTGCGCCAGTTCATCGATCTCCTGCTGGGTGAAAACCAGGGTGGGGATATCCCGCTGGTAGTGCTCACGCAGCAGCTCATTGCATTGCTCTTGGACTACCAAGGGATCATCAACCGTGGAGTTGAGGACTGCATTTCCGCTGGCCAGCAGCGTGGTGACCTCGCTGAATCCGCCCTGCTCAAGCAGCTGCGTGAGGTCCTTCATCAGGACCTTCACACCACCGACATTCACGCCTCGAAGAAAGACGGCGTATTTGTTCATCATTTATCCCAACTCTTCTGAATCATTCTTCGGGAGGGTCGTTCTCGAACTCAAAGATCGCTAGGATCAAGAATATGCCTATGCACTTGCCTTTCGGATCCTGGCCCTCATCAATCACCGCTCAAGACGTAGCAGCAGGGACAAAGCCACTGGGAGGTGCCTGCTTCTATCAAGACCATGTCATTGTCCAAGAAGGACGGCCAGCCGAAGGCGGGCGCATCACGCTCGTGGAATACGGCACCGATGGCCAGCAGGGCAAGGAACTGATCCCTGCCCCGTACAACGTGCGCTCGCGCGTCCACGAATACGGCGGCTCCAGCTGGAAGCTCATCGATGAAGTCACCGGCCAGATCATTTTCGCTAACTTCGCTGACCAGCGCGTGTACACGGTGAATATCGGCCAAGGCGAGCCAACCCCGGTGACTCCCGAAAGCACCGTTGAGGGCGACCCGAAATTGCGCTTCGCGGATTTCACCCGCGGCCCCGAAGGCAGCGTGCTGGCCATCATGGAAGACCTGCGTGGAGAACCCGTACGTCATATTGTGCAGATCCCGCTCGATGGCAGTGCGGCCCAAGATGCGGCCAATATCCGGATCCTGAGTGAAGCGGCACGCTTCGTGGCGGCCCCGCGGTTGAACCCCGGCGGAAACAAGCTGTCCTGGATCAGCTGGGAACATCCGAATATGCCGTGGGACTCCACCTTCCTGCACTTGGCTGAATTCACCGACACCGGGATCCTGGCGAGCAAGTTCATTGCCGGCGGCGCAGAAGAATCAGTGATGCAGCCAGAATGGCTGGATGATGACCGGCTGGCCTTCATCTCCGATGCCAGTGGCTGGTGGAATCCATACGTATACCAAGACGAATCATCCCGCACCACCCGCCTGGCGGACCGCCCTGCGGAATTCGCCGGACCCCTGTGGCAGGTCGGCACCAGCTGGTACCTGGTGGAAAACCCCCACACCCTGCTGTGCTCCTACGGAACAGGGACGACCTCATTGGCCCGAGTCCATTCAGACACCGGGGGACTGGATGATCTCGACTTGCCTTTCACCCGGGTCCGGCCATTTGCCATCAACAACGACTGGCTGTTGGCAGGGACCTCGTCGATGACCCACGGCGAAGAGATCACCCTGATCAATCTCGAGACCCTCGAACACCACGCAGTGACCCGGTCCATTAGCGACCTGCCGGACCCTGCCATGCTTCCATCGGTCGAGGAATTCGAGTGCAAGAACCTCGCCGGGCAGTCAGTGCACGCCCTGCTCTATCGTCCAGCCCAGCACGGTTACGCCGGGTTGGAAGATGAACTGCCGCCGTTCGTTACCTTTGTCCATGGCGGGCCGACAAGCCAGGCTTCTGCAACGCTGAGCGCCACGGTGGCCTACTACACCTCGCGCGGCATTGGAGTAGTGGATGTGAACTACGGCGGTTCCACAGGCTACGGCCGCGAGTACCGCAACCGCCTGCGTGGAGCATGGGGCGTCGTGGACGTCTCCGATACCGTGGCAGTCATCAACGCCCTGATTGCCCAGAAGATCGCTGACCCTGCACGCATTGGCATCGAAGGCGGCAGCGCCGGCGGCTGGACCGTGCTATGCGCGTTGACCTTCTCCGATGTCTTCACCGCCGGCATCAGCCGCTACGGTGTCTCGGATCTGGTTGGACTGGTCCAGGACACCCACGACTTCGAATCCCAGTACATGTTCTCCCTGGTTGGCCCATACCCCGAGGCAGCTGATCTCTACGAGAAGCGCGCCCCGATCAACCACGTTTCAAAGATCTCCTGCCCGGTACTGCTATTGCAGGGAGATGAGGACAAGGTGGTGCCACCGGCCCAATCCCAGGTGGTCGCTGATGCGCTCGCCGAACGCGGAATCGCCCATGCGTACATTCTTTTTGAAGGCGAACAGCATGGCTTCAGGAAGTCGGAAAATATCGTGCGGGCGCTGGAAAGCTCTCTGGCGTTCTATGCGCAGATCTTCGGCTTCGAGACGGACGTACCCGCTATCGAGCTGTCCTAGGACGCGGGGGAACTACAGATCGGTATCCGAACCCTGCCAGGAGGTGCGCAGGCGATCCATTTCGCGGCGGTCCTTCTTGGTGGGGCGCCCGGCGCCGCGTTCGCGCACCGGTACCTGCGGAATGATGACTCGTTCGCGAGGTGGCGTATGGTCCAAATAGCATTTGGTGGCTACCGGCGCTGAGACGCGTTTGGAAAGAAGCCCGGTCACTTCCAGATCCCGGTCAAAACCGTCCTTGCGGACACGGATGCGGTCACCGGCAACAACGGTCTGTGACGCCTTGACCGGATCACCATTCAAACGCACATGTCCGGCGCGGCAGGCAGCCGTTGCCGAGGAGCGCGTTTTATAAATTCGCACGGACCATAACCAGGCATCAAGCCGGACCTTGCCGCTGGTAGGAATTTCAACCATGTGAAAAGTCTAGAACACCCCAATGGTGGCCAGACTCCTATTAGTTCTCTTCCGCGGTAGCTTTGTCGCAGGATTCCTTGAGGCGGTCCTGCAAAGCGACGGGAGCCTGGTCACCGGAGTCGGCCAGATCATTGAGTACCTGAACCATCTCGTCAGGCAGTCCACCGCCGTCAACGGATTTCACGATGGAAGACAGAACGCGAAGCTCGCTAGAATCAATGGTGCCATCCTGCACTGGAGCGCAGGCCTGGCGGACGATTTCCTTGCTGGCTGCATCGGTGAGCTGGTTGGCCGCATTCGACGCAGTATCCTGGACGACCGAGCATCCGGCGCTCAGTAGCGCCACCGATGTGATTGCAAACAGCGTTGCTGCTTTTCGAACTTTAACTTTCCCCATGGAACTAAATCCTAACCATTAATGATGAATTTCTGCTGAACGCCAACCGAGTCGATCATCTGAACTTCGCAGCCCGTGAGGCACAATGGATCGGTGAGTAGCGAGCAGAAGAACACCGCCAATGACCGTGCCAGCCAAGAGCGGATTATCGCCCAGCTGGCCCAGGAACTTTCCACTGAATCCAAGGTCGCCACATGGCAGATCAAGGCAGCAGTAGAACTGCTCGACTCGGGATCAACGGTTCCGTTCATCGCTCGTTATCGCAAAGAAGCCACTGGCATGCTCAGCGACAGCCAGCTGCGCTTGCTGGAAGAACGCCTGCGCTACCTTCGCGAATTGGAAGAGCGCCGGGCTGTCATCCTCGAAGCCATTATCGAGGCCGGCAAGCTGACTGATCAGCTCTCCGCCGCCATCGCGGCAGCCAGAACCAAGGCCGAACTTGAAGACATCTACCTGCCCTTCAAATCCAAGCGGCGCACCAAGGCGCAGATTGCCCGCGAAGCAGGACTGGAACCACTGGCCGATCTACTGCTTTCCACCCCGGACACCGACCCGCTTCAGTCAGCATCCGGTTACCTCAATGCCGAGGCAGGATTCGCCACCGAATCAGACGTGCTCTCCGGGGCACGCTCCATCGTGACCGAACGCGTCTCCCAGGATGTCGTGCTCGCAGGCGAGCTCCGCGAACGGTTGTGGAGCAACGGCAAGATCAGCGCCAGCGTTTCCAGCACTGCCAGCGCCGAGGGCCAAGGCAAGTACTCCGACTACCTCGACTATGTGGCCAACCTGGACCGCCTGCCATCGCACCGCGTTCTCGCGCTGCTTCGAGGCGAACGCGAAGGCGTGCTGAACCTGCAGCTGGCTGAAGCAGATCCCCGCGACGAGGAAGCCTTGGCCCAGGCGCGCCAGGGCTATGAAAACGCGATTACCGCATCCTTGGGGCTGAATGTTCCTGCCGGAGCGGCAACAGCTTCCTGGATTTCCCAAACCGTTCGTTTGGCATGGAAAGCTCGATTGCTCACCCGTTTCGAATCAGACCTGCGCTCACGGCTTTTTGAAGCAGCGGAAGACGAATCGGTGAAGATCTTCGCAGCAAACCTGCGCGATGTCCTGCTGGCCGCGCCGGCGGGCAACAAGGCAGTTCTTGGCCTGGACCCTGGCCTGCGCACCGGCGTGAAGGTAGCGGTTGTAGATCTGACTGGAAAGTCGGTTGAGACCGCCACGATTTATCCGCACGCCCCAGCCAAGAAGTGGGATGAGTCAGTAGCGATCTTGGTGCAGTTGGCCAAGAAGCATGGAACAACGCTCATCGCCGTTGGCAACGGCACCGCGGGACGCGAGACCGACCGTCTGGCTGCCGAAGTCATCAAGGTCCTTGGCGGTCAGGGCATCAGCAAGGTCATTGTCTCAGAGGCAGGGGCGTCCGTGTACTCTGCATCCGAGCTGGCCAGCCAAGAACTTCCGGACATGGATGTGTCGCTGCGTGGTGCGGTGTCGATTGCCCGCCGACTTCAAGATCCATTGGCAGAGCTGGTCAAGATTGATCCGAAGTCCATCGGCGTTGGCCAGTACCAGCACGACGTAACCGCTTCGAAGCTGGACCGCGCTCTGGATGCCGTGGTGGAGGACTGTGTGAACGCCGTAGGCGTTGATGTTAATACTGCATCTCCCGCATTGCTTGCCCGCGTCGCTGGTGTTGGTCCGCTGTTGAGCCGAAATATTGTTGACCACCGCAATGCCAACGGACCCTTCGCAACGCGCAAGGACCTGTTGAAGGTGCCACGTTTGGGAGCGAAGGCTTTTGAACAGTGTGCTGGCTTCCTGAGGATCACTGGCGGCAAGGAAAAGCTGGATGCTTCTTCGGTTCACCCGGAAGCCTATGCTCTGGCGAAAACCCTGCAACAGACCGCTGAGGAACATGGTCGCCGGCTGGAGGAACTGAAGCCCCAGGACTTTGTGACCGACCAATTCGGCGAGCCAACCATCCGTGACGTGATTTCTGAATTGCGCCGTCCTGCACGAGATCCACGCGGTGAGTTTGTCACCGCCTCGCTGAAGGAAGGCGTGGAAACCATCAGCGACGTCAAGCCGGGCATGATACTGGAAGGCACTGTCTCCAATGTTGCGGCATTTGGCGCATTTGTTGATCTGGGTGTCCACCAGGACGGGCTGATTCACGTCTCCGCGATGAGCACCAAGTTCATCTCTGACCCGCGTGAAGTGGTCAGCTCAGGGCAAATCGTCAAGGTCAAGGTCTTGGAAGTAGACACTGCGCGCAAGCGCATTTCATTGACCTTGCGTTTGGATGATGAATTGCCGGTGGCAGGTGAACAACCTGCCAAGGGCGGTGCCTCGCGTGAACGACGGAACTCCAATGGCGGGGGAGCCGGCGCGCGTGCTGGGCAGAACCGCAAGCAAGGTGGAGCGGAACGCAAGCCGGCGGCTCCTGGAAATACCGCTATGGCTGAGGCGCTACGTCGTGCTGGGCTGAGCCGGTAGATTGCGGCTGGTTCGGTTTACCTAACCTTCTTTAGCATCGGCTAGGTTAACCTGCAGTCAACGTGGGATGATTCCCTAATTCGGGTTGGACTAAGTGTGTCCAAACTTCGGTGACAAGTTGGCAAAAGAGTCCTAGTCTAAAGACATGGAACTTACAGGAAAACTGGCAGAAGCTTTCAGCACCCAGGTAACTCTCGAACTAACCGCAGCGACGGTGTACCGTCAGCTGGCAGTTGAAATGGAGGTCATGAGCCTTCCCGGCATCGCTGGCTGGTTCCGTGCGCAAGCTGGCGAGGAAATCGTCCACGCGGAAAAGTTCATCACCCACATGACCGACCGTTCGGCTCACCCGAAGATTGGCGAGCAGCCGGCGCCAGAAGTGAACGTCAAGAACGTCGCTGACGCTTTTGCCGCTTCGCTTGCTCACGAGCAGAAAGTCTCCGAAGCAATTCGCGAGCTGTACCGTCTGGCTCAGACCGAAGGGGACATCGACTCCCTTCCATTGCTGCACTGGTTCATCGATGAGCAGATTGAAGAAGAGGCAACCGTCTCCGAAATCCTGGATCGCGTGAAGCTGATTGGCAACGACGGAAGCGGCCTGCTGCGCCTGGATGCAGAGCTCGGCTCGCGTTCTTCCGACGACTAATAGACAACGAAGCACGCATCTTCTAAAAATGGAATAAACTTAGGGAAGCAACCGGTGGTTGCTTCCCTAAGTTTTTTATTGAGGTGGTCGTGAACCAAGTGGGCTTACCACAAAAATCGGCATTAACGTCGTCTGTAACCCTTACACACCGGACGACTGCCTCGCTCAAACTGCGCAAAGGCGCAGGCCGGCACTATGTAGTGCAGAGCAACCTCGCCCACGGTACCGAACTTGCCCTCATTGAAGTCAACGGCTCATGGGCGCATGTGTTCGTTCATGGCACCTATGGATGGCTGCCGAATATCTACTTGGAACCGATTCCTGCCGTCTTCGACGAGCCGGTCGTTGCCGCCGAGGAAGACGAATACGCTGAGCCAGTGCTCTCGCGCTATTCGCTGATCGAAGCCACGCACGTTACGACGGCTACGCTCAACCTGCGCAAGGGCAGCGGAACCGGCTACCCGGTGCTCAAGGTCATCGACCAGGGCAGCAAGGTCCGTTCCATGCTCCAGCAGGGCCTATGGTCGCAGGTCCAGGCTGGCAAGCTCTTGGGCTGGGTCCCGAGCATGTACCTTCAGGAAATCCCAGCTCGTCCGGCCCGCGGTGGTTTGATTGCCGTGCCCAACCAGCGCGCGCTGACCACCATCCGGCTCAATGCCCGTCGCGGTCCAGGGGACCACTATTCGCTGGTGCGAATCCTTCCGGCCGATACTGCTGTGGTGATTGTGGCGCGCCAGGGCGCGTGGCGGCAGATTGACCGTGATGGCGAAGAAATGTGGATCCCCGCAAGTCAGTTGCGGACGGTTTACTAGAAGTAATTAGGACGTTTCGACGTCGTGATGTAGCATTTTCTTCACTTTTCTGTGAACGGCGTATTGGCCGCTCGCATTCCTCAACCTCGTGTTCAAAAAACACTTTTTTGGCGATAAACTAAACCATAATCATTGAATTACCATCGAATTCATGTGGGCCGTACGAACTAATTGTCACTCGCTAGTACGGCTTTTGGGGGACTGATGACAGGAAAAGTGAATTTTAATGGCGGCTGTTGAGGTTAACGGTCAAACTGAAGAACGGCGCAGGTGGTTTGCGGGTCTTCCAAGACTCGTTGGAATCCTTGATGCTGTGGCTATTTTCGCGGCAATGTTAGCGGCACAATTGGGTCGTTTCGGTACGGAACTGGATGCCGAACTTGTAGGCTCCTCGATTGATCCGAACTATTGGGTCGTTTCCATTGTTATCGGCATTGCCTGGTGGATTTCCGTTGGAAGCTCCGGAAGCCGAGATATCCGCGTTGTGGGAACGGGACTCTCGGAATATAAATCGGTGACGTTGAGCACGATTTATTTATTTGGAGGCGTGGCTATAGTCTCCTATGCACTGCGGGTCAGTACAGCGCGTGGTTATGTGGGAATCGCGTTGCCCGCAGGCATCTTGTTCTTGGTATTTTCGAGATGGATACTCAGTAGGTGGGTCCGACGCAACCGGACCCAAGGACGTTTCCGAAGAAACGTGTTGATCATGGGCTCGCCGAGCGCTGTGGAGCATCTGCACGAACGGTTAGAGAGCACGCCCGAGGCCGGATACCGATCAGCAATGGCAATTTTGCCGGGGTTCAGCTTGACCTCGCCTTCAGGAAGTGAACTTCCTATCCCCGTGGTGTCAGTAGCGACCGAAGTAGAAGATATCGTTCGCTCGATTGATAACCACGATGTTGACGTGGTTGCGATCTCCGCCGGTTCGAATATAAAGCCGCGAAAGATTCGCGAGCTTGGGTGGGAGCTACAGTCAAGAAGTATTTCGATGATTCTCGCGCCGGCGCTTACAGACATTGCGGGGCCTAGGATTCATACGCAACCTATCGCTGGATTGCCCTTGATACATGTGTCGACTCCGAAGCTTGTTGGAATCCAAGCTGCCATGAAACGTGCTTTCGACGTTATTGGAGCAACGTTTGCGTTGCTGGTTCTTTCGCCTGTTTTCCTGATTACTGCAATCGCGATTAAATTGGATTCTCCTGGGCCGGTTTTCTATCGTCAACAACGTGTCGGCATTCGAGGCAATGTCTTCCACATGTATAAGTTCCGTTCGATGGTTACCAACGCGGATGAACTCCTTGGCGAGCTAACTCCAGATTCCACCGGAAACGGGGTGCTCTTCAAGATGAAAACTGATCCACGTGTGACCAAAGTTGGCAGGTTCATTCGCAGATACAGTATTGATGAACTGCCTCAGCTATGGAATGTCATTAGGGGAGAAATGAGCATGGTGGGTCCTCGTCCGCCACTCAAATCAGAGGTTGATCAATACGAGCGCTACGTAGAACGACGTTTGCTTGTCATGCCAGGAATTACAGGTCTGTGGCAAGTCAGCGGTAGGTCTGACCTTGAATGGGAAGAAAGTGTCCGATTAGATCTGTACTACGTGGAGAACTGGTCATTGATTCAGGACCTGACGATTCTCTCCCGCACGATCAAAGCCGTATTCACGAGTTCAGGTGCCTACTAGTAATTAGCAGGTTCGGTAATTTACTGGTTTGTGCCTTATCGCCGTTCCTGACGACATAGTCGTAGGGCACAGAATGGGCAATCCTATTCGCTTGACAGCCGCGCAGCCCTTTATTGCAGCATGGTTTGTGGGCATGAGTGGAACAATATTTACAGCGATGAGGCACACGGTTGTAACCAATTGGGCTGAAGCTAGAAACCCTTATCCCGTAGTTGATGCTGAAGGGAAGCCCGAATCGCTTTCTTGACGACAATTTTCGGACGCTATAGACGCATGGCCAATACGTTCCCGGGTACATTCTGATCGATCAAAATGAAACAGTTGTGTAACACAGAATGACCTACTCGGTAGTAATGAGAAATCTTGATTGGACCGTAGAATGAAGCAAAATTCGTGTGATATTCTCGAATTGATCATTCGCTCCTTTGCCACATTTTGGGCAGAGTCATTTGCTTTGAAAGGTAATTTTCTATGTCCAAAGACAATGGAAACAATGTTGGTGTAGCTCGTCGTTCAGTCGTCAAGGGTGCTGCTTGGGCAGCTCCAGTTGTTGCCGCTGCTGTGGCAATTCCGAGCGTCTCGGCATCTGTCGTCGAGACTGTTGATCTGGCTCCAGCTTTGAGTGGTCCAATCAATCTTTCCTTGAATGTGCTCGGTCTTCCGGTTGCAAGCATCACCGCGTTAAACACCTTGACCATCACCAATCTGGGCACAGTTGCATCTACCGGCACTGAAACCGCCACTTTGGTCTACAACCCATCGCTGTTGACCATTAATACTCTGAACCTTGGCGTTGCCGTTGCTGGCTCTGAGGGCAACTATGTGTTTACTTTGCCTGTCATCCAGCCGGGCGCTTCGCTTACCATCAACCTTGGTACGACCCTGAACTCGTTGCTCAACCTGAACCTGCTTAACAACCTGATTGCCGGCGGGTCTCAGACGATGTCATCAACCGTTTCGGGCGATACCGTAACCGACAACAACACTGTTTCTGAAATTGTGGGCATCTCGATTCTGTAAGACTTTTTTGGAAGAATGGCTTGAGAATCCTTAACGAGGATTCTCAAGCCATTTTTCTTGCTTCGACTAGCGCTTTCCGTCGGTGATATCGCCATCGCTAGGTCAGTGCTCGAACTTCAGGCTGCATCTCTTGCGTCCGTGCACCTGATGGAAACTCGCCCTTTTTGATGATTGGGCGCGAGTGCACATATGGGCTTTTGGCAGCCAGCTACTCAGTTGCCGAAGCAAGAGCTCTTTCGTGTTCTAATGCGCTGCCCAAACACGCGATTTCGTCTTACTTCATTCGGAGGCAAAACGCGCATTCAGTCACAGACCCATTGCCAGGATTTCTCGGTGCAGATGCCAGCGCTAAGAACGCGAAGCTCATTGCGAGACGTCGTGCAATTAGTCTTAGTTGATATTTAGACGACAGTACTTCGGACGCTTCGACAGATGAATCGTCCATTTGCGACACGAGTGCCTAATTTTCGACATGAAATTCTGAGTAAATTCGTGCATGGGTAGACTTTGTTAAGTCGCCTTTTTTGGATTGTAAGGAGTAAATGCGTGGAGATCGCAGATTACTGGAAGATCTTGCGTGCGCGCTGGATTAGTTTTGTTGCGATCACGTTGATCGGTGCGGCAATAGGTTTCGGTTGGGCTTCCTTGCAACCGAAAACTTATGTAGCAAATGCCAGCGGTATCTTGTCCGTTGGTGTGAGCACTGAGCTGGGAACAGCACTCGCGGGCGAGAACTACGCTAAATCGCGTATCAAGTCTTACGTCGACCTCGCTAAATCAAGACTCGTCGCGGAAAGCGTCAAAGAGAAGCTTGGACTCGAGCAGAGCCCGGATGAACTGATCGCAGCAATTTCAGTAACCAATCCCGTTGAGACTTCAACGTTGAAGGTCAGCGCAGAAGCGGGATCTCCTGATGCCGCTAAACAACTGGCGGAAGCTTGGATTGTAGCAATCGGCGGACAAGTATCGTCGTTCGAAAACGCTGATGCTAGCGCCGGTCAAAAGTCCATAGTTAATTTCCGGTCACTCGATGCAGCGCAGCGCCCGGCTTACCCTGCATCTCCAAATATGAAACTAGCCGTTCTGGTTGGGCTCTTGGCGGGCACGATCATTGCCGCTGCATACTTGCTGATTCGTCATAAATTCGACCGACGAATTTCCTCTACGGCTGCGGTGGAACAAGAAACCGGTCTTGCAGTTGTCGGTACATTGCCGACCGTTGAAAAGGACAATGCCGAGCGACGTCTGATCACAAGCGGTGGCGGAAACGATCGCGGAAACTCCAATCTTGCCGAGCATGCCATGGCTGAAGCATTACGCGAACTCCGCACAAATCTGCAGTTCATGAACATCGATAACCCGCCCCGCATGTTCGTCATAACCAGTGCACTACCAGGCGAGGGCAAATCAACCGTCACTGCGAACCTGGCAGTGACCATTGCTGCCAGCGGTCAACGAGTCGTGATTATCGATGGCGATTTGCGCCGACCAACTGTTGCAAAGACCTTTGATTTGATCGAAGGGGTAGGTCTAACTGATGTCCTCCTCGGTCGAGCTGAAATCGAGGATGTCCTCCAGCCGTGGGAACATGATGACAATTTGGCTGTCCTAGGCTCTGGCAAATTGCCACCGAACCCCTCTGAACTGCTTGGCTCTGATGCTTTCCACAACATCATCACGGAACTCGCAGAAGATCATATTGTCTTGATCGATGCCCCGCCACTACTGCCGGTTACTGACGCCGCAATTTTGACGGCTCGAACCCACGGAGCCCTAGTTGTCAGCCGGGTCGGGAAGACCAACTACGAAGCATTGAACGCAGCCATTGCTAATCTCTCCCGGGTCAATGCAGAGCCCCTGGGACTGATACTCAATGGAACGCCCCTCAAGGGTGAAGGCAGCCGAAATTATGGGTACGGCTACGGTTACCACTCGTACTATCACGCCACTGACAGCGTTGAGCTTTCTAAGCATGAATCGAAAGTATCCTCATTCGATTCGGCCCGACGAGTTTCGAAGAGGGGCACCATTAGGCGTCGTTCCAGATAACGGTCTAGTTGAATTTCAGGAGCTCCAATGAACCAACAGTCTAATAACTCGTTCCATTTATTGACGGTTTGTACAGGAAATATCTGTCGGTCGCCTTTAGCTGAAGCTTTATTTCAAGATGCCTACGAAGCGGACCCTGACGTGTACGTCAGTAGCGCCGGGCTTGAAGCGCTCGTCGGTTTTCCGATGGACGAGCAAGCTGCAAAGCAATTGGTACGTCTTGGCGGTAATCCAGACGACCTTTTTGCTGAGCAGTTTGAGGATGAACACGCCAGAAGTTCCAATCTGATTCTCACGATGTCCCTCGCCCAGAGACAACAAATTACTCGTGATTTTCCGAGGGCTGCACTAAGGACCTTCACTCTGGCGGAGTTTGCAGAAATAGCGGTTGCGGCTGTCAATGAGTCTGGTAGTTCGCTTCCCCTGGCAGGGCTGCTAGCCTATGCAAGGAAGCACAGAGGAAGCCACAAGGTCGACTCATCTAAGGACGTGCAGGACCCATTCCGACAGCCAGACCCTGTTCACGAAGCGACGGCTGATCACATCCACCGCTTGGCTCAACAAATCATTCACGCCAGCTCGGAAGCTAGGTAAATGACTTCTGAATTTGGTGCGGATACAACAATCCGAACCGCATTTTTTGACAACGGCGCGATCCCAGATGGCTTTTCGCTCCATGCCGTTGTCATGGGCATTTCCACGTTGGTTCGCGTTGTCGCCCATCCAGAGCATTTTGATGCGCGGATCTTCAGGGAAATGACAAGCATTTGGTCGCCGGCATCCGAGGTTGGCGATCAATCGTCTGTCATGGGGAACGAATCGCTACCCCTGATAACGATGGGCAAGTGCAATGACGTGAACGCAGAAGCGGTTGCTTCCGAATTCAGTACCGTTGTCACCAGGGTATCACTGCACGTTCTCAAGAAGGCCAACCAGCTTTTGCTGCACGCAGGTGGAATCGCAGACGATCATGGAAACGTGGCTGTCATCGTGGGCCCTAGTGGCCGGGGCAAGACGACCACTATCCGGGAAATGGCCAGAGAGTACTCCTACGTCTCGGACGAAACAATCGCTATCGATGCGGAAGGGCGCGTGCTGCCGTACCCTAAGCCGCTCAGCGTTATCGTGTCGGAGCATAAACACAAACAGCAGATTCCAAGCGCGCAACTCGGCATGAAGCAATTAGAGTCTAACCAGCTGCGAATTGGCAGCATTGTGATTCTAGAGCGCGGGAAAAGCGGGTCTAAAGGAGATGTAGAGCCAGTTTCCCTGGCTGAGGCGTTGAATCTAATTAGTTCCCAGAGCAGCTACTTAACATTCGTTACGCACCCCTTGGCGTTTATCGCACGGCTCATGAACGAGACAGGTGGCTTCAAGCGACTTACGGCTGGTTCAGTCGACTTCCTGGCGTCGTTGGCGCCTAAACTTTGGGAGCCATATCATGCGGAGCAGTGGGAACATGTCATGCCATCCGATAGGCGAAATTCCTTCGTGGGTTCTGAAGTTGTTGATGCCTTGTCCACAATTGACGGTGTCTTGGTCATGACATCTGAGGGCAAGCTCCATACGCTGTCAGCCATCGCCTCCGATATATGGCGCGGTCTGTTTAGGGGAGCGCGTCTGGAAAACATCGGGCAAAAAATTGAATCAGAATTTGGAACCCCTTTGAATACGAGCATTCACAACGCAGTATCTGAATATGTCGAAGAGCTAAAAGCACTTCGTATCATTAGTGATGTCGCAGAATTCTAGTGAATTGATGGGAATGCCGGTGCAACGAGCCAACGAGGGGCAACATGATGCCAAACGCGGTTTCTTGAAGTCACCCCTTTTTCATCTATTAGCCGCGATCCTAGTGGTCGCCCTTTTCCAAGGATTTGTAGCGAAACTCTTCGTAGTTCCTACTGGGTCGATGCAACCCACGATAGAGATCGGTGAACGGATCGTCGTTGACAAGACGGCCTATCGATACGGAGCTGGAAAAACGCCACAACCAAGCGACATCGTAGTTTTCAAAAAGGATGTTGAGACCTGGGAATCTTCGAAGGGCGAAGTACAAGATAAATCCACAGTGAAGTATGCGATCAAGTTCGTGCTTGGCGATTTATTAGGTATCGGCCCCACAACGAACGAGCTGCTGGTCAAAAGAGTAATCGCGGTGGAAGGCCAAGTTGTCAGATGCTGTAGCTCTGACTCGGGAGCGATGGTTGTTGATGGTGTACCCCTGGACGAACCGTATGTGTTCAAAGACCCGACCACTGTTGCCAATAAATTTGACTGTGGCTCCGACTCATATTCCTCTCGATGCCTGCCGACGGTGACAGTACCTGAAGGCAAATTGCTTGTGCTTGGCGATCACCGAGCCATTAGTGACGACGGAGCTACAGAATGCCGAAGCGACAAAGAGCAACAATCGGTTGATTGCTACCGATGGGTAGATCGCAAAGACGTCGTAGGAAAAGCTTCCTTCAAAATTTGGCCCCTTTCATCATGGGGACCGATTCACTAGTCGACAGAATTGGGTTTTCTGGGATCAGCGATCATTCCCTGATTGATCCCCACGAGAGCTGGATCAACGTCCGGATCACTCTCATAGGTCCCGGAAATGATGAAGGCCGAGAAGATCCAAATTGGGATGAAGGTCCACGACGACTGCGAAGCTATACCTAGCGCGATCAAGAAGAACACACCGAGCAGGGTCTTGTCGTTCCTGCGAACGCGCTTCAAGAGGCTCCACATGAACGCTATGAAAACCAACAGGGCTATTACTCCCAGCTCGGAACCGATCTGCATATAGGCATTTTCAGCAATGGTTCTGCGATCTGGGAGAAAATACCAGAATGGCGAATCGATCGACGCTGGATCCTTAAAGTACCAGAAACCGAATCTTCCGGGACCGACGCCCAGAATTGGGTTATCCCACATCATGCGCCAAGCAATTTCGGTCTTGAGGCTACGTACCTCAATTGATGCCGTCGCACCCTCAATCTGGTGAGATCCAGCCGCAAGACCGAGCTTCGCAGCCTGGAGAATGATCAGGTTTCGCAGACTGTCTACGAGCAACACGGTGATGACGGAAGCAGCTAACCCCATACCGATCTTGATTGCAGCACGCGTAGACGGTCTCATCAAAACCAGAAGGAAAACTACGAGCACCAAGCCCACAATTCCCGTAGTTGACTGCGAATAAGCCAATGTAAACAGCGCAACGCTAAGGGTCAGGTACGCTCGGCATCGCCAAGCAACCAACACTGAAATTGCCGAGAAGAACCCCAGATGCTGACCTTCTGTGAAAGTTCCATTTCTCATGGCCCCTTCGCCTGAACCGGTGAGCGACTCGCTACGGATCTTTGTTTCGTACGAGAACAACTCGAGTATGTCGACCCGGTCCATCTGCATCATTGCCAGCTGAAACGCGACTCCAGCAAAGCAAACCCAAATCGACAGTTTGATAGCTTTTTGGAACATTTCATGAGGAACCTCGGAAGCAACCCTCCACATGAACAAAACGAAAATTGGATAGATGGTGTAGAAAATGAGATCACCGTCAGGCGATCGGCTGTAGCCAAGAAAATCTCCAAGCGGCGTTCGTGCCGCCAGATGGAACAGTGCGGATAACAGCAAGATGGCCAGGAGCGCGATTATCAGCTTGAACTCGGCGGGGGATTTCTTTTTTCGAGAGCTGAACAGCCATAGAACTATTGACCCAGCCATAAGGAGTTCGGAGGGCTTGAGCGGGCTGCCAATATTAATAGTGAACGCCTGTTGCAGAGGCACGAGGCTGATCGCCACAAGGGCGAGACGCAAATAGAGAGGAGTGGAGTTCTTCGGCAGGTGTTTCTTACCCGTGGAAGCGTGCTGGTCATTCCAGGTAGCTCGTTGACGGCTCAAGCCAGAGCTCCTTTCTTCCTCTAGATGCGTGCTCAACTCTTGTTACTTACGGTGCTTAGATTCTCGTCGTAGAACTGCCGGCATGCTTCATTTGGGTAACCAGCGTGGAATAGGCACTCCGACGATGTGACACGGACTTCTCGATTTGCTGAGCGTAGCTTTCGCGCGCTTGCTTATCTTTCATCAGCGCTTGTGCCTGTTTCAAGACAACTGACGCATCGAAGTCATTTACATTGTGCACGAATTCGTTCAGCCCTAAATCATCGAAGGCGCCGAAACCCTTGCGTTCGTATGCCAGATGGATTACGAAGTGCCCAGCGCGTAGAGCCATGAGCGCTGCGTGTAACCGGACAGCGATAATGACTCTAGTTGGCCCGTTCTCAAGCAACGTCGTCTTATCGATCTCTGGATGGGTGCCCAGGGACTCAGTTGCCCGTGTGTCATCATTTCCACCTGTACGGCTCTGGACGTAGACGTCATAGTCGCTAAGGAGAGAGGAAAGTTCCATGACATCGTCAGGCACTTTGCCTTTGACATCCCGAACAGATAGGACGGCTTTAGCCAGTGGCTCGTCTAGGCTGGGCTCAATTGTGGAGCCGCTGATCAGCGCCAGATCGGGGACTCTCCTCACCGGGGCAATTGATCCCACTTCCTGGACGCTTCGATCATCTCGCAACGCCACTACCGAACAACGTTTGAGAAGTTGTTGCACCGGCCTTCTGCTGCCGAATCGAAGTGGCCCAATACTTTGAGGCATGTAAATTGAGGGAACACGCGAAAAAGACGCGGCAACCAGCTGCGGCCCATGTATGAGCATGGTCTTGAGGGCTTCGATTGGGGTGCCGAATCGCAGATACCCACCTCCGACTGCAACAAGTACATCGAAGGACTTTCGCAGTTGAAACAGCGAACGCAAGTACTTCATGTCATAGCCGCGCCGGCTAAGTCCAGAATCCAAGACAGTGACGCCCAGATGGCTAAACGTCTCCGGATGAGAGGCAAACACGGAAATTTCGCTGTCCTCGCCAAATGCATCATAGATACATCTCAGGGACTCTTCGACCAACAGGCCGTCGCCCAGGTTGGCTGCGCTGTAACCATGGAGCAACAAGATTCTCATGCCAGTAGTCCTTCATAAATCTCCAGATGCTTCGCTACAGACTGATCCCAGGTGAACTGTTCAACCCAAGGCTGATAGTCACGGGTTCCTGAGTTTCTGAGTGACTCATCCGTCACGGCACGTATGATTCCTTCACGAAGCGAGTCCGTGTTCGGGCTTTCAAAGCGCAAAGCAGGGCCAGCGACTTCGGCGAGCGAGCCCTCTGAAGTCGTGATCGTGACAGCGCCGGCGGCCATTGCTTCGAGCACTGGAAAACCAAATCCTTCATAAAGACTCGGGAACGCGAACACCGTGCACTGTTGCATAAGCGCGATCTTGTCGTCATCAGAAACGAAGCCCAAGTGAATCACATTGGTGGCCGCTTCAATTTTCTTCATGGAATCTTCAAAGTTCCAGGCGGGCTTGCCTGCAATGACCAAAGGGAGGCCCAGCGCCTTAACCGAAGGATGCTGAAAAGCATCGATCAACGCCATCAAATTCTTTCTAGGCTCGACGTTGCCCAGATAGAGCACGTAATCGCTAGGGATTTTGGCGGAGACTTCAGCGCTGAGTTCGCGTTGCGATCGGAAATCACCTATATCAATGCCGTGATGGATAACGTGGATTCGAGATTTGTCCACTCCGAAAATTTCATGAATATCTGTAGCACTTGAATTAGAGACCGTGATTATCTCGTCGCAGCTGGCAATGGCACGGCCTACGCGGGTTCGCCAAATAAATTCTTGGGTCATGTTCCTTGCAGAATCGATCCATCTGCTGGCCACGCCGTGAACTGTGACGACAGAAGGAGTGCGCGTCTTGAAAAGAGGGCCTGTATCCGCGACGTAGTGCAAAACTTCGCGGTCGTCAGATCGCCCACGTAGTCCCGCCAGTGATTCGTTGACCAGAGTCAAAGCTGGGTGCGCACCTTGAGGTATACGATTGATAGTTACGCCTTGAGCCTGAAGTCCTTCAGCTAGTGTTCGTGCATACGTCGTGTTGCCACCTACGTGACGATCTAGGATTCTTGCTGGCATTTTGACAGACAGGTTCATGAGAGTGCCTCACCATAGATGGACTGGAGTTCACGCTGTTGGTTCTTAACCGACATTTCTTCGGTCAGGTTTCGGGCCAAGTTCCGGAGCTTTGATTGGAAGTCGGCTGATTGTTCAACTGACTTAAGCGACTCATAAGCGGCTTCGGGTGTTCCGATCTTGTGGAGGTCGAATCCCTCGAAGCAGGCTAGTTCTCGAACGATGATGGGCAGATCCATCGCTGCTGCATCGAGCACGCTTAGAGGGAAACCCTCGTAGGAAGCCGAATGGAAATAGACGTCACTCGTTTCGAGCGCAGAAATCAGCGACGCTTTGTCGAGCCACCCAGTCACATTAATTCCCCGGTGTTTTAAGTCATTTTCATCATCGGCGTTGTCGGCCCCGCCGATCCACGTGAAGTTCCAATCCTGGCCCGCCGCGGAAGCGATCTCCGCAACCTGGGCAAAAAAGTCCGGATCTTTTTGAGGCGCTACCCGCCCAACCATGGATATGGTGAACGGTTTTTGGCTACCAGGCTTCTCAACTGACGGGAGGACCGCAGCTAGATCCGACGCGCTAATGGTCGGAACATTTGACAGTTGCATTACCTTTTGGTTCGGCCTGAGAGACTTGGCAAGTTTGGCTTCATGGGCTGTTAGAGCCACAGTGATTTTAGTATTGATCGACAACAACGATTCCATGCCCCGATACACGGATTTCAGTAATCGCGGCCTTCGAGGGTCATCGAATACGAAGCAATGCGGTTCATAGATGACGGGCGTTTGAGTAGGCAGCAACCGCGTGTAGAGGCCTGCCCAGCTTGAATGAGCATGGACAATGTCGGGGCGAATTAAATTAACGGCTCTCTTGAAAGCAATAATTCGCGAAACAATTGACGTCGGCAAGGTGTCAGTAGATGAAAATAAGTTACTGGGCGCGTCGTCACCTGAATACAAAAGATGATGGTCCGCATCAAAGTTCTCAGCAATACTATTAATTGCCCTACTAACGCCCCCGGCATAGCATTCCGTAACGTGCAGAATTCTCAAGTCAGCCCTTCAATTCAAAGTAACCAAGCGTGGCCGCATCGCATGGAGCGTTTGAAAACTAGCAATTGGTGCCTGCTTAACAACATTCACTTAATAGTAATGCTGAAACGCTGGATCCTTCGGCCATGCCTGTCATGTACCGGTAATACGTGAAGGAGACTCGTTTACAAGCGTCTTTTGACACGACTGAAACGTGGAAGTGCTGAGATTCCTCGATTATTCGGTATTTCAGGTCAAAAAGAAATGATGAGCCTTACCGATATCCATATAAGATTGATACCGTCGCATGAACACCGGGGTGGCTTGCCCCGACACTCGCCGAATGTTGAGGTAGAAATTGTTGGCCAAAGAATTCGCCAAGAACGTCGTTCGAAGGATATGGCGAAGTGGCCTGTACGCGGAGGTGTTGCATCTGACGGATCTGGTTGGTGCGACGATCGCGAAGCCCAAGGCTAGTGAAGATGGGTTCACCGTCGTTATGAGCCCAGCCGGAGACGGCAATATTGGCGATAGCGCCATGCTTTTGTCATTCTTAGACAGGTCAAGCGGACCAGTAAAAGTAATGATGAAGGTTCCTAAAGATGGATTCGAATCCTCGCTAATGTCGGAAATTCGTGAAACGTATGGCCCGCGGGTAACTTTCGTCTCTGGCAGGGCTTTTTACCGTTCTTTGCCTCCAATGCGCTTGTCTAGCTCCATTCGTTTCGCGCGTGAAATCAACGGGGCTAAGAGCTTTTTCGTACATGGCGCAGACACAATTGACGGAGGCAATGTATCTGCCAGTCTCGCCGCATGGAGCTTGTGCCGGGTTGCATCGAGAGTTGGATTACGGTGCGGCGTGCTCGGATTTAGCTGGCGCGAGCAGGTACCGGAAGTCGTTGCCAAGTCGATGTCCAAAGCGAACAAAACAGTTCCGGCCTACTTGCGCGACGAGATTTCTTGGCAACGAATTCGCAAGTCAGGTGCAGTCAAAGCGATACCTGTAGCGGACATGGCGTTTTCGCTAGAGCGCGAAACAATTGCGCCAACAACAGTCAAGAACTGGATTGAAGATCAAGCGCTGTCTGATAAACCGATAGTTGCTCTCAACGTGAGTGGCCTCATTTCCAACTACATGGATCAGACCCCTGAAATCAAAGCGATCGTTGAACAGATCCACACACTCGGCGCTCGCGTTTTGTTCGTTCCCCATGTAATTCGAGAGACTGACGACGATCTGGCCGTCTGCCGAACGATGTATGGGAAATTCGCCAACGAGGATGACCTGCTCGTTGACGAGTTACTGTCGCCCCTACAAGTACGATGGATCGCGTCAAAAGCAGCTGCTGTTGTAACCGGACGCATGCATTTTTCTATTCTGTCCCTGAGCACTGCCACGCCCGTGATTGCCTTGGCTACGGCAGGCAAGGTGGAGGGGCTGTTCAAGCTTTTTGAATTGGAACGTTTGGTCGTTCCGGTGTCCGAAGGTTTTGGTTCGAACGTCGCTCGTGTCTTGTCGGGCTTGTGGCAAGAACGCGTCGAGACGAGCGAGTTGATCAAGCTGCGGTTACCTGCTATCCGTGAGCGTTCTATGAAGAACTTTGAGCTACTGTGAGCCAACGTCCAGGTAGCGCGAAAAGCCGTTTGCTCGCTATAGCCGGCAAACTGGGCGGATTTGGTTTTGCACCGTTGCTCGTCTCCTTGGCGTCGGTAATTTCCGTGCCGTTGGTCTTGGCCGGCATTGGCTCCGGGCCTTGGGTAAGTATCGCTGTTGGGCAAGCAGTTGGAGATGTGGCACGTTCCGTAGTTGCTTGGAGCTGGAACTCCACTGGCCTGACTGCAATCGCAAAGATGAATCCGCAAGAGCGTATTCAATACTATTTCGCTTCCCTTGCGCCTCGGCTGCTCCTGTTGATCCCAGTTCTGTTCCTACTAGTTGTTTTCGTCATGGTTTGGCCGTTGGAGAGCCAACTCCTAGCGCTACTGTCAGCTGTCTCGGGAGCAGTATTTGGGCTAAGCGGCGCGTGGGTTTATATCGGATCAAGAGAGCCTCGGCCCTTGATAATTTACAATTCGGTACCTCGCGCCGTGAGTACAGTCGTCGGCTCTGTAATGGTGACGATCACACATATCGGTTGGTTCTTCCCAGCCATGCTCATTGTGGGAAACCTGATGGCTGTCGTATGGACTAACAAGGATATGAAAAATCGTCAGCGCAAGCTTGGGGTTGAACTGGAAAAGTTCAACCTCAAGAAATCGCTACGTCTTATCGCAAACAACGCCTCAGGTTTTGTCGTCGGCTTCTTCCTGACGCTGCGGATGTCAGCTCCTGTCATGATCGCACCGATTATCGCGCCTGAAGGAGCCGCTGTAGTCGCTCTTGCTGACAAGATCATCCGTTGGGTGAATACGGGGCTGACGCCGCTGATGCAGTTTGTCCAAACCGGAATTCCGTTGGGCGATCAGTCTGTCGCTAAGAAAGTTGGCAGAGGCGTCAAAGTTGCATGGGTCGCATTCCCTGTTATTTTCGTGCTTGTATTGGTTTTCGCTCCGATTGTCTCGTACGTGGTTTCTGCGAATCAGGTGCACTTCTCAACTCTGGAATTTGCGGCGCTGTCACTTATTTGTGCGGCGCTCTTTACGGGTAATGTCATTGGAAACGGCGCCTTGGTCTTCCTGAATAAGGTGGGCCTGGTCGCAAAAGTTGCTGTGGCTGGACTGGTATTGCTTCTGGCCCTCTCGTTGGGACTCATGCGTGCATTTGAGTCCCACTCGGTAATCATGGCTTTTTCGCTTGCGGAATTCTGCGTGTGCCTAATATTGTCATCTGTCGCCTTGGCAAGCATTCGTGGGTGTAAGTGAGAAGGAGCATTCTGCAATGAGTCATTCGACTGGCTCAGATTGCCACGAATTTCGAATCCCAACGCTCAATGAAGAGGGGGTGCAATGTTGAAACTCTGGAAATCGATCGGTTTTGGCGTGGTCGAAACTTCTGATGATGCAAAATACGGCAACGGTGCGCAAGATTCGCTTGTGGTCCTTCCAGCTTCACCAGCTCCTCCGTTGATGTTGAATGAAGCTGCGTCAAAGTTGTGGCGCAAAGGTGTCGATTCACCGGTGTTCGAGGAGGACTTGAACGCGGACGAATCACAAATGATCTCTGAATTTGTGGACATGGGTATTGCCAGTGCTGGGCAGACTGAAACCGCATTGCGAATTTCCAAGCCGGTCATGACATCGATAGAGCATGAGCTGGTTTATGCGTTGATAGCTAAGTTGTGCGTCCAGAATTCAATTGAGTACGTCTTTGTTAAGGGACCGATTCAATATGACTATGGTCTGCGTGATCGTAAGCATTCAGCCGATGTCGACGTGTGGATTGACCCGAACAGAATTCAGGAATTCTTGACCGTCATGGAGCCATGGGGTTGGAGTGCCGATTCTGAGCGATGGCTTCATTCGAAATTCAATCACTCTGTGACGCTCAATGCTTCAACCTGGGGCTGTCAGATCGACGTTCATAGATACTTCCCGGGCAGCACCAAGTCCCCAACAGATGCATTTGACGCTGTAATCGGGTGGAGGGACGCCGTCCATTACGCGGGTGCGGAGGCCCTTGTACTTTCCAAGCCTGCGGCGGCAGTGCTTTACGCTCTTCATGGTCTCAGGCCCGAATCCCGTCACAAGAAGAAAACCATGGACTATTCCGATGCCGCAGTAGCCCTTGGCATCGGAGGTTCAGAAACGGTCCGGTTTTCAAAGGAATTCGCTTGCACCGATGTGCTTTTTGACGCGCTTACAGATGCGTTTCCTGACGAGCCCGTAGATCGCACCAATAGGCTGCCCGAAGACTGGAAATGGAGATCAGAATCCAGCTGGGTGCGGGCATATTTCATGATCTTGAAATCGTTGAAGCCCAGAGAGTGGTTTGGATTCCTGAAGGATGTTGTAAGGGCACCGGCGCCTGTGGGGTCTAGCGGTGCTAACGGCGTCAGTGGCTTCAAGCGAATCATTTATAGGGTTTCGCCACAATGGACTAAGGCCAAGATTGCGCTCAGCCGGTGTCTGAATAGAAGACGCTGAGAAACGTTAGCGGGCCTGATGTTAAAACGATACTTAGCGATCGGGAAACTATTCGTTGCACGCACAATTGTTTAGCAGGAATCTTTGGTCCCTGCGGCTGGCAGATTTCACACAACAAATCGGGCAAAGCGCAATCCACGCATTGATGACCAGTAACCGAGAGACAAATATCGGATAGTTAGAGACTGTCTGTTCCGCTCGGGGTAAGTCGTAACTCGATGCGGGCAAACAAAATGGGAGGTAACTGAGCATCGCTCAGCTACCTCCCATTTCTAATTGGATTATTCGCCCACGTAGAACAGGCGCTTGTTGACGAATTCGTCCATGCCCAGCGGGCCAAGCTCGCGGCCGAAGCCTGAGCGCTTGACGCCGCCAAATGGCATTTCAGCACCTTCGGCGCTGGCCACGTTGACGTTGGTCATGCCGGACTGCAGCTTCTGGGCGACCTTGGAAGCGCGCTCCACGTCGGTGGAGTGGACGGAGCCACCCAGACCGTAGATGGTGTCGTTGGCCAGCTCGGTTGCTTCCTCGTCGCTGCTTACCTTGTAGACCACGGCAACTGGGCCGAAGAGCTCTTCGTAGTAAGCGCGCATGTCCTTGGTGATGCCAGTAAGAACCGCAGGGGAGTAGTAGGCCGATGGGCCGTCGTGCAGTACGCCACCGGCGTGCAGGGTTGCGCCCTTGGAGACAGCATCCTGAACCTGCTCGTGCAGGCTCTCAGCTGCCTTGCGCGAGGACAGGGGAGCGAAGGTGCCTTCTGCCTCTTCCATTGGATCGCCTGGCTTCAAGCCCTCGGCACGCTTGGTCAGTTCTGCAACGAACTCGTCGTAGATGTCTTCCATGACGATCATGCGCTTATTCGAGTTGCAGGCCTGGCCGGTGTTGTCGATGCGGTAGCCCCATGCGGTATCTACGATGCCTGGGACGTCATCAGAATCCAGGACAACGAACGGATCCGAACCGCCCAGTTCCAGCACAGCCTTCTTCAAGTTGCGGCCAGCCTGCTCGCCGATGATGGCGCCGGCACGCTCGGAACCGGTCAAGGAGACACCCTGGATCCGGGAATCGGCAATGATGGTGGAGATCTGGTCGTGGGTGGCGAACACGTTGTTGTAAACGCCTGCTGGCACGCCAGCTTCATCCATGATTTCCTGAATGGCCAATGCCGAACGAGGGCAGGATTCCGCATGCTTCAGGATGATGGTGTTGCCCAGCATCAGGTTGGGAGCTGCGAAGCGAGCTACCTGGTACAGCGGGAAGTTCCAAGGCATGATGCCCAGCAATGGGCCAACTGGGCGTTTCTGCACAACAGCCTTGCCGCCGGAGAACGACTTGATCTCCTGATCCGCAGCGAGGGTTGGGCCCTCGGTTGCGAAGTATTCAAAGATCTCCTGGCAGAACTGCGCCTCGCCCACTGCTTCAGACAGTGGCTTACCCATTTCGGTGGTCATGATCTTGCCAAGTTCATCAGCGCGCTCGGCGAAGAGAGCTCCAACCTTGGAGACAATCTTTGCGCGTTCGTTGATGTCGACGTCCTGCCATGACTCGTAGGCGGACTGAGCGGCTGCCAGAGCCTGCTCAACTTGTTCGTCGGTTGCAGCGTCGAATTCCTCGACAACATCGCCGGTAGCCGGGTTCAAGACCTTATAGGTTGGGGCGCTCATCAATGCTCCTGTCGTTTGTACAGATTGGTCAGCGTAAGCCTGTATCTTGACGCTATCGAACTTGAATCAATAAATGAATGTAATTCACTTCATTGTGCGTCTTCTCCGAGCTTATCCTCAGAAACGACTTTGAGCCAGTATGAAGAAGCAATATTCGCCCGCGGAAAACAAGCTGTGGTTTCAAGCAAAAGCAATGCCGTGGTCTTCCCGTTGAAACGCGGGAAGACCACGGCAGGTGCAACAGCTTCAGCCAGCTGGATTCAAGGCATCATCAGCTGATTGCCGAGGCACGCCACCAGTCGATGCCCGCATCACCCTGGGCGATTTCGGCAATCGCGGACAGTTCGGCTTCGCTGAATTCCAGGTTGCCTAGGGCGCCCAAGTTTTCATCCAGCTGCTTGGTGGATGAGGCACCGATCAACACCGAGGTTGCAGCGCCATCACGAAGCAACCATGCCAGTGCCATCTGGGCCAACGATTGGCCGCGCTCCTGGGCCACTTCGTTCAGCCGGCGTACCTTGGTCAAGTTTTCCTCGGTCAACTGGCTCTCCAGCGAACGCCGGCCGCCTTGGCGTTCAACGTTCGTGGTCGACAGGTACTTGTCGGTCAGCAAGCCCTGAGCCAATGGAGTGAACGCAATGGTGCCCATGCGCTCTTTCTCCAAGGTCTGCAGCAAGCCGTGCTCAACCCAAGGATTGAGGATGTTGTACGAAGGCTGGTGAATGACCAGCGGCGTGCCCAGGTCATCAGCGATCGCCTTGGCCTGCGCGGTACGTTCTGCCGAGTAGGAAGAGATGCCAACGTAGGTGGCCTTGCCCTGGCGCACCAGGGTGTCCAAGGCTCCAATGGTTTCTTCCAAAGGGGTCTTAGGGTCAAAACGGTGGGAGTAGAAGATATCTACATAGTGCAGGCCCATCTTCTTGAGTGACGCTTCACAAGAGGCCAACAGATACTTTCGGGAACCGAAGGTGCCGTACGGGCCCGGCCACATGTCGTAGCCCGCCTTGGAAGAGATGAGCAGCTCGTTGCGGTAAGGCTTGAAATCCTTGCGCATCATGCGCCCGAAGTTCTCTTCGGCAGAACCAGCCGGTGGGCCATAGTTATTGGCCAAGTCGAAGTGGTTGATGCCGTGGTCAAAGGCATGTCGAAGAATTTCGCGTTGACTGTCGAAAGGTCGGTTGTCTCCGAAGTTCCACCATAGTCCCAACGACAGTGGGGGTAGGCGCAGGCCTGAATCTCCGACGCGGCGGTAGCCATAGTGTTCATAGCGATCGGTCGCAGCGGTATAAGGGCGGTGTAGTTCTTTGGTGGCTGGCATTCGTTCGTATTCCACGAGGCACCTTTCTTGCAGCGTCTGTGCTGACTGGGCAGAGGTCAATGAGACTCCACTTCAGAGTATGCCAAAAGGTGAACTGCCCAACATGTCCGTCGACCAAATCTGCTAAATGCGTAATGCCGCAGGGTTATATCTTTAGCTCGACAGGTCGTTGTTCTTGTTTGTGTTTTGAAACGAGCGCGTACCAATACTGAATAAACTTGACTCTGCTGAAATAGGAAGCATGCCTGATGATGATCACCTGCGACCCAAATTCCTCATTCGCAGGCATCGTAGATCGTGACGAAAAAGCGATACAACCTTATTAATGATTTTTTTGAAGAAGCCACTGCGAATGTTAAAGGAATAGATGCCGATTCACAGGGCCGATCCGTGAGAAGGCCAAAGGTGTCAGCAGCGGTAACGAATTCGCTCCTGGCCTGTGAGATATTTCCGCGCTCCTTCGGAGACCACTAGAAGGGAATCCTGCCTTGTTGTTCCAATCAAGCGGAGCTGTAAGCGATTTGGGATCAGTGTAGAAAGGTTGTTAACGACGATTGAAGGTCCGCGCGGGCTGGCGTGCCTTAATCCGTCTGAATCCGAACTCTTGAGGTTTCGCTGGCTGTGATGTCAATGCCCAGCGCAGGTTGTGCCGCAAAGAAAATACCCCAAGAAGCCGCTCTACTGGACCCACCCCAATCGTGAGCCCCCATAGCACTGCAAAACCCAGACAACCAACGAAGACTATTGCAGGCCACAGCCACTGTGATCCGGCGAGCGTCCAACCATCGCTCATGATCGTAAATAACAACAGAACATGGAGTACATACAGAGTCAACGGGATGCGACCCGCCAATGAGATCGGCATGCCAATCTTTTGGAACCAGCAGGAGAACTTTGTATTCTTCACGGATGTCAACCAGCTCATGAGCCCGTATACCGTCATAGCACGGGTTATGTCGAACGACATTTCTGTGAAGCCACCGCGAATGTATGTGCCGGCGTCCTGCTGTGGATGCACGAAGAGTAGAAAAACTCCTACGGTGAGCCCGAATCCCAGCAAAGTTATCGTTTTTGCGGGGAGTCTCTGCGCGAGCAGGAGGCGCCCCGCTACGATGCCTAGCAACATGAATGGCAATAGCCAAGTGGCGTGGTACGCATGACCGGTGAAGATCCACTGGGCCAAAAACGCCAGAGGGTTGTGGCTAGCTTGTGGATATAGCAGTTGCGGTAAGGTGATGAGCGCCTGCGTGACGGTCTTTGCAAGAATCGGTGAGAGTATGAAAATCACTGTCGCGCAGATGCTGAGAATTTTGGAGCTGGCAAGAAGGAAGGGAACTGCCAGGAGGAATGTGATGCCTAGATAGGGCAAAACAATGTCTACCCGTCCGCTCCAGGGGAGCAACGCCAAACCGATAAGCACCAGTCCGATCCCACGAAGGAAATATTCGAGCCTGAAACGACGGCGTCGCTTGCTATCCATTTGTCCGTGCGTCAGGATCGCGATGGTCGTTCCTGCGACGAGCATGAACAGTGGTGTGGCTGCGCCACTCATTTGGGAGATTGCTCCCGTGACAGCTTCGGGCATCATCGTTGGCGAAAGTCCGTGGACGTGCGCCCAGATCATGCCAAGGATGGCCAACCCACGCATCGTGTCAACAAGTAAGTAGCGGGGTGGCTTGCTCATGTCGATACCGGTGCTCATATGCAATGAGTATAGGTCGCCCAAGATTTTTGAAACACATCTGGTTTCTATCGTGACGTCAAGAATGATTGATGCGAGTACAGAGCCAACAAGGCGGAAGCAATACAAGCGATGAAGTTGGTGGTTCCGTGCTTGGGCAGACAACGAACCGTGGTCAAGTGGCGAACGCGAAGCAATGGAGCGCTTTAGCTACCCAAAGATCTATCGATCTAGGAACCGTTTTATAGCATCACATAATTTCCGGAAACATACGTCCTGACGTTGTACTTCGGTCTGCGTAGGCTTTGGTTGGGTTTGCTACCGGTTTGATTGATACGACAGGTGACGATGCCGTAGCGACGGCCTATCCGAAATTTAGTCGAAGTGGTGTTACCGATTTCCAGAGGTGCAAAGGCCAAGGGTGGCTCGCGAGAGCCAGAGAATTAAATGAAGAACCGATCCGTCAGGCCAAGGAGGTAACGCCTGTACGAATCGGTTCTTCTAGATCACTCGCACCTTGAGAAGGTATTAACCACACTAGGAGCGGAGTCTTGAAACAAGCTGAGAGTCACGTGTGTTCTCACCTTGGAACGTGATGCCTAATAATTTGATGGCGGATCAGAAGCAGGGAAAGACTCATCTTCCCATTCTTCGACTAGCTCCTCGTCGTGCTCGTCATGTAGTTTCTTCTCTTCATCGGGATCTGCAGGCTGCCCATTGGCTGGTTGCGTGTTCATCATCTTCCCCCTTCTGAATCTAATCCAAGCCACGAGCAATTGCCGTGACCCTGTCGTGTATCTTCAGTCTTCACCTATTAGATGGGAATGTCGATAGATTCGGGAGAACTCTGATTTCGCCTTCCCCTTGGATAAGGGATTTAATCGAATACATGCCGATGATCAATAATCCTGTCGATGGTTCCGACATCTTTTTCGACGATGACGGAGCCGAGGGAGAACCAATTCTTTTCCTGCACGGTTCAGCTTTATCTCGTTCCATCTGGCGAGGGCTGGGTTACACCAAAGCATTGGGCGAGGATCATCGGACCATCCGCATGGACTTGCGCGGACACGGCAAATCAGCGAAATCCCATGATGTCGCCGAGTACACCATGGATAAAGTCGTTAGTGACATCCAAGCGGTCCTGCAACACCTAGGCCTGGAACGAGTGCACATCGTTGGGTACTCTTTTGGAGCCCGTACCGGATTGCACCTAGCCATGACTCATCCAGAGCAGGTCATTTCGTTGATCATGCTCGGCGGCACTTACGAAATTACTCCTGGGGAAATCGGCAAGCTCTTCTTCCCGGGCTATCTGGAAGTATTGCGCCGAGGCGACATTGAAGGCTTCGTCACCGGTCAGGAGACTGGGGGCAAACTGGATCCAGCAACCCGGTTGGCTTTCAAATCAAATGATCCGCTGGCACTTGCCGCGTATTACGAAGCTGCCGAGACCCTGCAGAATATTGATCTTGCTGACTTAGCCAGAATCAAGATTCCAACCCTGTTGCTTATTGGTACCCGGGATCAGCCACGCTTTGATCAAAACAAAATCATGGTGCGCACATTACCTGACGCTCGGATGGTCGCTCTGCCAGGACGCACTCACGGTGGAACGCTGTATCCCATTGAACCAATCGTCAATGCCATACGCTCATTCTGGGCTGGGCGTCAGGCATGAACAGCGGCACATTTGATCTGGAACAGATCTCTTTCGGACTAGCCTTCGGTCCCAGCCGAGATGACCTTTACCAATCATTGGTGGCGGACCCCAGCAATCCACTGGTGATTCAAGCCCCGCCAGGATCCGGTAAAACCACCATCGTTCCACCGACGGTGGCCAATGCACTGCGAGAAGCTGGTCTGACAGGGAAAATTATTGTTACCCAACCACGTCGCGTGGCAGCGCGCGCAGCAGCCCGAAGACTTGCCCAGCTGGATGGTTCCACGCTGGGTGAGAAAGTCGGCTTTTCCGTTCGCGGAGAACGCGCAGTTTCCGCGAGAACTGAAGTGGAATTTGTTACTGCCGGTCTGATGTTGCGTCGATTGCTGGCAGACCCAGATTTGGGCGGTATCAGTGCGGTGATCATTGATGAAGTCCATGAACGTTCCATTGACACCGATTTATTGCTGGCAATGATCAAACAAGTCAGCGAACTCCGAGATGATCTCTGTCTAGTCTTGATGAGCGCGACGTTGCATGCAAAAGAGCTTGCAGATTTTCTCTCATCCGAAAAACCCGTCAGAATCATCAGCGCCCACAGTGCCCAGTACGATGTCGAAGAAATTTTTGAGAGCTACTCATCAACGAGAGTCACTGAATTCGGGATCAAGGACGACTACCTGCGACATGTCGCCGCCGTTAGCGTGCAGCATTCGACAAGGGCCAATGCGATAAGCCAAGGTCCCGTCGATACCTTGGTGTTTGTCCCGGGCGTGCGTGAAGTTGAACGAGTCTGCGCACAGATCAACGCCAGCGGGCTGACTTCTCTGGCATTGCATTCCCAGATCTCGTCAGCCGAGCAGGATGCGATCCTGAATGAACCAGCTGCCGGCAGTCCGCCTCGAATCATCGTCTCGACATCCATCGCGGAATCCTCGTTGACGGTACCTCGCGTCCACCTGGTCATCGATGCCGGCTACGCGCGCGAACCCCGCCGCGACACCTCGCGTGGAATGTCCGGGTTGGTCACGGTAGTGGCCAGTCGTGCCACGGCAACCCAGCGAGCCGGCCGTGCCGGACGACTTGGCCCGGGACAAGTGGTGCGCACCTTGGATCCCAAGGCCTTCGCCGCGACGCCTGCCTATGCCACTCCGGAAATCCGCACCGGCGATCTGGTGTCGGCAGGACTCGCTTTGGCGGCGTGGGGAACACCCCGGGGAGAAGGGCTGGATCTTTGGGAGGTTCCGCCAGCATCCACGATGGCCAGCGACGAGCTAGTGCTCAAAAGCCTGGGTGCCGTTGACGGCTCGGGGCGTATTACGTCCCTGGGCGAGCAAATGGTCAAGATTCCCACCGACCCGCGAGCCGCACGCGCGTTGCTGGAAGGCGCGCCGCTCTTTGGTGCGCGGCCGGCCGCGGAAGCTGTGGCATTGCTGGCCAGCTCCGAGCGCATTAACAGCGCCGACATGCAGGAACTCTTTGCCGGGATACGCAAGGGATCCCACCCGGGCAATCGTGCCTGGAAACAGGAGGCAGCGCGTCTGGAACGGATGGTCGCCAGCCAGGCGCAAGGCCGGAAGGAGGCCTCGTCGCCGAAGGCCTTGCCAACCGACGCGTTGTCCGGCATCAGCGCGTTGGCCTATCCGCAATGGGTGGCCCGCAAGGTCGGACACGATGAATATCTCCTGGCTTCGGGAACACGAGCGGTGCTTCCGCGCGGGAGCCAGCTGGCCCACGAGGAATACCTGGCTGTTGTCGAAGTGGCCAGGACTGGTAGCAAGGCGACAATCCGCCGGGCCATCGGCATCGACTTGCCCACCGTGCTTGATCTACTCCCGCAGCTGCACGAGAGCGAAGAAACAGCCGAGTTCATCGACGGAAAAATCAGCGCCCGGAAAGTTGAACGCTTCGGCGCAATTGAGTTGTCCTCCCGACCCATCAAGGCAACCGAAGAACTGGGCATGAAGGCTGTCCAGGTATCGGTGAAGGAGCAGGGGCTGGCATTCTTCGGGGAGCAGGAAAACTTTGATGCGCTGCGCCGTCGCATGGCTGTGGCCCATCGCTTGTTGGGGGAGCCGTTCAGTGCAGTTGATGAGCAGGCCTTGATAGAAAGGGCGGAAGAGTGGCTGCAACCTGTTTTGCGCCAAGTCGCCCAGGGCAAGAATGCAGCCAAGACTGATCTGTATTCAGCATTGCGCACGTTGTTGCCATGGGAGCACGCCCACGATTTCGATTCGCTGGTTCCGCAACGTCTGGAGGTCCCGTCCGGTTCCAGGATCCTGATCTCCTATCCGCCGGTCGGCGAAGCAGGCCCGGCGGTAGTAGCCGTCAAGCTCCAGGAGTGTTTCGGCTTGGATCAATCACCACGTCTGGTGCGAGAAAAACTGCCTGTGCAATTCCACCTCTTGTCGCCCGGCGGACGTCCACTGGCGGTGACCGATGATCTGGTGTCCTTCTTCAACGGCCCATATGCCCAGGTCCGCTCTGAAATGCGTGGGCGCTATCCGAAGCATCCTTGGCCGGAAAATCCGTGGGAACACGTGGCCACGGCGAAAACGAAAAACCGCCTCAACCAGCAGTCTTGATAAATGAAGGACGTGGTCCTGGCCAAAAGCCAGGACCACGTCCTTCATGCTGTGCCTGTTGTTCCTTAGGCGAAGGCGGAGAATCCGGTGATGTCGCGTCCCATGATCAAAGCCTGGACCGTTTCGGTTCCTTCGTAGGTGTGGATCGCTTCCACATCAGCGAAGTGGCGGGCTACGCGGTTGCTGGTGAGAATGCCGTTGCCGCCCAGCAGATCGCGGGCATTGGAAGCAATGGCGCGGGCCGTGCGGGTAGCGGTGTACTTGGCCATCGATGCCTGCGGCCCAGTGAGTTCTCCGGTGGTCTCGCGCTTGGTAGCCTGCATCACGAGCACCTGGATGGTGGCCAGCTCGGACTGCATCCGTGCCAGGCGTTCTTGGACAATCTGGCTGGCGGCCAGCGGGCGGCCGAACTGCACGCGCTGCTTGGCGTAGTTCACTGCCGACTCGTAGCAAGCAGTGGCATGTCCGACCGCGGACCAAGCGACACCGAGTCGCGTGGCGAACAGGACTCGGGAGGTGTCCTTGAAGCTGGTGGCCTGAGGCAGTACGTCCTCGTCAGGAACGAATACGTTCTCCATGCGGATATGTGCCTGCCAGATGGCGCGCAACGACAACTTGTTCTGGATGGTGGTGGCGCTATAGCCTTCGGCATCCTGATGCACCACGAAGCCGCGGACCTTGCCTTCATCATCACGTGCCCAGACGATCGAGACGCCGCCGATGGAGCCGTTGCCGATCCATTTCTTTTCGCCGCTGATCCGGTACCCGCCCTCGACTTTCGTCGCACGGGTTTCCAATGACACCGAGTCGGAGCCGTGGGTTGGCTCGGTCAACGCAAATGCGCCAGGCAGTTCTCCAGCGAGCATCGGCATGGCGTACTTCTGGATCTGTTCCTCGTTGCCGCAGAAGAGGACCGAGCGCAAAGCCAAGCCGCCCTGCACGCCAACGATGGTGGCGACGGATCCGTCTCCACGCGCCATTTCCATATTCACCAGGCCGGCAGCCAGCGGAGTCATTTTTTCGTAGGAATCCAGGTTCATGCCGTCGCGCAGCAGGTCGGCGTCGCCGAGCTTCTTGATCAAATGAAGCGGGTAGTCGGCCTTGTCCCAGTATTCGTGGATGTCCTTTTTGACTTCCTCCACGACGAACTTGCGGGCTTTGGTGCGCCAGGCAAGATCCGCAGCATCTATATCGGCAAAGATTCCTGTGGGGTCAATGTTGACGTCTTCTGCCCATAGGTCGTATTCCGGTTCAACAACACCGTTGGGAAATTCCAAACCGGTAGACTGCTCGGTCATCTCAGGCGCTCCAAATTGGCTAGAGTGAAAACTTTCATCTCTAGCCTAATGGAACGCAGTGTCATGTCAAGAAACTAGGTTCCATTCCGTGTGGTTGCCTACTTGCCGCGGTCCTTCAAAGCCGCTGAAACAGCCTGCAAGATTGCTTGCTCATCAGCGCCCGAGTTCAAGACCGAAACAACTACCGTGGGTGCAGGGGAAGTGGCTTCCGTGCCAGTACCATCAGCGCCCAGCAGATCGGCAAAGCGCTCAAGGAACAAGCGGACATCATGTGCCAGCTTGCTGCGATCGGTGCTGTTGGGGTCCTTGATCCACGTTCTCAGGTGGTCATTGTGGATAGCTACGAGCCCTGCGCTGACACCCAGGCACAAGGACTTCTCCGACGCGGTGTTGGCGAGGTTCCGGCGGGCCAGGAAATCATAAAAAGCGCGTTCGTACCGGTGGGTCGAGACCAGCTCGCGTTCACGCAATGACGGAACAGAGGAAAGCAGCTTGTGGCGCAGCTGCGCGCCTTCCGGGTTGACCGTGTACTGGTCAAATACGACATGGGCAGCGTCAATCAAGGTGGAGATCGCGTCAACGGAAGAAGCTGCCAGCGTGGTCTGCACGTGGGTGATGATCATTTCCTGGTCGGCAAAAACCATGTTCTCCTTGGAGCCAAAACGGCGGAAGAACGTGGAACGCGAGATCCCTGCGGCAGCTGCCAGCTCGTCAACACTGGTGGCATCAAAGCCCTGGGAAATGAGCAGATCAAGTGCGGCCGGAGGTACAGCGGAAGAAGCGATCATGATTCACGAATTTAGCACGATTCTCACCTTCGAAAACTTGGCAAGTGCTAAGCGCGCCGTCGAAATGATTGTGAACTACCACAGCCATGACTACGCTGAACAGCAGAGCGTTCTTTTCCAGAACGCGTTTTTACTATTGGAAAGAGAAGTGAGGGCCCATGGGAATCTCGATCGCAAACGCCGCACTCCGATTAGTCAGTGGCGCATTCATTCTCAACAGCGGAATTAACAAGCTGCGCATTGATGAGGCCAGCGCGGCTGGCCTGCAGCAGATGGCATCCAATGGTGTGCCGCAGCTGGGCGACCTGGAGCCAGCAGTCTTCGGCAAGGTCCTGTCCATCTCGGAAATCTCCTTGGGCAGCGCTCTGCTTCTGCCTTTGGTTCCATCACGCTTGGCAGGTATCGGATTGGGCGCCTTCTCGGGCGTACTGCTTTCCTCGTACCTGCGCACTCCGGGCATGACCGAGTCCGACGGCGTCCGCCCAACGGCTGATGGAACTGCATTGGCCAAGGATGCATGGCTGGCCGGCATCGCCGTGGCACTGATTTTTGGCCGCAAGGCAGCAAAGAAGATCAAAAAAGACAAGTAATCTTTGCGCCATGGCCTAGCTCGGCACACAGACGCAAGTAAGTTCATCTTGAAGACTGCGATTTTCAGCGGTCGAATACGGGCAATAAGCGAAGAGGAGAACCAAATGGGTTTCTTGGATGACGCAAAGAAGAAGCTGGGCGAAGCAGTGGAGAGCGCCAAGGAGTTCGCTGGCGACGCTACTGAGAACATCAAGGATTTCGCCGCTGATGCTCAGGAGAAAATCGGCGAGAAGGTCGATGAGTTCAAGAACAACGACAACAACGATGGCCCCACCAACCCGGCCTAAATAGCAAAAAAAGAACCCTGGCTGGACAGTTCAACTGAATTGACCAGCCAGGGTTCTGGCGTATCTGGCGCCCGGAGATTGTGCTGCTAGGCCTTTTTGCCGGGGCTCAAGAACGCCACCACGATCACCGCGGCAACAGCAACGAAGCCAGGCAGAAGCAGTGCCTGGCCAAGGCCAACCGACGTCGCTTCCATCATCGAAGCAGGGTCCTTGGAACCAGCCTTTTCGATTTGCGCCTGGATGCGTGAATCCATCATGACTGCGATGAGCGCTGAACCGAGCACGGAACCGATCTGGCGGGTGGTGTTGTAGATGCCGGATCCGGCACCCGCATCGCGTGGAGTCAGGTCCCGGGTGGCTGCCAAAGACAGCGAAGGCCAGATCATGGCCGAGCCGATGCCCTGAACGGCCGATGGAATCAGCAAGGTCCACAAGGCGATGTCCGCATGCATCATGAAGGCATAGACAACGGTGGCTCCGCCAAAGAGAATGAAGCCGGGCACTGCCAAGACGCGAGGGCTGAGCTTGTTGACCATCTTGCCCAAACGCGGGGCGATGAAAATACCGACGACTGCCATCGGGGAAATCATCAAGGCTGACTCAGTCGGAGTCAGGCCACGCACATTCTGCAAGAAGAACACCATAGGCAAGCTGATGGTGGAGATAGTCAATCCCATGAAGGTGATGGCCACATTGGCCAGCGAGAAATTGCGCACCGTGAACAGACGCAGCGGAACGAGCGGTTCCGACTTCGTCTTGCTCTGCCACCAAACGAAAACGGCCAGCAACAGGATGCCGCTGATAATCAGGTGCCAGGAACCGAAAGGTCCAATGAACGGCTCCCAATTCGTCGAATCGCCTTCCTGGATGCCGAAGACGAGGCAGAACATGGCAACTGCCGACAGGGCCACGCCAATCCAGTCGAAGGAGTGCGCCTGGGGTTCCAAGCGCGGAACAAACTTGAAGACCATCACGAGGCTGAGCACGGCGATGGGCAAGTTGATGAAGAAGATCCATTCCCAGCCCACGGAGTCCACCAGCAGGCCGCCGGCAATTGGGCCGATCAGCGACGCTATACCAGCGACCGCGCCCCACAGGCCCATGGCCGCGCCACGATGCTGGTAGGGGAAGAGGCGGGTGATCATGGTCATTGCCTGGGGCGAGATCATCGATGCGCCCAGGCCCTGGACGGCGCGGGCGGCAATCAGGGATCCCAGCGAATCCGACAGGCCGCACCATAACGAGGCCAGGGAGAAGATCACCATTCCGATGAGGTAGATATTGCGTGGGCCGAAGCGGTCACCCAGTCGACCGGTGACCAGCAATGGCACGGCGAAGGTGAGCAGGTAGGCGCTATTGACCCACAAGATGCCGGAGATATCGGCATCAAGCGACGCCATGATGGAAGGCATCGCGGTGGACACGATGGTGGTGTCCAGAAGGATCATGAAGAATCCGATGACCAGCGCCCAAAGGGCACGCCATGCGGCTTTCTTATCAAAGTCAGTGGTGGGATTTGCAGTTTCAGGCACTGGTCAAGGTTAGTGCCTGTTCGGCTCCAGTGGAATGGATAGGAAGCCTATGAACGGCGAATTAGTCGAAACTCACATCGCCGGAAATGCGGGTTTCCACGTCGCCGCTGACCCACACGCCCTTTTCGGTGGCTTCGATATGCAAGATGGCGCTTCGGCCGACACGGGTTCCCTGGCGCACGGTATAGCGTTGAGGAGCGTAGCCGGATTGGGTCAGCCAGATGCCAAAGGCGGCATTCAGCGAACCGGTGGCGGGGTCCTCGGAGACGGCTTCGCCCGCAACAAAGGCGCGCACCTCGAAGTCGGCAGGCGGCTGCATCACCACAGAGCCAAAGCGTTCCTCGGAGCGTTCCAGATCGGAGGAATCCAGCGGACGCAGTTCCTCGCGCGTGCCTGAAACCCTGGGCAACACCGAACCGTGCGGCTGCCAGACGCCGTGGGCTACGCTCGATGCCGTGTAGGGTCCGATGACGCCCACTTCAAGGCCTTGAAGCGCCTCATAGTCCGGTTCGATTCCCAGCACCACGTCAGCGTCGCGCAGGACCAGGCCAGCAGGATGCGGGCCGTTGACCAGCCACTGGTGATCAACGACGTCGTCTTCGTGAATGCCAAGTCCGCTAATCGCCCACTGGAGGACGTCCGGCTCCAAGGGGCCGGTGCGGGTCAACGGGGGAGCCAAGAAGGCTAGCCGCCGCGAATGGCTGTCGGTGCTTTCGCGTTCCACTCGAACAGGAATGAGTCCGGCTTCGCACTGCTGGATCAAATGGCCAGCCGGGCCAGGCACGCCACCGGATTCCAGCCACGCGTGCGCAGCGCCCAGCGTCGGGTGTCCGGCAAAGGACAATTCCGTGCTGGGGGTGAAAATGCGGATGGCGTAGTCGGCCTCTTCGTGGGTGGGCTCGACGAAGAATACCGTCTCAGCCACATTCAGCCACTGGGCGAAGTGCTGCATCTGATCATCAGACAGGCTGTCAGCGTTGAATACGACTCCGAGCCCATTGCCGTTAAATGCAGTGGGCGCAAAAACATCAACCTGCTGATAAGCAAATGTTCGGCTCATACTTAGCATGGTGGCACATTAATCATCAGGTTGATCGGGTGTTACGTACAAGGACACACAAAACGTCATTCGCGGGTCTTCCGGCCTGCGGCAGGCATCGACGCAGTCCTTCCTGCTTTCAACGTAGCTATCCCACTGTGATCAAGACCGCTTGGATCCACGTCGTTATCCGGCTTGGGACAAGGTCCTGCACAGCATTTATCTAGTGCCATATGACATCCTTTAAGTATGTCACCAAACCCCGTTGAACCTCTAGACGAGACGGTCGAGGAAGTCATCAGCGTTTCCAGCTTCCTTCCTGCTTCGCTGCAATTCTGGGCCGTGCTTCTGGCCGGCGCAATCGTCGCCGCGATCTTCGCTTTTGTATTCAGTGCTATCGCCCGCCGCACCCTGCGCCGAATCGGCGTGGACGAAGCAGATGTGAAGGCTACCCGACTTCCGTTCTTCGGAATGATCACCTCCATCGTCGCCAAGTCCGCTTTCGCGTTCTTCTATAACAATCGCGACTGGTACAATCCATGGCAATTCGTCATCCTCATCATCCTGGTGATGTTCTTGACCTGGTTCATCATCAAGCTGGTACGCGTGATCGAAGCCGGCATGATGTCCCGCTTCGAAGCGAAATTCGGCCCCGGAAGACGACTGGCCAAGGTGCAAACCCAGGTTGGCCTGATGCGCCGGGTGCTTATCGCGGTGCTGTGCATCCTGGCCGTGGCAGCCGTCCTGCTGACCATCGAGCAAGTCAGGGCACTGGGTGCCGGACTGCTGGCCTCAGCTGGTTTGGCTTCGGTGGTTGTCGGTTTGGCCGTCCAATCCACGCTGGCCAATGTCTTCGCTGGACTGCAGGTCGCCTTCACCGATTCCATTCGCGTGGATGACATCGTCGTAGTTGAAGGCGAACGCGGCACCGTCGAGGAAATCACCTTGTCCTATGTGGTGGTTCTGCTCCTTGACGGCCGCCGGATGATACTGCCTTCCACCTACTTCACTACCACCCCATTCGAGAACTGGTCACGGCGCAGTACGGAGATCTCCGGCAACGTGGCCCTGCAGCTTAAGCTCAACGCCCCGATTGATTACCTGCGCCAGCGCACCACCGAGCTGCTGGAATCCTCAGACCTGTGGGATGGACGCGACAACGAGCTGCTCGTTACCGATGCGCAGAACGGACTGCAAACGGTGGCCATCTACCTCTCGGCCCGCAACGCCGGGGACCTGTGGAGCTTGCGGAACATGATCCGCGAAAAGCTGTTGGGGGAGTTGCTCGAAAGCTATCCCGAATGCCTGCCTGATCCGCGGATCGTACCCACCACCCCGGCCTAACCTGAGGGCGGTGCCGGCAACGCAAAAGATCCTCGGGAACCATCATTGACGTTGATGGTTCCCGAGGATCTTTGTCGTCATCGAAGCATTTAGAGGCGCAAGGCGGCTGGGCCATAATCGTTATAGCGCTCTTGCCTGGCGGTCGCCTCGCGCAGGGCGGTGATCAAGGCTTCAGCCTTGTCGATCAGGTCCTGGATCAAATCATCATCCCGCTCTACCCACAGGTATTCGGGGACGGCGCGGACCGGTACAAAATCCTGGTGTTCTTCCCAAACGAACAACGTGCGTTCAGCGCCAATGACATGTTGCTGCCAGAGGATCTGTCGCAGGTAATTCTTGGGAATCTTCTTGAAGGGCTTGTTGGTGGTTTTTATTTCCGCCAAGACCGGTGCCCCTGATGCGTCAAAGCCCAGGCCGTCCGGGGTAGCCAGGTGAAGCCTGGAATGCTGCGCGTGGAAGAGCTGGGAGGAAGGGAAGATATTGAAGTTTTCCTGGACCCATGCAGCGATGACCGGTTCGCGTTTGCGGCCGTGGTCGGTGTAGGGATTGCCGGAGAATCCATTGCCGTAGAGCTTGTCCCAGGCGGCGTTCTTGATGGACTTCTCGGTGGAGAGCTTGGCGACGTCGGTGGCAGTGATGCCCTGCGCTCGTGCCCTGAGCCATTCGATGCGATTGGATGAGTCAGCTAAGACACGCTGGAAACACTCATGTTCAACACCTGGCACAGTTATCACTTGATCTATTCTTCCCCATAAACGCGGCAGAGCCGTGCATCTTGGGTTCTGAATTCACGTGAGACTAGTCGCTGGCGCGGGCAATGGCCGTCAAAAGCTGGGGCAGTGTGGGCGTATCGCTGGCCCGGAATTTTTCGGTTTCACCTTGCAGCAGCCTGATCAGCGGGGTGCTGGTGATGCCCAGTTCCTCGCCGCGCTCAACCTGCTCAACCACATTGATTTCCTCCACCTGCAGATCAGGCAGGAGCTTCTGTGCGCGCGCCACGGTTTGCCGGGTGCGGATGCAAGGAGCGCAGAAGGGCTGCGTATACAGTTCCAATTTCATGGGCTGTTCAAGAACTCCTGGAGTACTGGTTCGAGACGGTGGCGCTCCTACCGTGGGATGACCCTGACAAGGAACGACTTCGCCCTGCGCGCCGATGTGCGCGGGGGACAATATTGAAAACATTGAAACATGCTTGAAAATTCCTTTGGTCATCCACCCGTCCTCCATGCCCAGAACCTCTACCGGAGCTTCGGCTCCACCACCGCCTTGAACGGCGTCAACCTCGAAATCTCCCTCGGCGAATCCCTGGCGATCATGGGCCCGTCCGGTTCCGGCAAATCAACCCTGCTCCATGCGTTGGCCGGCATCGAGCTCCCAGACTCGGGAAGCCTGATGCTCAGCCTGCCCGGAACGCAGCCGGTAGACATCCAGCAGCTCGCCGACAAGGCGCGGACCAAGCTGCGACGCCAGAGTTTCGGGTTCGTCTTCCAATCGGGCCTGCTGATTCCAGAGCTCACCGCAGAAGAAAACGTGGCCATGGCGCTGATGATCAACGGCACCCCGCGCTCAGCTGCCATCACCCAGGCTGGCCAAGCACTGGCCGCACTGGGACTGGCGGGCATGGAGCAGCGGCGCATCGGCCAGCTCTCCGGCGGGCAGATGCAGCGAGTAGCAATCGCCCGCGCGCAGGTTACCGGCGCCATGGTGGTATTTGCCGATGAGCCCACCGGCGCCTTGGATTCCGCCACCGGCACCGAGGTGCTTGATACCCTGCTGGATTGCACCGTCGGCCAGGGCAAGTCCCTGGTTATGGTGACCCATGATCCTTCGGTGGCAGCCAAGTGCGACCGCGTGGTGAAGCTGCATGACGGCCAGTTGATCAGCGATAGCCGCCGTGGCACCAGCGCAATGGGCGGGGATGTGCGATGAACATCCTGCATCTAGCCTGGCTGCTCGGGCGGCCAGCCAAATCCCGACTGGCCCCGCAGATCCTGACCGTCAGCGCTTACGCCTTGGTCAGCGCGATCCTGCTGATTGTCTTGGGCGGCGCCTACTCATTCACCAGCTTCGAGGCAGAAGCGCAGGCCGCCTATCTGCCCCTTGCCGGATTGGCCGTGGTGCTGCTGGTTGTGCCACTGGTGGTCCTCGGATCTGCCGCCGCCCGGCTCTCGGCCCGAGCCAATGACCGGGCGCTGTCCTCGCTGCGCCTGCTGGGTGCCACCGGTTCACAGATCAGCCTGGTGGCCATCACGCAGGCGGCCGGGACGGCCTTGGCTGGCGCGCTCGCCGGCGTGGTTCTCTACTTGGCGTGCGCTCCGGTGGCATCACTGATCCCATTCCAGGGTGCCCCTATTGGAATGGCCATCTACCTGCCGGTCTGGGCCCTGGCGATTGCAGTAGTCGCAGTCGTCGTGCTCTCTGCGCTCAGCGCGGCAGCCGGCCTGCGCAAGCTCATGATCACTCCCTTGGCAGTGGCTACGCGCCGCAGTGTTCCCGTGCCTAGCTGGCTGCGCGCGGTGATCACAGTGGGCGGCATTCTGCTGTTGTGCCTGGTCTTCTCCAATCTCGGAATGGTGGCCCAAGACCTCGCGACGATTCTGGCGGTGATTATCATCGGCTTCGGCTTCGGCCTGCTGGTGCTGAACCTGGTGGGACCGTACCTGGTGTCCAAGGTGGGGCAGAACAAGCTCAAAAAAGCCGAGACTCCGCAACAGCTGCTGGCCGCCCGGATGATCCTGGAAAATCCTGCAGAATCCTGGCGACAGGTCTCCGGTGTCGCAATGGCTTCCTTCGTGGCTGTGGTTGGCGGCAGCGGGGCGGCAATGATGAAGGGCGCTCCGGCTCAGGAATCCAGCAACAACTGGTACGACTATCTGCCTGGCGATATCCTGACCGGCGTTCTGGTGACCCTGGCAATCACCTTCATCTGCGTGGCCGCATCCTCGGCGATTACGCAGAGCGCTGGCACCTTGGACCGCGCTGAACTCTATTCCGGCCTGCATCGTCTGGGCATGGAGTGGGGGACCATGAACACGGCGCGAATCAAGTCGTTGATGATTCCTGCGCTGGCGGCATCCATCGCATTTGCCATCGCCTCCACCGTGCTGGTCCTGCCACTGGCGGGCATGGCCGTGATCTTCAGCCCGTTGACCGTGATCACCGTTATTGTCGCCGTGTTACTTGGACTAGTGCTGGTTCGCGCATCAATTACGGTGGCTAATCCGGGAAGGCTGCTAGCGACTAGAGAATAAAATCCGTGGTCAACAACGACTGGAAGCGGCCCATGTGTGGTTAGCTTCACTTCTGGGTCGGTGATTAGATACGTTTCGTGTTGCGTATTGATGGGCCCACCGCGTATTGTGGCATACGGCCCGGATAGGTAAACCTAACCTATCTACGCCGACATGTTTACAGAACCTCGCATAGTCTGGAATCACCGACCCATGAAAATTTCACGTCGCGCCGGGATCTTCGCCGCGTCCACCGCAATCCTCGCGCTGAGCCTGACCGCCTGCGGTTCAGCCAGCAACTCCGCAGATTCCTCGGCGGATGCATCGGCCAAGTCCGCAGAGGACTTCACCCCGGTCACCATCAAGAACATCTATGGTGAAACCACCATCGACAAGGCCCCAGAGCGCGTCGCCACCATCTCGTGGGTCAACGCCGACACCCTGCTGGCCCTTGATACCGTGCCGGTCGGCATGGACATTGACGCCTACGGCCAGAACGAGAACAACTCGACTGCGTGGAAGGACGAAGCGCTGGCCAAGCTGGACGCTTCCATCGGTTCCGAAAAGGCGCCAGTGCAGTTCGCCACCGGTGATGACCCGGACTACACCGCGATTGCCAAGACCAAGCCGGATGTCATCTTCGCCCCATACTCGGGCCTGAAGAAGGAACAGTACGAGAAGCTGCAGGAAATCGCCCCGGTTGTCGGCCCGATCGAGCCGAACTACCTGACCAGCTGGCAGGATGTCACCGAAGCCGCCGGACAGATGCTGGGCAAGGAAGATGAAGCCGACGCGCTGATCGAAAAGGTCGAGGGCGATTTGGCCAAGGTTGGCGAAGAGAACCCAGTGCTCAAGGACACCAGCTTCATCGCCGCTGACCTTTCGGCACCGGATACCGCCTATGTCTACTCCGAAGGCGACACCCGCCCGCGTTTCCTTTCCTCACTGGGCATGAAGCAGGCCGACTACGTGCAGAAGAACGCCGCCAAGGACACCTTCTTCTTCACCGTTTCCCCGGAAAAGGTCAACGAGTGGGATTCTGACATCGTCTTCTCCTCGGCCGTCGCCGGAAACACCACCAAGGACATCGTGAAGTCCCAGCCGCTCTACGGCCAGATCCCTGCCGTGAAGAACGACGCGCTGGCCCTGCCAGGCACCGATGAAGCCACCCTGGCCATCTCGGCAGCTTCGCCGCTGTCCCTGGAATGGTCCTTGGACACCGTGGTTCCGAAAATCGTGAAGGCTGCTGAAAACGCAGCAGCGGCCAAGTAGCCGCTAGCGATTCGACGCTAGATAGTGCAGCTGCGCTTCCAACGATCGGCTCGCCGCGCTAACCAGGCGCGGATCCAGGTCGGGGTAGACGAACTCCAGCAATTGGGCTGGGGTCGCGTCCGCCCCGGCCTTGCCGAGTTTCTGCAGGGCGGCACGCACTTGATCCAGCCGGGATTTCCGATGCTCCAGATAGGCGCGCAGCAGCTGATGCGAGGTTTCATGCTGCTGCCCGTGCGCCGGATGCAAGGGCATATCCGGCAGGCCCAGCAGCCGGTTCAGCGAGGCGAGGTAGTCGGCCAGCGTCCCGTCCGGATGTTCCAGAATGGTGGTGCCGCGGCCCAGCACGGTGTCTCCGGTGAACAGATGCGATCCATCCACGGTGAAGCACACCGAATCCGAGGTGTGGCCCGGGGTGTCATGCACCTGGATCTGTACCCCGGCGGCCGAGATGATCTCGCCGTCGGCCAGAGGATCGGCATCCCGGCAGTGCTCGGCGAGCTGGGCCCGCACCGGGGCGGCGGCCAGCTGGCGCAGGCGGTCGATGCCGCCGGTGTGGTCCGCATGTCGGTGGGTGATCAGCACCAGCTGGATCTCGAACTGGGACAGCGCCTGCAGATGCGACTGAAGCTCGGGTCCTGGGTCGATGAGCACCACTTCGGTGCCCGGCTGCAGCGTCGAAGATGCCGGGTCGAAGAGCAAATAGGAATTAGTCCCATCCAGCGTCATTTCCGAGGGGTTATCGGCGGTGAGGACCGCGATGCCGGGAGCGATGACGGTGGGCCAGGAAAGATGTGCCATAGCAATGAGTGTAGGAACCAATGACCGCGACTGAAAGTACGACGCGCCAAGCCCCGGCGGGCACGGGCCCCCGACTGCCGCGCAAGCTCGGAGCCTTCCTGGTCCTCGCGGTGCTCTTGGTCCTGGCCGTGGCCGCGTCGCTGCTCTTCGGAGCGCGCTCGGTCTCGCTGTCCACCGTGGCGGACGCCCTGTGGCATTTTGATGCGGATAACGGGGACCAGGGCGTGGTGTCTTCGCGCTTCGCCCGCACCGTGGGCGCCATCGTGGTCGGCGCAGCCCTTGGCCTGGCCGGTGCCGGGCTGCAGGGCCTGACCCGCAACCCGCTGGCCGATACCGGCATCCTGGGCTTGAACGCCGGCTCGGCCATGAGCGTGGTGCTGGCGATCGCCTTCTTCGGTGTCAGCTCGCTGACCGGGATCATGGCCGCCGCCTTTATCGGCGCGGCCGTGGTGATGACCCTGGTCTATCTGGTGGCCAACGTGGGCCGCGAAGGAGCCACGCCGATCAAGCTGGCGCTGGGCGGCGCGGCCATGGCGGTGGGCGTCGGGGCGATCACCAACGCGGTCCTGATGGTTTCGGATTCCACCTTGGACCGCTTCCGCAAATGGCAGATCGGCTCGCTCTCCAGCACCCCGATCGATACCTTCCTCGGCGCCATCCCGATGGTGGCCCTCGGCGCCCTGATCCTGCTGTCCACCGCGCGGGTATCCAATGCCGTGTCCATGGGCGATGACACCGCCACCGCCCTGGGCTTCAACCTGGGCCGTGCCCGGCTGCTTGGATCCATCGGCGTGGTTATCCTGGCCGGCACCGCCACCGCGGTGGCAGGACCCATCGCCTTTGTCGGCCTGATGATCCCGCATGCGGTGCGCCTGCTGGTCGGATCCGACTACCGCTGGCTGATGCCCGGCAGCCTGCTGGCCGGGCCCGTGCTGCTGCTGGTCGCTGATACCGTGGGACGAGTGATCGCGCCGCCGAGCGAAATCCAGGTGGGCGTGATGTGCGCGATGATCGGCGGACCACTGTTTATCCTGATGATGCGCAGCGGCATGAAGTCGGTGAGCCTGTGAGCACGAGCGAAATGACACGAGCAGCAATGAGCCAGCCAAGCGAACCCGAAGCGAAAGCGGCGCCACAGCCTGCACAGGGCAAAGCCGCCGTGCGGAAAAACCGGGTGGCGCGCACCGTGGTTTGGATGTCCCTGGCCATGGTCCTGACCATTGCCGCCTACCTGTTCTGGGGCCGGGATCGGCTGCCGGCAGTCGAAGTGCTGCAGGTGCTGGGCGGGCAGAAGGTCCCCGGCACCAGCTTCATCATCATGTCCGACAGGCTGCCTCGGGTGGCCGTGGGCGCCCTGGCAGGGGCGGGGCTGGGCATCTCCGGGGCCCTCTTCCAGCGCTGGCTGGGCAACCCGCTGGCCAGCCCCGATGTGATCGGCGTAGGCTATGGCGCTTCGGCTGCCGCGGTGCTGGCCATGATCACCCTGGGCTACACCGACTGGAAGCTCAACGCCTTCGCCTTGGCCGGCGGCCTGGTGGTCGCGGCGCTGATCTATTGGCTCTCGGCCTCCGGCAAGCGCACAGGTCCTCGGCTGATCCTGGCCGGCCTGGCCATCGGCGCCATGCTCCAGGCCTTGATCCAGTACCTTTTGACCCAGGCCGAGGTGAATACCGCCAGCGATGTGATGCACTGGCTGACCGGTTCGCTGTCCTCCAGCAACTGGAACAGCGCCTTGATTCTTTTGATCACCCTCGGTGCTCTCGGGGCGTTGCTGCTGCCCTTCGTTTTGCGCCAGCTGAAAATGCTGGAGCTGGGGGAGGACTCCGCGGCCGCCCTGGGCGTCAACGTGCCCTGGGCCCGGGTGCTGCTGGTATTCGTCGCTGTCGCCATGGGTGCATTGCCCATTGCCATTACCGGCCCGCTGGCCTTCGTGGCGTTCCTGGCCGGGCCGATCAGCGCTGCGCTGAGCCGCGGGCCGATCAACATTCCGCTGGCGGGACTGACCGGGGCCACCTTGGTCATCGTTGCCAACTTCTTTGCCGCGAACTTGTTCGCAGAAACCGCACTGCCGGTAGGTGTCATCACCGGCGCATTCGGCGCACCCTTCCTGATCTGGATTCTGGTGCGCGCCAACTCAACTGGAAACGGGGCGTAACCCATGGCCACTTTGCAGGCTAGCGATCTGACCTTGGCCTACGACAAGGTCACCATCGTCGACGAGCTGTCCCTGGATATTCCCACCGGACAGGTGAGCATCGTGGTGGGTGCCAACGGCTGCGGCAAATCCACGCTGCTGCGCGCCTTGTCCCGGCTGCTCAAGCCCGCCGGCGGCCAAGTGCTGCTCGACGGCGCCGACATCCATTCCAAGCCGGCCAAGGAAGTCGCCAAGACCCTGGGCCTGCTGCCGCAGTCGCCTACCGCGCCGGACGGGATTACCGCCCGCGAGCTGATCAGCCGCGGCCGCTACCCGCACCAGGGCCTGTTCAAGCGGTTCTCTGCTGAGGATGAGGCCGCGGTGAATCGCGCCATGGAACTGACCGGCACCATCGAGCTGGCCGACCGCGCGGTTGATGAGCTCTCCGGCGGACAGCGCCAGCGCGTCTGGATCGCCATGGCACTGGCCCAGGAAACCGACCTGTTATTGCTCGATGAGCCCACCACCTTCCTGGATGTCGCCCACCAGCTCGAAGTGCTGGACGTGGTCAGCGAATTGAACCGCAGCCGAGGCATCACCGTGGTGATCGTGCTGCACGATTTGAACCTCGCAGCCCGCTACGCCGACTACCTGGTGGCCCTGCGCCACGGCAAGATCTACGCGGCGGGGCACCCGAATGAAGTGGTTACCGAGAAGACGGTCAAGGATGTCTTCGGCATGCCAAGCCGAGTGATCCCCGACCCGGTCGGCGGCACCCCGCTGGTGCTGCCCATCGGCCGGCACCGTGTGCTGCGCACCGAAGAAGTGCTGGCCTCCAAGGGGATCTTCCGCAGCGCGCCGCGGGCACTGGAGCCTTCCGCGGCCGCCGCAAGCACATCGGAAGAAGGCATCGAAGCTGCGCCCGATACAGCCGAAGCTGCCCGCCCGGCCTACGAGCATGTGCCAACGCTGGCCTTTGATACCACCGTGGTCAAGCGCCAGGAACTCTCGCCGTCCTTCCGCCGCCTGACCGTCAGCGGCAACGACTTGGACTACTTCGGAACCAATAGCCATCCGCTGGATATGCGCATCAAGCTGTTGCTGCCGCCAGCTGGCGGCAGTGCCCTGACCGAGGAAATCGCCTCGATGCGACCGCAGGCGATGACCAGCCCCGCGGAGCAAGAAGGCTGGTACAAGCGCTGGCTGTCCATCGATCCGGATACCCGCGGCTACATGCGCACCTACACGGTGCGCGCCTTCCGCGAGGCCGGGCACCGCGATAACAGCGGGCTCACCGCGGAACTGGATATCGACTTCGTGATGCATGGCCATGTGGTGGATGGGAAGCTGCAGGGCGGGCCGGCTACCGAATTCGGCGACCGCGCGCAGGTCGGAGACCAGCTGTTGCTGCTGGGCCCGAACAAATTCCTGAACGATGCCAGCTATGGAGGCATCGAATTCCGTCCAGGCGAGGCAAGCCGCATCGTGCTGGCCGGGGATGAAACCGCGGCCCCGGCCATCTGCGCGATTCTCGAATCCCTGCCCTCGCATGTCACCGGGCACGCGCTGATCGAGGTCCCGGAAACCACCGACATCCTCGGCGCCTCGACCCGTTCGGGGGTATCGGTGCAGTGGCTGACCCGTGGCAGCCATCCGCACGGCGAGCTGTTGCGCAACGCGCTGAGCCAGGTAGTGGCCATTCCGGCCGCCGGCGTGGTGCATACCAATGCCGAGCCGGAAGATATCGACGTTGACGCGCAGATCCTGTGGGAGACCGGGCAGGCCAACAAGGCGCCGTTCTATGCCTGGGTCGCTGGCGAAGCGGGCACGGTCAAGGAAATGCGCCGCTACCTCGTTCGAGAGGCGGGCATCGACCGCAAGCAGGTAGCATTCATGGGCTACTGGCGCCACGGAAAGACCGAGAACTAAATACCCATTGTGCCTCGGCGCAGAACGAAGGCGACGGCCGGGTCAATCACTAATTGGTTGGCCCGGCCGTCGACTATTGCTTGTGGACGTGCGCCGATGACCCTTGGCTACTTGCACCCGTGGCGCGGTGAGCGGGGGTTCTCCCGGTCGAGGATTTCAAGCAGCCGCGCGAGTTCGTCGCGGTCAGGGGCTGAGAGCTTTTCGAAGTATCCCGCCATGCTGTCGCGGCGCAGTTGGGACATTTTTCCTAGCTGCGCCCGGCCGCTGGGGCTCAGCGCGATCAGCGTTGCGCGGCGGTCCGCCGGATCCGGGGTGCGAACCACCAGCTGCTTGGCCTCCAGCTGGTCGACAACTTCGGTGGTGGAGCGGGCAGCGATGTGCAGGCGCTCGGCGAGCTGGGAATTGCGCAGGCCTTCGGCTTCGGCGTGGCCGAGCAGGCTCAGCACTCTCGACTGGTGTGGGGTGATCCCCATCGGGATCAGGCTTTCCCTCCAGCGGCCTCGAATGACGCGCGATGCGCGGAGGAAAAGATCTGCCAAGTCAGGCTTGGACTCATCGTTCTGCATGGTGTTAAGGATAGTGTGTTCTTCGGAACAATTTCAAGATGGAACCACATAGTGAGGTTACCTCTGTTATTCTTTTGGTGAAGAGAATGACGAAGGAGGGTCTATGAGTGCAAATTCAATGCCCGGACATCCAGGTGGTGGAGCCGGTTCGGGGCGAATGAAAAACGCCGTCCAGGATAAGCAATGGCTGGCCGAACACCCGGTGTCCCTCAAACGCGTAGCATCCCTGTTCCGCCCGCACCTGGGTTCCGTGATCGCCGTGGTGCTGCTGATCATCGCCTCATCCATCATCGGACTGGCGCAGCCCTTCATTGTCCGGGAACTCATTGACGTGGCGATCCCGCAATCCGATATCCGCCTACTGGTCTTCGGCGCCGGGGGACTGGTGCTGATCGCGCTGGCTACCGCCGTGCTGGAAGTCCTGCAGACCTGGCGGGCCACCCTGATGGGGCAGCGGGTCATGCATCGATTGCGCACCGGGCTCTTCACCCACCTGCAAAAACAGTCGCTGGGATACTTCACGAACTCGCGCTCGGGGGATGTGCAGTCGCGGCTGATCAATGACGTAGGCCAGATGCAGTCGGTGATCACCAACTCGGCAACCAGCATCGCCTCGAATCTGACCACCGTGGTGGCCACGGCGGTGGCCATGGTGGCCATCTCCTGGAAGCTCAGCCTGATCTCCCTCATCGTCTTCCCGCCAGCGATCCTCCTGGCCAGGCAAACCGCGAAGCTGCGCCGCGCGGTCACCGGCAAGCGCCAACGCGAAATGTCGAATCTGACATCCCTGATCGAAGAGCGCCTGAGCATCTCCGGGGTTCGCCTCTCCAAGATCATGGGCACCGGCCCTGCCGATGCCGAAGCCTTCGCGGATTCCAGCCACAAGCTCATTGACCTTGAAATGAAAAGCGCGCTGGCAGGCCGCTGGCGCATGGCCACCATGAGCATCATTTTCGCGGCCATTCCGGCAGCGCTGTATCTGGCTGCCGGGCTGCCAGTGACCGGAGATGGCATGAGCATCGGCACCCTGGTGGCCTTCACCGGCCTGCAGGCCGGAATCTTCCGCCCGGTGATGGGGCTGATGCAGCTCTCGGTGCAGTGGGTTTCGGCCATGGCGCTGTTCAGCCGGGTCTTCGAATACCTTGATACGGACCAGGAACTTCCGGTAGCAGCTGACCCCAAGCAAATCGATCCAGCCCGCACCACTGGAGAAGTCCAGCTGCGGGATGTCAGCTTCCGCTACCCGGAGGCCCGAAAGGCTACTCTGGATCAGCTGGATTTGACCCTGAAAGCCGGCACCATGACCGCGGTGGTCGGCGCCACCGGTTCGGGCAAGTCGACCCTCGGGTCGCTGTTGCCGCGATTGCTGGATCCGACATCCGGAGAAGTGCTGCTCGACGGCGTGGACCTCAAGGAATATGACCCGCAGGGCATTGCCTCGGTGGTCTCGGTGGTGGCCCAGGAAAGCTATCTGCTGCACGACACAGTGCGCGCCAACCTGTTGTGGGCGGCGCCGGAAGCGACCGAAGAGCAATTATGGAAAGCTTTGGAAGCGGCGCAAATTGCTGATCTGATTCGCGGCTTGCCTTTGGGGATCGACACCGAGGTCGGGCAGCGAGGCCACCGCTTCTCGGGCGGCGAGCAGCAGCGCCTGGCTATTGCGCGAACGATGCTGCGCGAGCCGAAGGTCCTCGTGCTGGATGAAGCCACCAGCGCACTGGATACCGTGACCGAGGCGCTGGTTCAGCAAGCCTTGGATGAGCTCGCGGTTGGCCGCACGACCCTGCTCATTGCCCACCGCTTAAGCACGGTGATGCGAGCAGATCATATTGTCGTGCTGGAGGACGGGAAGATCGCCGAGGCCGGCACCTTCGATGAACTAGTGTCCTTGGGCGGGCGCTTCGCCCGGTTGGTGCAGAACAGCGAGCTGGCCTCACAGGCCAGCTAGCAGCTGGTGTCCTTGAAGCCCTGCTGCTCGATGGATTCAAGGATCTTGGGCAGCGCGGTTTCCAAGGCGCGGCGCTCGGTGGCATTCAAGGAATCAAAGAGGGTTTCGCGCACGAAGGTCACGTGGCTTGGCGCCGCGTTTTCGATGGTTTCCCTTCCGAGATCGGTCAGCGCGATTTGATGTCCGCGCCCGTCGGTTTCATCGGAGCAGCGGCTGATCAGGCCCTTGCCTTCCATGCGGCGCAACAGGTGGGAGAGGCGCGAACGATCCCAGCGCAGCACCTGGGCGACGTCGGCAGGCCGTAGACTTGGATCGGATGCTTCGGAAAGCACTGCCAGAACAGAGTATTCCCCGGATTGCATCTGGGAATCGCGCACCAGCTGGCGGTCCATTGCGCTGGGGAACAGCCAAAGGAATTCGCGGATCGTGCGCCAGAGGTCCTGCTCGCTCTCGGTCAGCCAGCGGGTCTCATCGCTCTTCATGTTCTTTTATCACCTTTTGGATTCCTGCGGATCAACAAATTTTGTTGACGCATCAATCATCTCGTGTAGAGTTGAATTTTGCAATATATGGTGACGTGTCAATCAGATCATTGATCTGGTGGCCATGTTCAACCGCCGGCACTTGTCATAGGGTCGGTAGGGGAGCACGTGAGCGTATTCAGCAAGACGGATCATGGAGGGAAAAGATGAGCGAGGATTATTCGACCAAGGGTGCCTATGTCACCGGCGGAGAATTCACCCGGGATACCAACTACATCCAGGACCGGATCGTGGCGGATACCAACCCGGCCAGCTACAGCAGCGAGAACAACAACAGCAAGATCGGCCACCCGGATGCCGGAGTTTCCGACGGAGCCCAGCTCTGGCCAGTTGAAGCCGGACGCTACCGGCTGGTCGCTGCGCGTGCCTGCCCATGGGCCAACCGCACGCTGATCGTTCGCCGCCTGTTGGGCCTGGAAGACGCGCTGTCCATCGGCCTGCCCGGCCCCACCCATGATGCTCGCAGCTGGACCTTCGATCTGGATCCAGAAGGCAAAGACCCGGTGCTTGGCACCGAGCGCATCCAGGAGAACTACTTCAAGCGCTTTGCCGACTACCCGCGCGGAATCACCGTCCCGGCCATCGTGGATATCCCGTCCGGCGCAGTGGTGACCAACGACTACCCGCAGATCACCTGGGATCTTTCAACCCAGTGGAAGCAATTCCACCGCGAGGGCGCACCCAACCTCACCCCGAGCGACCAGCTCGAAGAAATGCTACCGCTGATCAAGCGCATCTTCACCGAGGTCAATAACGGGGTCTATCGCGCTGGCTTCGCCGGTGACCAAAACGCCTATAACGACGCCTACAACCGGCTCTTCGAGACCTTGGACTTCCTCGAAGAACGCCTGTCCACCCGCCGCTTCCTCATGGGTGATCACATCACCGAAGCGGATGTGCGCCTCTTCACCACCCTGGTTCGCTTTGATCCGGTGTACCACGGGCACTTCAAGGCCAACCGCAACAAGCTCATCGAGATGCCCAACCTCTGGGGCTACGCACGGGATCTGTTCCAGATGCCAGGCTTCGGCGACACTATCGACTTCGAGCAGATCAAGGCCCACTACTACGTGGTCCATGAAGATATCAATCCAACGCAGATCATCCCGCAAGGCCCGGCCCTGGACAACTGGCTCGAAGCCCCGGAACGCGAGCAGCTAGCCGAGACCGGTCCATGGCTTGATGGCACCGCGCCGGATGAAGTGCGTCCCGAAGAGCGCGTACAGTCCGGGCATAACCCGATGTACCCGGCCTAGTAGTCGAACCCCTGGGCTTCACAAGCCTCCTTGAATCCATCAAGGTCTGTGATCCCAGGGGTTTCCGGCTTTCGAATGTCAACGGCTGCCCGCAACTGCGCGGTGGCCGATTGCGCGGCATGAGCCGCGGCCTTCTGGAGATTGGTCTCGCCCACCCCTTGCGGAGCGTCCAGCCCGCCGCCCAGATGGATGCACGCGGCGTAGCCTTCGGGATCTTTCTCCCGCAGCTCATCGGTGGACGGGCCGGAACAGGCGGTGAGCACCAGGGCCAGGGCTGCTGCTAATGGCAAGAATTTCTTCACGCCACCCATGGTAGCCAGTGTGATTCGGCAACTCATGCGAAGAATGCCATAGATCCGGTGGCGACATGGCCCGATCCAAGAACCTGTCGCGGGCCTGGAACATGGCAGGATTAAATCATGACGATCATTGCTGCTGCAGATGGATCCGCCCTCGGCAACCCAGGACCGGCCGGTTGGGCCTGGTACGTGGATGAAGAGAACTGGGCCGCAGGCGGCTGGGACCACGGAACCAACAACATGGGCGAACTCCAAGCCGTCCTCGAGCTCTTCCGTTCCACCGCGCACCTGCCGGATGAAGAACTGAAGATCCTCTGCGATTCGCAGTACGCCATCAACTGCATCAGCAAATGGATGCCCGGCTGGAAGAAGCGCGGCTGGAAAAAAGCCGACGGCAAGCAGGTGCTTAACCAGGACATCCTCAAGGAACTCGACGCCGCGATCCAGGGCCGGAAGTACACCTTTGAATGGGTCAAGGGGCATGCGGGCCACGAACTGAACGAAGCAGCCGATGACCACGCACGCGCCGCGGCCATCGCCCATCAGGAGGGAACCGCCCCGGATGCCGGCCCTGGCTATACCGGCGGTGCCGGCCCAGCTGCTGCCACCCCCGCCAAGGCCCCGGCCTCCGAAGCAGAGCAGGCCGCACCAGCAGTGCCAGCTGCGGGAGCTGACTTCGCGGCCACCGTCTACGAACTGGAACTAGGGTTCCTCGACCCGCAGATCCGCACCAACTTCACCGAGCTCAAGGACTTTTTGCACCCGAGCTATCAAGAAGTGACCCGGCACGGCGGCCTGCTTGATGTCGCCAGCATTTCAGCCCTTCTGGATGCGGGATCCGCCCTGCCCAGCACCGGGGACATGCAGGTCTTGGCCACCCGCCAGATCAGCGACGAAATGGTTCTGCTGGCCTACCGGATGAAGCCGGCCGACGCCCAGGTGCTCGTGGTTTCCTCGTGGTGGCAATTAGGTGCCAACGGCTGGAAGCTGCGCTTCCGCCAGGAAACCTTCCAACAGCAGGCCTAGCGGCCAGCGCTCGAATCACGCTTAAAAAGCTGTGGTCCACCGGGAAATCCCGGTGGACCACAGCTTTATCAACTACTGCTTATGTGTAGTAGCCAGGGCGCGTTTCGATGTTGCCCTTCTTGTAATTGATGCGGTTGACCAGCCAGGTCACCGCCCACAGGACCACGCCAATCACCAGCAGCAGGCCGGCAATCTCATACTGCACCCAGTCGGCGCGGGAACGTGCCCACGGACCGGCCAGGAACAGGCAGAAGACCACACCCAGAATCGGGATGATGGTAGGTGCGCGGAAGGCGTCGGCTGGCGCCTTGTCGCGGCGCAAAACCAGCAGTGAAACGTTGACTACCGCGAAGACGCAGAGCAACAACAGCGCGGTGGTGCCACCGAGCGAACCAACAATGCCGTTCTCGCTATCCAGGTTCACGTAAGCCACCAAGGCAATCGCCAAAGCGGTGCTGAACAGGATCGCTACCCAAGGGGAGCGGCGAGTGGAGTGGACCTTGCCCAGGAACTGCGGCAGCACGCCCTGGCGAGCCATGCCGTAGAGCAGACGGCTGGCCATGAGCATGTTCATCAGCGCGGTATTAACCACCGCGAAGACGGTCACGAACGGGAAGATGGTATCGATCGGGATGTTCGGAGCGCCGATGCGCACCACGTCCAGCAGGATGCCGGCATCCGGGTTCTTCGGGTTCAGCAGGTCGCCGGTAGGGATCACCATGATCACGGTGATGGCCACCAGCATGTAGATCACAGCGCACAAGCCCAAGCCGATGAGCATGATCTTAGGGAAGATCTTGTTCGGGTTCTTGGTCTCTTCCACCAGGTTCACCGAATCCTCGAAGCCGACCATTGCGAAGAAGGCGATGGCCGTACCCATGGTCACCGCGGCGAACAGGCTGCGATCCGATGGGGTTTCGAAGACCACCAGGCGGCTGATATCGCCCTGGCCGGAGGCAATGACTGAGAATCCGATGCCGATGATCACTGCCATGATGGCCAGCGAAACGATGGTCAGCACCAGGTTGAACTTCACGCTCTCGCCCACGCCACGCAGGTTGATCAGGGCAAGGATCACGATGATGATAATGGCTGCCCACATCCCTGCCTGAGGGGTGGTCGGCACGCCGTCAATGAACTGGCCGAAGCCGATTAACAGGTTTTGCCCCACCAGGGTCGCCGACGTGGCAGCACTGGTAATGCCAGAGCACGCCACGGTGAAGGCCACGATGAAGGTGACAAAATGGATACCGAAAGCCTTGTGCACATACAGTGCGGCTCCGGCGGCGTGAGGGTATTTGGTCACCAGTTCCAGGTAGCTGAAAGCAGTGAGGGTCGCGATGGCGAAGGCAACCAGGAAGGGCAGCCATGCTGCGCCGCCGACCTGTCCTGCCACCTTGCCGGTAATAGCAAAAATGCCTGCGCCGATGATATCGCCCATGATGAGGAATAGCAGCAGCTTAGGGCCGATCACCCGCTTGAGTTCTGCATCCTGGCTCTGGGGTACTGGCGTGTCACTATCCACAGTCATGCGATCGAGATCATCTCCTTCAAATATTGGTGGCAAGCATGACAAATTTAGTTGTTGCACCTTGGGTCGGCAAACCGCCCTCTGGGTTGGCTCACAGTACCACGAGTCGAACGGCGTGAATTAGAGGATAAGCGGTCAAAGTGCCCTAAACCTGTGACTTGACGTACGGATATGCTGGAAGGGATGTCGAGGCGCGCCGATCGAGAATCGGGTGAATTACGACTAGGGTTGGTTGAAAAGCGACAAGCAGTTTAAGGATGTAGATGGACTCGGTGATCAGCGAAGATTTCGCACCATTGGCCCAGGCGCTCGAAGCCCGGGCTGCCGAAGAGGAAAACTATTCGGCGCAGCTGGCGATCTATCACCGCGGGGAACTGGTCCTCAGCCACAGCGTGGGCGAGCACCTCTCAGGCGACGCGCTCACCTGCGTCTTCTCCTGCACCAAGGGCCTGAGCGCCCTGGTTGTCGCACTGCTTGTCCAAGACGGGCTCATCGACCCGAGTGCACCCATGACCACCTACTGGCCCGAATTCGGCGCCAGCGGCAAGAGCGCGCTGAGCGTTGGCGAAGTGCTCAGCCACCAGGCCGGCGTGCTCGGCGTCCCCGGGGGAGTGCCCAGCCAGATCCTGCTGGATTCCGCCGAATACGCCAAGGTCCTGGCCTCCATGCCAAGCATCTGGCCGCTGGGGCAGAACATCGTGGGCTACCACGCCATCACCATGGGCGTGCTCATGGAGGAACTGGTCCGCCGCGTCACCGGCAAGGAACTGAAGGAAGTCTTCGAAGAACGCATCCGCAAGCCGCTGGGTGTCGACGTTTATATCGGACAGGATCCCTCGCTGGAATCCCGCTACCGCGACGTCTTGCCCGCAGTAGATGCCCCGAGCGAATTCTTCGACCCGTTCTCCCCGGCCGGCCTGGCCGTGAACTCCGCCTCCGGATTCGCGCTGGCCGACGGCCCGGTCTACAACTGGCATGAACTGGCCAATGCCGCGCAGGTGCGCGAATTGGGCCCGGCCTCCATGGGCGGGGTCGCCAACGCCCAAGGCTTGGCCGCCATCTACGCCGCATCCTTCGGCGCGGTGCCTTCCCTGGGCGCCGCCAACGGGTTCCTCAATGCGGACACCTGGGCGCAGGTTTCCACCGAACTGGTCTACGGCCACGACCGCACCAGCGGATTGCTGCAGGCCTTCGCCCTGGGGTTCATGAAAGCCACCGCCCGCAACAACTACGGCTCCATCTTCGCCTACGGGCATGACGGGGCGAACTCCTCGCTGGCCTTCGCCGACCCCGCCTACCAGCTGGGCTTCGGCTACATCCCTTCACGCAATGAAGGGCCCAAGGACACCTCCACCGGGGTGCAGCTGAGCCAATTGGCGCGCCAGCTCATCCTGGCGAAGAACGCCAAGGCGAAATCAAACTAGCCCCCGCCAGGGCAACGCAAGAAGAGCAGAAATACGAAGTGGGATTGAAGTGAAGAAATTTCTGGCATTGGGTGATTCATTCACCGAGGGCGTCGGCGATGTCGACGCAGCCCGCCCCAACCAGGTGCGGGGCTGGGCCGACCGCGTAGCCGAGGTGCTCAGCGCCGAAGGGGACTGGGAGTACGCCAACCTCGCGGTGCGCGGCAAAAAAATCGGCCAGGTCATCAACCAGCAGCTGGACCAGGGGCTTTTTCTGGCCCCGGACCTGGTAAGCATCTACGCCGGCGGCAATGACATCCTGCGCCCCACCGCGGACCTCGATGCCCTGATGCGCGGCTATGAAGGCATGGTCCGCCGCTTCGCCGAGGCCGGCAGCACCGTCATGCTGTTCACTGGTTTTGATACCGTCGAGTCCCCGTTGTTCTCCAAGACCCGTCCGCGCACCGCGATCTATAACGAGAAGGTGCGCGAGATCGCCGACAAGCACGGGGCGATCGTCGCCGACTACTGGCGCTGGCGCGAATTCTCCGACCTGCGCTACTGGGCGGCTGACCGTCTGCACATGAACGAGCTGGGCCATGCGCTGATGGCCTCCAAGGTGCTCAACGTCCTGGGCGAGCACCAGGTCACCGAGGGCAACTGGGCCGACAAGATCCTGGCGCCGGTTCTGCCTGACTTGGCCGTGAACTCGCGCGGAGAAAAGCTGAAGGAAGAATTGGGCTGGGCCACCGAGCATCTGGTGCCGTGGATCAAGCGCCGATTGACCGGAACCTCCTCGGGAGATTCCTTGTCAGCAAAGTATCCGAAGTACGTGCAGCTGTCAGCCAGCGTTAACTAGAAGTTTTGTGACGGTTTTTCTGCCGCAACGTCTTTGACGTATAGCGCGTGGCAGGTAACATGGTGGTGTGCTGCAGGTCTCCGGCCGGCAGCGCACGCCATAGACGGATGGCGGGAGAGTCCCGTTCACACCATGGACGAGCGCCGTAGGAGCAATTCCTCCCCAGGAAACTCTCAGGCCCCCGTACCGCCATCACGAGGCAACTCTGGAAAGAAGCCGGCCAGACCCGGCTCACCGAAGGTGCAAGCGCCCGGCTTAGTTGGCCGGAGGTGTAAAACTCTCAGGTAGTGCAACAGGGATGGGGAGGCAAAGCGTCCTTCCTTTGGCATGCGCCAAGACAGATCCCCGTGGAGACTCCAGCACCATGACCATCACGCAGACTTCGGCTTCTACGAATAGCGAATTCGTTGCCCGCCATATCGGCCCGCGTCCTTCCGACGTAGACACCATGCTTCAGACTCTGGGCTACGCCAGCCTCGAAGACCTGATCGACACCGCCGTTCCGGCAGACATCCGCCAAGACTCCATGCTGGATATCCCAGCGGCCCTGAGCGAAACCCAAGCGCTGGCCCACCTGCGTGACCTTGCCTCCAAGAACGTCATGAAGACCCAGATGATCGGCCAGGGCTTCTACGACACCATCACCCCAGCGGTGATCCGCCGCAATATCGTGGAAAACCCAGCCTGGTACACCGCCTACACCCCGTACCAGCCGGAAATCTCCCAGGGCCGCCTCGAAGCCCTGCTGAACTTCCAGACCATGGTCATGGACCTCACCGGCCTGCCGATCGCCAACGCCTCGCTGCTGGATGAATCCTCCGCCGCCGCCGAGGCCGTGCTGATGATGCGCCGCGCCAACAAGAAGAAGGCCAAGGGCAAGACCGTCCTGGACTCCAACATCTTCCCGCAGACCATCAAGGTCGTGCAGGGCCGCGCCGACGCGCTGGGCTTCGAGGTCGAGGTCGCTGACCTCTCCGCCGGCCTGCCAGAAGGCGACATCTCCGGCATCGTGCTGCAGCAGCCAGGCAGCAACGGCTCCATCGCCGAGCATGAGGGCATCATCGCTGCCGCCAAGGAAGCTGGCGCCATGGTCACCGTGATCGCTGACCTGCTGGCACTGACCATGATCACCCCTCCGGGCGAGCAGGGTGCCGACATCGCCGTGGGCAACACCCAGCGCTTCGGCGTTCCGCTGTTCTTCGGCGGCCCGCACGCAGCCTACATGGCAGTAGCCGATGGCCTGACCCGCTCCATGCCAGGCCGCCTGGTCGGCGTTTCGGTGGATGACTCCGGCGTGCCTGCCTACCGCCTGGCCCTGCAGACCCGCGAGCAGCACATCCGCCGCGAGAAGGCCACCTCCAACATCTGCACCGCGCAGGCCCTGCTGGCCATCTGCGCCTCGATGTACGCGGTCTACCACGGACCGGCAGGCCTGAAGCAGATCGCCACCCGCGCCAACAACCACGCCCGCGTGATCGCCAGCTCGCTGGTATCCGGCGGCTTCACACTGGCCTCGGACACCTTCTTCGACACCGTCGTGGTGAACGTGAAGAACGCCGAAGAGATCATCGCCAAGGCCGTCGAAGCAGGCATCAACCTGCGCAAGGTCAGCGACACCCAGGTGGGCGTCTCCACCGACGAAACCACCACCTCGGACATCGTCAAGTCGCTGCTGGCCGTTTTCGGCGTTGAGCTCTCCGCTCCGGAAGGCTTCGAGATCCCGGCATCGCAGCAGCGCACCAGCGACTACCTGACCCACCCGATCTTCAACACCATCTCCTCCGAGACCCAGATGATGCGCTACCTGCGCCGCCTCTCGGACCGCGACCTGGCCCTGGACCGCACCATGATCCCGCTGGGTTCGTGCACCATGAAACTGAACTCCGCCGCCGAGATGGAATCCATCACCTGGCCGGAATTCGCTTCCATCCACCCTTACGCTCCTGCAGCGCAGACCGAGGGCTGGCGCGAGCTGATCACCGACTTGGAAGGTCGCCTGACCGCGATCACCGGCTACGCTGGCGTGTCCATCCAGCCAAACGCTGGCTCGCAGGGCGAGTACGCAGGCCTGCTGGCCATCTCGGATTACCATGCATCGCGCGGCGAAGGCCAGCGCAACGTCTGCCTGATCCCGGCCTCCGCCCACGGCACCAACGCCGCCTCGGCAGTGCTGGCCGGCATGAAGGTCGTGGTTGTGAAGACCGCAGCCGACGGCACCATCGACGCCAATGACCTGGATGCCAAGATCGAGGCCAACAAGGACGTGCTGGCCGCCATCATGATCACCTACCCATCCACCCACGGCGTCTACGACGCCGACGTGCGCGAGGTCTGCGACAAGATCCACGCAGCAGGTGGCCAGGTGTACATCGACGGCGCAAACATGAACGCCATGGTCGGCCTGGCCCAGCCAGGAAAGTTCGGCGGCGACGTATCGCACCTGAACCTGCACAAGACCTTCTGCATCCCCCACGGCGGTGGCGGCCCAGGCGTGGGCCCGATCGGCGTAGGCGAGCACCTGCTGCCATTCCTGCCAGGCGATGCCTCGGGCACCTACACCGAGCGTGACGGTGTGCCGGTAGTGGCCACCGCCTTCGGCTCGGCCGGCGTCCTGCCGATCTCCTGGGCCTACATCGCCATGATGGGTGGCGAAGGCTTGACCGAAGCCACCAAGCACGCGATCTTGAACGCGAACTATATCGCCAAGCGCCTGAACGAGCACTTCCCAGTACTGTTCACCGGCAACAAGGGCCTGGTTGCCCACGAGTGCATCCTGGACTTGCGCGAACTGACCGCCAAGACCGGCGTCACCGCCGAAGACGTGGCCAAGCGCCTGATCGACTTCGGCTTCCACGCACCAACCCTGTCCTTCCCGGTAGCCGGCACCCTGATGATCGAGCCAACCGAGTCCGAAGACCTGGGCGAGATCGAGCGCTTCATCGAAGCGATGATCACCATCCGCCAGGAAATGGAAGAAGTGCTCTCGGGCATCTACAGCATCGAGCAGTCCCCGCTGCGCAACGCACCGCACACCGTATCGGCCGTGGTCAACAGCAACTGGGATCGCAAGTACTCGGTGGAGCAGGCTGCCTTCCCGGTAGCCCGCCTGAAGTCCGACAAGTACTTCCCGTCCGTGGGCCGCATCGACGGCGCCGGTGGCGACCGCAACCTGATCTGCTCCTGCCCTGCTCCTGAAGCCTTCGAAGACTAGGAAGACCTTGAGATGACTGAGACCACCCAAGAACTCAAGCACACCGCACTGCATGCCCAGCATGCGGAACTCGGCGCGAACTTCACCGACTTCGGCGGCTGGGACATGCCGCTGAAGTACGGTTCGGAACTGGCAGAGCACAAGGCGGTGCGCTCCACCGCGGGCCTGTTCGACCTGTCCCACATGGGCGAGGTGTACCTTTCCGGTCCACAGGCCGGCACCGCGTTGAACACCGCGCTGGCTGGCAACTTCACCATCATGAAGGTGGGCAAGGCCAAGTACTCGCTGATCCTCAACGATGAAGGCAAGATCATCGATGACTTGATCGTGTACCGCCTGGAAGAAGAAAAGTACCTGGTCGTCCCCAACGCCGGCAACGCCGATGTCGTGGCCGCCGCCTTGGAAGAGCGGGCCGCCGGATTCGACGTCGAGGTGGATAACGCCTCGGGACGCCAGAGCCTGATCGCGGTCCAAGGACCGAACGCCGAAGCCATCGTCGGCAAGCTCGCCGCCGATGAGCAGAGTGCCCAGAGCGTCACAGAAGTGAAATATTATGCGGCGGTTAATCTGGTGCTCGGCGGTATCGACGTACTTTTGGCGCGCACAGGATACACCGGTGAAGACGGCTTCGAATTGATCATCGATAACGAAGATGCCGCCGAACTGTGGAGCAAGATCATCAACATCGGTGCGGATCACGAGTTGGTTCCGTGCGGCCTGGCCGCCCGCGACTCGCTTCGCCTGGAGGCCGGCATGCCGTTGTACGGCAACGAGCTGAGCCTCGAACGCACCCCATTTGATGCGGGATTTGGCCCTGTGGTCTCCTTCAAGAAGGAAGAACACTTCGTGGGTCGAAAGGCCTTGGAAGCCCTGAGAGAGCAGACCCCTGCACGCAAGCTGGTTGGTCTGAAGGGCCTGGGCAAGCGCGCCGGACGCGGTGGCTACGCCATCGTCAAGGACGGGGCCACTGTTGGTGAAATCACCTCAGGACAGCCATCTCCGACCCTCGGCTACCCGGTAGCACTGGGGTATGTGGATGCAGAATACAGTGAAGTCGGCACCGAGCTAGAGGTTGATCTGCGCGGTAAGACTTTGCCATTTGTCGTCGTCGAACTGCCGTTCTACACGCGAGCCAAGTAACGTTAAACATCAGTAGGGCCAAGCCATACGCCCGCTTATTCCCTTGGGAGAGGAAATACCGTGAGTAAAGTTCTTTCGTCATTACGCTACTCGGCAGAACATGAGTGGATCGACGCATCGTCCCCAGCCAAGGTCGGCATCACCCAGATCGCTGCAGACGCCCTGGGCGACGTGGTCTACGTGGACCTGCCAGAGGTTGGCGATTCCGTCAGCGCCGGCGAAACCTGCGGCGAGGTGGAATCCACCAAGTCGGTTTCCGACCTGTACTCGCCAGTGACCGGCACCGTGGTTGCCATCAACGACGAAGCCGTTGACAACCCGGCAATCCTGAACGAAGACCCCTACGGTGCCGGCTGGCTGTTCACCGTAGAAGTGACCGAAGAAGGCCCGCTGCTTTCGGCAGCAGACTACGCAAGCGCGAACGGTGGAGACGTCCAGTAATGAGCAACCAGACTTTTGAATCCCTAGCACCAGCATCCCTGACCCAGTCGCTGGCAGCCCTCGATCCGGAGGTGGCGCAGCGCATCGATGCTGAGCTGGCTCGCCAGCAGCGCGGCCTGGAAATGATCGCCTCGGAGAACCACACCGCCCAGGCCGTCATGCAGGCCCAGGGTTCGGTGCTGACCAACAAGTACGCCGAAGGCTACCCGGGCCGCCGCTACTACGGTGGCTGCGAAGAAGTCGACGTCATCGAGACCCTGGCTATCGAGCGCATCAAGGAACTGTTCGGCGCGAACTTCGCCAACGTCCAGCCGCACTCCGGCGCGCAGGCCAACGCCTCGGTGTACCACGCGCTGGTCCGCCCAGGCGACACCGTACTGGGCCTGAACCTGGCTCACGGTGGACACCTGACCCACGGCATGAAGATCAATTTCTCCGGCCGCCTGTTCAACATCGTTCCTTATGGTGTGAACGAAGAGACCAACGTGGTGGACATGGATGAGGTGGAGCGCCTTGCCATCGAGCACCAGCCGAAGATGATCGTGGCCGGCTGGTCGGCGTACCCGCGCCAGCTGGACTTCCAGCGCTTCCGCGAAATCGCTGACAAGGTCGGCGCCTACTTGTTCGTGGATATGGCTCACTTTGCTGGCCTGGTGGCAGCTGGTCTGCACCCGTCTCCTGTGCCTTACGCCCACGTGGTCACCTCGACCACCCACAAGACCCTCGCCGGTCCTCGTGGCGGCATCATCCTGTCCAACGACGCTGAAATCGCCAAGAAGCTGAACTCCGCAGTCTTCCCAGGCCAGCAGGGCGGCCCGCTGGAGCACGTGATCGCCGGCAAGGCTGTAGCCTTCAAGATCGCTGCGTCGGAGGAGTTCAAGGAGCGCCAGCAGCGCACCTTGGCTGGTGCCAAGATCCTTGCCGAGCGCCTGACCCAGGACGACGTGGCAGCCAAGGGCATCAGCGTGCTGACCGGTGGCACCGATGTGCACCTGGTCCTGGTTGACCTTCGCAACTCGGAGCTCGACGGCCAGCAGGCCGAAGATCTGCTGGCACAGGTGGAGATCACGGTTAACCGCAACGCGGTGCCATTCGATCCACGCCCGCCAATGACCACCTCGGGTCTGCGCATCGGTACCCCGGCGCTGGCAACCCGTGGCTTCTCGGAGGCAGCTTTCGCTGAAGTTGCCGAGATCATCGCCCAGACCCTGATCGCTGGCGCTGATGGCAATACCTCGGTCTTGCCAGAGCTGAAGGACCGGGTCCTGAAGCTGGCTGAGGCCCATCCGCTGTACCCGGACCTGGCCAAGGTTTCCGAGTAGCACCATCTTGTGAAGATGAGGGCCCGGACGGCGGAAATATTCGCTTTTCGGGCCCGCAGTCTTTCATCCGCGCAACTCCACCCCACGCTGTGCGGATGCCCTGATGCGAGGATGACCCCTTTGCATACCACACCATCTTTCCGGCAGTTAGCTCCCGGATTGCCGACGTTCTAAGGATGTGACCCGCCATGGCGGTAAGCGTATTCGATCTTTTCTCGGTTGGCATTGGACCTTCGTCCAGCCACACCGTGGGGCCAATGCGTGCGGCTCACGCATTCGTTGCCCAAGTAATCCGTGAAGAGAAGATGGATGCCCTGGATAATATCCGGGTCGATGTCTACGGCTCACTGGCCGCGACCGGTCGCGGGCACGGAACTTTCACCGCCATCATGCTGGGGCTAGAGGGATTTGAACCCGAAACAGTTCTGCCCTCCCAGGTCGACGAGCGACTGGCACAGATGGAAAGCACCGGGGTCCTGCAGCTGGCAGCCCAGCTAGGCCAGCGCAAAGACCTGGACTACTCGGTGAACGACATGATCCAGCACCCGCTGACGGTGCTGCCGCGCCACACCAACGGCGTGAAGTTCGTTGCCGTGGATGCCCAGGGCAATGAACTGGTCAATGAGACGTTCTTCTCCGTTGGCGGTGGCTTCATCGTGCGTGAAGGTGCCGAAGAGCGCATCGAGAAGAACCTGGAAGAGAAGCTGCAACAGCAGCCTTATCCGTTTACCACCGCAGCCCAGCTGCTGGAACATGCTAAGTCTACCGGCAAGTCAATTGCCGAAATCATGATGGCTAACGAGCTGGCCTACCGCAGCCGCGAAGAGATCCGCTCAGGCCTGATCCACATCTACCACGTGATGGAAGACTGCAAGGACTCCGCTTTGGAACGTACCGGCGTTTTGCCCGGTGGCCTCAAGGTCCGCCGCCGTGCGCCGGAATGGCATGAGCGTCTGCGCAAGGAAGACAAGGACCGCGATCCTGTGTACTGGCAGGAATGGATCAACCTGGTCGCCTTGGCAGTGAACGAGGAAAATGCTTCCGGCGGCCGCGTCGTGACCGCGCCGACCAACGGCGCCGCCGGCATCATCCCAGCGGTCTTGTTCTACGCCACCCACTATGCCCCGGGCGCCAAGTACTGGAATGAAGAAGAGAAGAACGATGCTGTCGTGAACTTCCTGCTGACTGCCGGCGCCGTCGGCGTGCTCTACAAGGAGCAGGCTTCGATTTCCGGTGCTGAGGTCGGCTGCCAGGGAGAGGTGGGTTCAGCCTCGTCGATGGCCGCAGCCGGATTGGCTGAAGTCCTGGGCGGAACCTCGGCTCAGGTGGAGAATGCCGCTGAAATCGCCATGGAGCACAACCTCGGTTTGACCTGTGATCCCATTGGCGGCCTGGTACAGATTCCTTGTATCGAGCGCAATGCGATCGCTGCGTCCAAGGCTGTCAACGCGGCCAAGATGGCACTGATGGGTGACGGTGAACATCACGTCACCTTGGATGAAGTGATCATCACGATGCGTGAAACCGGCAAGGACATGAGCGATAAGTACAAAGAGACCGCGATGGGCGGATTGGCCGTCAACGTGGTCGAATGCTAACCGCTGGCTAAAGCCTGGGGCTTCGGGAGGTCGGATGATCCGGCCTCCCGAAGCTATTTAATGTGAGATGCGCCCTTGTTGTTGGCTATCCGGATCGGGTACCTGATAGAAATGGCACTGTACGAAGCATGAATCCATGTTTCGGAATCCTAGGAGGTGAGCTACATGGACGGCAGTTCTAGTCGATCTATCTATCTACGAGCTCACCAGATCCTTTTTTCACGCGCCAGCTGATTTCTCCTGCTCCAGGACAGCTGGGCGTTCGGCGAGTTCGTAGCCTTCCCGCTATTGGAATGCGCATTTTCATGCACGCAAATACTGACTGATTTATCACCCACATGATTGGGTGAAGAGCGGTGAGTAGTTGCTTGCGAGCCCTTGAATTTGCGCGCAACGAACCGTTTGGACGATAATCATGTTCACCTTCGAATACGTAGACTTTTCAACTACTTCTCAGGAAATCCGCAACTGCCTCGCAACCGAGGATTTCCAGCGTCTTGCAACCACCCTGCGGGGCCTGGAACTAGGGCAGCTCATCGAGCAGTTTGAAGCCCTGAAAATCGCCGACGCCGCGATCCTCTATCGCATGCTGGATAAGGACCGCTCTCTGGAGCTCTTCCAGAACCTCGATGCCCCGGTACAGGCGGAACTCATCAAGACGCTCCAGCAGGCAACCGTGGTCGAAGCCTTCGCGGCCCTGGAACCCGCAGACCGGGTGTCCCTGCTCGACGAGCTTCCAGCGACCGTCGCCACCCGGCTGCTTGCCGGGCTGGATAAGCAGCAGCGCCAGGCAACCGGGGTGCTGCTGGGCTATCGCGACTCAAGCGCGGGACGGGGGATGACCACCCAGTTCATCAGCACGCATCCCGAACTGACCGTCGGGCAGGTGCTGAACTGCATCACCCCGCAGCTGAACGCAACCGAACACTGCCACCTCATCATGGTGGTTGACCGCACCCGCCGATTCATCGGGGCAGTACGGCTAGCCGACCTCCTCGGACAGCCACAGGATCTGCTCATCTCGAACATAGCTTTTGAAATTCCCACCGCCCAAGCATCGGAACCAGATACAGAGGCGGCGCGCCGGGCTCTTGAGCGCCACCTGGATCTCATGCCAGTGCTCGATAACGAAGGACGATTGATTGGAGTACTGCCACTGGGCGAAGCCATAGATCTGCTGGAGGACGCTGAGGAATTACGCACTGCGCGCAGCGCTGGCTCCGAGCCGTTGTACCGCCCTTACCTCGGAACCCCGCTGCGCAAACTGGTGCGAGCACGTGTTGTCTGGCTGTTGGTCCTTGCCGTAGGGGCCACCCTGACCGTGCAGGTGCTGGCCACATTCGAGCAGACCTTGGAGTCTATGGTGGTTTTGAGCCTGTTCATCCCGCTGATTGTCGGCATTGGCGGGAATACCGGCAATCAGGCAGCCACTACCGTCACTCGCGCCCTGGCCATGGGCGATGTCCGGGTGAGCGATCTGGGGCGCGTCATGTTCAGGGAAGTGCGTATCGGAGCGATGCTCGGGCTGTGCCTCGGAGCAATCGGCTTCCTTATTGCGAGCGTGGTCTTTGAACTGGAAGTCGGAATGATCATCGGGATGACGCTCGTGGCACTGTGCAGCATCGCCGCCGCCGTCGGGGGAGCCATGCCGATCATCGGGAAGTTCTTCAAAGCCGATCCGGCAGTGTTTTCCAATCCCTTCATTTCCACCTTTGTCGATGCCGCGGGATTGATTGTCTACCTGTCGGTGGCAGTGCTCGTTCTCGGCCGGTGAGCTGAACGGATGATGTTACCGGGCGGAATAATATTGGCGGCCTCAACGTCGTACTAGGTATGCCACAAAGCAAGTTATTCAGCCCAGTAACCATCCCAACCAAGAGCGGAGAGGGACTTCAGCTTCGAAATCGGGTCGTGTTGCCGCCCATGTGCCAGTACGCCATCAATGATCGCAATGGCGTTCCAACCACTTGGCACCTAGCCCATTTGGGGTCCATGGCCCACGGAGGTTTCTCGCTGGTCATCGCCGAGGCGACTGCGGTAGCTGCCGAAGGCCGCATCTCTGACCGCGACGCTGGATTGTGGAACGACGAGCAAGTCGAGGCATGGAAGCCCATCACAGAATACATCCGCTCCCACGGGGCAGCGGCTGGTGTCCAGCTGGCCCACGCTGGGGCGAAAGCGTCCACCTACGGATGGCTCACGGAGCTGGAAGAGGCCGGCAAGCTCGGCAGCATCAGCGAGGAAGACGGAGGTTGGGAGACCTTCACTTCCACGCCGAGCGATCTTTTCGATTTGAAGCCGGCAACGGAAATGAGCACCGCGCAAATTGCTGCTTCGGTCCAGGATTGGGCCGCTGCCGCACAGCGTGCCGATGCTGCAGGTTTTGATCTGATCCAGATCCATGCGGCCCACGGCTACTTGATCCACCAGTTCCTCTCTCCGCTGACCAATAAGCGCACCGACGAATATGGTGGAAGCTTCGAGAACCGCACGCGGTACCTGCGCGAGATCGTCCAGGCTATCTCGGCTGTTTGGCCGGCCCACAAGCCGCTGGGAATCCGCTTCTCCGGCGAGGACTGGGTCGAGGAAGGCTGGGGCATTGCCGATACGGTCAAGCTGGCCCAAGAATTGTATGAGCTTGGTGTCCGTGCCTTTGATCTTTCCAGCGCGGGCATCGGCGCATTCCATGGCCCAACCGGACCCGGCTACCAGGTGTCGCTGGCGCAGGCAGTCAAGCAGTCACTGCCTGAAGACGCGTTTGTCACCGCGGTGGGAGTCATCACCGATGCCATCCAGGCAGAACATATCGTGGTCTCGGGCCAGGCCGATGGCGTGAGCATCGGACGGGCCGCCCTGGGCAATCCGCAGTGGCCGAATCACGCCGCGCAGCTGCTTGGAGCCGAGAAATCACACCCTCCGCAGTACTGGCGCGGCCGCTGGTAAATTGTTGCGGCCATGCTGATTTCTTCCAAATCACGAGTTAGTTTCTGGTTAACTCTTCCAGCCGCTGAATAGTGATGTTAGGTTAGTCCCACGGATCTAGTCGCAACGCGGCCAAGGGTCGCGTGCGGAAGGGAGTCAGCATGGCACTACGCGCGGATTCTAATGGAATCGACGCTTCGCTCTACCGAAGGAATGGTTCATGGAGCACCGCTCTCGTGGATGCTTCACTGGGCACGACGGGAGCCCAAGAAGCAGCTGACCGGCTTCCCGACGACGTCGCCAAATTGCTTAAATCCCAGCAAGCCCAGGCTGCCGATGTCCAAGCTTTGACTGGTGCGTTGGAACCTGCTGAGGGACTCAGGGCACCGGTTGCACGCTTTGTCGCCGTCCACGATGGCGAAGTTGTCCTGAACGAAATCATTCCAGGCCTCAAGGTCCAGAGCCCATCGGTGGATGTTGGTCCCTTCCCGAATTTCACGGCGTTGGCCCGAGCACGCGGTGGCTCCTTCTCCTATCTGGTCGCCGAGGTAGGCAAGGACGGCGGCGAAGTGCACCTGTACAACACGACGTCGCGTGAACGCATCGCCAGTCAAGGGATTGTTGGACTGCCAGAGGAAATCCACCACGCCCGCAAGGTTCCCGGCGAATATGACCAGCCCAAGGCACAGGCGGCCGCCGATGAAATGGTGCGCAGGAACGCTGATGAAGTCGCCGAGCTGATCAAGAAGATGTCCGCTGAGAATTACGTTCGCCTGATCGTGATCTCCGGGGATATCAAGGCTCGCGAGGCTGTCATCGCCCAGGTGCCAGTGGCCTTGCGTGATTATGTGGAAGTCATCGACTCGCACACCAGGACAGGCGGTGCAGATTCAAAGCAGATTGACGCCCAGATCAGCAAGATGGTCGAAGATGTGAAATCCAAAGCGCTGGCCGACTTGGAAGCAAAAGTCGCAGCGCAGTCAGGCAACGGACGATCGCTGTTGGCGGTGGGTCTCGACGAGGTGGTCACCGCGTTGCAATCGGCGCAGGCCGAAACGGTTCTCGTGGGCCAATACCAGGACGAGCACACGCTGCGTGCCTTGAGCGCAGAACCGTGGATCGCTCACCAAGAAGGCGATGACCATGCGGAGCTCGTGGCCGGCGAATGGCCGGCACCGGAAGTGCTCCTGCGGGCCACAGCCCTCACTGATGCGACGATCCGGTATGTCCCTGATTCAATGATTCCGGACGGCGCGGGCATTGCGGCCCTGTTGCGCTGGGCGAAATCCTAAAAAGAAATTAACGAGACAAGGGGTTCTTGCCACGAAAAGATCGTGGCAAGAACCCCTTGTCTTGTATCAAGTCACCGTTATCGGTCGTGGTTGTCTCCGGCGTTCGGTGTTGAGTCGACTGGAGGCGCTGGAGGGTGCCCGTTGGCTGGCGGGAAATCCTGCGAGTACGGCGCTGAAGCTGGTGGCGCGGACGGATCCATTGGCGGAGCCCAATGAGCCTGGTTCTGGTGATAGACCGGATGCGCCATCGGCCACGGCTGCAACAGAGGCGGCTGCGCCGCTGCAGGAGTCGGACCGGCGGTACGGGCAACATTATTCTTGTCGGCCAGTTTCACCAAGACAAACGTCAAAAGCGCCGTGAAGACGACCGAGAAGACCAGAGACATCGGTCCGGACTCGGTAGCGTTCAAATCAATCTGGCCCATGGCGCCGAGCAGGAACAGGAAGGTGTTGTTGATGATGTGCATCGCCATCGGAGCTTCCAACCCGCCGGTGCGCCAGGCAAGATAGCCGGCGGCAATGGCGAACGCTGTCACATCCAGCAACCCGTACACGTCATAAAGGTGGCCGAAGGTGAATAACGGCACCGGCAGAAGGATCGCAAAGAGCGGATGCTTCAGCCAGCTGCCGATGATCTGCATCAACGCCCCGCGGAAGACCAGTTCCTCGGCTGCGCATTGAAAAGGCGTCAGCAGGATAACCAGCAGCGCGAAGAACAATGGATCCGCGGGCGGTTTGATAGGTGCCGCGTCCGTTGGCTCACCAATGCCAGCTGCCGACAGCGCGAAGCTCAGGGCGAAGTACGCGGCGAAGAGCAATGCGCTAGCGCCAATGGCCAATCCGAACCAGCGCCAACGCAGTCTTCCGGCCACGGAAACCAACTGGCCGACTGGCTTGGAGCCAAGCAATAGATATGCCAGATAGACCGCCGGGATCATGATGATCAATGACGCCATGGTTATGGAGAAGTCGATAGGCGAGGCCATGTCGAGCTCTGCCTCGGTCAATACCGAGTCGGGCGAACCACTGGCATCGGCCGCCCACGTAGCCGGATTGAGCATGGCCACGACAAAGATCATCAGCATGACGACGATGAACGATGCGACAAAAAATCCCAGCCCGGTTCCGGCGAAGGCCAGCGGGCGCCACCACCGGTAGTTGTGGTTTCGGCGCATGAGCCGATGGAAAGCAAAAGACTGCTCCTGATCGGCTCTGGGCGCAGGGGGAGGCAAATAGTGTGGCAAGCTCATAGCTCAATTCTCTCGCTGATCGTCCCCAGCGACATGAACCTTGCGGAGGATTTATCGATCATCCCAAGGTTGCCTCCGAAGTGCTCTTAGACTTGATGCAGACGATTCGCCTTTATTGATTTGGAGCAAGACCCAGTGGGCCACCATCACCATGACGAACCGATATTGCAAGATCCCAAGCGCCGGCATCGCGCTTCGATAATACTGTGGGCCCTGCTCGCACCGATCGGCGTGCTGGCTCTGGTTATGGTCATTGCCTTGTGGCCTAAGGGAACCTACGACAAATTCGCCCTCGACGGCTCGATGGATACTGCCGGCGGCGCCACGATGGCCACCGGCACGGTCACTCGCAGCGGCGTGGAAACCTGCCCTTCCTCCGAAGGATTGGCGGACGTCGGCGGCAAAACGCTGGAATGCACGGTCACCTATGTCATGCCGGCCTCAGGCGGAGCAGAAATCCAGATGGAGATCCCGCCAGAAATGCTGCAATCGCGAGATGTCCGCCCGGGTGATACCTTGCGCTATCTGGATCTTTCAAAGGTTGATACCACCAGCGGAAGCCCCTATGTTTTTGTTGACTTCGTGCGCACATTGCCGATGACCCTTCTGGCCATTGCCTATGGCGTGGTCGTGGTGCTGGTGGCTGGCTGGCGTGGCGCCCGCGCGGTGATCGGTCTGGTTGGCGGCATCGCTTTCATGATCTTCTTCATGGTTCCCGCGCTCATTGAAGGCGGGAATCCGGTGGTGGTCGGCCTGACCGGCGCCACGGCCATCATGTTCGTGGCCTTGTATTTTGCCCATGGGCTCAATGCCAAGACATCCACTGCTTTGCTGGGCACGCTGTTCGGTCTGGGGGTCACCGCGGCCCTGGCCCTGTGGCTGACAGATGCCGCGGCGCTCACCGGGGCCAATGACGAATCGTCGATGACGCTAGCCACCGTGGCTCCGCAGATTTCCCTGCCTGGCCTGCTGATCTGCGGTGTACTGGTTGGCGGCATGGGCGTCCTCAATGACGTGACCATTACGCAGTCCGCCACGGTGTGGGAGTTGGCTGAAACTTCGCCCAAGGCATCGGCCAAGGAATTGTTCTTCCGCGGGATGCGCATTGGCCGCGACCATATCGCCTCCACGGTGTACACCATTGCCTTCGCCTACGCCGGTGCGGCCTTGCCGATCTTGGCGATTGCGGCCATGAGCAACCAGGGATTCGGCGTGACGTTGAGCTCCGGGGAGATGGCTGAGGAAGTTATTCGGATCCTGATTGGTTCTATTGGATTGGTACTGGCTATTCCCGTGACCACGGCTATTGCAGTGATGGTGGTCAAGGCAACCGGTACCGGTGGAGCGCACGGCAAACGATCCCTGTTTGCCGCCAACGCAGACGCCTAGGTGCGAACGGTTCTCAAAAGTAATGTAGAATTGTTCTCAATAGCAATCTTGTTTGGATGGAGAACCAGAATGAAGAAGTATCGCTCTTTGCTTGCCATGGCCGTTGCCGTACCAGCGGCGGGCATGATCCTCGCCGGTTGTGCGAGTACCGGCAGCGAAGCAAGTGAAGGCGACACCTCTGCCGTCAAAGTTGTAGCAACGACCAACGTCTACGGCCAAGTTGCCCGTGCCGTTGGCGGCGACAATGTCAGCGTCAGCGAGATCATCACCTCGGCCGCCCAAGACCCGCACTCCTACGAGCCAACCACGCGCGACAAGCTCACCGTGTCAGAAGCGAATGTAGTTCTCGCCAACGGCGGGGGATACGACCAATTCATGGACTCGCTGGTCCAGTCCCTGCCCAGTGACCAGGCCTCGAATGTCCAGCTGATCCACGCTGTGGATACTTCGCCGATTGCCAAAGAGCATGAGGAAGAAGAAGCACATGAAGGCGAAAGTGCTGAAGAGCACGCCGAGCACGCTGACGAAGAATCGCATGAAGGCCATGATCATGCCGGCTACAACGAGCACATCTGGTACGACCTTGACTCGATGTCCGCGCTCGCTGATGAACTAGCGGATACCTTCGGCAAGGCTGATGCGGCCAACGCCCAGCAGTACACAAAAAACGCCGATGAATTCAACGCAGGGATCAAGCAGCTCCAGACCCAGCTCAGCGATGCCAAGCTGGCGGGCAAGAAGTTCGTGATGACCGAGCCTGTCCCGTTCCATCTGCTTGATGACGCCGGCATGGAGAACACCACTCCCGAGGGATTGAGCGAGGCTATCGAAGAGGGCGAAGGCATTGCCCCGATGACGCTGAAGAAGGCCCAGGACCTACTGGTCAATGGCAAGAGCGACATCCTGGCCTACAACGTCCAGACCGAGGGAAATGAAACCAAAGCCCTGAAGAAGAACGCAGAATCCGGCAAGGTGCCTGTCGTCGACTTCTCGGAAACCATTCAGGACGATTCCAGCTACTTGGATTGGATGAATTCCAACATTTCGAACTTGGCTTCCGCGATCAACGGCTAAGAGGTACGTAGACTACGTATATGGCATTGATTCCTTCCCAACTGACTCAGGCGACAGGTAAAGCACGCTCATTAATCGCAGAGCGATCGGTGCGAGCCGAAATCGTCCAGAGCCAACGGGAAATACAACAAGCCGACCATGTTCTCTTCTTTGCCGAAGGCCCCGGCCAGTTCTACCAATTAGGTGTCTGGCTGGGGACCTTTGAACGTCTGGCCCAGCAGGGCCTGCGTATCGGCCTGGTGCTGATGGATTCACTCAGCGCACGGCAAGCACTGGGCGCCAGCACCCTGCCGGTATTGTTCACTCGTTCCATGGAACACATCGAATCCAAGCTCCGCGAGTGGAACACCAAATCAATCAGCTACGTGAACAATGCCCAGCGCAACTTCACCATGCTGCGCTTCAACGGCCCAGCGCACATCCACCTGAACCATGGCGAGAGCGAAAAAGCCTCGATGGTTTCAAACCAGCTCAAAGCCTATGACTACGCCTGCGTCGCCGGGCCGGCAGCGGTAGAGCGCATCATGGAAAACATTTCGCGATTCGATGCCTCCCATCTGGTGCAGATCGGTCGCCCCCAGCTCGATTCCCTGGAATTGGAAGGACCATCGGAAAAGATCCGGGTCCTCTACGCCCCGACCTGGGAAGGCGACTCCGAAGCCATGGCCTATTCCTCGGTCATCAGGCTGGGCGAGCGGATCCTCGCGCAACTGGTTAATGATGACCGTTTCGAGGTGCGCTTCCGTCCCCATCCCAAGACCGGCGACATCTCGGCCGAAGCGAAAAAAGCCGTCGCTTCCTTGCAGGCACGATTCGAATCGACCATTGACCCGGTCAAGGATGCTTCGCAATCCCTGGTCTGGGCAGACGTCGCCATTTGCGACACCTCAGCCATGGCCTACGACGCTGTCGCATTGAATATCCCGCTGCTGCTCGCTGCCGAGCGACCGAGCAAGCTGCGTGACGGGCTGCCCCAGGAACAGCACTTGGGCAACGCCAACGGGTTGGCAGAGCGCGCCGCGAAGCTGGCAGCCAGCGGCGTCGCCGGACAGCAAAAACAGCTGGCCCTGTACTTCTTCGCCACCACCGAACCCGGGATGGCTACGAAGAAGCTGAACCAGCTGCTTTCAGGCCTCTAGGCGATTTACGGTCGCTGTTTGAAAACAGTGTCCTGCCACTGTCGATGAGGCTGCGGATCATGGGAGATCATCACGTGCTTCACGTTCGTGTATTCATCGAAGGAATACTGGCTCATATCCTTGCCCATGCCTGAGGCCTTGTAACCGCCATGGGGCATATCGGAAACGATGAGGATGTGCTCATTGATCCACACGCAACCGGCCTGGATCTGGGCGCTGGCCCTCATCGCCCGGTCGACGTTCTTGGTCCAGGCGCTCGCCGCCAGCCCATAAGGCGTGTCATTGGCCAGCTCAATGGCCTGATCATCCGTTTCAAACGGCAATGCCACCAAGACCGGACCGAAAACCTCGTTCTGCACGATCTCGGAATCCTGGGCTGCCCCCACAATCAGCGTCGGCCGATAGTAGAAGCCGGCCCGCTGCTCGCGGCGTCCGCCAGCGAGCACTCGGGCCCCGTCCTGACGGGCCCGATCCACCATCGCAGATACCTTCTCCAGGTGCGCCTTGCTGATCAGCGAACCCATATCGGTCTGCGGATCGGCTGGATCACCGACAACCATGGCATCCATCAGCTGCGCCACACGGTTGGTGAACTTCTCGAAAACAGAAAAATGCACGTAGGCACGCGTCGCGGCTGTGCAGTCCTGGCCCGAATTGATCGTGGACCCGGCCACCGCGCCATGGGCCGCGGCCTCGATGTCCGCATCGTTGAAGACGACAAATGGCGCCTTGCCGCCCAGCTCCAGATGAACACGATTGCCACGCTCGGCGGCCATCGACATGATCTTTAGGCCTACCGGGGTCGACCCGGTGAACGAAGTCATCTTCACCAGCGGATGGCGCACCAAGGTGGTTCCGACCACCGGCCCATCGCCTGAAACCACATTGATGACCCCATCGGGCAGGCCCGCATCAGAGGCCGCCTTGGCAAAGAGCATCGAAGTGCCAGGGGTGAGCTCGCTGGGCTTGAGCACGATGGTATTGCCCGCGGCGATAGCAGGAAGAACCTTCCACGCGGCCATTTGCAGCGGATAATTCCAGGGGCTGATGGAGCCGATCACGCCGATGGCTTCGCGGCGGATCATGGAGGTGGTGTTCCCTGCATAATCACCGGCGGCCAGTCCCTGCAGGTTCCGGGCGGCGCCAGCGAAGAAGTTCACATTGTCGATCGTTCCGGGAATATCAAATTCCGTGGACATGCGGATGCTCTTGCCGGTTTGCGCGGTTTCCACTTCGGCAAGCTCATCGGCGTGCAACTGCAGTTCTCGGGCGAAAGCCAACAGATGGTCCGAACGCTCGCCAGGGGTCAACGCGGACCAGCTTGTGAAGGCGGCGGCTGCGGCCTTCATCGCTTGATCCACCTGTTCCGTGCTGGCAGTATCGACATCGAGCAGCGGTTCACCGGTGGCAGGGGAGACCCTTGGTATTTTCGGCCCCTGGCCCAGCACCTGCTGGCCATTGATGAATTGGTGCCCGAGCGATGGGTTGTAGAAGTCCATGATGATTCTCCTGCGGGAATTCAGAGGGTGAAGTAGATCTTGCGCAAGGTTTCGGCCACCGTCCAGCGGGTGCGCATTCCCGCGGTCAGCCGCAGGGACGTGCCAGCAGCCAGCGTGAAGTCCTGGGCCACGGTGCCGTCCTCGGCCAGGATCTGCAGCTGCCCGCGGCCCCGGAGCACGGCAAAGTATTCGTCGGCTTCGATGTCCTGCATGGCACCGGGCGACATTTCCCAAATGCCGATTTCAGCTTCGCCGAGGTTGCTGAGCTGTTGGAAGCCGGTGGTTGCCGGAACCTGGCCTTCGATGCGTTGCGCGGTGTTTATCGGATGATGGGTGATCGGAAGTTCCAGCAGCTCGTCGCTGGTGGGCTGGGAGGAGAAGCCGGTCATCAGGAATCGAACCCCATCCCGATCTTGTCCATGAGTTTCAAGAAGGCTGAGCGTTGGCCTTCGTTATGATCGGCCTTGACCAGATGATCTGTCATGATCTTGACGCCCAGCCATGCTGCGGGCTCGGGTGGGAAGGGGATGGGCTTGGTGCGTACCAATTCCAGTTCCGTCAGCTCGGTCTTCTCTCCAGAGAGCAGGTCCAGCATGACCTTCGCGCCGAATCTGCTGGCCCCGACACCCAGCCCGGTGAACCCGGCGCAGTAGGCGACCTTGCCGCCATGGGTGAGGTCGAAGAAGGAGAAGAACCGGGAACAGGTATCGATGGCCCCGCCCCAGGCATGCGAAAACTTCACGTCAGCTAGCTGCGGGAAGCTGCCGAAGAAGTGCGCGGCCAGCTTGTCGAAGGTGGCTTGGTTGCTGTCGTAGCTTGAACGGACTTTTCGGCCGAAATGGTACACGGCATCGTACCCGCCGTAGAGGATCCGGAAATTCCCGTCGGCGTCGATGGTGGGTCGCGAATAATGGAAGCGATTATTCATATCGGCCAGCCCGACCATCCGGTCCCAGCCGATGGCTGCGCGTTGCTCCTCGGTCAAGGGCTCGGTCATCAGAGCGTAGTCGTAGACCGGGACGATGCGCGCTCGGTGGCGCTTGAGCAGGGATGGGAACACGTTGGTTGCCAAGGCGACCCGGTCCGCGAGGATCTGCCCGTCGGCGGTGAGGATCTTGACCTTGCCGGCAGCATCGGAGATTTCCACTGCCTGGGTGTGCTCGTAGAATTCCACGCCCAGCTCCCGGCAAACCCGCGCAAGCTCCCACGCCAATTTGGCGGGATGCACCAATGCGGTGGACTTGTTGTCCAAGGCCCCGGCGAGGAAATCCGGTGAGTTGATGACCGTCTTGACTTGATGATCATCGAGGTAATCCACCCCGGAGGCTTCGGCCTCTTCGGCAGCCCAGGCCACTTGGTGGGCTTCGGTCGCGACGCTCAGGGCGCCTTCGCGGATGAAGTCGACGTCCATCGAGTACTTAAGGACGGCGGCTTCGAATTCATCGAGGTTCTGCGCGCCGAGTTCGGCGAGCAAGGCATTTTCCTTGGGGAGGTGGTTATCCCCGTTGGCCTCGCCGTGGACGAGGGATGCTTCGCAGAATCCGCCATTGCGACCGGACGCGGCCCAGCCGATGCGCTGGCCTTCGATGAGGACAACGTGTCGTTGCGGGTCGCGTTCCTTGGCCTGCAAGGCTGTCCACAAACCGGTATATCCGCCGCCGACGATCAGTAGTTCTGCGGTGATCGAACCGTGCAGCGAGGCATGGGGTTGCGGGCGATCTTCATTGTCCAGCCAGTAGCTGGTGTGCTTTGCGTTCTTCAATGATTCCGCGATCAGAGCCGAAGGGACTTCTGCTTCGTGGCGGTCAAAGGTGATTTGCTGCTGGGTGCTCATGGATGTTTTCCTGTGTCGATAGCCAAGTGGTCAGAGTGCTATCGAGCCAACGGAACAACCATGGGTCCTTGGGGTTTTGCGGTGAGCTGGGCACACAGGATGCCAGTTGAGAGCCAGGCGGCGATCAAGGCTTATCCCTCTTCTCAGCAAGAGACCCGAAAATTGAATGTAATTCATTACTTATCTAATCTTGAGGGTTTTCCCCTGTCAATAGCTAAGAGAAAAGGGATGATCTCTTGCTTTGAATATGACAAAGAATCGCCGCCCAGAACATCAAGGCGAATTCAGCACACGCCATGAGCAGCATGGGAAGTCCGTGCGCTGCTGAATGCCCGCCGGCGGTGTGGTGATGTTCGCCCAGCCAAGGCATGCCCAAAGCCATTACGACATGGAGCATGCCCATCACGGCACTCATGATCAGCAGCTTTTGCGCCGGGGCTCCGTGCCAAACGCCCCAAGCGCATTTGGCGCACCAGAGGGCCATGAGAAGCAAAACGAGCGTCCAACCCAAAGGATGTGCCGTGGCCACCAAGCTGAGGGCGTGTACGAAAGCCAATCCTAGGGCGGCCAAGCCGAGCACGCGATGTGCAGGGATCAGCCGCCGGGAAGCACTAGGCGTTATTGCCGCAGCAACCATCAGATGCCTTGGTTGAGCAGCAGCCATGCCGGGCCGGTGCCGGGACATCGAGTACCGGGGAACGGTCGAAGAATCCTTCGGGGCGAAGGGTGAAGCCCACGGTATCCACCGGCATCATCGGCCAGTCTTCGGTGCGCGGGAAGTGGGTCAGCGCAAAGGTGTGCCAGAGGCTGATCTGCTCGCCGTCGATATTCTTGTCGTCTTCGATCCATGAACCGATGCCATCGGCGCCAGGATTCTGGTTCACGAAGTCGCCGGTGGGGTAGCGGTGCGATGCATCGCGCTGCGTGACCCAGAGTGCCTTGGAAGCGAACTCGGCGCGGCGGTGGATCGAGGAGCCTTCCGCGGCCAACAAGGTCGGAAGTCCCTGGGACATGAGCTTGTAGCCCACCGGCTTGCCGAGGTAGTTCTTGGATTCGGGGTTGGTGACCACCCAAGTGCGACCGGCGGAAAGGTTGTTATCACGCACCGCTTGCTGCTCGGTGGCCAGGACTGTGTGGCTGCGGGTGAAGGCGTTGCCGCGCGGGTTGTCCTTGCTGATCGGCAGGCGCACGGCCTCTTCCTCGATGACTCGGCTAGGCCCGGAATCCAGAGCGAAGTCCAGCCGCGCCCCGAAGATGTGCTGATGGAATGGAGCGCCCAAGCCCGGCGCCATTTCGGAAGCGAAGCGATCGTCGAGCATGGCCGAGGTGAAGACGATGCCGGTGGCCTTCGCTTCGAATTCGATGGTGCCATCGAGGTAAAGGTACCAGTAGAAGCCGTAATCGTAGTTGCCCACGGTGGTGAAGAAGCTGATCACCAGGCGGCGGTTGCGCCGGGTGTACTTGACCCCGGACCAGTCATCGGCGTGCTTGGAGAGGATGGACGCGTCTTCCTCGTGCATGCAGATGCCGTTGGTGATGGTTTGCGCATTGCCGTCCGCGTCGGTGACGACGGGGGAGATGTAGTGGATTTCGCCCAGGCAGTCGCAACCGAGTTCAAGCGAGTTCGCGAGTCGGCCGATCAGGTATTCGCCGGTGTCGAAGTAGTTCTGCCAGCTGCGCACCGGTGACGGGTCGCCGTAGGGGACCACCATTTCGGCGATGGATGCCCGGTCCAGGATGCGGCGGTCAACGCCCTTGTCATTAAACGCGATGTTGTAGAGCACCAGGCCTTCGCGCATATCAAAGCCGATATCCAGCGACCACTTCTCCCACTGGACATGGTTGCCTGCATCGACGGTGAAGCTGGCTCCTTCAGGCTGGGTGATTTCAATCGGCTTCTGCGTGGTGCGCACCGGCCCGGTGAGCTCCGGGTCCGTGTAGTTGCCGTGGTTTTCGGGAACTGGAACGACCTGCAGATCAAGGAGGCGATCGACTTTCTGGGCGATGGTATCGATATAGACCACGAGCCCATCCACCGGGTGGGCCCAGGCGGAGTCCTCGGCGAAGTCCTGCCGGAAGGCCAAGCCGCGCAATATGCGCCGTCCCGACTCTTCCGGGTATTCATCCTCGTAGACGCCAGCGGACAGCGGGGCCACACGGACCTGCTCCGGGGCGAGGCCGCGCTTGGCCAGGGCTACTTTCCACTGGGGATCGGCGGCCAGGATGGACTCAACCATCTCGAATTCCTCTAGCAGCACCGGCATTTGGCCGACTTTGGATGGGGTGATGTCCAGTGCCGACACCACGCTTCGATTGCTGAGGTCCAACACGATATCTCGCGGAGAGTTGGTGAGCTTGTCCAAGAGCATGACGCGAACAAAGCGTCCTGGACGTGAAAGTTGCGGGTCTTCGAGGCCCAGGTAGGCCATGCGGGTGTTCTCGCCGAAGAGTTCATTCTCCACCAGGAGCTCTTTGGCCAAAGCGATTTCAGCTTCGGTGAGCAGGGTGAAATCAGTGGTCGCCGTGCTGGTCATGAGTCAGGCTCCTTATGGTGTGATCCACATCAATTATTATTCTATGAGTGTAGAGAATACGGAGCGGTGCACCATGGCGCAACCCTTTGAAGCGAAATAGATAAAAATCGATACTCTTGAGACATGCCGAAAATCGTTGATCATGACCAGCGCCGCCGAGAGATCGTAGAGGTCACCTGGCGATTCATTGCCAGGGAGGGCATTGAAAAGCTGAATCTGCGTGACTTGGCAGCCGCCGCGGGCTACGCCAATGGGGCATTGAAGCCCTATTTCCCGACGCGTGATGCGCTCTTGGCCGCGACATTCAATTTTGTTGCCGATGCGACGAACCAGCGAATCTACAAGAAGGCCAATGGCCTCCAAGGCCTGGAAGCGATCGAAGCCTTCGCCCGTGAGGTCCTCCCGCTTGATGAGCTCCGGCGCAACGAAGCTCGCATCGCCGTTCACTTCTGGCACCTCGCACTGGGCGATTCCAAGCTCGCGGACGTCAACGCGTCGACGATGGATCAATGGCGCACCATGCTCGATGGATGGTTGCAGCAGATCCTTGACGGCAGCGATGCCCGCACTCAAATGGCGCGGGACTCCATGATCAACTTCCTCATGGGCGCCCAAGCCAGCAGCGTCCTGGATGCAGAGGTCAACACGGCACTGAGGCTAGAACAGCAGTTGAAATACCAGCTGGATTTGCTCGCAGCCCTGAAGCGGTAGCAGATCCAAGGTTATTCTCGGCTTGCAGAAAAATAGTGACAATCCGCCCAGCCGAGCGTACCCTCAGGTGTGATGCCTCGCACTTTAGAAGCATCATGGGGGAGGGAACGCATGTATCAAATCCAGCACGTCGACTCATTTACCGCTTGGTCAAGACTCATCTCTGACGCCTTCGTTCAGCTGCGCAGCGAACAAGTCACCGGCGGCCACTTCGCCGCGTCCCTCGGGGTCAACATGCTGGGCGACATCGGGCTGATGCGCATCCACGCACGACCCCATGCCGTGCAACGAACCATGGACCTGACCAACAGCGGAGACGGTGAGTTCTACAAGGTCTCCTACCAGCTCGACGGCTATGGATTGCTGATACAGGACGGACGCGAAACTGTGCTATCGCCTGGGGACCTGGCTATCTACGACACCCAGCGCCCCTACACATTGGCCTTCGACAAGCCGGCAACCGTCGTCGTTGCGCTCATTCCGCATCAACAATTCAAGCTTTCAACCCAGCAAGTCGGTCAAGTCACTGCCTTGGCTCTCAAGGGCAATCATCCGCTCTCCGGCACCGTGGCTCCGCTCATGGAACACCTTGGCGCCAATCTCGCGCAATGGGACGAATACGGGGGATACCCCTTGGCGCGCAACACCGTGGACCTGCTGGCCACCGCGCTCGGCGGAGTCCTGGGAACAGAAAGCGCCGGCGACACAAAAGCCCGGCAACGCGAAAAGATCACCAGCTATATCGACGCCCACCTCGGCGATGCCGACTTGGGGCCAGCGCAAATAGCCGCGGCGCATTTCATTTCTGTGCGCAGCCTCCACGCCCTGTTCGAGCACCAGCCCCATAGTGTCGCGGCATTGATCCGGCATCGCCGCCTGACCGAGGCCTCGCGATTGCTGCGCGACCCGTTGCTCTCGTCACTCTCGGTCCAGGCCATTGGTGCGCGAGTCGGCATCTCCGACGCGGCGGGCTTCAGCCGCATGTTTTCCAAGGAATTCGGCTGTACTCCAGGCAAGTACCGCGCCGAGCAGTGAGATCTGGCGCACAGCTGTGCGCAGGGGGACAACGAGCCTGCACCCAATGACAATGCGAATCCGCCCGCAGCGTAGATCCTGAAGAGAGCACCATCTATTTCTCTGGGGGAACGAATGGCACTGGAACAACGCACGCTCACCGTGCCAGCTTTGGTGGTAATGATCATTGCCGCCAGCGCACCCTTGACCGCTGTTGCCGGCGGCGTCACCACCAACTATGCGGTGACCGGCATGAGCTCGGTACCGCTATCCTTCCTGCTCATCGGCGCGGTGCTCCTCATCTTCAGCATCGGCTACACCGCCATGAGCCGGCACATTCCCAACGCCGGAGCCTTCTACGCATATGTGGCCGAAGGGCTCGGTCGCATTGTGGGAGTCGGCGCGGCGATGGTGGCTTTGGTGAGCTATAACCTCATGCAAATCGGCATCTATGGGATGTTCGGATTCGCTGCTTCATCCTTTATCAACGCCACCTTCGATACGGCAATCCCCTGGTGGGTCACGGCCCTGGTCGCGTGGGCGGCCGTCGGATTCCTCGGCATGAACCGCGTGGATTTCTCCGTGAAGGTTCTCGGGATTATCGTTGCCGCCGAATTCCTGGTGGTCATCGTCTATAACATCATGGCCTTTGCCCTGGCCCCTCAGACCCCGCAACCCGAAGCCGCTTTCAACCTCTCCGATGCCCTGGCTCCGGGCATGGGCGCTGTCGTGGCATTCACCATCGCGGCGTTCATGGGCTTCGAATCCGGGACCATCTACAACGAAGAGGTCAAGGACCCGCAGCGTACCGCCCGACGCGCCACCATGATCGCGATCATCATCATCGCCTGCTTCTACGCCTTCTCCGCGTTCGCCGTCGCCGTCGGGGAAGGAGCGGACAACGTCATCGCAGCATCAGCCGAGAACGGCCCTGATCTGCTCTTCGTATTCTTCGCGGCCCACGCTCCCACCTGGTTCGTGGACCTGTCGAACATCCTGTTCATCACCAGCCTCTTCGCGGCATTGCTGGCATTCCACAACGTCATCGCCCGGTACTTCTACTCCATGGGACGCGGCGGCGCGCTGCCGAAATTCCTGGCCGTCACTTCCCGGAGAACTCACGCGCCCATCGCCGGATCAACGGCCCAGTCCCTGCTCGGACTGGTCGTGATTGTGGCCTTTGCCGTGGCATCGCGCGGGCAAGAGCCCATGTACATCGTGTTCACCATGTTCACGTGGATGACCAACTCCGCTGCTTTCGGACTGGTCCTGCTCATGGCCCTGACATCCTTCGCCGTCATTGGATATTTCGCTCGGCATTCAACGAATGACTCGCTGATCACCAGAGTGATCGCGCCATTAGTCTCGGGCATTGCATTGTTCTACGTATTCGCCCAGATCATCATCAACTTCGATATCTTGCTCGGCGTAGAGGACCCAGGCGTTCTGGGCTTCGTCCTTCAGGGCATCGTGATCGTCCCCGGATTGCTCGGATCTTTGGCCGCGGTCGTGGTCCGTCTCAGCCGGCGAGGAACCCAACCAGCATCAGAATTGTCCGTTTCATAAATCGCTGCACAAAGGAGTTGCACCATGGCATTCGCCAACGCCCAAGAAATGCTAGACGCCATCCAACCCGCAACCGGCGGAACCGAAATCCACGACCCAGCCACCGGAGAACTTGTGGGCCGCGTCGCCGAGCAAACCGCCGGGGACCTCGATGCGGCCGTGGCTTCGGCCAAGGCAGCACAACCAGGCTGGGACAAACTCGGCCACGAAGAACGCAAGCGCCTGCTCAACGCCGCAGCCGACAATATCGAAGCCAACGCCGAGGCCCTGGCCGAACTGCTCTCGCGTGAACAGGGCAAACCGCTGAACGGGCCCAACGCCCGATTCGAAGTGGGAGGTGCAGCCGCCTGGCTGCGGGCTGCCACCGCCTACGAAGTGGAACCCGAAGTCATCGTGGACGACGGCGAAACCTATGCGGCCAAGCACTATCGTGCCCTGGGCGTTGTCGGCGCGATCGGGCCGTGGAACTGGCCAATGATGATTTCCATCTGGCAGCTGGCCCCATCCCTGCGCATGGGCAACAGCGTTGTGATGAAGCCCAGCGAATACACTCCGCTTTCGGTCCTGGCCTTGGTGCACATCCTCAATGAGGTGCTGCCCGCCGATGTCCTGCATGTTGTCGCCGGAGGACGCGAGGTCGGCGAGAAGCTTTCCAGCCATCCGGACATCGCCAAGATCATGTTCACCGGTTCCACCCGGACAGGCAAGGCGATCATCCGATCTTCAGCCGATACGGTCAAACGGCTGACCATGGAACTGGGTGGCAACGACGCAGGCATTGTGCTGGAGGACGCCGACCCGAAAGCAATTGCCCAGGACCTGTTCTGGGGCGCGTTCATCAACACCGGCCAGACCTGCGCTGCGTTGAAGCGTCTCTACGTCCCCGAGGCGATCTACGACGAGGTGTGCACCGAACTCACCGCGGTAGCCAAGGCCATGCCGATGGGCAACGGCCTGGACGAAAACAATGTCTTGGGCCCGCTGCAGAACAAGGCCCAGTACGACATCGTTGCCGAACTGGTCGCAGACGCTGTTGACTCCGGCGCTACGGTACTACTCGGTGCGAATCCTGATGAGCAGGCGAAGGGATACTTCTATCCCACCACGCTCATCGCTGACATCGCTGCGGATAATCGTTTGGTGACCGAGGAGCAATTCGGGCCGGCGTTGCCGATCATCAAGGTCAAGAACAGCGCGGAAGCCATCGAACACGCCAACTCCCTGGAGGTAGGCCTCGGTGCTTCGGTCTGGAGCAGCGACCGGGCCAAGGCCTTGGAAGTCGCCGCGCAGATCGAGTCCGGGACCGTGTGGATCAACTCCCACGGCACCATCGATCCGCGCATTCCATTCGGCGGTGCCAAGCAATCGGGCTACGGCCTGGAATTCGGCATTGACGGGCTGAAGTCCTTGGCCCAGCCGCAGATCATCAAGGGCTAAGAGCCCACGAAATCGGCGGTGTCCACGGCCCCTGTCCGGGGCCTTGGACACCGCCGATTCCCATTTGGCCTAATTGATGAGTTCGCCTTTCGGGCTAGCGGTGATGGCCGCGATGCGGTCTCTCCAGCCTTGCAGCTCCTGGGCCGAAAGCCGCTTCCAATCATGTACTTCACGGACAACCCTGAGCGGACTGGCGCTGCGGTACGACCGGGTGGGATTGCCCGGGAACTTCTTGTCAGTGACATTGGGATCATCTTCGAAATCGCCCGTCGGCTCCACTTCATAAACATGAGGCGTGCCATCCAGCGCCGCAATTTCAGCGGCTAATCCCGCACCGTCTGGCAAGGCCGTGAAATAGATATGGTTCATGATGACTTCGGGGCGATAGTTCGAGGAAAATCCTGCGGATAACAAATCGCCGGGGCCCAACGCCGCTTTGGTGCCGTGATAGAAGGGTCCTGCTTCCAAATCCTTGCTCATGGAACCTGAGCTTATCGAAAGGGCCAAGACAGCAAAAGGGGTGCTCGTCACGATGTCATCGAGCGAGCATGTGAACAATTTCGAGAACACGGACACGTATATTGGGTGGTGAACTGCGAACAAGCTTTGGAGAAATACTCGTGCCCATCTTGAATAAAGACATGTCCCTGTGCATCTCGCTGTCGGGGCGCCCATCAAATATCGGGACCCGCTTCCACAACTACCTATATGAAGAACTCGGGCTGAACTTCATCTACAAGGCCTTCTCCACCGAGGACCTGGCCGGAGCAATTGCCGGTGTTCGTGCCTTGGGCATTCGCGGATGCTCGGTCTCCATGCCCTTCAAGGAAGACGTGATGAAGCTGGTTGATGAGATCGAACCTTCGGCCGCCGCTATCGACTCGGTCAACACTATCGTGAACACCGATGGGCACCTCGTGGCCTCCAATACCGATTTCGAAGCCATTGCCACGTTGATCAAGCGCCACGAATTGAACGTGGAGCACAGCGTCCTGGTTCGCGGATCCGGGGGCATGGCCAAGGCCGTAGTCGCTGCATTCCGTGATGCAGGATTTGAAAACCTGACCGTGCTCGCCCGCAATGAGAAGGCCGGCAAAGAACTGGCCCAGAAGTATGGCTACGAGTTTGTTGTCTCCGATCCAGCCCCTGGCCACCAGATCCTGGTGAACGTCACTCCTCTGGGCATGGATGGAGCGCAGGCTGAGGTGCAGTCATTCTCTGACGCGCACATCGCTGCTGCCGAAGCCGTTTTCGACGTTGTCGCTTTCCCAAGCCAGACCCCGCTGGTCATTGCCGCCCAGAAGGCAGGCAAGCCGGTGATCACCGGTGCTGAAGTCATCGCTTTGCAGGCCGCAGCCCAGTTCGAGAAGTACACCGGGCACTCGTTGAGCGATGAGCAAGTGGCGCGCGCTTCGGAGTTCTCGCGCCAATAGCAGCGTATCGGCGTGATTCTTCTCCGTCATCAAACAAGTGATGCCAGCACCATTAATTTGGTGCTGGCATCACTTACTTAAGTTTCGAACGGCTACTCGTCGTTCGCCTCGTGCTCTTCATCTGATTCGAGCTCAAAGGAAGTCGACTTCCGCGCGTGGGCAATGAAGATGATCGTGAAGGTCAGACCCACGACAAAGAGCACCGGAATGATATAGAAAACGATGATTTCGAACGCGTTAGGTATCAGCGGGTTCATGCGCGAATCATTCCTCTCATATACGTGCAAGCTTCCATGCTGCCGGCTGCAACAGCGGGAGCTGGCTAGCCGCGAAGAACTACTTCAAGGTCTTCGAGCTGCTGGCCTGCCGGGTACTGTCCGTTGAACAACTGCGAACCGGATTCGGTGAGCACCGCCGAGAAGCGGGTCTTGACCAAGCCGAAGGCCCGCGAGACGGCAGTTTCGGTTAGCTCGGCGATGGCAACACGGCCAGTGGCGGTACCAATGGTCAGCGTGATGGTCTCATCGTGGTTTTCCACGCGCGGTTCGATCAGGTCGAGCTTCATCATGCCGCCGTGCCCGGAGAATGAAACCTGGCCATTGAACCAGACCTCGTTATCGGGAACATCAGCAGCCGGGGATGCCGGGAAGACCAGCGAGTTGCCCGCCTGCCAAACACCATTGCTCGCTTCAATGCGTCCATCAGCGAGGGAAGAAATATAACCCACGAACGAGGCCTTCAGACCCCATTCCAGATGCGGCTGGAACGGATCGCCAACTGGCGCACCATTTCCCATCATTATTGTTGTCCTCCCACAAGCTAACGGCAGTAAATACTCTGTTGATCAGTATTTCATAACTGAGCTAACTACTGGTGTCCGGGTTCACTGGAAGCTGATCATTACGCGACGCTTCATTGATCACCGGCCGATAGCCATCCTCCAGCGAAATGGTGGCCGGTTCATAGCTTGAGCCATCGGGCAGCGAAATGTTCGCCACCGCCGAGGAGCCAGTCCAGAAGTGGATGTCCAACTCGGTAGGGGAGAACTCGCGTTCGATATTGGCCTGCAGATTATCCATGGCCCGGCCGTAGCCGCCGGACCCGGCAACCAGACAGACCACCAGCAACACCGCAGCCAGGGCAGACATGATCAGCTCGGTTCGGATGGACGAGCGCAAGGAATATGTTTGTTCGCCATCCCTCAGGGTCGAAAACTTCCGCCGGCGGATCAGCCCATGGATGAGCATGGGGATGCAGAGCAGGAAAAAGATGACTGCGACGCCCAGCAACATGAGGGGAGTACCAAAATCCACTTTCAGAAACCCATCCATGTACTTACCCTACCCAAGCCAGTACTGCATGGATAGGCTAGATCGCTTTTCCGGGGTTCAAGATGCCCTGTGGGTCAAACACCGCACGGAGCCGACGCTGCAGTTGCAAAGAGGTTTCGCCAACTTCCTCCGGCAACCAATCCTGCTTGAGCAGGCCGATACCGTGTTCTCCGGTCAACGTTCCGCCAAGCTCCTTGGCCAGATAGAACATATCGGCCAAGGCGGCCTTGGGGCTGCCGGTAGTAATGGACTGCCCCTCGGGCACGACGATGATGGGGTGCAGGTTCCCATCGGCGGCGTGCGCGATGATAAAAATCGAAACACCGCGTTCAGCTTCGATCCGTTGCAATCCCGCTATGGCTTCGGCCAGCCGATTGCGTGGCACACCGATATCGCAGATGGAGACAGTGCCGAGCTTTTCCATGCTCGGGATCGCCTGGCGTCGTGCTTCGACCAGGGCCTCGGCATGCTGCGGATCTTGGGCCAGTTCGCTGTGTGCGGCCAGCGGTTCTATGGCATCCTGTAAAGCCTGCATCTCCAAGTGGGCGCCGTAGCCATCGGTTTGAGCCAGCAGCAGTGCCCCGCCTCGGCTGTGGTGGTCGGTGCCCAGCGCCGAATCCACGGCGCTCAGGGTTTTGCCATCCATCAGCTCCAGCACCGAAGGGGTCAGCCCGGCCGCGATCACAGCCGAAGCAGCCGATGCCGCGGCGGCCTCATCCGGAAAATAGGAGACAAGGGTTGCGGTGTGTTTTGGCTTGGGCCGCAACCTGAGCGTGGCCTCGACGACGATGCCCAAGGTCCCCTCGGAACCGATCATCAGCGCATTCATGTCGTATCCGGCCACGCCCTTGATGGTGCGCCGCCCGGTGCGCAGCAATTGACCATCAGGCAGGACCACCAGCAGGCTGAGCACCGATTCGCGGGTCACCCCGTACTTGGCGCACCACATGCCACCGGCATTGGTGGCGATATTGCCGCCGATGGAACAGATGGCGGTGCTGGCCGGATCCGGCGCGTAGAACAGCCCGTGCTCGCCGGCAGCATGGTTGACGGCCGCATTGATGACTCCGGGCTGGACCACCGCGATGCCTTGCACCGGGTCCAGCGAGAGGATCTGGTTCATTGCCGACAAATCCAGCACCACCTCGCCAGCCTGCGCGCAGGAACCTGCGGCCAGCCCGGTACCGGCCCCGCGCGGGACGATTTTCACTCCATGTTCGGAAGCCAGCTTCATCGTGAGCACTACATCATCGATGTCCTGCGCGAAAACCACGCCGTCGGCAAAGCTTTGCGGGATGAACCCCGAACGATCCACGCTGGCCCGGGCCCGATCATCCGGATCTGTTGAAGCCCGTGGGTGGGCGGCCAGCAGCTGTTCGCTGGTTGGTGAAGTCATCATTGTCCTCCCGCAAAAAAGAAAACTGGCAGGATGGCTTGCGCCACCCTGCCAGCATGGTTGTTATTCGACGAAGCTATCTGCCACGATCAGCGCCTGCTCGAGGCGATCCAACGCTTCGATGAGCACCTCGTCCTCGATATTCATCGCCGGAACCACGTGCAGCCGGTTGAAGTTGGCGAACGGCAGCAGGCCAGCCTTCTTCGCCGCGCCGATCACCTGGTTCATCTGAGGGCTGCTGCCACCATAGGCGGCCAGCGGCTCACGGGTTTCCCGGTTCTTCACCAGCTCGATCGCCCAGAACACCCCGGTGCCGCGCACCTCGCCCACCGATGGATGGTCAGCGGCGAACTGTGCCAGACGCGGGCCGATGATTTCCTCGCCGAGGCGCTTGGCATTCTCCACCATGCCCTCATCCTCCATCGCGGTGATGGTGGCGACCGTAGCGGCACAGGCCAGCGGATGGCCCGAGTAGGTCAGCCCGCCAGGGTATGCGTTCTCGCGGAAGGTCTCGAAGATCTCCGGGCTGATGGCCACGCCGCCCAGTGGCACATAACCGGAGTTCACGCCCTTGGCAAAGGTCATCAGATCCGGCACCACATCAAAGTGGTTCACCGCGAACCATTCACCGCTGCGCCCGAAACCGGCCATCACCTCGTCGGCGATGTATACGATGCCGTGCTTCTTGGTCAGCTCGCGAACACCCTGGAGGTATCCGGGAGGCGGCAGGTAGATCCCGGCGGTACCCGGAATGGATTCCAAGATGATCGCGGCGATGGTGCCGGGGCCTTCCAGCAGGATCGTATCTTCCAGGTGCTTCAGCGCCCGCTGGGTCTCCTCTTCTGGCGTGGTGGAGTTGAAGTAGGAGCGGTACGGGTAGGCGGGGAAGAAATGCACGACCCCGTCGCTGGCATGATCCGAAGCGAAGCGCCGCGGATCACCGGTGATATTCACCGCCAGGTGGGTGCCGCCATGGTAGGAACGGTAGGCCGATAGCACCTTGTGCTTGCCGGTGTGCACCCGGGCCATGCGCACCGCATGCTCCACCGCATCCGCGCCGCCATTGGTGAAGAAGATCTTGTTCAACTCGCCCGGGGTGTGCTTGGCGACCAGCCGCGCCGCCTCGGAGCGTGCCTCGTTCACATGCTGCGGGGCGATCGTGGCGATCTTGCCGGCCTGCTCCTGGATGGCGGCGATGACCTTGGGATGCTGGTGGCCGATATTGGTGTTCACCAGCTGGCTGGAGAGGTCAATGAGCTTGTTGCCCTCGCCGTCCCACACATAGGATCCCTCGGTCTTCAGGATGGTCATCGGGGTGAAGGGCCCCTGCGCCTGCCAGGAATGGAACACATGTTCCCGATCCAGCTCGTAGGCGCGCTTGCCGGCGGCGATCTGCTCGCCGGTGATTTCTTCGGTCAACTGCTCGCTCATGATGCTCCTAGTCGTTCTGCGGGAAGCCGAGATTGATGCCACCGTGGCTGGGATCCAGCCAGCGCTTGGTGACCACCTTGTTGCGGGTGAAGAACTTGAAGCCCTCCGGGCCGTAGGCGTGCTGGTCGCCGAACAGCGAGGCCTTCCAGCCGCCGAAGGAGTGGTAGCCCACTGGCACCGGGATCGGCACGTTGACGCCGACCATGCCCACCTGGATCTCGTCCTCGAAGCGGCGGGCAGCGCCGCCGTCGTTGGTGAAGATCGCGGTGCCATTGCCGTACGGCGACGCGTTGATCATCTCGATGCCCTCGTTGAAGGATTTGACGCGGACCACCGAAAGCACCGGGCCGAAGATCTCATCGGTGTAGATGGACATGTCGGTGCCGACCTTGTCGAAGAGGGTCGGATGCAGGAAGAAGCCTTCGCCCTCGGCGTCCACGGTGCCGGTGCGGCCATCAACCACCAGATCGGCTCCGGCGGCGATGCCGGCATCAATGTAGCCGGCGACCTTGGCCTTGTGCTCGCCGGTGATCAGCGGGCCCATATCGCAGCCGCGGGTGCCATCGCCCACGCGCAGCGTCTTGGCGCGCTCGGCGATCTTGGCCACCAGCTCATCGGCGATCGATTCCAGCGCGACCACCACGGAGATCGCCATGCAGCGCTCGCCGGCCGCGCCGAACCCGGCGTTCACGGCCATGTCGGCAGCCAGATCCAGGTCGGCATCCGGGAGCACCAGCATGTGGTTCTTCGCTCCGCCGAAGGCCTGGACGCGCTTGCCGTGGGCGGTGCCGGTGGAGTACACGTATTGGGCGATCGGGGTGGATCCCACGAAGGAGACCGAGCTGACGCGCGGATCGGTCAGCAGGGTGTCCACCGATTCCTTGTCGCCGTGCACCACATTCAGCACGCCTTCTGGCAGCCCGGCTTCGGCGAAGAGCTGGGCGAGCCAGATCGCTGCGGTCGGGTCCTTCTCCGATGGCTTGAGCACCACCGCGTTGCCGGAGGCGATGGCCACCGGGAAGAACCACAGTGGCACCATGGCTGGGAAGTTGAACGGCGAGATGATCGCGGAGACGCCGACCGGCTGGCGCAGCGACTGCACGTCTACGCCGGTGGAGGCGTTCTGCGAGTATTCGCCTTTGAGCAGGTAGGGGGCGTTGCAGCACAGTTCCACGACTTCCAGGCCGCGGGCGACTTCGCCCAGCGCATCGTCGAGCACCTTGCCGTGCTCCGCGGTGATGATGGCTGCCAACTCGCCCTTGCGTTCGGCCAGCAGCTGGCGGAAGTTGAACATGATGGCGGTGCGGCGGGCCAGCGAGGTGTCGCGCCACTTCGGGAAGGCTTCGGCGGCGGCGGCGATGGCCAGCTCGGTGGTGGCCTTGGAGGCCAGCTGCACGGTGCGGGCGACTTCACCGGTGGCGGGGTTGTAGATCTTGCCGGTGCGCTCATCAGCCGAGTAGGCGGCGTTGTTGATCCAGTGCTGCAGGGTGTCGGTCAGCGTGGTGCTCATCGCGGGTGTTCCTTTCACGGTCCTTCATCGGGCTTTCCTTCATCATGGGCCATTGCGGTGACCTGGAACACCGGCACTATGTCATGATTTAAGCAAGATCGATGACGGAGTGTAAAAATGCTGACGGTAAATGAGGTGCTCCAGCTGCCCGTGGTGCAGGCCGGCGACCCGCAGGTGCTCTGCGCCGAAGGGCTTGAGGCCGAACTGCGCTGGGTGCACGTGACCGAATCCAGCGAGAACACCGAGCTGCTGCTGGGCCGGGAACTGGTGCTGACCACCCTGCGCAATGTGCACGATGTCCCCGGGTTCATCACCGCCCTGCGCACCGCCGGCGCCTCCGGGGTGATCATCGAGGACACCACCGGCAGCGTGCCCGAGGTCCAAGACCTGGGCCTGCCGGTGATCGTGCTGCGCCGGCGCACCCGCTTTGTGGCGATCACCGAGGTCATCCACCAGCTGCTGGTGGCCCAGCAGCTTGAAGCCGTGCAATTCTCGCGCACCGTGCACGAAATCTACACCGAGCTCTCGCTGACCGAAGCCGACGAAGCCCATATCGTCGCGCGGACCGCCGGATTATTGTCCGCCCCGGTGGTGCTCGAAGATGTCCGCCACCGCGTGCTCGCCCACGCCGACGCGCACCTGGAAAACTGGATCAACCGCTCCAAATTTGTCGGCTATTTGGAGCACACCGGACGTGCCACCGGGGCGGAGAACTGGCTGCAGACCCCGGTGGGAGCCGCCCGCCGGCGTTGGGGCCGGCTGATCGTCCCGGCCGAGTTGGCGGACGATGACCGGGCCGCGCTGATCCTCGAACGCGCAGGCCAGGCGCTGACCATCGCCCGGCTCTCCGGGCGCGACGAACGCGAACTGCTCTACCAGACCCGCACCGCCACCCTGCACGAACTGGCCGCCGGGCACAGCTACAGCGAAAAAGAGCTCGCCATCCGCACCCAGGCCCTGGGCCTGGCCCCGGCGCCCTACTATGTCCCGGTGGTCATCTCCACCTCCGCCGCCGCCAGCGCCACCGAAACCCAGCTGGCCGACCGCGCGCTTCTGGAGGAGCTCGATCAGCTCGCCGACTCGTTGCACCTGGGCATCCTCGCCGGCCTGCTCAAACCCGGCTACCTCTCGCTGCTGCTGCCGGTGCGCGCCCGCGAACTGGTGGACGCCACCTTGCAGGGCTTCACCCGGCGCCTGGCCGAACAGCTCACCGCGCCGGTTGCCATCGGCGTGGGCCCCGAAGGGCCCCTGGGTGCCGCGATCACCGGGCTGGAACAGGCCGCGCAGGTCGCGGAGATCGTCCCGAATCTGCCCACCCGCGCCCGGCCCTATTACCGCTTTGCCGACCTGCGCCTGCGCGGGGTGCTCTCGGCGATGGGCAGCGACGCCCGGATGCGCGCCTTCGCCCACGCGGAGCTCGCCTCGCTGCTCAACCCCGTCGATGAAGCATCCCTTGACCTGCTCGAACTCTACCTCGCACACAGCGGCAACAAGTCCGCGCTGGCCAAGGCCGGCTACCTTTCGCGCCCCACCCTGTACGCCCGGCTGGCCAAGCTCGAAGCCAAGCTGGGAGTGGTGCTGGACTCCGCCGAATCCCGCGCCAGCCTGCAGGTTGCGCTGCTCTGGTACCGCATGCACGGCTAGTGTTATCCACAGTTCGATCCCGGCGCCCCGCCACCCTGCGCACCACCGTGCACGCTGGGTCCATGAGCACAGCAACCGCCCAAGCCTTGGCCGATCTGGCCGCCGCGAGCGAACTTCTCGCCGCGGCTACTGCTGCGCTCCGCGACCCGGAGCTCTCCGCCGGCCACGCCGTCTGCTTCGGCCTGCTGCTCGAATCGCTGGGTGCCGGGCATTCCCGCGCGCAGATCGAGGCCGCCCATGCCCTGCGCCGCACCGGCGCCCACAAGCTCGACCAGCCCTCCCTGCACGCTGTCGCCCAGGCTGCCGCCGATCCCACCATGGACAATCTCGCCGCCGCCGAAGGCCAGACCACCGCAGGGCGCACCGCCTTCCGCTCCGCCCGTTCCTTCATGCAGGACTGGCTGGATATCCCGCGCAACACCGCCCACGACCGGCTCATCCAGGCCGACTGCCTGATCGGCGGGGTGGACGAGTCCGGCCACCCTACCGAGCCCTGGCTCGAAGATCTGGCTCAGGACTTCGCCGATTCCGCCTTCGATCCGCGCCTTATCGCCGCCACCGCGCTGAAGCTGCATTCCACCCGCAAGGACCTGCCGGAGGGCGCGGGCGGTGCCGAACAAAAGCAGCAACTGCAATCCGACGCCCGCAAGCTGATCCACAGCGAACCGAAATCCGCGCGCAAGCACATCGCCAGCATGGTCGCCCAAGTCAAAGCCGGCAAACGCCCGCTCAAAGCGCTGCTGGACGAGGTTGGCCTGTTCCGCCGGGGCACGCGCCGCGGGCTGATCGAATACATCCTGCGCGTTCTTCCTTCCCAAGCCGCGGCGATCGAGGCCCACTTTGCCAGCACCGGCAACCCGGCCACGCAGGCCGGGGATCGCCAGGGGCTGCAGGAAGCCGAGGCTGAATTCACCGGCGATCCGGGCGAGGGCTGGGACGATGAAGCCACCAAGCCCGACTGGGCCCGCGAGGACGGCACCGACCCGCCTGATCCTGGCGCAGAGCCCGACACGGAACCCGACACTGAACCCGATGCCGCCGGTACTGCCGCCGAACCAGCACCAGCATGGGAAGACCTGAAACCCGAACGGCGCCGGCTGATCGGCCTGATGGCACTGCTGCTCAAAGACCACCGCGCGAATAACGGAGCGGATTCCAACCGCGCTGGCCTGGCCACCGCCCAAGTGAGCATCATTCTGGACTACGAGAAAATGCTCAGCGGCGCGCCGCGCTATGCCGCCAGCTCCTCGGGCCTGGGCTTCTCGCCGGGCGAACTGCGCGCCGCCATGTGCAACGCCGGAATCTATCCGGTCATCCTCAACGGCCGATCCCTGCCACTTGACCTGGGCCGAACCCAGCGCCTATTCACCAAGGCGCAGGGCCGGGCGATCCGCGCCGCCTACCGCGGGTGCGCCTACCCGGGCTGCGCCATGCCCGTGGAACGCTGCGAACTGGACCATCTTGACGCGTGGGAGAAGGGCGGATGCACCGACATCCATTCGGCGTCCCTGTGCTGCCCGGTCCATCACGTTGAACGCCACTGCGGGCTTTTCCATGCGGTGAAGATCCCGGGATGCCGACCCATGGTCTTGCTACCGCCGGATCTGGACCCGGATCAGCAATTGCGGATCAACACCTATTTCATGACGCCCGAAGAGGCCTTGGCCGCCGAGGATCTGGCGCAGCGGATGACCGCGCAATGGCGTGCGGGGCGGCTTGATGTCGAAATCGTCGAGCCCTGAGGGCATCGGCTACAAGGCGCGCAGGTGCCCGCGATGGATTTCGCCGGGCTCCTGCTCGTTCTGCCCGGCCAGTACGACAAAGGCCTGCCCGAACGTCAGCTCATGGATGTGCTCCTCGCGCAACCCCAGCTCGCGGGCGATCACCGAGGTGCTGGCCCGATGCTCCAGCTGCAGCGAAGGGAAGACCAGTGAGAAGACGCGGGAGGTCACCGGCTGCACCGGAGCCGGGGCTTCGAGCGCGATCTCCTGGGAGAGCCAGCAGTAGGTCTTTTCGCCCAGCAACCCGCTGGCCCGGCTATGGGCCAGGATCACCGCGGCCGGCACACCGAAATGCTCTTCGAGCGTGAGCAGCTGCGGGATCTGCAGGGAATCGGAAATCCGCATCTGCAAAGACAAGGCCGGCAGCAGCAGCTGCGCGGCAAATTGATCGGCTTCCAATTCCGCGGCCGCTACCTGTTCGCTGCCTGCGCCCAGCGACGAATGCAGCAGCAGGTGCCCGAGTTCGTGGGCGAGGGCAAAACGGCGGGCCTTCGCGGACCCGGAGGCCAGGAAGATATAGGCCTGGGAGTCTTCCCAGAAGCTGAAGGTCTTCACCGCATCGAGTTCCGGCGGCAGGCTGAGCACCCGGACCCCGTGGGACTCGAGCAGGTGCAGCACATCGGGCAGCGCCCCGCAGCCCAGGCCCCAATCCAGGCGTAATTGCACGGCCGCATCCACCGGCGAATAGCCGGACAGATCCGGCACCCCGGTGGCTGGCAAAGCGAAGTTCTGGGTGATCAGGCGGTAGAGCTCCACGCCGGTGCGGCCGACGGCGGCAGCGGCCCGCTTCTGCGCGGTGCTGGTTCGCCGGGGACTGCGGAAGAAGATGCGTTCGGTATCGATGCCATTGGCGGCAGGCAGGTGGAAGAAGCGCGGGGTGCAGCCGAGCGCGTCGGCCAGATCATTGTCCAGCCGCTCCGGCGCCTGGGCCAGTTCCCGCTCGCAGATGCCCAGTGACGCGGCCAGGGCAGACCGGCTCAAAGCCGCGCGTTCCCGCGCGAGCCTGATCCTGGTCGGTTCCAAAGTCATGAGCTTCCTGCCATCTTCCAAAGGCGATCTACATCGTCCTAGACCACAGACTAGTGGCCTATGACACAAAGCACCAATTGAGCGACAAAGCGTGAAGATAGGGTGCTTCATATGACGCTGACTTGCAGATTTATGGCCCGCAGGTTGCACCCGCGGGCCATAAGCACTAGATCTTGTTGGCTGCCTCTTTCAGCACCGTTCGCAGGATCGACTCGATCTGGTCGAACTCGGGTTGCCCGATGGTGATCGGCGGCGCCAGCTGGATGACCGGGTCTCCGCGATCATCCGCACGGCAATACAATCCGGCCTCCCACAGGGCAGGGGAGAGGTAGCCGCGCAGCAGCCGCTCGGATTCTTCGTCGTTGAAAGTCTGTTTGGTGGCCTTGTCCTTGACCAGTTCGATCCCGTAGAAGTAGCCGGCCCCACGCACATCGCCAACGATGTCCAGGTCCCTCAGCTTGCCCAGCGTCGCCTTGAAGGCATCGGCGTTGTTTTTCACGTTATCGTTCAGGCCCTCGCGTTCGAAGATATCGAGGTTCGCCATCGCCACCGCGGCGGCGACCGGGTGGCCGCCGAAAGTGTAGCCGTGGTAGAAGGTGTTATCGCCCTTGGTGAAGGGCTCGAACAGCTTGTCGGAGACGACCATTACGCCCAGCGGGACATAGCCGCTGGTCAGCGCCTTGGCGGAGGTGATGATATCGGGCACGTAGCCGAAGTCGTTGCAGGCGAACATCGAGCCGATGCGGCCGAAGGCGCAGATGGTCTCGTCAGAGACCAGCAGCACGTCGTATTCGTCGCAGATTTCCCGCACCCGATCGAAGTAGCCCGGGGGAGGCGGGAAGCAGCCGCCGGAGTTCTGCACCGGCTCCAGGAAGACGGCGGCCACGGTATCGGGGCCTTCGAATTCGATGGCCTCGCGGATGCGTTCGGCGGCCCAGAGCCCGAAGTCCTTCTCGTTCTCCGCGAACATTTCCGGCGCCCGGTAGAAGTTGGTGTTCGGCACGCGGAAGGTGCCTGGCACCAGCGGCTCGAACGGGGTCTTCATATCAGGCAGCGAGGTGATGGCCAGGGCGCCCTGCGGGGTGCCGTGGTAGGCCAGCGCGCGGGAGATGACCTTGGTCTTGCCCGGCTTGCCCTTCATCTTGAAGTGCTGCTTCGCCAGCTTGAAGGCCGACTCCACCGCTTCACCGCCGCCGGTGGTGAAGAAGACCCGGTTCAAATCGCCCGGCGCGTAGCTGGCCAGGCGCTCGGCCAGGTCGATAGCTGGTTCGTGGGCGTAGGACCAGAGTGGCATGAATGCCAGCTTCTCGGCCTGCTTCGCCATGGCCTCGGCCAGTTCGGCGCGCCCGTGCCCGGCGTTGACCACAAACAGGCCGGCCAGCCCGTCGAAGTACTCGCGACCGGCGTCGTCGTAGATCTTGTGCCCTTCGCCGCGCGAAATGATCGGAACCTGCGCGCCTTGAGAGATCCCGGAGTGCCGGGCCATGTGCATCCAAAGGTGATCGCGAGCGGCCTGCTGGCGATCGGTACCACGTGGTGTGTTCATCGTGTTCCCCAGTTGTATTCCTGTTTTTTCAGTGAAAGGTAGGTGAAGGTATTGGTGCTGAGCACTCCGTCGATCCCGCGGATCGCCCCGATCACGCGCAGCAGGTCTTCATCGCTTGAGCAGATGACCTCCGCGAGGATGTCGGCTGAACCGGTGGTGACCAGGCAGTAATCCACTTCGGGCAGTTCGGCGATGCGATCGGCGGTGCCGCTGATGTCTTCGTTGGCGACGATGCTGATCATTGCCTGGCGGGTGAACCCCAGCTCCAATGGGTTGGTGACTGCGACGATTTGCATAACGCGACTCTCGACCAGCTTTTGCACACGTTGGCGTACGGCTGCTTCACTCAGTCCTACTGCTTTGCCGATGGCGGCATAGGAACGGCGCCCGTCTTCCTGCAGCTGCTCGATGATCTCCTTGGAAATTTCGTCGATGGCCTGTGCTGAGTGCGAGGGTAACGTCATATCGACCTCCTAGGTCTTTGGGCTTTGAACTGACCCTACAGCCACTGATTCAGTTGTGAAAGGGGTATTTTTGTAAGTTTCTCGTTTCCGATTCGTTAAATATCTGAGGAATCTTTTGTTTAGATCTTGTTTGGCTTTTGTATAGCTGACAGGATGAACGACATCACTTTCCGTATGTGCCAGCTCACATTTCGCAGATGTAAGGACGGATGCCATGTCGCACTCGCAACGACGACTACCGCAAGATCCACAAATTCGCGCCCTGGTCCAAGCCATGGGCCAACGAAGCTTCTCCCGCCGATCTGTGCTGTCCACCGCCGGAGCCCTGGGATTGACCGGACTGCTGGCAGCCTGCGGCACCGGCGGCTCCAGCGGCACCAAGTCCGAGGTATCGGTGACCGACGTTTCCGAGTCCGATCCCACCCTGAACTGGGCTAACTGGACCCTGTACCTGGACTACGACGACAAGAAGAAGACCTACCCGACCCTGGATGCATTCACCAAGCAGAGCGGCATCAAGGTCAACTACGCAGAAGACATCGACGGCAACGACTCCTACTACGGCAAGGTGCAGGGCCAGTTGAAGTCCGGCCAGGACATTGGCCAGGACATCATTACCCTCACCGACTGGATGGCCGGGCGCTTGATCCGCCAGGGCTACACCCAGGAGCTGAACCTGGATAACATCCCGAACTCGGCCAACCTGCTGCCAAGCCTGCAGAATGTCGACTTCGATCCAGGACGCAAGCACTCGCTGACCTGGCAGACCGGCTACGCGGGCATCGCCTGGAACAAGAAGGCCTTCCCGAAGGGCCTGAAGAGCGTGGAGGATCTCTGGGATCCGGCGTTGAAGGGCCGCGTGACCGTGCTCGACGAAATGCGCGACACCATGGGCCTGCTCATGCTGCAAAACGGCGTGGACCTGGCAGGGAAGTGGGGCGAGTCGGAATTCGGCGCGGCCGCGGACGTGCTGCGCCAGAACATTGACAACGGCCAGATCCGCCAGGTCAAGGGCAACTCGTACAAGCAGGACTTCATTTCCGGAGACGCGATCGCCGGCATCGTGTGGTCAGGCGACCTGGTGCAGATGAACTTCGAAAACGACGACCAGTGGGAATTCGTGATCCCCGAGGCCGGCGGCACCCTGTGGAGCGACAACCTGATGGTTCCGGTAGCCTCCCCGCGCAAGACCAACGCCGAGAAGCTGATGGATTTCTACTACGATCCGGCCGTGGCCGCCGAGGTCGCCGCCTACGTGAACTACATCTGCCCGGTGGTCGGCGCCAAGGAGGAAATGGAGAAGATCGACCCGGAGCTGGTGGAGAACCCGCTGATCTTCCCGACCGACGACGATCTGGCCAACGCGCACGTCTTCCGCTCGCTGGATGCGGATGAGGAAGCCACGCTCAGCTCGCAGTTCCAAGATGCGATCGGCGCCTAGGCCAGAGGCCAGAGCGAATTTTCAGGAAGTGATAGGGGTATGACTACATTGGCAGAACGAACTGAGGATACCGTGACCGCAGGTGCTGATCTCTATCTGTCGGGCATTTCGAAGCGGTTCGCCAGCTTCACCGCGGTCGAGGATCTGGATCTGCTGGTTCCCTCCGGAACATTCTTTGCGCTGCTCGGCCCGTCCGGCTGCGGCAAGTCCACCACCTTGCGCATGATCGCGGGCCTGGAAGCGCCCAGCGAAGGCAGCATTTCGATCGGCGGACAGGATGTGACCGCGCTGCCGAGCCACCGCCGCCCGGTCAACACGGTCTTCCAGTCCTACGCGCTGTTCCCGCACATGTCGGTGCTGGAGAACGTGGCCTTCGGGCTCAAGCGCAAAAAAGACAAGCAGGCGATGGCCAAGGCCAAGGCCGGGCTGGAACTGGTGGAGCTCGCGCATCTGGCCAACCGCAAGCCAGCCCAGCTCTCCGGCGGCCAGCAGCAGCGCGTGGCCCTGGCCCGCGCGCTGGTCAACCGCCCGCAGGTGCTCCTGCTTGATGAGCCGCTGGGCGCACTGGACATGAAGCTGCGCCGGCAGATGCAGCTGGAACTGAAGAAGATCCAGACCGAGGTGGGCCTGACCTTCATCCACGTCACCCACGACCAGGAAGAGGCGATGACCATGGCCGACGTGGTCGCGGTCATGAATGGCGGGCGGATCGAGCAAATGGGCCCGCCGCGCGAACTGTATGAACTGCCGCGCACCGCTTTTGTGGCCAACTTCCTGGGCAAATCGAACCTGATGCGCGGCACGGTCACCGGCGAATCCGGCGGCCTGCTCAGCGTGGATGTCTCCGGGCGTACGATCCTGCTTCCGGCCGAGCGCGCGGTGCAGAAATCCGGGGAGGTGGTGGTCGGGGTCCGCCCCGAGAAGATCACCATCGACCGGGTCGCCGCGGCCGGGGAGAACCAGCTGACGGGCAAGGTCATCGACGTGTCCTTCACCGGCACCACCACCGAATACCTAGTTGAGGTGGAGCAGATCGGGCTGATCGGCACCTTCTCGCAGAACCGCGGGCAGCAGCCTGCGCAGGAGGGGGATACCGTGTACCTGGCCTGGGATGCCGAGCACTCCTTCGGGCTGGCCGGGGATGAAAGCGTGAACGCGGGAGTCGAATCATGAGCGTCGATCTGCGCAGCAAGGACGAGGTGCGCGCGGAGAAACGCAAGAACCGCACCGGCATCTACCTGATTTCACCGGGCCTGCTGGTGCTCGCGCTGTTCTTCGCGCTGCCCGTGGTCATCCTGCTGGCGATGAGCTTGTACGTCAAGCCGCCCGGAGCGGAGATCGGCGAATTCGTGCCCGGCTTCGAACTGGGCAACTACGCCACGGTGCTTTCTGCCTACTGGCCCGAGCTGCTGCGTTCCTTCTGGTTCGCACTGATCGCCACCGTGCTCGCGCTGCTGATCGGCTTCCCGATGGCCTACCTGGTGGCGGTGCGGCTGCGTGAGCGCACGCTGCTGCAGGGCATCTTGCTGGTGCTGCTGATCGCACCGTTCTTCTCCAGCTTCATCCTGCGCACCCAGGCATGGAAGCAGATCCTGGCCGATGAGGGCTTTGTCGCCCAGGCGCTGAAGTTCATCGCGATCCTGCCGGCCGACGGGCACTTGACTGCCACGCCTTTCGCGGTGGTCGCCGGCCTGACCTATAACTTCCTGCCCTTCATGGTGCTGCCGATCTACGCGAACCTGGGGCGGCTGGACACCCGGCTGCTGGAAGCCTCGGGGGACCTCTACGCCAGCCCGATGACCTCCTTTGCCAAGGTGACGCTGCCGATGAGCGCCCCGGGCATTTTTGCCGGCACCCTGCTGACCTTCATCCCGGCCGCCGGCGACTACGTGAACTCGGCGCTGCTGGGCAACAACCGGGATACCACGATGATCGGGCAGGTGATCGACTCGCGGTTCTTCAAGGTCATCGATTACCCCGGCGCTTCGGCGTTGAGCTTCATCCTTATGATCTCGATCCTGATCCTGGTCACCATCTATATCCGCCGTTTTGGCACCGAGGAGCTGATGTAGCGTGAAGAATATTGGACGCTGGCTGATCCCCGTCGTCGGCGGTGCGGCCTTCATCTACCTGCTGGTGCCGATCGCCTACATCTTCGTCTTCTCCTTTAATGACGGCGGCCGAGCCAACCTGCAATGGCAGGGATTCACCCTTGATAACTGGCTCAACCCCTGCGGCGCTCCGGCGGTGTGCGAATCGCTGGTCCATTCCCTGCAGATCGGCAGCGTCGCGACGATCATCGCCACCGCCCTGGGCACCGGGATCGCGATCGGGCTGGTGCGCTACAAGTTCCGCTTCCGCAAACTCACCGATGTGCTGATCATCCTGCCGTTGGCGACCCCGGAAGTGGTGCTCGGCGCCTCCCTGCTGGCACAGTTCCTGAACCTTGGTTGGGAACTGGGCTACACCACCATCGTGATCGCCCATGTGGTCTTCTGCATGTCCTTTGTGATCGTGACCGTGCGGGCCAGGGTCTCCTCGCTGGATTCGCGGTTGGAGGAAGCCGCCGCCGATCTCTATGCCTCGCCGCAGGCGGCCTTCTGGAAGATCACCTTCCCGCTACTGCTGCCGGGCATCGTGGCGGCGGCCCTGCTGTCCTTCGCGATGAGCTTTGACGACTTCATCATCACCAACTTCAACTCCGGGTCCTTCCAGACCTTCCCGAAGTTCATCTACGTTTCGGCCACCCGCGGCATCCCGCCGCAGGCCAACGTGATCGGCTCGGCCATGTTCATCCTGGCCCTGCTGGTGGTGATCATCGGACAGGTGATCAGCTACCGCAAGAAGAAACAACTGGAAAACGCGTAGTCGCCAACGGGCCCGCACATTTTTGTGCGGGCCCGTTCTCTTGTGGGCTTTCGGCGAATACCTAGCTTTACAATGTAGTGTCAACGAAACTGGTACCTTGATGTCCTGTTTTAGCAGGCCTTGAACGATTGGAAACTTCATGAGCGATCAGCCCGTGTGGCTTACGCAGTCCGAACGCGACGCCTGGCTGGGATTGCAAACCGTCATGACGCTGCTTCCGGCGACCTTGGATTCCGATCTGCAGGGCCTGGAAGGCATCACGCTGTTCGACTACCACATGCTGGCTATGCTCTCCGAGGCCGAGGACCGGAAGCTGTCGATGACCTCCTTGGCTTCCCATACCAGTGCTTCGCTTTCGCGCCTGTCGCACGTGGTGAAGAAGCTGGAAAGCCGCGGGTGGATCGTGCGCGAGCAATCCGATGAAGATGCCCGTGTGAAAATCGCCTCATTAACCGACGATGGCTGGGATGCAGTGGCCGCGATGGCCCCTCATCATGTGGCTTCGGTTCGGGCACTTCTGTTCGATCCCCTTGATGACAAGGACGTTAAGAATCTGAGCGCGATTATGCGCAAGGTGACTGCCTCGCTGGATCAAGATCATTGGATCTTAAAGCCGGGCGCGACCGATTTGGAACACTGAGGATTTCTCGATAAGCTAATCAGGCGTTAATCGCGTGTGTTGTTATGCCGTCTAACGGCGGAACAACGACGCGTTGCCCGTAATACCGAATATCGTGGCCAACTGAGTACGGGGAAATTGCTCGACCGGTTGCGAAGTTCACCGACTTACATACTTTAAGGCTCTTCGGTTGGTTCTCACCCAGCCTGGTTACCTTCCTAGTGTGCAGTATTAACGGTGTTTCACTGGTTGGCGGGACTCATAACGCATCAAGCGGTGTCGATATTTAGGTATGGGCACTGTGCGCGAGTACCGCCGAATTTTACTACTAACTAACTGAGGAGTGATCATGGCAGCTGTTTGCCAGGTAACCGGTACTACTCCGGCCTTCGGACATAGCATCTCCCACTCGCACCGTCGCAACAAGCGTCGTTTCGATCCGAACATCCAGAAGAAGACCTACTACGTGCCTTCGCTGCGCCGCAAGGTGACCCTGACCCTCTCGGTCAAGGGCATCAAGCTCATCGATGCTCGTGGAATCGACGCTGTTGTTGCAGACCTGATTGCGAAGGGTGTGAAGCTCTAAGATGGCAAAGAAGGATAAGGACGTACGTCCGATCATCAAGCTGAAGTCCACTGCTGGCACCGGTTTCACTTACGTAACCCGTAAGAACCGTCGTAACGACCCAGACCGCATGGTTCTGAAGAAGTACGATCCAGTAGTCCGCAAGCACGTTGAATTCCGAGAGGAGCGCTAAGACATGGCCAAGAAGTCCAAGATCGCAAAGAACGAACAGCGCAAGGTCATTGTCGAGCGTTACGCTGAGAAGCGCCTCGAGCTGAAGAAGACCCTTGTTGACCCAAATGCAACTGACGAGGCTCGTGAAGCAGCCCGCGTAGGCCTGCAGAAGCTGCCACGCAACGCTTCGCCAGTACGCGTTCGCAACCGCGACTCGATCGACGGTCGCCCACGCGGTACCTTCCAGAAGTTCGGTATCTCCCGTGTTCGCTTCCGCGACATGGCACACCGTGGTGAGCTTCCGGGCATCACCAAGTCTTCCTGGTAAGACCTGCAAGTCATTTGGCTTAGCGAAAGCCGCCTTCCCTTCCGGGGAGGCGGCTTTCGCCGTTAAACGCTAGTTCTTGCGCTGCCACCAACGGCGCTTGGCCGGGACGGCAGGGCCGGGATCGGTCACGCTGGCGCGGCGCTGCTGCCAGGCCAACACCTCAGCGGTGGCGTCACGAAGGGCCGTGATCACCGGAGGGCCGCCGAGCAGCTGGCGCCGGGCCTCGATTATCCGCTGATTAAAATCCTCGACATGCTCGCGCACAGCCCGTTCGGTGGGCAGGTGATCCAGGGTCTGCTCCATCTGCTCGTCCTCCACCCGCAAAGTCAGGGCCGGGGGACCAAGACCGGTGATCTGCTCGCGGCGCATCATCGATTTGAGCCACCAGTCCGGATCGTCATTGCCGGTGATGTGGTCGATCTTCTGCCCCGCCAAGGCCAGATGATCGAAGTCCCCGCGGGCAAAGGCCTCATCGAGCACCGAATTGGCCACTTCCCACGCTTCGTCCTCGGCATGAAGCTGCAGCGGCGTCTTCTGCTTGGCCACCGGAGCCATGCCCGTGGCCTGCGCATATTCATCCACCGGCAGCGGCTCGTCGCCGGCCTGCCCCATCTGATACCGCGCGGCGTTCAGCGCGGCATCCTTCTTGTCCTTCATGCACCCATGATCCCACCGGGCACGGTAGCCGGGCAATACACGTACGCACGTGCTGGCACTTCGTGCGCTCCCAGAAAATCCCCAGCTGTTCCCTTGCCGGACAGGCCATGTCACTGGGGCCAGGTGCCACAAGCCCTGTAGTAGCGTGGATGCCATGAAGCCAGCATCCACGTACCGGGAACCTGCCAAGGACATCTACGCGAATCGTGAACGATGGGCCGGAGCGGGGGACGGGAAGACCGTGGTGGTCACCGGCGCCAACTCCGGGCTCGGCTTCTTCGCCAGCCTCGCCCTGGCCCAGGCCGGGGCCAAAGTCATCCTGGCCTGCCGCAACCAGTCACGAGCCGAGCAGGCCATGGCACAGATCAGCGCCCGCGTGCCCGAAGCGAACCTGGCCTTCATGCAATTCGATTCGTCGAGCACCTCCTCGGCCGTCGGGTTGGCCGCAGAGCTTCGCAGCCAGCCGCTGCACGCGCTGATCGCCAACGCCGGAATGATCCGCACCCCGCAAACGCGCCAGCCCGGCCTCTTGGGCTGCGAACAAGTCATGAGCACCAATTTCATTGGCCATGCGCGGCTTGTCGGGGAACTGGCCGAACGCTTTGCCAGTCCAATGCGCTTCATCGGCCTCGGCTCCCTGTCCACGCGGTTGCTGGCCACGGACCACGAGAACCTCGACCTGGCCGAGGACTACCATCCCTACCGGGCCTACGTGCAGTCCAAAGCCGCCGTCCAGGCGTTCACCCTGGCCTTGGACCACCGGCTGCGGCAGCTGGAATTGCCGGCTCGATCCCTGACGATCCACCCCGGCTATGCGCTCTCCGGGCTGACGCCGCAGGTGCCGCAGATCAACGAACCGGACTACAGCAAGCGGCTGATCGGGCAATTGCAGGCAAGTTTCGCGCAAGGCAAACACGAAGGAGCGGTGGCCTTGGTTGAGGCTGCCCTGGCCCCGGAGCTGGAGAGCGCGCCACGGGGAAGCTACCTTGGCCCGCGCTACCTGAGCAAAGGCCCAATTACACTGGCCAGACCGGTGAAAGCGACTCGCGGCAAGGCCCTGCAGAGCAAAGTGTGGGAGCTGTTCGTGAAGGCGAATGAGGGGGTCGATCCTTTCGCGCTGTAGCGTCCTGGTGAGCTTTCACACCTCAAATCTTTAGAGGAATTCGGCGGAATCCGCGGGACGATGCCCTTTTTGTCGCCCATAACTGGTAAGTTCATCACTGATAAGTCCGTGCGACCGCGCGGCATTCGAGGCCCGGACATGGGCTTTGGATCACTAGTCCAGGAGGACCATACATTGGCTATGAACCGTAGCGAACTTGTTGCAGCCGTTGCAGCGAAGACCGAAAACTCCCAGGTTGCCGTCAACGGTGTTCTGGATGCCGTATTCGAAGTATTCGTCGACCAGATTTCCAAGGGCGAAAAGGTCACCATCCCAGGCTGGTTGGCTGTAGAGCGCACCGATCGTGCAGCTCGCACCGGCCGCAACCCACAGACCGGCGAAGCAATCCAGATTCCTGCTGGCCACTCGGTCAAGCTGACCGCTGGTTCGAAGCTGAAGGCAGCTGTTGCCAAGAAGTAAGCTTCTCTAGGCTTGGACAAGACCCATCTTCCCTCGAATGGAAGATGGGTCTTGTTGCATCCAAGGGCGCATCAGATCTGGGTGTTGAACCCAAAAATGATGCCGTTAGACCCAGAAATCTGTAAGAAGATGAAAAAATCCCGGTATTTCGCCTGTTTTCGGGCATTTCGCGGCTCAAGGTTTGATATGTTCTCACTGATAAGTCCGTGCGACCGTGCGGCGTTCGAGGCCCGAAATCGGGTTTTGGATCACTAGTCCAGGAGGACCATACATTGGCTATGAACCGTAGCGAACTTGTTGCTGCTGTTGCAGCGAAGACCGAAAACTCCCAGGTTGCCGTTAACGGTGTTCTGGATGCTGTGTTCGAGGTTTTCGTCGACCAGATTTCCAAGGGTGAGAAGGTGTCGATCCCAGGTTGGTTGGCTGTAGAGCGCACCGATCGTGCAGCTCGCACCGGCCGCAACCCACAGACCGGTGAAGCAATCCAGATTCCTGCTGGCCACTCGGTCAAGCTGACTGCTGGTTCGAAGCTGAAGGCTGCTGTTGCCAAGAAGTAAGCTTCTCTAGGCTTGAGCAAGGCCCGACCCATCTCCGGAATCTTCCGGGGACAGGGTCGGGCCTTGCTGCTTAACAGCAGGTTTGAGCCGATCTTCTACTTCGCGTAGAATCAGGCGTGCTTGATGACCCACCAGAAGAGTAGGCTGAACCCCGTGCCACAGAATCCCGCAACCCGCGTCCTGCGCGGCTGGTTGGCGGCGAGCGTGTGCACCTGGACAGCTTTCGCGGCTCACGCGCATAGCGCGCCGACAAAAATGTCGCTGGTCGCCATGGGCCTGATCACCTGTATTTCCGCGGTGATCGCCCTGCTGCTGGTTGGGAAGAAGTTCTCCGTGTGGGCCACCAGCCTGGTGGTGATCGCCAGCCAAGGCCTGTTCCACCTGAGCCTGTCGGTGATGAGCCACGACGGTTCCGGCGTATCGGGCATGGAGCACGTGCAGCACACCGGGCGCAGCATCGAGCTCGCCCACAACATCAGCACCCACTACGCCGACGTGCACACCGAGTCGATGCTCTATGCGCACGTACTGGCCGCCGTGGTCAGCATCCTCGTGTTGAACCAGGGCGAACGACTGCTGAACCTCTTGGGCTCCTATCTCACCCTGTCCTCGGCCCGGCGCATCCTCGCGCTGATCCGTATCCAGGTTCCCGAGGCCCCGGTCCTCCCGGCCTATTTCCCGTTGCGTTTTCAACTCAAGCTGGCGCAATTGGGAAGACTGCCAGAGCGCCGAGGCCCGCCTTTCTTCGTTCTTGCCGCCTAAGACAATAACGAAACACCCCCATGAACGGGGGATTGGAAGGACAATAATGAAGAACCTGACCCTGCCCGCAATGAACCTCACCCGCATGGCCGCAGTGATCGCGCTGTCGATCCTGGCCCTGTTCACCTCGATCACCGCCGCCAGCGCCCATGACGAATTGGTCAGCTCCACCCCCCAGGACGGCGCAAGCCTGAAGACCGCGCCCAAGGAATTGGTCCTGACCTTCTCCGGCGAGCTGCAGACCATGTCCGGCGTGGAATCCACGAAGGTAGTGCTCAAGCAGGACGGCAAAGAGGTCGATGCCAAGGCCGAAACCAAGGGCACGACCGTGACCGTCACCCCTGCCGAGGAACTGGGCAACGGCGAGTACGACCTGGCTTTCCGCGTGGTCTCCGAGGACGGGCACCCGGTCGAGAACAACCTGGGCTTCACCATCAAGAACGATGCGAAGCCAACCCCATCGATGATCAGCGCGCCAAGCGAGTCGGCCCAGCCTAGCGAGTCGGCCCAGCCTAGCGAGTCGGCCCAGTCGAGCGATACCCCGATGCAGGATGCCGGCAGCTCGATGAGCCCGGTGATGTGGGTCGTGATCGGTGTGGTCATTCTCGGCGGCGTGATTGGCGTACTGGCCAAGTTCATGCGCAACAACAAGTAGCAGCCACTTTTATTCCGGTGCGCCAAGGGCCACCGTGGCCTTTGGCGTGCCCGCACATCTTGTGCCCACACCACGAAAGCTTGAGAGAATGAAAACTTCAACAACTACCGCTCTGGTGCTCAGCGTGGGACTGCTGCTGACCGGATGCGCGCAAGGCGCTCCGGAAGCCACCCCCAGTGCCAAGCCAGCGCAGGGCGCGCAGCATCAAACGCAGGCCCAGGCGCTGACCGCCACCGATACCTGGGCCAAAGCCGCAGAATCAGGGATGAGCGCGGCATTCGGAACCCTGCACAACAACTCCGAAACCCCCTTGGAACTGCATAAGGTCAGCAACGCGGCCGGGGATGAGATCCAGCTGCACGAGATGACCGGCAGCGGGCAGGACATGAGCATGAAGCAGCTGGAGGGCGATCTGGTGATCGCGCCCGGCGCCGATGTCGTGCTGGCCCCTGGCGGAAACCACCTGATGTTCATGGATCTGAAAAAGCCGCTGGTGGCCGCCCAGAGCACCACGCTGGACCTTGAATTCTCCGATGGGTCGAGCACCGAAGTGGATTTTGCGATCCGCAACTTCGATGGCGCCAAGGAAAACTACGATGAGCATGCCGGACATTAATGTTCCGCGCCGCCTGCTGCTGGGCAGCACCGCTGCCGCAGCAGCAGGCGGGCTGCTCACCGGCTTCGGCACCGGCAGTCTGCGCGCGGCCGGCGCCCAGGAGCCGCAGGCAGTCAGCACCCCGGGGTATCGCCCGTTCTACGGACGCTACCAATCCGGAATCATCGACGCGCAGCAGGAGCATGCGGTGTTCGCCGGATGGGATCTGAGCTGGCGCGAGGGCTCGCGCAAGGACCAACTGCGCTCGCTGCTGCAGATGATCACCGACGACGCCTCGCGCTTGACGAGCGGGCGCGGAGTGCTGGCCGACACCGAAGCGGAAATGGCGCAGATCCCCAGCGAACTGACGATCACCGTGGGCGTGGGCCAAAGCCTGCTCGAGGTGATCGGGCAGGGAAAAATCGGCACGATGCCGGCCTTCGCCGGGGACCAGCTCGACGAGCGGTACGGGCAGACGGACCTGCTGATCCAGTTCTGTTCGCAGGATCCGACGGTGCTGCAGCACGCGGTGCGGGCGGTATCCAAGAACCTGCGAACGCTGACCAGACGGCGCTTCGTGCAGTCCGGATTCATCCGCGCCAAGCCCGGCCAAGAGGCCTTCCGGAATCTTTTCGGGCAACTGGACGGGATCAACAATCCCAAGGACCAGGCGCGCGAGCAGGCGGTCTTCGACGACAGCTGGGTCGGCAACGGCACCACGCTGGCGCTGCGCCGCTTCGACATGGACCTGGACCGATGGGACGAGGTGGATGTTTCCGGCCGGGACTTCGCCCTGGGCCGGCGGCAAGCAGATGGCTCGCCGCTGTCCGGCCAGAGCGTGGACGATCCGGTGGATCTGGCTGCTGTTAACGGGCTGGGGCTGCCGAGCATCGCGGCCAATGCGCACGTTGCGCTGGCCAAGCCTGCCCATGCGGCGCAAAGCATCCATCGGCGGGGCTACAACTTCGTGGATGCGGGACGCAGCGGCCTGCTATTCGCCAGCTACCAGGCCGATCCGCAGGCCAGCTTCATTCCGGTGCAGCATCGGCTGGCCGCCGCGGATGCGCTCAATACCTGGCTCACCGCCGTGGGTTCGGCTCTCTATGCGATCCTCCCGGGGATCGAGGAGGGCATGTATTTAGGCGAGCAGCTGATCGGCTTGCCCTAAGCCCGCGCCCCGCCACGGTGTGAGATGCGCCGTAGCGGGGTGCGGACGGCCCCTTCCGGCCTGACGGGGCGGGGCAAAAATGAGATGATGAGAAGGATATGGATACAGCACAGCGCACGGTTTCAGTCACCCGCTTCATCCTGCCCGGGCTGCTCGCTTCCGCGGTGGTTTTCCTGGCCGCGGTGATGTTCACCGGCATTGCCCGCCCGGCCGAATTGGCCGACCCGGGCTCCTTTGTGCGCTGGAGCCTGCCGATCGCCCGAGCGATCCACCATTCGTCCATGTCAGTGGCCATTGCCTCGCTGATCTTCGCCGCCGCGATCCTGCCGCGCAGCATCAAGGTCACCCGCGATGCCTCCGGCGGGGACCACCCGGCCTTCACCCGCGCGATGAATATCGCTGCCGGTTCGGCGGTGCTGTGGACCCTGTCGGCGGCGTCCGTGATGGTGCTGACCTTCTGGGATCTGGCCGGGCTGCCGATCAACTTGGACGCGCAGTACTCTGCGGCCATCCTCGACTACATCCTTTCCATCACCACCGGCCGGGCGTGGGCCTGGATGGTGGTGATCGCCGCGGTGGTCAGCTCGCTGGCCCTGGCGGTCCGCTCCAAGACCGGGGTGGGCGCCACCGCCTTCTTCTCCCTGTTCGGCATCCTGCCGCTGGCCTTCATCGGCCACGCCGCCGGGGGAGATGACCACTTCGCCGCGGTGAACTCCATCGGCCTGCACCTGCTGGCCGTGGTCCTGTGGTTCGGCGGGATCATCGTTCTGGCGCTGCTGGCCCCGACGCTGACCGGACAAGCTCCCGGCCGCCAGCGCGGCCAGGTGCTGGCCGGAGTGGTGCTGCAGCGCTATTCGGCGCTGGCGATGTTCGTGGTATTCCTGATCATCGGCTCCGGCCTGGCCTCGGCGGTCATCCGCATCACCAGCTGGGAGCAGTGGCTGACCCCGTACGGCACCCTGGTGATCGTGAAGCTCGCGATCACCCTGGTGCTGGGCCTGCTGGGCCTGGCCCACCGCCGCTTCGTGATCCCGAAGCTGTTGGCCGGGCAATACAGCGCCCTGCGTTCGGCCTGGCAGATCGTGCTGGGCGAAGTAGTCCTGATGGCCTCGGTGATGTCGGTGGCCGCCGTGCTGGCGCGCACCGCACCTCCCACCTCCGATGAGGCCCCGGCGCAAACCACCCCGGCGCGGCTGCTGACCGGCTACGACCTGCCGCCGGCCCCGGATACCGCCAGCTGGTTCACCACCTGGCGGATGGACTGGATCTGGGTGGCCGTGTGCCTGTTCGGGCTGGCCGCCTACCTCTGGGCCTTCATCACCCTGGCCCGGCGCGGGGACAAGCCCAGCGTGGTGCGCCTGGTCAGCTGGCTGATCGGCCTGTTCGCGCTGTTCTACGTGACCAGCGGCGGCGTGGCGGTGTACGGCAAGATCCAGTTCTCCACCCACATGGTCGACCACATGTCGCTGACCATGATCGTGCCGATCTTCCTGGTGCTCGGCACCCCGATCACCCTGCTGCTGCAGGTGCTGCCGGCGCGCACCGACGACACCCGCGGCCCGCGCGAATGGATCCTCTTCCTGGTGCATTCGCGCTACTCCAAGGTCATCACGCACCCGATTTTCGCGGCCGTGAACTTCGCCGGGTCGATCGTGGTCTTCTACTTCACCCCGATCCTGGAACCGGCCATGCTCTACCACGCGGGCCACGAGCTGATGAACCTGCACTTCCTGCTCACCGGCTACCTCTTTGCGCTCTCGCTGGTGGATGCCGATCCGATCCCGAAGCGCTACCCCTACCCGATGCGACTGGTGGTGCTGCTGGCCACCGTCGCCTTCCACGCCTTCTTCGGCGTGGCGCTGATGAGCACCGAAACCCTGCTGGCCCCGGACTACTTCGGCAATATGGGCCGCACTTGGGGCGGCACAGCCCTGGAAGACCAGGTGGTCGGAGCCGGGGCGATGTGGGCGATCGGCGAGGTGCCCACGTTGGTGCTTGCCATCCTGGTGGTCGTCTCCTGGCTCAAGCAGGACAAGAAGGACACCAAACGCTATGACCGGCAGGCCGATCGCGACAACGACGCCGAGCTGGAAGCCTACAACGCGATGTTCGCCCGCTACAACCAGGCCGATAAGAGGAACCCGAATGCCTAAACGACTCACCGTTTCCCTGGCCCTGTGCGCCGCGCTGGCCCTGAGCGCCTGCTCGTCCACCGAGGCCCAAATGCCTGATGACCAGACCCACAAGATCGCCGCCGAGGGCACCGCCAGCCCGAGCCCCAGCGCATCGCCGCAGGATCTGACCACCGCCGAAGTGGCCACCACCGCCGGCGCGGTGCTGGCCAGCCAGCTGGGCTTCCCGAGCAGCGCCAAGATCCAGGGCAAGGACCTCGAAGCGCTGTCCACCCCGCCCACCGATACGCTCAAGGACATCGTGGTCCTGCCGGCCCAGTGCTCGGCACCGATCAACGACCTGAACTGGTCGCCGGTGCAGCTGGGCACCGAAGCGGCCCGCACCGACTTCACCAACGAGAACCAGTCCATCACCGGATCGGTGGAAGTGGCCAAGCTCGGCAAGGACGGGTCGGCCACGGTGGCATCGCACAACAAGAATGTGCGCACCATCCTGGACCAGTGCAAGTCCGCCAAGCTCAACGGGATGGACTACACCGAGACCCTGAAGTTCTCAGACCCCAAGGTCGACTCGCTGGATTCGGCACTGTACTACAGCCGCGATGGGCAGTACGCCCAGAATTCGCTGGTGCTGATCAAGACGACCAAGGAGTATGCGGTGATGGTCTCCTTCCTCTCCACCAACCCGCTGTCGGATGCGAAGTTCAACAAGGTGGCTGGCAGCGTGATGGACGCCGCCATCGCCCAGCTGCCCTAGCGGAATAGAAGCAGGCTGGGGCCTGTTGCACCTCAATGTTCCTTAACACCGTTTAGTACTGCACCGGGCCGTGGCCGATAATGAAGTTCTACCTGCCGTGCCACGGCACTTGCGAAAGGATGACCATGAGCGCAACCGAATCCGTCCGCGCCAATTACAAGGTGCGCGCCAGCGAACTGCTGGGCCGCAACTGGCTGAATACCGGCGGTAAACAGCTGGACCTTGAAGCCCTGCGCGGCAAGATCGTGCTCCTGGACTTCTGGACCTTCTGCTGCATCAACTGCCTGCATGTGCTCGACGAACTGCGCCCGCTGGAGGAGCAGTACTCCGACGTGCTGGTCACCGTGGGTGTCCACTCGCCGAAATTCGAGCATGAAGCCGACCCGGATGCGCTGGCCGCCGCCGTGGAACGCTATGAAATCCATCACCCGGTGCTCGATGATCCTGAGCTGGTCACCTGGCAGGCCTACGGCGCCCGCGCCTGGCCAACCCTGGTGGTGCTGGACCCAGAAGGCTACATCGTCGCGCACCTCTCCGGCGAAGGCCACGCCCAGGGCCTGGGCTCTCTGGTCGAAGAACTGATCGCCGAGCACGAGGCCAAGGGCACCTTGCACCGCGGCAACGGCCCCTACGTGGCTCCCGAAGCCCGCGAAGGCGACCTGCGCTTCCCGGGCAAGGCCATCGCCCTGGCCAACGGCAACTTCCTGGTAGGCGACTCCGGCCACCACCGCCTGGTGGAACTGGATGCCGGCTTCGAAGTGGTGCGCACCATCGGCTCGGGCACCAAGGGCTACGCCGACGGCGATGCTGACACCGCGCAGTTCAACGAGCTGCAGGGCCTGGCCGCGCTGCCTGCGGAGCTGGCCGCCGAGGTGGGCTACGACGTGGTCGTCGCCGACACCGTCAACCACCGCCTGCGCTCGGTCAACCTGTCCACCGGCACGGTGGGCACCCTGGCCGGCAACGGCGTGCAGCGCCTGCTGGACTCGGAAAACGCGCGGCAGGAAACCCAGCCTACCGATCTGGGCACCGACGCCAAGAACATTTCGCTTTCCTCCCCGTGGGATGTGCTCTACCACCCATCGGGCAAGGTCATCATCGCGATGGCCGGCACCCACCAGATTTTCGCTTTCGACCCGCGCACTTCTGCCGTCTCGGTCTTCGCCGGAACCGGCCTGGAAGGCCTGAACGACGGCAAGCCCGACGAGGCCTGGTTCGCCCAGTCCTCGGGCCTGGCGCTTTCGGGCGAGAACGTGTGGATCGCCGACTCGGAAACCAGCGCACTGCGCTGGATCGAAGTCCAGGACGGCGAAGCCAAGAGCGTGAACACCGCGATCGGCACCGGCCTGTTCGACTTCGGCTTCCGCGACGGCGAAGCGCAGCAGGCTCGCCTGCAGCACCCGCTGGGCGTGGCAGTCCTGCCTGATGGCTCGATCGCGATCGCCGACTCCTACAACGGGGCCGTGCGCCGCTTCGACCCGGCCACCAAGACCGTATCCACCCTGGCCAAGGGGCTGAAGGAACCAGCCGACGTGCTGGTGGACACTTCCGTGGATGGCGATCCGGTGCTGCTGGTCGTGGAGACCAATACCCACCAGCTGGTGCGCATCCCGATTCCTGCCGAGGCCTTGGTGATCGACGAGGGTGCCAGCCAGACCCAGCGCCCCAAGACCAAGGTCCAGGCCGGCAACCACGAGATCGTCGTGCGCTTTGCCGCTCCGAAGGGGCAGAAGCTCGACGACCGCTGGGGCGACCCAACCCAGCTGAAGATCTCCTCCAGCCCCGAAGAGCTGCTGCTTGATGGCGGCGGAACCTCGGTGGGCCTGACCCGCACCCTGACGCTGAACCCCGAGGTGGCCGACGGCGTGCTGCACATTACCGCCCGCGCGGCGGCCTGTGATGGCGAGCCCGGCGGCGAGATCCCGGATCACGCGGCCTGCCACCTGTACCAGCAGGACTGGGGCATCCCAGTGGTGCTGGATGCCGACGGCGAGAACGAGCTGCTGCTCGATTTGCGCGGAGTGAACTAGCTCGCGCGTTGCCATGAACCTCACAGCGGGGAATGCAGAGGAAACCTCAGCATTCCCCGCTGTGCCGCATTAGACTGAAGTGCGGGAGGCACCGGAGAGATCCGGTAGAAGTTATGGCTACGAAGATGTTCAGGGCGCTGGAAATACCCAACTACCGGCTGTGGATCGTTGGGGCACTGGTTTCCAATATCGGCACCTGGATGCAGCGCGTGGCCCAGGACTGGCTGGTGCTGACCGAACTGACCAACCACGACGCCGTCGCCACCGGCATCACCACCGGGCTGCAATTCCTCCCCGTGCTTCTCCTGGCCCCCTACGCGGGCCTGATCGCCGACCGCTTCAACAAGCGCCACGTGCTGATGGCGACCCAGAGCTTCATGGGGCTGTGCGCGCTGATCCTCGGGCTGCTGGTGGTCACCGATACCGCCGAGCTCTGGCACGTGTACGTGCTGGCAGGATTGCTGGGCATCGGCGCCTCCTTCGACGCCCCGGCCCGCCAGGCCTTCGTCTCCGAAGTCGTCCCCGGCTCCCACCTGGCCAACGCCGTGGCGCTGAACAGTGCCAACTTCAACCTGGCCAGGCTGGCAGGGCCGGGCATCGCCGGGGCGGTGATCGCCCTGGTCGGCACCGGGCCGGCCTTCCTGCTCAACGGCGGCTCATTCCTGGCGGTGATCACCTCGCTGGTGTTCATGCGCAAGGACGCATTGCACCCGACCAAACCGGTGGCCCGCGGCAAGGGCCAGGTGCGCGAAGGATTGCGCTACGTCAAGAGCCGCAAGGACCTGCTGCTGATCTTCTTCCTGGCCTTCATCATCGGCACCTTCGGCCTGAACTTCCAGCTGACCAACGCGCTGATGGCCACCGAAGTCTACGGTGTGGGCGCGGGGGAGTACGGAATCCTGGGCAGCATCATGGCGGTGGGAACCTTTGCCGGGGCGCTGCTTGCGGCCCGGCGTTCGGCACCTCGCTGGCGCTATCTGATCGGCGGCGGGGTATTCTTCGGAGCGGCAGCGCTAGCCAGCGCCTGGATGCCCAATTACCTGCTCTTCGCGATCATGCTCATCCCGGTGGGCTTGGGCGCGTTGACCTTCCTTAACAGCTGCAACACCATGGTGCAGATGTCGGTGCCCTCGCAGTATCGCGCCCGCGTGCTGGCGCTGTACCTGATGGTGGTGCAGGGCGGAACACCGATAGGCTCGCCGCTGGTGGGATGGTTCGCCGAACTCTTTGGAACGCAGATGGCGGTATCCATCGGGGCGGTGCTGTCCTTGGGTGCCAGTTTGCTGGCGCTGTTCACCTGGCAGAAGTTCAAGACCAATGCGGTGCCGCTGCGCAGCCAGTTCCGCGAACTGCTCGGACGCTAGCTACTGCGCGCCCTGCTCGCCGCCGGCCACCGGAACCACCGAAACCTCCGAGGTGCTCGTGGTCAATTGCGCGGTGAAGGAGTAGGTGTCCTTCACGGTCTTCTTTTCCTTGGCGCCGGTGCGCAGGTCCTGCTCGGTCAAGGTCAGCGAAGCGCTGGTCGTCAACGGGGAGAGCACCCAGGCGCCGTTGTAGTAGCTGACGTCGATCTTCGGGTACTTGGTGATGTCCCATTTGATGCTCGACGAATCAACGCGGGCCGAGGTGTTGTACGCGAAGGGGCAGCCCGAAGGCATCAGGACCTGCTGGCTGGCGCAGCCATCGAGGTACTTTTTGACCTTGGAGTTGATCGAGGAGATGAAGGCCTTGGTCGGCTCGGTTTTCAGAGCGATCTCCACCGGATCAGCAGCCGGCGCGGTCACCACCACGCCACGGGTATCGGCGGCGAAGTTCTTGGTGCTGAAGCTGGCGTCGAGCACCGATGGGTAGAAGACCGGAAGGGTGGATACCCCGGCCTCCAGCGGGATCTTCTGCTCGTTCACGCTGACTTCATTGACCGTGTTGGCTTTGATCTTCACGGTGGGCAGGGTGGATGGCTCGAACTCCCACTGATCGAAGAACAACCACGACTTGCCGGTATGGCGCAGCGTGAAGGTGGACTGCTGATCCACGCCTGTGGCCTTGTAATGCGCGGTTACGGTGCGCAGTTCGCCATCGCGCTGAACCGGCTGCGGCTTGTCGGTGCTGAAATCCGTAATGCCTGACTGGGTGCGCTTGAGCACCTCTCCGTCCAGCGCCACCGCGTCACCCTTCGGCACCTGGGCCTTGAGCAGGCCCAGCGCTTGGGCGCCCTCGCCATTGGCGAGATGGCGCTGCAGGACCTTGACCTCGTGGGCCGGGGAGAACAGCGTGCGATTGGCGATCATTATGCCGGCAACAGCCAGAACGAGCACCGCCACCGCGGCAAGGGTCCAACGAAGGGCCAAGCGGGTGGCGGTGATCGGCGTGGAGTTAGGAGTCTTCATCAGTAGCTAGGCTATCTGGTTTCGGGCCCCAGACTGTAACTGGCCGGTAAAAAACGGCGGGTCTTACCAACGGCGGCGGCGCTTGCGGTTGCCGAACATTCCACGCAGCAGTTCGCGGCCGATCATCGACGCGGCATCCATGGCCATGTCCATCATCGGGTTCGGCTGGGCAGGCGCCTGGCGTTGGCGAGGGGCCTCGGAGCGCTGGGCTTCAGCCGGCGCTTCTTGCTGCTGCGCTTCGGCGGGTGCTGGTGCAGATGCCTCGGCAGTCTTGGCTTCGAGCATTTCGCGGGCCGACTCGCGGTCCACTGCGGTGGCGTAGCGCGCGGCCAGCGGCGAAGCCTTCATATTCTCTTCCAGGACTTCAGGGGAGGCCGGGCCGATGTTCGAACCTGGCGAGGACATCTTGGTCCACGCCACCGGGGTCGGTGCGCCATTCTCGCTGAGCACCGTAATCACCGCTTCGCCCACGCCAGCCTGGGTGAGCGCTTCTTGCAGGTCCACCCCGTTGGCCGGGAAGGTCTTGATGATCTGCTTGAGCGCACTCTGGTCCTTGGCGGTGAACACGCGCACCGCATGCTGGATGCGGTTGCCGAGCTGGCCGAGCACCTGGTCGGGAAGGTCGGTCGGGGACTGGGTGATGAAGAACAGCCCCACGCCCTTGGAACGGATCAGGCGCACGGTGTTGATGATCGCGTCGGTGAAGGCCTTGGTGGCGTCCTTGAACAGCAGGTGCGCCTCATCGAGGAAGAACACCAGCTTCGGCTTATCCAGATCGCCGACTTCAGGCAGGTCCTCGAACAGGTCCGCCAGCAGCCACATCAGGAAGGTGGAGAAGAGCATCGGCTGCTGGTTCACCGACGGCAATTCCAGCACGTTGATCACGCCGCTGCCTTCGCGCACCTGCAGGAAGTCGGCGGTATCGAATTCCGGCTGGCCGAAGAACTGGTCCAGGCCCTGGGACTGCATGATGGTGATGCCACGCAGGATCACCGAGGCGGTCGCCGCGGTCACTCCGCCGATGCCCTTGAGCGCTTCGGCGCCTTCCTCGCTGACCAGGAAGCTGATGACGGCCTTCACGTCATTGAGGTCATCCAGCGGAAGGTTGTTGGAATCGGCGTAGTGGAAGATCAGCTGCAGGCATTCCTCCTGTGTTTCATTCAGTTCCAGCACGCGGGCCAGCAGGATCGGGCCGAAGGCATCAACGCTGGCGCGTACCGGGGTGCCGTGCGCTCCCTCGCCCAGGGAGAGGAACTCCACCGGGTTGGCGCGGGGCGAGAATTCCTTGCCCATTTCCGCCAGGCGCGCGGTCAGCTTCTCGGAGCCTTCGCCGGCCTGGACCAGGCCGGAGAGGTCGCCCTTGATGTCGGCGAGGAAGACCGGAACACCGGCCTTGCTCAGCTGTTCGGCCATCAGGTGCAAGGTCACCGTCTTGCCGGTACCCGTGGCGCCGGCGACCAGGCCGTGGCGGTTGAGCATCTTCAGCGGCAGCCGGATCGGTGCTGTGGGTTCGGGCTTGCCGCCGATCAGGGCGACGCCTAGCTCGAGGCTCTCGCCGGGGAAGTTGTAGCCTTCGATGAGGCTGGTCAGCAATGCATTTGTATCCTGGGTCATAGCTTTACTCTATGCTTTCTAGAACGGGTGCAAAAGACGTTGGACGAAGGCTTGTGTACGGGGATTTGCCGGAGTGGACAGAACTTGGGCCGCCGCGCCGGTTTCCACGACCACCCCGCCATCCATGAAGACCACGGTATCGGCCACATCGCGGGCGAATGCCAGCTCATGCGTCACCAGCACCATGGACCAGCCCTCCTGGGCCAGCTCCTTGATCACGCTGAGCACCTCGCCAACCAGTTCGGGATCCAGCGCGCTGGTGGGTTCATCAAAGAGCAACAGATCCGGCTGCTGCATCAGCGCGCGCACAATGCCCACGCGCTGCTGCTGTCCGCCGGACAGCGAATTCGGGTAGGCATCGGCCTTGGACCCCAAACCCACACGATCCAGGAGTTTGCGTGCTTCCTCCAGGACCTGGGCGCGGGCGCGCTTTTGGACTTCGATGGGCCCGATGGTGACGTTCTGCAGCACCGTGAGGTGCGGGAAGAGATGGTGTCCCTGGAACACCATCGCCGAACGATCGCGCAGGATCTGCGCCGACTTGGGCTTGGTCTTGGCATCAAACTGAACCTGCGGCCCGCCGTCGAAGCCGACGGTTCCCGCATCGGCGATTTCCAACCCGTTCAGGCAGCGCAGCGCGGTGGTTTTGCCGGAGCCCGAAGGACCGATCAGGGCCACGACTTCGCCTGAGTGCACGGAGAAGTCGATGCCCTTGAGCACCTGGTTCTCGCCGAAAGCCTTGTGCAGGCCGGTGACGCTGAGCAGGGTCGAATTACTTGGCGACATACTTTTCCAGCCTTCCTTCAGCTGAGTTCTGCAGGGCCGAGAGCAGCAGGCAGATGACCCAGTAGATCGCGGCCGCCTCGCAGTACAGGAGCAGGAACTCGTAGGTCGAGGCCGTGATTTCCTGGGCCTTGCGGAACATTTCGGTGACCAGGATGGTCGAAGCCAATGAGGTGTCCTTCACCAGGGAGATGAAGGAGTTGGACAGTGGCGGGATGGCCACGCGGGTGGCCTGGGGCAGGATCAGCCGGTACAGGCTGCGCGTGCGCGACATGCCCAGGGTGTATCCGGCTTCCCACTGCCCGGCCGGGACCGAGAGGATCGCGGCGCGGATGATTTCCGCGGCGTAAGCGCCGATATTCAGGCTGAAGGCGATGATCGCGCTGGGCCACGGGTCAATGGTGATGCCCAGGGTGGGCATGCCGTAGAAGATGACGAACAACTGCACCAGCAAGGGAGTGCCGCGGACGATCGAGATGTACACCCGGGCGAAGCCCGAGAGCACCGGGTTCTTGCTGATCCGCATCAGCGCCATGAGCAGGGCGATGACCAGTCCGAGGGCGAAGCTGATCAGTGCCAGCGGAATGCTTGCGGTGATTGCGCCCTTGGCCAAGGGCCAGAGCGAATCGATAAATAACTGCCAATTCGAATCCATGAGCTACCTTCGAGACAAACGAGACTGGCCCCACGCTTGGTACGTGTGGAGCCAGTCTACTGTTTCACTTGGGATACTGCGGTTATTTGCTGACGTCTTCGCCGAAGTACTTTTCGGAGATCGAGGCGAGTTCGCCATCCTTGCGCAGCTCGTCCAGCGCGTCATCGATGGCTTCCTGCAGGTCCTCGGAGCCCTTGCGCAGGGTGACCGCGGATTCGCTCTTGTCCTCGGACTCGGCAGCGATCTTGATGCTGTCATCCGGGTTGGTCTTCTGCGCGTCAAGGAAGGTCAGCTTGTCGTTGACGGTGGCATCAACGCGGCCCTGCTTGAGCAGGGTGACCGACTGGGCCCATCCTTCAACTGGTTCGATGGTGGCGCCGGCGGCCTTGGCGGCTTCGTAGAAGCTGCTGGTCAGCGACTGCGCGGTCTTCTTGCCCTTGAGCGAGTCGAACGAGGTGATGTCAGTGTTATCGCTCTTGGTGACAACCACGCCTTCGGAGACGGTGTATGGCTGCGAGAAGAGGTACTTCTTCTCGCGTTCAGGGTTGATGGCCACCTGGTTGGCGATGGCGTCGAAGCGTCCGGCGTCCAGGCCGGCGAAGATCGCGTCCCACTGGGTTTCCTGGAACTTGACCTCGACACCCATCTTTTCGCCGACGGCCTTGATGACCTCGACGTCGTAGCCGGTCAGGTCGCTTCCCTCATGGAAGGAGAAGGGGCGGTAGGTGCCCTCGGTGCCAACGGTCAAGACGCCGGCATCCTTGACCTTCTGCAAAGCCGAACCGCTCTGCTCGGATGACGAGGATTCAGCGGAGCCGCCCGACGAGCCGCAAGCGCTCAGGGATAGGGCAAGAATTGCGGCAGTAGCCAGCAGGGGAACGGTGCGCTTCATGGTGACCTCATTCAAAGGGGATTGATAATGCTCTAGTCCTAACAACAGTCTAGAGACTTCCGCTTATTCCGAAGCTCAAAAGTTACACTAAATTCCCAGCACAAGCGCAAGCACCATCATCAAAGGGATCGCGCAGATGGTGGTGATGAGCACGGTGTCCTTGGCCACGATCACGCCTTCGTTGTAGCGGGAGGCCGTCACGAAGATATTCTGCGCGGTGGGCAGCCCGGCCATGATGACCGAGGCGACCAGCATTTCTCCGCGCAAGCCGAAGACCAAGTAGGCCAGAACCCAGGCCAGCGCCGGGTGGATCAGCAGCTTGGCCGCGGTGCCGACCAGCACGTCGGCGCGGCGGCCAGACTTCTTCTCCAGCGGCTTGGAGCCGACCAGCGAGATGCCGAAAGCCATGAGCATGCAAGGGATCGAAGCCCCGGCAATCAGGTCGATGGGTTCGAGCACGATCGAGGGAAGCTTGAATCCGGTCAACGCAATGACAAGGCCGAGCATGGAGCCGATGATCATCGGGTTCTTCGCGGTGGCCACCAGCAATGCCAGCGGGGTGGTGCGGTGGCGCGAGGTGGAGGCGTCGAGCATCGCCAGATTGATCGGCTGGTACAAGGCCAGCTGGAACAGGATGATCGGTGCGGCGAAAGACGCATCGCCGAGCACATACAGCGCAATGGGCAGGCCGAGGTTCGCCGAGTTCACGGTGGAGGCGGACATCGCGGCGATGATCCGCTCAGAGGCTGAACGCTTCAGCCAGCGCGCAGTGGCCAGGTAGTACACCACCGCGGTGAGGGCGGCGGAAATGGCGGCCACCCACAACAGCGGCCCGAGGACGGCGACCGGATCGGACTCGGCCAGGGTGGTGAACAGCAGGGCCGGGCTGGCCACGAAGAAGGTGACGCGGCTCAGGACATTGCGTCCCTGATCGCCCAGCACTCCGGTGCGTCCGACCAGGTAGCCGACGGCAATGACCACCCAGATGATGGAGAAGCCTTCGAGGACTCCGGTCATCATGCTCCTTGGGTCGGCCTGATACAAATAAAACGCCGGGGCACCTGGTGGTACCCCGACGTCAGTGCGAGCGGGCGACGGGAATCGAACCCGCGTATCGAGCTTGGGAAGCTAGCGCTCTACCATTGAGCTACGCCCGCAGGTGCACCGAGCGGCCTAATGACGGCTCGGGCAACAAAAGCATATCCCACGAATCTGGCCTGCCGGTAAACGGCGCGAATAATCGTGGGGAAAGTTACGCCTGCTCGCCAGATTTCTGGTTCAGCATCTGCTGCTTCAAAATGGCCACTCCATCTGCGGGTACTTCGAAGCTCAGCTCATCGCCCGGGTTCACCACGAAGCCGGTGTTCTCCAGCGCGCGGACCACGGTGGCGCCCTGGACCTTCACACCGTATGGCGCCATGTCGATGTAGCTGGAAGGGATGCGCTCCAAGGTGGTGAATACGGCCACCACTGCTTCGCCGGCCGGGTTGGTCAGCAGCATCGGCTGGGCATTCTTGTTCTCTTCGGTGACCTCTTCACGGGAGAGGAAGTACACCTCGGCGCTCATGAAGGCGCCGATGACCGAGCCGGAGAGCTCCGGTTTGTTAAGACCGGCCTGCAGCATCATTTCGAAGTGGGTTTTCGGCTTGGCGCGGTGCTGGTCCATCGGAGTTTCGATGATCGCATCCGGGGTTTGGGTTGGATCTTGGCCATCTCGCGCAGCTGGGGTGTTCTCGGTGCTCATGTACTACAGCATGTCGTGATAAAGCCTGTGGTGCAAACGCCGAATGCGGGAAAATCGGAGTGAAGGCATAAAATGGCAGACGAGCATCCACGATTGAATCAAGGACAGAGCATGCCTGAATTCCGTTATGAGGATCTTCTGCCAATTGGCGAAGATGCAACCCCATACCGCAAGATTTCCTCCGAAGGCGTCGAGGTCGTCGCCGGTCCGGATGGAAAGAACTTCCTGAAGGTCGCGCCAGAGGCTTTGGAGCAGCTGGCCGAGACCGCACTGCACGACATCTCGCATTACCTGCGCCCCGCCCACCTGCAGCAGCTTCGCAACATCCTCGACGACGAGGAAGCCAGCCCGAACGACAAGTTCGTCGCCCTGGACCTGCTGAAGAACGCGAACATCGCCGCCGGAGGCATCCTGCCAATGTGCCAGGACACCGGTACCGCGATCGTCATGGGCAAGCGCGGCCAGCGCGTGCTCTCCGAAGAGCAGGATGAGATCTCGCTCTCGCGCGGCATCTACAACGCCTACACCAAGCTGAACCTGCGCTACTCGCAGCTGGCTCCGATCACCACCTGGGAAGAGAAGGCCACCGGCAACAACCTCCCGGCGCAGATCGACCTGTACGCCAATACCAAGGACGGCGCTGACACCAGCTACAAGTTCCTATTCATGGCCAAGGGCGGCGGATCGGCCAACAAGTCCTTCCTGTACCAGGAGACCAAGGCCATCCTCAACGAGAACTCCATGCTGAAGTTCCTCGATGAGAAGCTGCGTTCCCTGGGCACCGCCGCGTGCCCTCCATACCACCTGTCCATCGTCATCGGCGGCACCAGCGCCGAAATGGCATTGAAGACTGCCAAGTACGGTTCGGCCAAGTACCTGGACTCGCTGCCGACCGAAGGCGCCATGACCGGCCGCGGCTTCCGTGATACCGAGCTGGAAGAAAAGGTCCTGGAACTGACCCGCCACTTCGGCATCGGCGCGCAGTTCGGCGGCAAGTACTTCTGCCACGATGTGCGCGTGGTCCGCCTGCCTCGCCACGGCGCTTCCATGCCAGTGGCCATCGCAGTGTCCTGCTCGGCTGACCGCCAGATGCTGGCCAAGATCACTGAAGAAGGCCTGTTCGTGGAGCAGCTGGAAACCGATCCAGCCCGCTTCATGCCAGATGAGAACCACCCGGCCATCGCCGCCCACGACGATGAGACCGATGGCGTCACCGGCACCGGCGGCAGTTCCGTGGTGAAGATCGACCTGAACAAGCCAATGGATGAGATCCTGGCTGAACTGACCAAGTTCCCGGTCAAGACCCGCCTGTCGTTGACCGGCCCGCTGGTTGTGGCTCGCGATATCGCGCACGCCAAGATCAAGGAACGCCTGGACGCCGGCGAAGAAATGCCGCAGTACCTCAAGGACCACCCGGTCTACTACGCAGGTCCTGCCAAGACCCCAGAGGGCATGCCTTCGGGTTCCTTCGGCCCGACCACCGCAGGCCGCATGGACTCCTACGTGGATCAGTTCCAGGCTGCAGGCGGTTCGATGGTCATGCTGGCCAAGGGCAACCGCTCCAAGCAGGTCACCGATGCCTGCAACACCCATGGTGGTTTCTACCTGGGTTCCATCGGCGGCCCGGCAGCGCGTCTGGCCCAGGATTGCATCAAGAAGGTCGAAATCCTCGAATACGAGGAATTGGGCATGGAAGCGATCTGGAAGATCGAGGTCGAGGACTTCCCAGCCTTCATCGTGGTTGATGACAAGGGTGAGGACTTCTTTGCTGAGACCTTGAAGCCAACCTTCACCGGCATCCCGGTTCGCGCCAAGTAGGCTTCGAGCGCCACACCAAAGGACTGCCAGCAGTGTTGCACTGCTGGCAGTCCTTTTGCGATTCCTAGCCGATGCACAGGCGCAGATCGTGGCGAAGAACGGAATTCGCCCGGTTGCCTTCGGTAGAATTCATGATGCTTTGCAAGCGCAGAAGCCATTACCGGGATGAAGGGCAGGACTGTGAGACGACTACTCGTCGTGAATGTGCTGCTGGGCATCCCCGGGATTATCTACTACTGGATGCTCAGCCTCGTGGTGCTCAGCGACCCCTTGACCACATGGGGCCGGGAAGCCAAGGATTTCTACGAAGCACATTCGATCTTTCCCGCTGAGGTAGTGCTCGGCCCGCCGCTGGCCATCGGCACCATTATCTGGGTGCTCTCCAACGTGAATCTGATCTACCGCAGGAAGCATACCGGGGCCTGCCAGAAAACCAGCGGCAAGTTCCTGCACTGGGCCATGGCACTGGTGGCGTCGCTGATTCCGACCGTCGTCTACCTGGCCCTGGCCGCGTTCTTCTAAGCGCCCTTATTTTTCGGTGAAGCCGAAGCCCCAGTCACGGTAGGGCGGCAAGAAGCGAAGAACCAGAAGGTCATCTTCCTTCACCACGCCGTGGCCCGCTTCCTTGGCATCCTTCTGAGAATCCTTTTCAGCTTCCTTAGGCGCCTCTTCTTCCTCGGCTACCGCCGAAGCTTCCGCCTTGGGCGCCTTGAGGGATTCACTGAGCATCTTCACGTACTCTTCGTACGTTTCAGCACCGGATTCAGCCAAGGCCTTGGCATGCTCTTTGCCGATGTAGCGCACATGCCACGGTTCGTACTTGTAGCCGGTGATCTCTTCCTTGCCCTGGGGGTAGCGAATAATCAGGCCGTAATCGTTGGCATGCTCGGCAATCCAGATGCCGGCTGGAGTCTGGCCGAATGCTTCCTTCAGCTCGGCCTGGCTGCTGGTGTATCCAAGGTCGGCAGCCAAGCCCAGCTGGTGCTCGCTGGTGCCCGGGCGAGCGGAAATCCGTTCAGCATATGCGGTTCCGTACTTGGACTGGTACTGGTTGAACAGTGCTGCCTGCCGCGAATAGGAGCGGTAGGCGCTGAGCAGCTTGATGGAATGCCCCGCCGCACGGGCGTCTGCGATGAGGTCTTCCACGGCGTCCGCCGCTTCAGGCCGCAGAGTCAATCCGGTGCCGCCAACGCTGACCAGGTTGGTCGGGGTGTAATCGACCGGCGAAAGCTGGGTCGTCGGGTTGATCAGAGCCAGCAGGCTCGAAGCGTCCGAAAGCTCAGAGCTTTCAACCGCAGGCAGGTCGTCGGCAGGCGCAGCCAGCGCTGCCGGAACAGCGGAGAGCAGCAGTGCCGAGGCAAGTACGGTGCCAGTCAGCGCAGAGGCTAGACGCATGATGTAGTAAACCCTTGTGTCGCGAAGTGATGAAAAGGGGCGAACCCTACATCAACGATAGCCCGGATTACTGGGGAAGTAATGGGAAATCCATCACTGCCAGGGTGAACAAAACGTGGCTTTCCGAGAATCGGGAGGTTGCCGAGGATAAGAAAACCTACATATTTGCTCGAAGAGTTCAATGATTGGGCCTGCACACGATAAATTTGGAGGCGTGTTGTATTCAGATGGTGACATTCGTCGAGAAATAGCGTCCGGTGAGATTGGGCTTGAGCCCTTTGACCCGAATATGGTCCAGCCCGCATCCGTGGACGTTCGCATTGACCGGTTCTTCCGGCTTTTCGACAACCACAAATATGCGCACATCGATCCGTCCGTGGAACAAGATGAGCTCACCCGCCTGGTCGAGGTCGACCCGGACGAGCCATTCATCCTGCACCCGGGCGAATTCGTGCTCGGTTCGACCTACGAAGTGGTGACCCTCGGGCACTCCGTGGCAGCCCGTCTGGAAGGCAAGAGCTCGCTAGGCCGCCTGGGCTTGCTCACCCACTCCACCGCTGGATTCATCGACCCGGGCTTTTCCGGCCACGTGACCTTGGAACTGTCTAATATGGCGACCTTGCCGATCAAGCTGTGGCCTGGTTCGAAGATCGGGCAGTTGTGCTTCTTCAAGCTGACTTCCGCCACCGAGCACCCATATGGCTCGGGCCCGTACGGCAACCGCTACCAGGGGCAGCGCGGGCCAACGGCATCACGCAGCCACCTGAACTTCCACCGAACGGACATCGAAAGCTAAATGAAATAATGGATCGGCCCCGAAGCGGGGCCGATCCATTGTTTTAACCCCTGTCGCGAGAAGCTCAGGCCTCGGACTTCTGCGGCGAGCGGATCGGCAGCAGCAACAGCAAGCCAAGAGCCAGCACCACGAGGATGCCCAGGATGCCGAAGCGCTGGGCGCTGCCCGAAGCGACCAGGGGAGTGGCCAAGGCGATGGACAGGCCGAACAGCCCGGGCGCCAAGAAGGAAACGGCTCGGCCGGTGGTGGCGTACAAGCCGAAGAGCTCGCCCTCGCGCCCCTCGGGGATCAGCCGGGAGAGATAGGAGCGCGAGGCCGCCTGGGCGGGTCCGACGAACAGGCACAAGAGCAGGCCGAAGATCCAGAATCCGCTGGCTTCGGGGGAGAGGAAGACCCCGGCCCCGGCAACCAGCAGCCCGATGAGCGCACCGCAGATCACCATCTTGGGGCCCAGCACATCGTCCAGTCGTCCGCCCAGGACCGCGCCGAGCGCAGCCACGAGGTTGCCGACGATCGCGAAGATGATCACTTCGGAGGGTGCGAAGCCGAAGGTTCCGGCGGCGATCACCCCGCCGAAGGTGAAAATCGCGGCCAGCCCGTCGCGGAAGACTGCAGATGAGCACAGGAAGAAGAGCAGGTTCCGGTCGCTGCGCCACAGGTTCTTGATGGTCGCGAACAGCACCTTGTAGGAATCCTTCAGCGGAATCTTCACCGCGCTGGCCGCAGGGGATTCAGGGATGATGAAGAACAGCGGCAACGCGAAGACCAGGCACCAGGCCGCCGAGAAGATGGCAATCAACCGCAGGTTCAAAGAGTTCTCGGTGGAGGCACCGGGCCACTGCACGATGGGTTCGACAAAGCCGAAGAGCACCAGCGCCAAGGCGAGGATGCCGCCGACGTAGCCCATGCCCCAGCCGAAACCGGAGACCTTGCCGACCGTGGCCTTGGTGGAGATCTGGTTCAGCACAGCGTTGTAATTGACCCCGGCGAACTCGCTGACCACTGACATCAACGCAATGAGGATGGCGCCGAACCACAGGAACGCCGGATCCGGGTAGACGAAGAAGCAGGCCGCGCATATGGCCACGAGGATCAGCGTATTGACCACGATCCACAGCTTGCGCCGGCCGGCGGCATCCGCGCGCAGCCCGGTAACCGGCACCAGGAACGCGATGGCCAGCCCGCCCACGGTCAAGGCCTGGGAGAGCACCAGCGAGGCGTGGTCCTTGTCGCCGAAGAGATCGCTGGTCAGGTACACGGTGAACACGAAGGTGATCATGACCGCGTTGATGGCTGCTTGGCCCCAGTCCCAGCTGGCCCAGGCCCAGGTGTACTTGTTGAGCCATTTTTCGCTGACCGGCGGTGACATCGGCTGATTGATCGACATGCTCGAATGGTACCCGTTGCGCTCGAACCCTGAATGAACTCCACACACGGAAATGGAACATTCCAGTGTAAAAGCCCAAAATCAGCTGACCGCGGAAACTGCGGAAAATATGACCGGAACGACACATTCCACGGGATCGGCCACCGCCCGGCTGATAAAATTACAGGTGCAGACTATTTTTTCGTGGTCATCGCACTCTGCCCAACCCCCAGTCGACAGAGGAGACACGTGCTAGTTATTCTCACTGCGCTGTTCGTGACCGCCTTGTTGTGCCCGATGCTCTTCCGGGCACTGAAACGAAACGCCTTTTATGTGGTGGCGGTCGTGCCTGCAGTGGGATTCATCTGGCTCTTGACCCAGCTTCCCGCAGTTCTTGCCGCCGACAATTCCCTGGCCAATGGCGCGCCAAACGCCCCGCCATCCATCAGCATCCAATGGATCCCGGGGCTGAACATCGGATTGAACTTCCGCATGGACTCCCTGGCGGCCACCATCTTGCTGCTGATCCTGGGTGTCGGAGCCCTGGTGCTGTTCTATTGCGCCCGCTACTTCAAGAACGATGACCCGCAGATCGGTGGCTTCGCCGCCAAGATGGTCGCCTTTGCCGGAGCGATGACCGGCCTGGTCACCGCCGACGACGTGATCGTCATGTTCGTCTTCTGGGAAATCACCTCCGTCCTGTCCTACCTGCTGATCGGCTTCAACCAGGCGCTGATCACCGCACGCCGTTCGGCGATGAACGCGTTGATCATCACGACCCTTGGCGGGCTGGTGATGCTCGCCGGCATCCTGATGCTCGGCACCAAGGCCGGAAGCTACCAGCTGTCGGAGATCATGGCCTCCGCGGACCAGCTGGTCGCCCTGGGCACCTACACGGATGTGGCGGTGGCGCTGATTATCGTGGGCGCCATTTCCAAGTCGGCACTGGTGCCATTCCACTTCTGGCTGCCCGGCGCTATGGCCGCGCCGACCCCGGTCTCCGCCTACCTGCACGCCGCCGCGATGGTCAAGGCCGGTGTCTACCTGATCGCGCGCCTGGCACCGGGCTTCGCCGAGACCAGCCTGTGGGCTCCGATGACTGTGGGCATCGGCATCCTGACCATGCTCATCGGCGGCTTCCGGGCGCTGAAGCAGTACGACCTCAAGCTCATCCTGGCCTTCGGCACCGTCTCCCAGCTCGGCTTCATCATCGCCATCTTCGGCTTCGGCACCCCGGAAGCCGCCTTCGCTGCCCTGGCCATGACCCTGGCCCACGGTCTGTTCAAGGCGACCCTGTTCCTGAGCGTGGGCATCATCGACCACAACACCGGTACCCGCGATATCCGCAAGCTCAGCGGACTGCGTCGGGCCATGCCGATCCTGACCGGGGCCGCCGGAATCGCGGCCGCCTCGATGGCCGGGGTCCCGCTGCTCTTCGGCTTCGTCGCCAAGGAAGCGGTCTACGAATCAGCGCTGCACCTGCACACCGGGTGGGGGCCGATAGCCCTGGCCGGCCTGGTGCTGGGCGCCGCGTTGACCATGGGCTACTCGCTGCGATTCTTCTTCGGCGCATTCGGCGTGAAAAAGCATTCGGTGCCCGCACTGAAATGCAAGGCGCCGACGCTGATCTTCCTGGCCCCGCTGCTGGTGCTCTCGGCCCTGACCCTGTTCCTCGGCGTGTACCCGCAACTGGTCGAACCGCTGATGATCCACTGGTCGGCGGCCCAGGGCGGACCGGGCAAAATGCACCTGCTGCCATTTGCCGGGTTCAACCCGGCACTGGGATTGAGCGCCATCTCGGTGAGCCTGGGCGTGGCCTTCTACTGGATCCGCCGCCGAACCGACACCGGAGCTCCGCTTCGCCGCATGATGACCTCGGCCGAGGAGATCTACCGCATGTCGGTGAACGCGCTGGATATGGCTGCGATTTGGATCACCGGCCGCACCCAGCGTGGTTCGCTGTCCTTCTACCTCGGAGTGATCCTCGGCGTGGTGCTGGTGATCCCGCTGGGCATCGCGCTGACCGTGGCCACCCCGTGGCCATCGACCTGGATCATTGCCGATCATCCGGCGCAGATCCTGATCGGCGCCATCATCATCGCCGGCGCCGTGGTGGCCATCATCGCCCCGAAGCGTTTCATGGCGGTGCTGATGGTTTCGGTCACCGGCTACGGCATGGTCGCGATCTTCGCGCTGCAAGGCGCCCCGGATCTGGCGCTGACCCAGCTGCTGGTGGAGACCATCGTGCTGGTCTCCTTCGTACTTGCACTGCGCGCGCTGCCGAAGCGGCTGTGGGGCGGGGTGGCCCGGATCAAGTGGGGCCGTGCCGTGATGGCGATCGCCCTGGCGGTGATGGTGGTCTACATTGCCATCGCCATGATGGGGGCCCGGCAGGAAGCGAGCATCTCGCTGGCCTGGCCGGATCTGGCCTACCACGAGGGCTACGGCAAGAACATCGTGAACGTGGCACTGGTCGATATGCGCGTCTGGGATACCTTCGGGGAAATCACCGTGCTGGCCGCGGCAGCCACCGGCGTGGCCTCGCTGATCTTCGCCGGCCGCAGCTTCGGCAGCCGGGTGCGCGCCCAGGACGTGGCCCCGGGAAGCATCGACTCGGGATCCGAAGCCATGGGCGGCAAGGAGTCGAAGGAAGTGGAGCTGCGGATCGCCCGCCGCTTCGCCTCCAGCGGCAACCAGGACTGGCTCATGGCCGGCAGCACCTTGGTGGCCGAACGGCGTTCCATCATCTTCGAAGTGGTCACCCGGCTGATGTTCCACTCGGTGCTGGTCCTCTCGGTCTACACGCTGCTCACCGGGCACAATACCCCCGGTGGCGGATTTGCCGGCGGCCTGATCGCCGGCCTGGCGCTGACCATCCGCTACCTGGCCGGCGGGCGCATCGAGCTCTCCGAATCGATCCGGGTCGCCCCGGGCATGCTGATCGGCGGCGGTATCGCCCTGGCGGGCTTGGCAGGGATCGTGCCGCTGCTGCTGGGCGATGAAATCTTCACCACCTACGCCATGGAATTCTGGTTCTTCGGCGAGCACAAGTTCGTCACCTCCACCGTCTTTGACATCGGCGTGTACCTGGTGGTGCTGGGCCTGGTGCAGGATGTCCTGCGTTCCCTGGGCAGCGAGATCGATTCGCTCTCCGAAGGACGCAGCCCGGTGGACCGCCATGACTTTGTTGAAGCATCACGGACAGGAGTTGGACGATGAGCGTGAACATCACCTTCCTCGTGATCACCGGGGTGCTGCTGGCAGCCGGATTCTATCTGGTGCTCGAACGCACGCTCACCCGCGTGCTGCTGGGCATCATGCTGCTGGGCAACGGCATCAACCTGCTGATCCTCACCAGCGGAGGACGGCGCGGTGTCGCCCCGCTCTTCCAATCGGGGCTGGCGGCCGAGGAATATTCGGACCCGCTGCCGCAGGCGCTGATCCTCACGGCCATCGTGATCACCTTTGCGGTTACCGCCTTCCTGCTGGCGATGATCTATCGTTCATGGACGCTGACCAGCGCTGATGAACTGGCGGATGACACCGAAGATATCAAGGTCTCGCAGAAGACCGCTTACGACGAAGAGGAAGATTCGCCGGTGGCAGAGGACACGACCGAATTCGTCGATGAAGAAGGCCGCCCAGTGCGCGAGGGGGAAGAGTGAATTTTCTGGACTTGGCACCCCTTGCGGTCGTCCTGCCGATCATCGGCGCCGGCGCCGCGTTCCTGGCCCGACGCCAGGTGCGCACCCAGCGGCTGATCACCATCGGTGTCCTGTGCCTGACCCTGGTGCTGGAAGCCGGGATGCTCGCGACCGTGTGGGGCGGGGAAAGCTACGCCATCCACATCGGCGGCTGGGATTCGCCCTTCGGCATCGCGTTGATGGTCGACGGCTTCAGCTCCTTCATGCTGCTGATCTCCACCCTCGTCTCGCTGGCCGTGCTCTTCTTCGCCACCAGCCAGGGCTTGGCCGACGGCGAAGAACCCGGCCCGGTCTCGGTCTTCCACCCGGCCTACCTGATCCTGCTGGCCGGCGTGTCCAACGCCTTCTTGGCCGCCGACCTGTTCAACCTGTACGTCGGGTTCGAAATCCTGCTGACCGCCAGCTACGTGCTGCTGACTCTGGGCGGCACCGCCGAGCGCATCCGCGCCGGTACCACCTATGTGGTGGTGTCCGTGGTGTCCTCGGTGATCTTCCTGATGGCCATCGCCATGACCTATGCCGCGACCGGCACGGTGAACATGGCCGATCTGGCGGTGAAGCTGCCGGAACTGGACCAGGGCCCGCAACTGATTTTGCATGTGCTGCTGCTGATTGCCTTCGGCATCAAGGCCGCGGTGTTCCCGCTGTCCCTGTGGCTGCCTGACTCCTACCCGACGGCGCCCGCACCGGTGACCGCGGTATTCGCCGGTTTGCTGACCAAGGTCGGCGTCTACGCGATCGTGCGCACCGAAACGTTGCTCTTCCCGGGCGGGGTGGTCAATGCCGGGCTGCTTGTGGTGGCGGCGCTGACCATGGTCATCGGTATCCTCGGCGCACTGGCGCAGACGGACTTCAAGCGCATGCTCTCCTTCACCCTGACCAGCCACATCGGCTACCTGATCTTCGGTGTGGCCGTCGGGGGACCGCTGGCCATCGCCGCGACCATCTACTACGTCGGGCACCACATCATCGTGCAGACCTCGCTGTTCATGGTGGCCGGATTGATCGAACGCCGTGCCGGAAGCTCGAATGTCACCAAGCTCGGCTCGCTGGCCAAGCTTTCCCCGGCCCTGTCGCTGCTCTTCTTCATCCCTGCGATCAACCTCGGCGGCATCCCCCCGTTCTCCGGATTCCTCGGCAAGTTCGGCTTGCTCCATGCCGCAGTGCAGGATGCCGACCCGCTGACCTGGGCTGTGGTGGGCGCCGGATTGCTAACCAGCCTGCTGACCCTGCTGGCGATCATCCGCGTGTGGGCCCGCATCTTCTGGCGTCGGGCCGCTGATGCCGAGGTGCCCAACCAGGAACTGGTGGACGAAGCGGCTGCGGTCGCGGCCGAAACCGTTGCCGGAGGGGCGCAGAACCCTTCCCTAGGCATGAAGCTCGCGAAGGAATTGGAAGCGAAGTCCTTGCCGTGGGGCATGCGCTACGCCACCGGATCGCTGGTTGCCGCAGGCATTGCGCTGACCATTTTTGCCGGGCCGATCTTCGAGTTCTGTGAACGAGTCGCCGCGGAGCTGATCGCCCGTGAAGCCTACATCACCGCGATCTTGCCACTTGGATAGGAGGGACGATGCCGACTAAGAATTTGAAACCTCGCGACCAGCGTATTGATGACGCGCTGGATACCTCTGGCGTGCGCCACCGGGCGACACTCAAGCAGGAATGGCCGCTGCTGGCCCTGCTGCTTTTTGTGTGGTGCGCTCTGTGGCAGGACTTCTCGCCGGCGAACCTGATCTTCGGCGCGATCATCTCGCTGCTGATCGTCACGCTCTTCCCGCTGCCTCCGGTGGTGCTCTCGGGACGCATGAACGCCTGGTACTGCCTGCAGCTGTTCTTCTGGTTTGTCGGCCAGGTGTTCGTGGCCAGCTTCGAAGTGGCCAAGCTGGCGGTCTTCCGCGGGAAAAAGACTCGCAGCGGCGTGATCGCGGTTCCGTTGCGTACCGACTCGGACCTGATCGTGACCACGGTCGGCCATGTGCTGACCTTGATCCCGGGGTCCTTCGTCATTGACGTGGATCGCAGCTCCTCCACCTTGTACCTGCACTACATCAACATCGAATCCCAGCAGGATATGGACCGCGCTCGCGAAGCGGTGCGGGATATCGAACGCCGGATGATCATGGCGATCGGCAGCCGCGATGAATTCGACGCGATCAAGCACGAATGCGGACCCAACCTGATGCGAATGAGGGGCAAGAAATGATGGAAATCGTGATGTGGATCTGCGGCATCATGCTCGGCCTGGCCACCCTTGCCTGTGTCATCCGCGTAGCCAAGGGCCCCTCGATCCTGGATCGCGTGCTGGCCCTGGACGTGATGCTGCTGATCATCTCTGTGGCCCTGTGCCTTGAGATGGTCTACAACCGGCACACGGACTACCTGCTGTTCGTCATCGCCGCCTGCACCCTGGGCTTCATCGGCTCGGTCACCGTCTCGCGCTACGTTTCCGATCAGAGGAATGCCTGATGGAGATGTTCTTGGATATCCTCGTCGCGGTGCTGCTGATCCTGGGCTGCCTGATGTCGCTGATCGCCGGGATCGGCCTGCTCACCTTCCCCGATATGCTCACCCGCATGCACGCGGCCACAAAGCCGCAGGTCCTCGGATTCCTGCTGATCTTCGCCGGGCTCGCGATCCACCTGCGCAGCTGGGCTGTGGTGCCGCTGCTTCTCCTGGCTTGGGGCATGCAGCTGTTGACCGCTCCGGTATCGGCCCACATGATCGGCCGTTCGGGCTACCGCACGAAGCACGCGGCCAAGGACTCGCTCTACGCCGATGAGCTCAAGCAGATCGTCGACAAGGTCAGCGGCACTCCGGCCACCGGCGCCACCGACGTCTCGTCGAAGCAAGCGGAGAAAACCGAAGACTAGAAAGCACAAGTCTAGAAAGCACAAAGGCGGCGTCCCACCCATGGTGGGACGCCGCCTTTGACGAGTACTACTTGCTGAAACGCGCGACGACCTTGTTGGTGCCACGGTCTGCCAGCACCTGGATGGTGGCGGCCACAATGGATGAGAAGATCGCAAATCCGAGAGCCTGGCGCAACGAGGCCTCAGCCGCTTCTTCGCTGCCCTTGCGGGGAGCCTTGTTTCCGGTAAAACCCTTCCACAGCTGATCAACCAGCTTGCTGCCGACAAAACCGGCGCCGATGGAAATACCCGTGGTGGCAAGTTTCTGCACTGTATTCATTTTGCCCTCGCTTCAACGTCGTGACTTATCGTTCCTCTGCCCAGCATACCTGCGGTATGGTAGGTGGGCAGTAATTTTCCGACAGGGGAGCGTCAGACTTCGAAACTGGAGTCGCAAGACGCTGAGAGTGCGATAGATCGCAGACCCTCGAACCTGCTCCGGCTAGTACCGGCGAAGGAAGTCGAGCATCTCGGATGCGGACGTGGGCGCAGTGCGCCTTCAGCCCGTACATCTCCCCTCCTTGATACAGGAGGACCATCAATGAATCAAGCAGCAGCAAAGCAACGCAACGGCTGGCGCGTCGTCGACATCGTCACCGCATCGGTGATCGCCGTTGCCTCCGGCGTCATCTTCTGGGCCTGGAGTGCAGGCTACGGGCTGTTCTCCCTGGCGTTCGCAGCATTCCCGCCAGCAGCCGCACTGCTGACCGGTGTCTGGCTGTTCCCTGCAGTGCTCGGCGCGCTGATCATCCGCAAGCCCGGTGCCGCGTTGTACTGCGAACTGCTGGCCGCGGTCATCGAAGCGCTGCTCGGATCGCACTACGGGCTCACCGTGCTGATCTCCGGACTGGTCCAGGGCCTGGGCGCGGAGCTGGTCTTCGCGGCGTTCCGCTACCGCAAGTGGAACCTGGGTGTTGCACTGCTCGCTGGCCTGTTCTCCGGATTGTTCGCCGGTGTGTCCGAGGCCTACATCTTGGCGTACTACGTTGAATACACCCCGGCGCTGAAGCTCTTCCATGTGGTTGCCACCGGCGTCTCCGGCCTGGTTGTTGCCGGCCTGCTCTCATGGCTGGCCACTCGCGGCCTGGCGAAGACCGGCGCACTGAGCGCCCTGGCCAGCCGCCGTGCTCACCTGGAAACCGGAAAACTGGCCGCAAAATGAGTTCGGTGGCCAATACCGGTGCCACCGCTGACACCCGCCGGGGCACCGAGATCATTGCCCGAAGTTTCGGCTGGCACCACGCCGAACGCGAGAAGCCAGCCATCGCTTCTCTGGATCTGGACATCCCCGCGGGCCAGAAAGTCCTGCTGGTCGGCCCCTCGGGGGCCGGCAAATCGACCTTGCTGCATGCCCTGGCAGGCTTGCTGGAAGCCGATGACTCCGAGCAGTCCACCGGACTGCTGCTGATCGACGGGTCCGATGCCTTCGCCCGGGAGCATCCGGTCGGCCTGATGCAGCAGGATCCGGAAACCCAGGTGGTGCAAAGCCGGGTGGCCGACGATGTGGCCTTCGGTGCCGAGAACCTGGCGGTGGATCCGGTGATCATCCGCCAGCGCATTCCCGAAGCGCTCGACGCGGTCGGCTTGGGCATGCTGCCCTTGGATCATCGCACGCAGGAGCTTTCCGGCGGGCAGAAGCAGCGCCTGGCCCTTGCCGGGATCCTGGCCATGCAGCCGGGATTGATGCTGCTGGATGAACCCACCGCCAACGTCGACCCCGAGGGCATCGGGCCCTTGCGCGACGCGGTGTTGAACGCGGCCGAGGTCTCTGGCGCGACGCTGCTGGTGGTTGAACACCGGCTGGATGCCTGGGCCAGGCATATGGACCGGGTCATCGTGCTGGAACCAGGCGGAGGCGTGGCCCACGACCTGGATCCGCAGCGCCTGATCGATGATGAAGAACTGCGCGCTGAATTGTCGGCGGCCGGATTATGGGTGCCGAATTATCTGCCGCAGGTGCCAACCGCTGCTATCGCACCGGGCGAGCTGCTGTTGGAAGCAGACCAGCTGGTCAGCGCCCGCACCGACGACGCGCCGCGGACCCAAGCCGTGGACCTGTCGGTGCGTGCTGGCACCGCCACGGTGATCCGGGGAGAGAACGGTGCCGGAAAATCAACCCTGGCCCTGACCTTGGGCGGGCTGCTTCAACCGGCAGCAGGCCAGTTGCAGGCCGTCGAGGCACTGGCCAATGGGCTGGATGCTTCGCCCTTCAGCTGGAAAGCGGGGGCGCTGATCGGGCGGATCGGCTCGGTGTTCCAGGAGCCTGAACACCAGTTCGTCACCCAGAGCGTGCGCGAGGAATTGGCCTTCGCCCCGCAGCGCGCCAAAGCCAGCGGCGGACAGGAGCTGAAATACGATCCGGCCGAGGTGGACGCCCTAGTCGACTCGCTGCTGGCGCGCTTGGGCTTGGAGCACCTTGCCGAGGCGAATCCTTTCACCCTTTCGGGAGGGGAGAAGCGCCGCCTGTCGGTGGGCACGGTGCTTGCCGCAGCGCCGCAGGTGCTGATCCTCGATGAGCCGACCTTCGGCCAGGACGCCAATACCTGGCGGGAACTGGCCGGACTGCTGGTGGAGCAATTGGAGAAGGGCACCGCGATCATCGCGGTGACCCACGATGAGCATTTGGCCAGTGTCCTGGCCGCCGGAGAGATCCGCTTGGCGCCCGTCGCGGATCAGGCGCCAGCTATTACGCGAGGCCCGGTGCTTGATGCGCCGGTGGGCCGCAGCTGGCTGGCCAAGATCAATCCGCTGGCCAAGCTGGGTGCGGTGGCCGCGGCCACCTTGCCGCTGATCACCACGCTGGATTGGGTTTCCGCTGTGGTGGTTGTCGGCGCGACCTTGCTGGCCTTCCCGCTGGCTGGGTTGAGCGTGGGACGGTTCTTCCAACGCGCCTGGCCCTTGCTGGTTGCCGGGGTCATCGGCGCGTGGGGCATTGCGCTAGTGGGCCAGGACAGCGGAGCGGTGTATGCGCAGTTCGGGATCTTCAGCATCACCGAAGGCTCGGTGCACGGGGGCATCGCCACCGGGCTGAGGGCCTTCGCCTTGGCTCTGCCCTGCATCTTGCTGCTGGCCACCACAAATCCCAGCGATCTGGGCGGGGCGCTGTCGCAGCAGCTGCGGGTGCCGCACCGTTTTGTGCTTGGAGCGCTCGCTGGCATGCGTCTGCTGGGGCTGATGGTGGAAGAATTCTCCACGCTTGGCCTGGCTCGCCGGGCCCGTGGCGTGGGCAACTTCGGGACGGTAGCCCAGCGCATCGGGGCGAAGCTGGGGCAGTGCCTGGCCTTGCTGGTCCAGGCGCTGCGGCGTGCCGGACGGCTGGCGGTGACCATGGAAGCCAAAGGCTTCGGTTTGGGCGAGCGGACCTGGATCCGCACGGCCAGATTCACCAGCAAGGATGCCGCCGTGCTTACGGCAGGCATCGTGTTGGGAGCTGCGGCTATTGGTGCGGCCGTGCTGGCCGGCACCTACAACCTCGTCTGGGGCTAGCGGATTGCGTCGCTCAGGGCGCTGAGCTCGTCATGCAGCTCGGCGTCCAGGCGCAATGGCTTGGCATCGATGGTGCGCACCGGGGTGAGCAGGCGGATGGAGGAAACCAGCCAGACGCCATCGGCCTGGTAGAGATCCTCAGGGCGCAGCGGGCCATAGCCCAGTTCCCAGCCGTTCTGGGCTGCCGCGTCGAAGATGGCGCTCTGCGTGGTGCCCGGAAGGATGCCGGTTTCCAGCATCGGGGTCAGCAGGCGCTTGGTCTCGCCATCACGCTGGGCTACCAGCACCGTGGAGGTCGGCGCTTCCAGGACGATGCCGTCGGCCGAGGTGAAGATGACGTCATGGGCGCCGTGCTTGCGGGCGTAGCGCAGGGCGGCCATGTTCACAGAGTAGGAGAGCGTCTTCGCACCCATCATCAGCCACGGGGCGCGTTCTGCAAGTTTCGAGTCGTAGCCGCGGTCCAGCAGCAAAACGTCGACGCCGGTCTCGCGCTGTTCCTTGCCCAATGCCGGGGCAGGGGTGACGGTCACCCAGCAGATCGCCGGATCCTCATCGTGCTCACCTCGGGCTGCGATGAGCTTGACCACGGCTTCTTCGGCACCGCCGGTGGCATCGAAGTCGGCGACGGCGGTATCCACGGCGGCATACCAGCTGCGCGCGTCGGGGATGACCAGGTCGGCCAGCTCTGCCGAGGTGGCCAAGCGGGCCAGGTGGGCCTCGAATTTCCTTACGGCCTGGTTGGTGTAGAGCATGGATTCGAAGACCCCGTCGCCGCGGGTCACTCCCTGTGCGGTGACGGGAAGCTGGGGTGCTGCAATGTCGGCCAAGTAGCCTGCCGGATAGGCCGGATCCAAGAATACAAGTGAGCTCATACCTACAGATTATCGAACCCACGCCACTTCCGTGACCTTTGAGTTCAGGGGTGTTCAGACATTGCAGGGAATCTTAGATAAGCTAGGCGAAGGAATTTGAGCTGTCATACGCAGATCAGAGCCGAAAACAGCGACGATCATCGTGCGTAGCCAAGGGGTGTGCCATAGTGTTGCCGAGTAACGAAGTGCTGATGCAAATCGGTGGCGTGCTGTGGAGCATCCTGGTCGCCATCGAACTTGCCGTGCGGTACTTCATGATCGGCATCGTCCCCGGCAATCGCCGTCCCACCACGGCCATGGCCTGGCTGCTGGCGATTTTCTTCATTCCCGTGGTCGGCCTGCTGGCGTATTGGCTTTTTGCCAACCCGCGCCTGTCCCGCCGCCGGCTGGAAAAGCAGCAGCGAGCCCATGAACGGATCATGGACGCCACCAAGCACATGCAGCTTCCCGAGGAATTCCACTCGCAGGAAGAGTGGGTTGAATCCGCAGTGGAGCTGAACCGCAACCTGGGTGCCATGCCGCTGGAAGGCGGCAACAGCGTCAAGGTCATTTCGGATTACCGCACCTCGATGGAGTTGATGCGGGAAGAAATCGACAAGGCCACCCGGTACGTTCACATCCAGTTCTACATCATGGGTGATGACGAGGAATATGTGGGACCGGTCCTCGAAGCCCTGGAACGCGCCGCGCAGCGCGGGGTCCACGTGCGCTTGCTCTTCGACCACCTCGGCACCTTGCGGGTCAAGGGCTATGGCGAGCTGAAGAAGCGCCTGAAGAAGTCGGGCATCAACTGGCGCCCCATGCTTCCCATCGACTTAATCGGCCGGCGCTGGCGTCGCCCGGATCTGCGCAACCACCGAAAGATCCTGGTCATCGATGGCGCAGTCGGCTTCACCGGCAGCCAGAACCTGATCGAGCCTGGCTACAAGCGCAAGTCCTCGCACAAGATCGGGCGCGAGTGGGTCGAAATGATGCTGCGCGTCGAAGGCCCCCTGGTACGCAGCCTGGATGTCACCTTTGCGACCGACTGGTGGCAAGAGGATGACGACCAGGAAGTGCTGATGGATATGAACGAGGCGCGCCACCCGCTGGCTTATGAAGAGCGCCCGGGATCAACCCTGGCCCAGTTGCTTCCCAGCGGTCCTGGCTATGGCACGGAAAACAACCTGCGCCTGTTCAATACGCTGATCTATTCGGCGTCCGAACGCCTGGAAATCACCAGCCCCTACTTTGTGCCGGACGATTCGCTGCTCTATGCGATCACCACGGCCGCGCAGCGTGGCGTGGAAGTTGAACTGTTCGTCTGCGAAGAGGGGGATCAGTTCCTGGTCCACCATGCGCAGCAGTCCTACTACCAGCAATTGCTGGAAGCCGGCGTGCGGATCCACTGCTACCCGGCCCCGATGGTGCTGCATACCAAGTGCTTCACGGTGGATGATGATGTCGCCGTGGTCGGTTCCTCGAATATGGATATGCGTTCATTCAGCTTGAACATGGAAATCTCGGTCATGCTCTTGGGCAAGGACATGGTCAATGCCGTGAATGAAGTGCAGAATCACTACCGGGAGATTTCTTCGGAAATCACCTTGTCGCAGTGGCGTCGCCGCCCGCGCATGCAGCGCTGGATCGACAATGTGGCACGCTTGACCGCTACCTTGCAGTAGCGGCAGGGAAAGTGGTTCCCAGCGCTTGGAGCACTCCGCGCGATTTGGTGATGACCTCATCCCATTCATCTTCGGGTATGGAGTCCGCGGTGATCGCTCCGCCTAGGCCCAGCGACAGGCGCCACGACTGATCCGGCAGCTTGTCGCATATCAGGGTGCGAATGACCACGGAGAAATCCGCGGCGCCATCGGCCCCGAGATAGCCCACCGCTCCCGAGTACAAGCCTCGCGCCCGCTGATCCTCCAGTTCGTCCAGGATATTCATGGTCGACAGCTTCGGTGCACCGGTCATCGAGCCCGGCGGGAAAGCTTCGCGCAAGGCATCGGCAGCATGCGCAGGGGACTGCAACGTCGCGTCGATGGTGGAAACCATCTGGTGCACGGTGGCGTAGGACTCCACGGAGCAGAGCCGGGTCACGCGCACGGATCCTGGTACCGCGTGATGGGAGAGGTCGTTGCGCAACAGGTCGACGATCATGATGTTCTCGGCCCGGTCTTTGGGATGCGTGGCCAAATCGTGTTTGAGGGCCAGATCCGTTTCCTCATCGATTCCCCGCGGGCGGGTTCCCTTGATCGGTTCGGCGCGCAGCTGCCCATCCTTGGACAAGGCAAGGAATCGCTCAGGGGAGATGCTGGCGACCTGAAGATCGGCAAGCCGCAGATAGTGGGCGAAGGGTGCAGGACTCGACAGCCGCATGCGGCAGTACGCTTCGAACGGGTCGAACTCTTCGGCGTGGGCCGTCAGCTCGGTGGTCAGGCAGACCTCGTAGGTGTTGCCCTCGTAGATTTCGTGTTGGGCACGGCGGATCTTCTCTTGGTATCCGGCGGCGGAGTCGGCGCAGTGGAAGTCCGGAACAGGCAAGTGCGCGCTGGCACGATGCTGGGGCGGGTTGCCGAGCAGGATCGTTGTCTGCGCGTCGGGCTTGTTGATGCTGTGCAGGTGCATCTGCGAGAGCTGGTGGTCGATGACCACGATGGTATCGGGTGCAAAGAACTGCGCGTCGGGGCGGTGCCGTCCGGGCGCGATTTCTGCTCTGAGGCTTGCCGCGCCGACTTCACGTTTCAGCTCGTACCCCAGGTAGCCAACCCAGGAGGGCAGCGGGTACTGCGTCTCCATTGGATTCCTCGGGGGCCACAGCCCGGCGAGCGAATCAAAAAAGCTGTGGCCCAGGTTCACTCGTGCTCCGGGCAGCTGCACGCTCGTTCCGTTGGCATCGGCGGTCAGCAGCGGTGGCTGGGTTGCGGTGGAGAAGGCCAGCAGGGAATACCGGTTGCGTCCAAGCGGATCCTGGAGATGCTGGCTGGTGGATTCGAGCAGTGCCGCGTAGGGGAACCGGGCGGTGAGCGCGTCGAAAAGCGCGGCGGCATCTGCCGGGGCCTGATAGCTCTGGCGCAGCAGCGGAACTGGGCCTGCAGGAGCAGCAAGGAATCCCAGCGACTGGATGGTGGCGGGAAGGAAGCGGGAAGCTGCCTGAAGCGTGGAGAGCAGGTCAGGGGTTTGAGCGGTCTCCATGATCAGCGCGGCGTTCTGCTGGGGTGAATTGCTGGCGAGATATTGCTGCTCTTGCCCAGCCCAGGTGCTCCAGAACGGCGTGTAGGTTTCACCGTCCCGGGCCAGGGCCCGGTCGCGGCGGAAGGATTCGGGCGCTTCAAGCCAGATGCCGAAATCAATTAATTCGCTGGCCTGGTCATTGAGCGCGCCCACGCCTTCGATGATCACAAAGTGCGCAGGGGTGAAGACCCGTGGCGCGCCTACGGCGTCGGCATCCCAATCCCAAGTGGGGTAGGTGACGGGTTCTGCATTGGCCAGTGCGGGCAGCAACTGGGCGTAGAGTTCGCAGGCGCGCTTCAGCCCGTGCCAGCCGTGGTAGAGGTCTTCGAGGCGCAGAACAGCCACAGTAGCTGTGGCGGCAAGTTGTTGCGCTAGATCTGTTGCGAAGGTGCTTTTGCCTGAACCGGAGCGTCCGTCAATGGCAATAAAAGTTGGTCTAGCGGTTTCCACGAGAAGCGATATTACTCCGCACGTAATCTACAAGGGCTGGCAGGGAAGCAGATATGAGTTTCCAAGTCTCGCGGAAGTCGCCGGCGTCGCCGTACCAGGGGTCGTAGACTCCTTGGCGTTCGTGCGGGGCGCTGGCTGTTTGCGGATCAAAGGACCGGAACATGCGCAGCTGCGGGCGTTGCGAGGGATCGATGTCGGCCAGCTCGGGGACCAGTTCTTCGAAGTGGTCGGTGTCCATGGCCAGCACGAGATCCATGTCGGCTAGTTCTTCGGAGTCGATTTGGGCGGCGACGTGCTCAGCAGCGTCCAGTCCATGGCTGTGCAGGATGCTGGCGGCGCGCTCGTCGATGGGGTTGCCGACTTCGCCGTCGGTGATGGCCCGCGAGAGTACTTGAACTTCGTTGACATCGGCATTAACCAAGGCGTCTTTGAGCATGTACTCGGCCATAGGCGAACGGCAGATATTCCCCGTGCACACGATCATTATCCGGAACATGGCATCAGTCTATGGGCACAAGCGCTCTGGTGCGATAGCTACGCGCCCGAAAGTCGGGCATAAATCGGTAACGTTTCAGGGTTGATGCCGCTAGTGCAGGAACAGCAGCAGAAGAGCGACAAGGATGAACAGGACCCCGAAGAGGATGTTCAGCATCTTTGCGCCGCGGTAGGTGGCGGTGAAGCGCTGGAAAGTGCGTGCAGTTCCGGCAAAGAAGAAGTACATCACCAGGATGTCCACGGCGATGACCGTTCCGATGTACAACGTGTATTGACCCAGCAGCGGTTGATCTGCGTTGATGAATTGCGGGGTGAAAGCCAAGAAGAACACGATGGCCTTGGGATTGAGCAAGTTGACCAGGATCCCGCGGTTGAGCATCACGCGTCGGGTCAGCTGCCGCCCCGAGGTGGTTCCATCGGAGGCCACTTCCGGTTTGGACAGCAGCATTCGGATTCCCAGATACACCAGGTAGGCCGCTCCGGCATATCGGATGATGGCAAAGAGCGCTGGGCTATTGGCTACCAGGATTCCAACGCCGGCGGCGACAATCACTACATGGATGAGCAAGGCGATTTGCTGTCCGAGGATGCCCCAGATGGAGGCACGCCAGCCTTGGCGCATCGAATTGTTCATGGTGTTGATGGCGCCAGCACCGGGAGTGAAGCTGATGATGATGCAGGCGCTGAGCAGGGAAAACCACAGTGAAAGAGTCACCGGTTAATGCTAGTGCCCGCTGGCGGGTTCGAGGGATTCGCGGGACTTTGCGTTACGGCTTCTTGACGGGCAGCGTCGACCCCGGCGATGGCATCGTTCATGAAGCGGGTAACGATCTGGAGTTCTTGGTCGTTGTAGGTGCCGATGACTTCCATCATTTTCATGCCCAGCGGCATGAACATTTGGCGTCCCTTGAGCCGGGCCTTGTCGGTTGGAGAGATCCGGATGACTCGTCGATCCTGGTCGGAGCGCAGCCGTTCAATCATGCCCAGGCGTGCGAGGCGGTCCAGCATCGCAGTGGTGGCGGGGGAACTCAATTGCAGTTCATGGCTCAGGTCCTTGGGGGACGGCAGTGCTCCGCGTTGCTGGTACTTCATGATGATGGACAGGGCGTTCATGTCCGTTCGGTGGGTGCCGAATTGCGCTCCCGTGGATTCAACATAGCGGTCGGTTGCCTGGCTGAATTCCTGTAGGAGCACCACCAGCTGCTGGTAGTCGCTTGCAGTCATAGCCGCAATCCTAAACCGTTTTGGCCCGTGTCCAGAAAAAATAGTTCGATGGTGGAACTATCTAGGGTAATGTTGGATTCACATCGAGGATCGATGCGCAGAGCGCGACTATGAATGAGGAAACGCGAAAGTGCCACAACAAACCCAGCTAGCAAACGGCTCGTCCACTACCAGAAAAAGAAAAAGCATAGGTATAAGAGCTGGAATCTACGCTGTCTTGATTCTGCTATGGCTCGGCGTGGCTGGACTTGGCGGACCCACTTTCGGGAAGCTTTCCGAAGTCCAGACCAATGACCAGACCTCTTTCCTTCCGGCCAGCGCAGAAGCTACCCGGGCCCTTGAATGGCAGAACAAATTCCAAACTTCTGAAGCGATCCCCGCCGTCGTGGTCCTAACCGGCACGGGGGAACTCGAGGCTTCTGCCGTCACTGCGCTCGCCGAAAAGCTTGCCGGCTTCACATACCTCGAAGGGGATGTGGTTGGACCGTTTATTTCCAAGGACGGGCAAGCTGCTGAACTGCTCGTACCAATCTCCGGCGAGACCGAAGCCAAAGAAGGCGTGGAGGAACTGCGCTCCCTGATCGCCGCGGAAAAGCCCGAAGGCACCACTGCCTACGTGACGGGACCGGCAGGGTTCAGCGCGGACTTGACTGAGGCCTTCGGCGGCATCGACGGTGTGCTGCTGGGCGTGGCACTGGTAGCGGTGCTGGTTATCCTGCTGCTGGTCTATCGCTCGTTGTTGCTGCCCATCACGGTGCTGATGACCTCGATGGTTGCCCTCTGCGCCGCGATTCTGAGCGTGTATTTCATGGCCTCGGAAGGCTGGATCCGGTTGGATGGCCAGGCCCAAGGCATCCTTTCCATTCTGGTGATTGGCGCGGCCACGGATTACTCGTTGCTCTTTGTCGCACGGCACAAGGAAGCCTTGGTCGCCGGCGCTGACAAGTGGCAGGCAGTGTCCACGGCGTTCAAGAGCTCGCTGGAGCCGATTGTCGCGTCGGGTGGCACCGTCACCGTGGGCCTGCTATGCCTGCTCTTCTCGGATTTGAACTCCAACAAGGCTCTGGGGCCCATCGGCGCTTCGGGCATCATCTTCTCGATTATTGCCGCACTGACCTTCTTGCCAGCAGTACTGGGGCTCTTGGGCAGGGCCGCCTACTGGCCGTTTGCTCCCAAGCCTCAAAGCGCTCCCCAAGACCCGGGGATCCCGGCGGGCCTGTGGGGCAGGATCGCTGGATTTGTCGCCCGGCATCCACGGCCGATTTGGATGATCACTGTTGTCGTCTTGGCCGCGGGAGTGCTGGGTGTCACCGGGCTCAAGGCCCACGGAGTGCCTCAAAGCGAACTGGTGGTTGGCGGTTCCGAAGCCCGGGATGGCCAGGTAGCGCTGGGCGAGCATTTCCCGGGAGGAACTGGCTCCCCGGCAACGGTGATTGTTGATCAAGCAGATGCCCAGGCAACCCTGGACAAGGCTCTTGATGTGACGGGCGTTGACTCAGCGTACCTGCAGGCCGAAAATGGCGGCCCTGCACTTGCCGAGCGCGGAATTGAGCCGTATGAGGTCCAGGGGCGGAACCTCATTTCTGTGACCCTGGCCGATGCCGCCGACTCCGATGAGGCCAAGCAAACTATCGTTGCGCTGCGCGATGCAGTGCACCAGGTCAATTCGCAAGCGCTGGTTGGCGGCACCACCGCTACGCAGCTCGATACCAGTGCAACGGCGCAGGCGGACCTCTACAAGATCATCCCCACGACTCTGGGCGCGATCTTTGTGATTCTGATGCTGCTCTTGCGCTCGGTGCTCGCGCCATTGCTCTTGATGATCACCACGGTGCTCTCCTATGGAACGGCCATGGGTGTTAGCGCGTTGGTCTTCAATAATGTCTTCAACTATGTTGGCGCGGATCCTTCGGTGCCGTTGTTCGGCTTTGTATTCCTGGTAGCGCTGGGCGTGGATTACAACATTTTCCTCATGACTAGAGTGCGCGAGGAGTCCTTGAAGATCGGCACCTATGAAGGCATGCGCCGCGGGCTGCAGGTCACCGGCGGCGTGATCACATCTGCAGGTGTTGTCCTTGCAGCAACCTTCGCCGCACTAGGGGTTGTACCCATCATGTTCCTGGGACAACTGGGGTTCATTGTTGCCTTCGGCGTGCTTCTTGACACTTTTATTGTCCGCAGCCTGCTAGTGCCAGCACTGGTGGAGGAGATTGGGCCAAAGGTCTGGTGGCCCTCCAAATTGGCACGCAAAATTGGCGCCAGCAAGTAGCGGGAACGTGGTGAAAGTCTCCGGCATATCAAGGGCAAAGCGGGGATGGTCACCGGCCAATCAGGTTCAAGCACTGTAGAGTGGATACTTGTGCACCTCCGGATTTGACCGGATGCATGCGTCGACAGTTTAGATTTCCCCTCCAGCTGATTCCCCGGAATGATTCCGTGCGGATTCACCGGTGGTTGCAGGCCAGAACGATGGCCCTGCGCGGTGCGGACTTCCTCCTGGCTCGGCGAGACCCAGCGCCACGGCTCGTGGCGTGCGAATCAGAGAGAAAGCTTGAATATGTCCGTAACTTTTAGCGCCCTGGGCGTGCCCGGAAACCTTGCCAAAGTCCTTTCCGAGAGCGGAATCGAAACCCCCTTCCCGATTCAGGAAGCCACCTTGCCATCCACATTGGCTGGCGGAGATGTTCTTGGCCGCGGACAGACCGGTTCCGGCAAGACCTTGGCTTTCTCGTTGCCACTGGTCGCTCGCTTGGCACAGCGTCCCCAGCGCCGCAAGGCCCGCTTCCCCCGCGCATTGATCATGGCGCCAACCCGTGAATTGGCAACCCAGATCGCCAAGACTGTCGATCCCCTGGCTAAGGCTAGCGGCCTGCGCACCACCGTCATCTACGGCGGCGTGGCCCAGAGCCGCCAGGAAAAGGCCATGAACGACGGTGTTGACATTGTCATTGCCTGCCCTGGCCGACTTGATGATCTGATCAAGCAGAAGATCGTTGACCTGTCCCAGCTGGAGATCTCGGTGCTGGACGAGGCCGACCACATGGCTGATATGGGCTTCCTGCCGGTAGTTCGCCGCATCATGGACCGCATGCCAACGGGCATCCAGCACATGCTGTTCTCCGCCACTTTGGATAACGGAGTGGACAAGGTGGTCAAGCGCTACCTGAGCAACCCGACCATTCACTCGGTGGATGCGCCGGAAGCCGCTGTGAACACCATGGAACACCACGTATTTGTGGTTCCAAGCGATGATAAGAAAGAACTCATTCGTGTTTTGGCTCAGGGCACAGCTCGTCGCATCATGTTCATGCGCACCAAGCACCACGCCAAGAAGATGGCAGTGACCTTGTCCAAGGCTGGCGTACCTGCGGTAGACCTTCACGGTAACCTTTCGCAGAACGCTCGTGACCGTAACCTCGCAGCCTTCGCCTCGGGCGAGGCAAAGGTTTTGGTTGCTACCGACGTTGCAGCTCGTGGCGTGCACGTTGATGGCGTGGAGCTGGTCGTTCACATCGATCCACCAGCAGAGCACAAGGCTTACACCCACCGTTCGGGCCGTACCGCGCGTGCAGGTTCGGATGGAACCGTGGTCACTATCTGCACCCCTGATCAGCAGGGCGACGTTGCTACCTTGCTGAGGCAGGCCGGACTGAAAGTGCCTTTTGAAAAGGTCAGCCTGGATTCGCCAGTTGTTGCCAAGGTTGTTGGCGAAGTTGCTGAGCACGTTCCTTACGTTGCTCCAGTGCAGCAGAAGCGTAACCCGGCGAAGAAGAAGCCTGCTGGAGAATCTTCAAACGCTCGTGGTGGACGTGGCGGCGGACGAAATGCCCGTGCTGGGAAGCCTGCCGGTGAGGCACAGGGCCGCGGTGGCGAGCGCCGCCGTCCGGAGCGCGACGGCGCCATGGGCCAGGGCGAGCGTCCAGCCCGCGCATCGCGTGGTGCCAACGCTGAGCGTCCAAGCCGTTCGGCTCGTGGATCCAATGGCGAGCGTCCGTCGAACTCTTCACGCTCAGCACGATCCGGTGGTCGCAATGCTGCAGGTGCCGCAGGTGGCCGCTCACGTGGACCACGCCGTGCATCAAGCCCTGCTACCGGTGGGCGCTAAGAACTAGTACCCAAAAGAAGCCCCAGACAGCCAAAAGCTGTCTGGGGCTTCTTTTTGGTGGTGGGGTTGCGAGCGGATCGGAAAATGAGAATCGGAACTTTTACACCAGATTGTGCAAGCGTTTCCTATGTAATAAGTTGGAAAAATACTGAAAATTTTGATGTTTTACCTGCATCCGAGTGTAAATGTTGGAAACGCTTGCACTGGATGGAATTCGCTCAGTAGTGTGGGCTGAATCACTGGCAAGCCACCTAGTGTGGCCTGCCGCTCGCACCTTCGAATTCAATGGAGCATTTCATGAACAGCAGAAACGCTGCTTCCTCCGTGCGCAGTCAGTCACTGCCACCAAGCCTTCATAAACGTAGTTGGCGTCGTTGGGTCACCGCCTTGGCCGCGACCCCGATGCTGGCGCTCGCACCCATTGCGCCACTGGCTAGTATTCCTGCCGCGGCAGATGAAACTTCTGTGAGTCTGGCCGGTTCTTTTCAGTCGTTGTTGGGATGTTCCGCTGACTGGATGGCTGACTGTGAAGCTACCAGTCTGCAATCCACGGACCAGGAAGGGCAATACAGCCTGGAATTGGAAGTTCCGGCGGGGAACTATGAATACAAAGTAGCGTTGAACAAAAGCTTTGACACGTCTTATGGACTCGACGGGGGCGAAGAGAACATTCCCCTAGCACTGAGCGCGGATAGCCGATTGCGCTTCACCTTTGATACGGCTACGGGGCTGACGCAGGTTGTACCACTGGACCTTCGCGGAGAATATTCCGATACTGACGACGATTTGGTCTCTGCGCCGGTCAGGCAAGCCGGCTCTGGTGAGCAGTTTTATTTCGTCATGACAGACCGCTTTGCCAATGGGTCAACGGCTAACGACACCGGCGGTTTGGAAGGCGATCGGCTAACCACCGGGTTTGATCCGACGAACAAAGGATTCTATGAAGGCGGTGACATCGCAGGCTTACGCTCCAAGCTTGACTACATTCAAGGCCTTGGCACCAGCGCCATCTGGCTCACACCCAGTTTTAAGAACATGCCGGTTCAGGGTAGTGGTGATGATGCCAGCGCCGGATACCACGGCTATTGGGTCACCGATTTCACTCAGATCGACCCACATCTAGGCACCAACGAAGAACTCTCCGAACTGATCGATGACGCCCACAAACGTGGCATCAAGGTGTATTTCGACATCATCGTGAACCACACCGCAGATCTCATCGATAATAAGGAAAAGAAGTATTCCTACGTTGAGCAATCTTCCGTTCCTTATAAGGATGCTCAGGGCCAAGCCTTTGACCCGGCGGACTACGCAGGCAGTGATACCTTCCCAGAGCTAGATGCTTCCAGTTCCTTCCCCTATACCCCGGTTGTTTCTGATCAAGTCAAGAAGGTTCCCGACTGGCTCAATGATCCAACGCTCTATCACAACCGCGGGGACTCAACATGGGAAGGCGAGTCGGTCACCTACGGCGATTTTCAAGGTCTTGATGACCTCATGACCGAAAATCCTAAGGTCGTCAACGGTTTCGCAGAGGTCTACAAAAACTGGGTGGACTTCGGAATTGATGGCTTCCGCATAGACACCGCAAAACATGTGAATTTCGAATTCTGGGAACAATGGACCAAACAAGTTCAGGACTATGCACGAGCCCAGGGTAAAGACGACTTCTTCATGTTTGGCGAAGTTTATGATGCCGATGCAAAAAAGCTATCGCCCTACGTGCGTAAGACGGAAATGAATTCCGTCCTTGATTTCACGTTCCAATCTGCGGCTGCCGGTTTCGCGGGAGGAAATTCAGCCAAAACGCTAAGCACGCTGTTCTCGGCGGATGACTACTACACCACGGCAAACACCTCAGCTGATGCCTTACCAACCTTCCTCGGCAATCACGATATGGGCCGCATTGGGTACTTCCTGAACAACAGCAATCAGAAACTCAAACGTGTTGAACTGTCCCATGAACTGATGTTCCTGACCCGTGGCCAGCCGGTGGTTTACTACGGTGACGAACAAGGATTTGCCGGCACCGGTGGAGACAAGGATTCTCGCCAATCACTGTTCGCTTCTCAAGTCTCGGACTATCAGAACCAAGAATTGATTACTGGAGAAAAGCTCGGAACCCAAGATCGTTATGACAGTGATTCTCCGCTGTATCAGCACATCGCGGCCCTCTCTAAACTTCGCGAATCAAACAAAGCGCTGAAGGGAGGGGCACAAGTAGAGCTATACGCCCAAGATTCCAAGGGAGTTTATGCTTTCTCGCGTGTGGACCGTGACGAGAAAACCGAATATTTGGTGGCCCTGAACAATTCGGAAGAATCCGCTGATGTTGAGTTGTCGACTCTGACCTCCGACGCAAGTTACTCAGCGCTCTATGGCGCGGAAGGCAAACTCAGCAGTGCTGCGGACGCTAAACTCAACGTGACGGTGCCAGCGCTATCTGCGGTGGTTTATAAAGCTGACAAAGACGTAGACAGTGCTGCCTTCACACCTGAGATTTCCGCTCCAAAATCTGGGGCAGGGCTCAGCGGCGTATCACCCGTATCCGTGGATCTAGGCGAACAGGCGTGGGCTGAGACAAGCATGTCGTGGCGTGAAGTAGGCACCGAGAAGTGGCACCTGCTGGGCGTGGCAGAAGGCCACACCCCACGAGTCTTCCACGACGTTTCATCGCTACCACAAGGCACCTTGGTGGAATATCGTGCGGTGAGTACCAATGCCGCAGGTGAACACAGCGCCGCTTCCACTTATGCTTCCGTGGGCAACGATGTATCCGGGTTCGCGAAGGAAAAACCGGTTGAATCGGACATCTCCATGGTCACCGTGCCAGGAAGCCATAACACCGAAATGGGTTGTGTCACGGACTGGGATCCGGCCTGCGAGGCCGCCAAACTCACTGAACAGCCTGGCGGAGTCTACTCTGGTGAATTCGAAGTCCCGGCAGGGGACTATGAATACAAGGTAGCCATCAACGGATCATGGGATCTGAACTACGGCATTGGTGGCGTTGCCGGTGGTGACAACCTCAAATATTCTCACGAAGGCGGGTCCGTCAAGTTCTTCTTCGATCCACGCAATAACATCGTACAAAGTGATCAACAAGGTCCCATGATCACCTTGCCGGGAAGTTTTCAAGATGAGTTGGGCTGTGCTTCCGACTGGGATCCAACCTGTTTGGCAACTTTGATGGCTGACCCAGATGCTGACGGTACCTACGAATTCACTACGGAGAAAATTCCGGCCGGCACCTACGAGTTTAAGGTGTCGCATAACTTCGGGTGGGAGGAAAATTATGGCGTTGACGGTGCTGCCGGAGGTGCTAACTACAGTCTCTCGGTGACCGAGGGGAAGCCGGTGAGCTTCAGCTATGACTCGAAGACTCACCTGCTGCAGATTGGTTCTGACACCCAAACAGTCGACGGCGTTGGTCAAATGAAAGCGCAGTGGATTTCTGCAGATACGATTGCTATTCCCCGTGATCTGGGTAGTGGCGAAAGCTATGCCCTCTACGCTGCCAAGGACGCCGGCTTGAAATTGGAGGGAAACGAGATCTCCGGTGCGAAGCCACTTGAGCTCAAAGAAGTTATTGGCGGGTTGAGTGCAGAGCAACGTAAGAAGTTCCCGCATCTTGCTGACTACCGAGCTTTGCGTATTGACCTTAAACGCGAGGACGTAGCCTCTGCATTGCGCTCACAAATGGCCTTGGCACGATTCGACGGTGAAGGAGATTCCAAGAAACTCACCGCCTTCACCGGAGTCCAGAGTGCTGGTGTTATCGATGATCTCTATGCCAAGGCGCTTGAAGATGTAGAACTCGGCGTGAGTTTCACCGGGAAACGCCCTACTTTCAGGCTCTGGGCACCCACGGCCCAAAACGCAACACTGCTGATTACTGACAAGAAGGAGAAGACCACACGATACGCTGCTAGCTATTCGGAGGACAGCGGTGTGTGGACGGTCAAGGGCAAGCCTCAGATGGCTGAGGCGAAGTACCGGTGGGAAGTCCAAGTCTTTGTCCCGGAAACCGGCAAGATTGAAACGAACATCGTGACGGATCCTTACTCGGTAGCACTCACGACTAATTCCACCCACTCGGTGGCTGTGAGCTTGGAAGATCCTCACCACCAGCCAAAACAGTGGCGTAAGGCCAAAGCCAAAAACGTCGAAAAGGACGTGGACCGCAGCATCTATGAACTGCAGATCCGTGACTTCTCAATTTCAGATGCTTCGGTGCCCGAGAACCAGCGGGGCCGCTACGGAGCGTTTGGAGCCAACGGAGCCGGAAGCAAGCAGCTCAAACAGCTCTCCGAGGCTGGCCTGACTACCGTTCACCTGCTGCCAAGTTTTGATATCGCCACCATTGAGGAGGAACAGTCTCAACGTGTTGAGACGGACTGTGATCTGAAGTCGCTGCCGGCAGCCTCGAGCAAACAACAAGAGTGCGTTACCGCTCATGGTGATGAAGACGGATTCAACTGGGGCTATGATCCCTTCCATTTCATGGCTCCGGAAGGTTCATACGCAACGAACCCGGAAGGCGCTAATCGGGTGGAAGAATTCCGCTCAATGGTCGGTTCTTTGCACAGCATGGGGCTAGAAGTAGTGCTTGATCAGGTGTTCAACCACACTGCAGCCTCGGGTCAAGCCGATCGCAGTGTGCTGGATAAGATCGTGCCCGGTTACTACCACCGGCTTGATGCTACCGGGAAAGTCGAAACTTCGACCTGCTGCCAGAACCTAGCTACGGAACACGCTGCGGCGCAGAAACTGATGGTTGATGCCCTGGTGGTGTGGGCCAAGGACTATAAGGTTGATGGATTCCGTTTTGACCTCATGGGCCACCACTCGCGAGAAACTATGGAAGCGGTACGTAGCGCACTAGATGAACTGAAACCGGGACGTGACGGAGTGGATGGCAAGTCCATTTACCTCTACGGTGAAGGATGGAACTTTGGGGAAGTGGGGGACAATGCTCGCTTCTATCAAGCGACTCAAGGGCAATTGAACGGTACCGGCATAGGGACCTTTAATGACCGACTGCGCGATGCCGTTCATGGTGGCAGTCCTGTTGATTCATCCTCAACATTCCGTCAGGGCTTTGGTACTGGCTTGGGCACGGATCCCAACGGCAATAAGGTCAATGGGAGCACCGAGGAAGCATTGAAAGACCTCGGCCACGAAACAGACCTGGTGAAGCTCGGCTTGGCTGGCAACCTGGAAGGGTTCGAGTTCCTCACTTCGGATGGCAGCGTGCACCGTGGTGATGAGTTGAATTACCGCGGAGCGAAAGCGGGCTATGCCTCGCAGCCGGGGGAAGTGATCAACTATGTTGACGCGCACGATAACGAAACGCTCTACGACCTCACTGTGCTCAAGTTGCCACGAGATACTTCCATGGAAGATCGAGTGCGAATGAATACCCTCTCGCAGGCGACCGTGATGTATTCACAAGCTGTTCCGTTCTGGCATGCCGGAACCGAGTTATTGCGTTCAAAGTCTTTGGACCGAAATTCCTATAACTCGGGGGACTGGTTTAACCGCATCGACTTCTCCGGCGTGGAGAACACTTTTGGCTCCGGGCTTCCACCCAAGGCGGACAACGGTGAGAAGTGGGATCTGATGGCTCCACTATTAGAAGACCCTGCGCTTAAGCCGGATGCAAAGGCCATGGCTGCTGCTGAAGGCGCTGCTCTGGACTTGCTGCGGACTCGTAAAGAGGTAGGTCTCTTGCGTTTGGGCTCAGCTGATCTCATCGAGCAAAAGGTGAGCTTCCCGCTGGGTGGGTCCGAAGCCGAACCAGGAATTATCGTGATGCGTATCGACGATACCGTGGGCAAGGATGCTGATCGTAAGCATGATGGGGCCTTGGTGCTCTTCAACGCCTCGCCGAAAGATAGCACGCAGACCCTTGAGGAATTAGTAGGTCACGATTATTCGCTCGCTAAGGCGCTCTCGGGTGGAAGTGATGACCGGGTGAAGTCGGCTTCGTTCGACAGTGCCACCGGTGAGCTGACTATTCCGGGGCGCACGGCGGCAGTCCTAGTGGAACCACAGGGATCGGCTAAGTAGTAGATCGGAGCATTCCGACTGGATCATCTGTCGGGATTATCCGCAGGAACATTGTTGGCTGACGATCTGATCTAGCCAGTGTGGCAACCGAGGTTTTCATTGCCAAAGCGTCCACGCTGACAGCGAACAACCCGTTCTCGTTTTCGCGAGAGCGGGTTGTTTCATTGTGCCTGTAGATCAGTTTTGAGGGTCTTTGCGACGACCAAAAATGAAGTAGGAAAGGCTTCCCAGTACGTTGAGGCAACTGACCACGGCCCACAGGGGTTTTGGCCCTCTTATCAGCCGAGCGGGGCGTCGACGAAGATCGCGCAACGCTGCAAACATCAAAGTCAGTTCGATAATTCCAGCGGCGACTGCAGCAATTTGAGTTCGGCGATCCAGCTCCCGGAAGGACTGTTTTTTCGGTAGGTTGTGGCGCCGGGAGCGCAGGGTGGATTGTCCTTGAGTGCCTTGCGTGTCCTGTGTCTGAAAATTATTTTTCGGCATGGGAATCATTCTTGCACTTTGTTCGTTGAACAAGGCAGAACGCAAAGTTGAGTGTGATTGGCTCAAGTTAATTTGACAGTCGAAACGGGCTGAGTAAACTTGAGTGCAGAACGCTCAATGGGGTAAATCCTCAGCGTTAGTACTTTCAACCAAGGCAAAGGAGAGCCATTATGTCGCGTGCCGTAGGTATCGACCTAGGAACCACCAACTCCGTAGTTTCCGTGCTCGAAGGTGGTGAGCCAACCGTTATCGCAAACGCGGAAGGCAACCGTACTACCCCGTCGATCGTTGCTTTCTCGAAGAGCGGCGAAGTTCTGGTTGGCGACATCGCCAAGCGCCAGGCCGTCAACAACATCGACCGCACCATCTCGTCGGTCAAGCGCCACATGGGCACCGACTGGACCATCAACGTTGACGACAAGAAGTACACCGCGCAGGAAATCTCCGCACGTACCCTGATGAAGCTGAAGAACGACGCCGAGGCTTACCTGGGCGAAAAGGTCACCGACGCAGTGATCACCGTTCCTGCATACTTCAACGACGCTGAGCGCCAGGCCACCAAGGAAGCCGGCGAAATCGCTGGCATGAACGTACTGCGCATCGTCAACGAGCCAACCGCAGCAGCGCTGGCTTACGGCCTGGAAAAGGGCAACGAAGACGAACTCATCCTGGTCTTCGACCTCGGTGGCGGTACCTTCGACGTCTCGCTGCTCGAAGTCGGCAAGGACGACGACGGCTTCTCCACCATCCAGGTTCGCTCCACCGCCGGTGACAACCGCCTCGGTGGCGACGACTGGGATCAGCGCATCGTTGATTGGCTGCTGGCTCAGGCCAAGGCCAAGGGTGCCGACCTGTCCAAGGACAAGATTGCCCTGCAGCGCCTGAAGGAAGCTGCTGAGCAGGCCAAGAAGGAACTGTCCTCGGCTACCAGCACCAACATCTCCCTGCAGTACCTCTCGGTCACCCCAGAAGGCCCAGTGCACCTGGACGAGCACCTCTCGCGTGCCAAGTTCCAGGACCTGACCAAGGACCTGCTGGAGCGCACCCGCAAGCCATTCAACGACGTCATCGCAGAAGCAGGTGTCAAGGTTTCGGACATCGCCCACGTGATCCTCGTTGGCGGTTCCACCCGTATGCCAGCCGTTGCTGAACTGGTCAAGGACCTGGCCGGCAAGGAAGCTAACAAGGGCGTGAACCCTGATGAGGTTGTCGCCGTTGGTGCAGCTCTGCAGGCAGGCGTGCTGAAGGGCGAGCGCAAGGACGTTCTGCTCATCGACGTCACCCCACTGTCCCTGGGCATTGAAACCAAGGGCGGCGTGATGACCAAGCTGATCGAGCGCAACACCGCAATCCCAACCAAGCGTTCGGAAACCTTCACCACCGCTGAAGACAACCAGCCTTCGGTATCGATCCAGGTCTTCCAGGGCGAGCGCGAGTTCACCCGTGACAACAAGGCTCTGGGCACCTTCGAGCTGACCGGTATCGCACCGGCTCCTCGTGGCATCCCGCAGGTTGAGGTCACCTTCGACATCGACGCCAACGGCATCGTGCACGTATCCGCCAAGGACAAGGGCACCGGCACCGAGCAGTCGATGACGATCACCGGTGGTTCCTCGCTGTCCAAGGAAGACATCGAGCGCATGGTTCAGGAAGCTGAAGCACACGCCGAAGAGGACAAGGCTCGCCGCGAGGCAGCTGAGACCCGTAACGCCGCTGAGCAGGCTGCCTACTCCGTAGACAAGCTGATCAAGGACAACGAAGACAAGCTGCCAGAAGAGGTCAAGACCGAGGTCCAGGCCGACGTTGACGCACTGAAGGCTGCCCTTGAGAAGCAGGATAACGACGACGAGGTCAAGGCCGCGTTCGAGAAGCTGCAGGCATCGCAGACCAAGCTGGGCGAGGCAATCTACGCCAACGCACAGGCTGAAGGCGCTGCTGCTGGCGAGGGCGAGCAGGCTCCAAACGCTGATGAAGACATCGTCGACGCCGAGGTAATCGACGAAGACGAAGCCGACAAGAAGTAGGGAGTTAGGGAATATGTCCGAGGCAAAAGACCAGAACGAAAACTTCGACGCCGAGTCGGAGAACCAGCCAGAGGCCGCCAATGAGCAGCCAACCGCTGACGCCCTGGGCCAGGCCGAGGCGATCCTGAACGAAGCTGGCGCCGACGTTGATGAAGCCGAGGCACAGCAGGGCGAAGCCAGCGCGACCGAAACCGAGCTGCGCAACGACCTTCTGCGCCTGCAGGCTGAATATGTCAACTACCGCAAGCGCGTTGAGCGTGACCGGGCAGTGGCACGAGAAAGCGCAGTCCAGTCGGTATTGACCACCATCCTCCCGGTACTCGATGAAATCGATGCCGCCCGGGCGCATGGGGATCTGACCGACGGACCGTTCGCTGCGATCGCCAACAAGCTGGATACCATTTTGGTCCAGCATGGCCTGGAGCGCATCAACGAGGCCGGTGTTGAGTTCGACCCGAACATCCACGAAGCATTGCTTCGCCAGGCTGTTCCGGAAGTTCCAGCCGACCACGTGGGCCAGGTGTTGCGTAACGGTTACCGCAAGGGAACCACCGTCCTGCGCGCAGCGCAGGTACTGGTAGCAACCGGCGAATAGCCACGAATAACACAATTGAAACTGCCCACTGCCGAGAAATCGTCAGTGGGCAGTTTCGAATTGGCATTGAAAGGACGGGGCCCTGATGGCAAGTCAGGACTGGATCGAAAAAGACTTCTACGCCATTCTGGGCGTCGCCAAGGACGCCAGCGAGGCGGACATCAAGAAGGCGTACCGCAAGCTTGCGCGCAAGTACCACCCGGACACCAACCAGGGTGATGCGGCAGCCGAACAGAAATTCAAGGACATCTCCGAAGCCCACTCGGTGCTGGCGGATAAAGAACAGCGCGAGCAGTATGACGCGATCCGTGCCATGGGCGGCGGAGCACGCTTCTCCGCCGGAGGACCTGGCGGGGCACCAGGCGGCCAAGCTGGATTCGAGGATATCTTCTCCAACCTCTTTGGCGGCGGGGGCGGAGCCCGCGGACGCGGCGGACAGCCGGACTTCTCCGACCTGTTCGGGGGCGGCGGATTCGGCGGCGGCGCAGGCGGCTTCGGCCAAAGCGCGCCACCGCGCAAGGGTCAGGACCGCACCGCGAACACCTCGATCTCCTTCGCGGGCTCCATCAAGGGAACCACCATCGCCTTGCGCGAGCAGAACGGCGAAGTCATTGACGTGCGCATCCCTGCGGGCATCAAGGACGGACAATCCGTTCGCGTGCGTGGCAAGGGGCACCCTGGTGCAGCTGGCAATGGCGACCTGCTGGTCAAGGTGAAGGTCAACGAGCATCCCTTCTTCAAGCGCGAAGAGAACAATATTCGCATCCACGTGCCAGTCACCTTTGACGAGGCCGTGCTGGGTGCAAAGATCCACGTACCCACCCTGGATGGCGAAACGGTAGCGATGAAGGTTCCCGCCGGATCGAATTCGGGCCGCACTCTGCGCCTGAAGGGCCGAGGCGTGAAAACCTCCAAGGCCACCGGCGATCTGCTGATCATCCTGGATGTGGTAATTCCGCAGAATCTCTCGGACGCCGCGAAGAAGGCCGTGGAGGACTTCGCCGCAGCAACCGAAGGCGAAGACCCACGCGTGGACTTGGCCGCCAAAGCCAAGCTCTGAAACAAAGAGGGTTCTTTCTTCCCTGTCGTGCCCTCGAAGTGGCACGGCAGGGAAGCTAGACTCAAAGACTAGAGGCTGTAGAGCTGACAAGCCATGTAGAAAGGTGGTTGAAGCAACGTGAACGGGGAGTACCTGCGACCTGTCTTCGTCATTTCCGTCGCCGCTCAACTGGCAGATATGCACCCGCAGACGCTACGCCAGTATGACCGGATCGGCCTGGTGTCGCCGAGCCGCCAATCGGGCAAGCAGCGCCGCTACTCGCAGCGCGATGTGTCCCTGCTCCGCCAAGTCCAGGCGTTGAGCAAGGATGGCGTCTCACTCGAAGGCATCAAGCGGATCCTTGATCTGCAAGATCAGGTTGCCTACCTGCAGACCGAGGTCAACGACCTGCGCAATGAACTCATCGCAGTGCGCCAAGGCCAATCCCGTATTTTTGCTGCCGGCACTTCCGGTGGCGATGTGGTGTCCCTGGCTCGCGGCATGCGTCCAGAACGACGCGAACCAACCGTCACGCTGTTCACCGCCCGCCGCGCTATCGGCCGCTAGATCCGCCCGTGGCGTGCGAGGCGCGTCTCTAGGCCGGTACGCACAGCAGGCCACTCGTGCGGAAGAATCGAAAAGATCACGGTGTCGCGCAGCGTTCCTGTGGCCGGATCATATTTGTGATTGCGCAGCACCCCATCTTGTTTTGCGCCGAGCCGCGCGATGGCAGCCCGTGAAGCCGCGTTATGCCAGTGCGTGCAGAATGCCACGGAATAGCAATCCAATTCCTCGAAAGCCCGCTGCAGCAGCAGGAACTTCGCTGCCGGGTTGATCCCTGTGCCCTGGACCGCCGAGGACAAGTAGGTGGAGCCGATTTCAACGCGCTTGTTCGGTTCATCGATATTCAGGTACGTTGTTGCTCCCACAGCCTTGCCTGTGGAGAGGTCAATGATGGCAAAGGGCGCCATGGCTCCGCTTTCCTGCAAAGCCAAACGCTTCTTGATATCGCTGGCCATATCCTGCGCCGAGGGAATCGAGGTGTACCAGATTTCATCAAGGCGCCCTGCTGAGACAATCTCTGCGAGCTCTTGGGCGTGGTCGAGTGAAAGCTGTTCCAGTCGCACGCCGGCATATTCCATCGTGGGTGCTTGGGCGTAACTGCTGATCTTGGATGAAGGAAGGGCCATGGAATCCATCCTATGGATTCCATGGCCCTTCTGGAGCTTTGACGCCGATATTAACCGACGCGGGTGTACGCCAGATCGAAGACGAGGCGACCGGCCTTCAAAGCTTTGCCCTCGAAGCTGGTGAGGATGCGGCGCTCAAAACGTGGCGCCCAGCCACCTTGCTCATCAATGAATTCAGGCTCGGGATCAAAACCTTCCATGCCCTCACGGCGGACCTTGGTCAGGTTGCTGTCTTCGCCAGCCAAATTGCCTGGATGCTGATTCTCGAAATCGGCGTGCGCTTCAAGGACTTCACGCATCTGCTCGGCGTAGTTCGACCAGTCGGTGGCAAGACGCAGGGTTCCACCCGGCTTGAGGACGCGGGAGACCTTGTCGAGGAATGACTTCTTGATCAGGCGGCGCTTGTGGTGGCGCGGCTTGTGCCATGGGTCGGAGAAGAAGATCCAGATTTCATCGGCGCTGTTCTCATCAAGCATGACGTCCAGGACCTCTGGGGCGTTGGCCTGGACGGCGCGGACGTTGGTGATGCCAAAGGACTCGACCTTGAGCATGAGTTGAGCGAGGCCCGGCCGGTAGACCTCTACGGCCAAGTAGTTGCGCTCTGGATCATCCTTGGCGGCGTTGGCGATGCACTCTCCCAGGCCGGTACCGATTTCCACGACCAATGGTGCGGCGCGGCCGAAAGCTTCAGCGGGGTCAAGCTGGAAGTCGTCGGCCACCGAGGTATCGGCAATCTTGCGCGGCGGTTCGATGACGTACTGCTCTGCGTTGCGTTCCCACGCGCTGGCACGGCGGCCCTGGAGGCGGTTGCCGCGGCGTACAAATGACACTGGCTCCGCGCGGAAAAGATTCGGGTCCTTGGGGGCAGTGCCGTGGGCTGGGCGCTGCTGATCGCTCGATTCGCTCATGATGATTAATCCTAACGGAGCCAGGGGGTGTGCTGCTTGCCAGAAAGTAGGGGATTGGACACCCTAGGGGATAATCCGGGGGATCACCTATGGCACAAAGGCAGGCGGGGCTGAAGAATGAAATCATGACTGATTTAGTGCGCGGTATTCTCAACGTAATTTGGTTGGTGTTTGGCGGGCTGTGGCTGGCCTTGGGGTACGTTTTGGCCGGCATCATCTGCTGCCTGCTGATCGTGACCATTCCCTTCGGTATCGCGTCCTTCCGCATCGCAGGCTATGCGTTGTGGCCTTTCGGGCGCACCGTGATTGATCGCGGACCGGTAGGCGCATTCTCGGCTTTGGGTAATGTCATCTGGGTGATCTTCGCAGGCATCTGGATTGCCATCGGGCACGTAGTGACCGCTATTCCGATGTTCGTCTCGATTATCGGCATCCCGCTGGGCATTGCGAATTTGAAGATGATTCCGATTTCCTTGATGCCGCTAGGCAAGGTCATTGTTCCTTCGGACTATTACATTGCAGGCATGAAGCGCTAGCCAGCGCGAACGTGCAACGGCCGCCATCCCGACTGGGATGGCGGCCGTTGTCATGAGGCGAACAGGAAGCTAGCTCCTGAGGTACTCATCGTGCTGGCGATGGGCTTCCTTGACCTCTTCGCGGATCTTATCCACGTCCTTGGCCTTGTCGCGGTACTTCTTCTCCATGGTTTTCACGAGCTCTTCCTCGGCGAGCAGAGCACGGTAGATGCGTTCGCGCTCACCGGCGTCTGCGGTGTAGGTCAGATCGTTGTAGCTGTTGGCGTGACGGCGAAGGTTGCCGATGGCAGTCTGCGCCTTGCCAGCCTTGCTGAACAGGGAAGCCAACACGGTAACCAGCAGAGCGCCGATAATCACGCTCAGCGACAAGCCGGTGCTGATTTCGATGACTTCCACATGCTCGCCATTGTTGACGAACGGTAGGTTGTTCTCGTGCAATGCGTGCAGGATCAGCTTCACGCCAATGAAGGCCAAAATGGCGGCCAGGCCGTAGGACAGGTAGATCAGGCGGTCCAGCAATCCATCCAGCAGGAAGTACAGCTGGCGCAGGCCCATCAGCGAGAATGCGGTCGCGGTGAAGACGATGAAGACGTTCTGGGTCAGGCCGAAGATCGCCGGGATCGAATCCAAGGCGAAGAGGATGTCGGTGCCGCCGATGGCCACCATGACCAGCAGCATGGGGGTCAGGACCTTTTTGCCGTCGATCTTGGTGAACAGCTTGTCGCCGTCGTAGTTGTCGGTGGTGTGGAAGAGCTTCTTGGCGATTCGGATGATGAAGTTGTTGGCTTCATCGGATTCGTCATCCTTCTTCAGCAGGTTGCCTGCGGTCAGCAACAAGATCAGGCCGAAGAGGTAGAAGACCCAGGCGAACTGGTTGATCAGTGCCGCGCCGACGAAGATGAAGGCGGTACGGGCGATCAGCGAGAAGACGATGCCGAAGAGCAAGACCTTCTGTTGGTCTTCACGCGGTACCCGGAAGCTGGCAATGATGATCAGGAACACGAAGAGGTTATCGACCGACAATGCCTTTTCGGTGATGTATCCGGCGAAGTACTCGGCGCCCATATCGACACCGCCGAAGATCATGACGATGACGCCGAAAATCAGTGCGATGCCAACGTAGATGCTCGACCAGATTGCTGCCTCGCGAAGGCTAGGAACATGGGCCTTGCGAATATGGAAAAAATAGTCGAAGGCGAGCAGGGCGAGAATGACGGCCACTGTGATGGCCCAGATTAAAGGAGAAACTTCCATAGGGGTTTCCTACTTTCGTAAGGCGCGTAAGCACGCTGTCGAGTAAGTCTCTTCACCTGCCCGAAGGCTGGCCGCAAAACCCGGTGGACCTATGAAGATCTACGTACTGACGGGTCAAGCGCTTAGGAATACTCCCTTACTTACTTCCAGCCTAACTTGATCTGGTGTTTCAAAGAAAGAACTTGTCTTCAAATGTCATTGTGATCTGTAATGTACTTCGTTGCTGTTCGCTTGAATAGGGGTTGAAGGCAATTCAAAGAGTCACAGCGTCTTGCGCATCTTGATGCTGATAGTTTCGTAGCCCAGCGATTCGTAGGTTCTGCGGGCTGTGTTGTTGAATCCGAACACATTCAGCCCCAGTGTTTGACCGCCGTGGGCTCGCGCATAACCTTCAGCCAAGATCATGGCTTGGCGGCCGAAGCCTTTGCCGCGGTGCTCTGCTTCGACGACGATGTCCCATACCCACCAGGAATCAGGATCTCCCGAGGAATCGCAACCGATCCAGATATATCCAACGTTGCCTAGTGCGGAGTCCATCAAGATGAAGACCGCATTTGTCGGACTGGGCAGGCCATCGGGGAAGGCGCGCTCCATCGTGCCGGACGCGTCTGCTTGCGCCTTGTGTTCTGGCACGCCTGTGGCGACGAGATCTGCCAGGTATTCTGCTGCGCTCCTTTTCATCCAAGCTGGAAATTGCTTTGTGGAAATGGGGAAGAGAGCCAGTGACATATTCCGAGTCTAGCTTCGGCTAAGCGGGTTGCTGCTTTCGCGCGGTCAAGATCTGCTCCCGCAGGATATCCGCGTGTCCGCAGTGCTGGGCCAATTCACGCAGCATATGCAATGTCACCCAACGGACAGGCAGCGGTCCGCGGCGGTTTCCCGGGAAGACGTCGTCTCCTGTCTTGCCGTCCAGTGCCTGGCGGGATTCTTCGAGGGCCTGCGCATAGTCGCGCTGCACGGATTCGATGGTGTCCAAGGCCTTCAGGACAAACGATCTGTCCGGGTTTGCTACGATTCCCAATTCTGAGCGGCTTTTGCCCGTGGCCGCTTCGCCAAACCAGACCCGTTCCACGAAAGTCGCGTGCTTGACCAACCCGAGCAGCGTGGTCTTGGATTCAACCAGATTTGCCCGTGCTTCCTCTTCGGTCAGGCCGTCGAGACACGTCATGAGCATTTGGCGGTGCTGGTCGATGAACACCTTGGCCATGCTGTCGTAATCGAGCTGATAGATGTCCTGTGAATCTGGATTCGGCATGCCTCATCCTAACGCGGTGAACAGCGTGTCATGCGGAGTATTTGCGTCTTGGGCAAAGGAGCAAATTAATCACCAGAAATCTGGCTCTAGGCGGAATAAGATGACTGCGAGTAGAGTTGAGTTAAGTACACTCAAGTTTATGGGTTCACCCAACAAGGGAAAGGATGCGCGTGGACACCAAACTCACCACCAAGAGCCAAGAGGCTCTCTCAGCTTCCGGCATGAACGCCTCAACGGCAGGCAACCCGCAGATTGAACCTGCGCACCTGTTGAAGGCACTGCTGGATCAGCGCGACTCGGTCGCTGTTGCCTTGCTGAAAACGGCGGGGCTTGATGTTGACTCGCTCTCAGTCAAGGCCAGCGCAGCAATCAACGCGTTGCCCTCAAGCTCGGGCAGCTCCGTAGCCCAAGCGCAGTTCTCGCGCCAGCTTCTGCAGGTGGTCAGCAACGCTCAGGAAACCGCCACTGACATGGGCGACACCTACGTATCCACCGAGCATCTGCTCATTGCCCTCGCTGCTGACCAGACCAAGGCCGGCGAAGCCATGCGCGAGTTCGGAGCCACCCGCGAACTTCTGGTAGGGACTCTGCCTACCATCCGCGGCGACCGCAAGGTCGATAACCCGAACCCTGAGGCAACTTTCCAATCTCTGGAAAAGTTCGGCACTGACATGACCGCCCTGGCACGCTCGGGCAAACTGGACCCGGTCATCGGACGCGACCGCGAAATCCGTCGTGTGGTCCAGGTGCTCTCTCGCCGCACGAAGAACAACCCCGTGCTCATTGGCGAACCCGGTGTTGGCAAGACCGCGGTAGTCGAGGGACTGGCCCAGCGCATGATCGCTGGCGACGTGCCGGAGTCATTGCGTGGCAAGACGCTGATCTCCCTGGATCTGGGAGCCATGGTTGCCGGCGCGAAATACCGCGGCGAATTCGAGGAACGGCTCAAGGCAGTGCTGGAAGAGATCAAGTCCTCCGATGGCCAGATCGTGACCTTCATCGATGAGATCCACACCGTGGTTGGCGCTGGTGCTTCGGAAGGCGCCATGGATGCCGGCAATATGCTCAAGCCCATGCTGGCCCGAGGCGAGCTTCGCCTGATCGGCGCCACCACCTTGGACGAGTACCGGGAGAACATCGAGAAGGACCCGGCGCTCGAACGCCGCTTCGCCCAGGTGTATGTCGGGGAGCCTAGCGTGGATGACACCATCGCCATCCTTCGCGGGCTCAAGGAACGCTACGAAGCCCACCACAAGGTGTCCATCGCCGACTCCGCGCTGGTTGCAGCCGCATCACTGTCCAACCGCTACATTTCCGGACGGCAGCTGCCGGACAAGGCCATTGACCTGGTTGACGAGGCGGCAAGCCGACTGCGCATGGAGATCGATTCCGCCCCGGAGGAGATCGATGAGCTGCGCCGCGAAGTGGACCGGCTGACCATGGAAGAACTGGCCCTGTCTGATGAGACGGATCCAGCCTCGGTGGAACGCCTGGAAGCCTTGCGCAAGGATATGGCCGACAAGAAGGAAAAGCTCGATGCGATGAACTCGCAATGGGAATCCGAAAAGGCAGGATTGAACCGCGTTGGCGACTTGAAGGTCAAACTCGATGAATTGCGCGGCCAGGCAGACAAGGCCCAGCGTGAAGGAGACCTGGAGAAGGCATCCCGCTTGCTCTATGGCGAGATCCCGGCATTGCAGAAAGAACTTGATGCCGCGGCCCAGGCTGAAGCAGACCGCTCTGCGCAGCCGAGCATGGTGGCCGAGGAAGTGACCGCGGACGACATCGCCGAGGTGATTTCGGCATGGACCGGAATCCCTGCTGGCCGCATGCTGCAAGGCGAGAGCCAGAAGCTGCTGGACATGGAAGAGATCATCGGCCAACGACTGATGGGGCAGAAGCAAGCCGTCGCTGCCGTATCTGACGCCGTGCGCCGTACCCGGGCAGGCATCGCGGATCCGAACCGCCCTACCGGTTCCTTCCTGTTTCTAGGACCAACAGGCGTGGGCAAGACCGAGCTGGCGAAGTCCCTGGCGGACTTCCTCTTTGATGACCCGCGCGCCATGGTCCGCATCGACATGTCGGAGTACTCCGAGAAGCACGCGGTCTCCCGACTGGTCGGTGCCCCTCCAGGCTACGTAGGCTACGAAGAAGGCGGACAGCTCACCGAGGCGGTGCGCCGCCGCCCCTACTCGGTGATCCTGCTCGACGAGGTGGAGAAAGCTCATCCAGAGGTCTTCGACATCCTGCTGCAGGTCCTCGACGATGGCCGCCTCACCGATGGCCAGGGACGCACCGTGGACTTCAGGAACACCATCCTGATCCTCACCTCCAACCTGGGGTCGCAGTTCCTCGTGGATCCGTCCTTGGAAGACGAGGCCAAGAAGAGCGCGGTGATGAACGTCGTCAACGCTTCGTTCAAGCCGGAGTTCCTGAACCGTCTCGACGAGGTGATCCTCTTCGATCCGCTGAGCATTGAAGAGCTGGGCAATATCGTGAAGCTCCAGATCGATCTGCTTTCCGAACGCCTGGCAGAACGCCGGCTGAGCTTGGACGTGGATCAGGCGGCCAGCGAATGGCTGGCCCTGACCGGCTACGATCCTGCCTATGGTGCCCGGCCGCTGCGCCGTCTGGTCCAGCGCGAGATCGGTGACCGGCTGGCCAAGGAAATCCTTGCTGGCACTGTGCAAGACGGGGACACCGTTCAGGTGACGCTCGACGAGCTGGGCGACCAGTTGAAGGTCCAGAAGAAGAGCTAGTTCAAGACGAGAGAAGGGCATGAACAGGAAATCCTGTTCATGCCCTTCTCTCGTAGTCTCTGGAACTTATCAGCTTTCAGTGGTCTCTTCGGCCTTGGAGCTCGATTCCTCGTCGCGCTGGTCCTCAGGCTTTGCCGAATCGCCGTCAGCGGCATCATCGGTGCCTTCAGGTGGCAACAGCGAGGAGCGAACGTTGCCTTCCTTCAAACTCAAGAAGCAGGACACCGCGCGGTCGCCCTGGTCCCAAGTGCTCTCCGAAGGACGGGAGAAGTGATAGGTCCAGGTGGAGTCCAGCCCTGCGCTCGGATCGAGCGACACCGACTTGCAAAGGTCCTCGGACTGGGTCAGCAATTCGCCAGCTCCCGGGTAATCGGTGCCTGCGACTTCGAAGGACCCGATCATCTGGGCGTTATGCGCCGAATCGCAGGTGACCACGGTTTGCGGATCCAAGGGTGACTCGAAACCGCGCAGGCAATCACCGAGCTGCAATTGGGCAGGGGGCATTTCCGTGGCGATGATGCCATCAAGGCCAGGGTTTTCATTGCGTTCCACATTGTTCGCAACGGGCGAAGCGGGGGGATCTATGATGCGCAACACCAAGAAGACCACGGCAGCGGCCAGCGCCAAAACAGCAATGATCAATATGGCCCATTGGCCACCTTGCCGCTTGGGCTTTTCCGGTTCGGGCTGCAATGGCGGTAAAGCCGCCTGCGGCTCGGGCAGATTCTCTTCCACCACCTGCTGAGCTCCTTCGTAGTTGGGGGCAAACAGTTATTGGCCAGCTCAATACATAGTCGTTGGACTAATTGACAGTCTAGCGGTATCGACGGGTGTTGCGTTCAGCGCTCGCCGGTGAATCATGTTAACCTTTAATTACGAAAGAACTGATCACATATTCGGGGGCCTTCATCTAATTAGATGGACCACCTCCCGACTCTACTGAAAAGAGGGGGTCACGCCATGGGGCGCGGCCGTCAAAAGGCTAAAGCACAGCGTCAGGCGCGAGATATCAAGTACTACTCGCCGTCCACTGACCTTTCGGCACTTGAACGCGAGTTGGGCGTTCGGTCCGATCATCATGCTCAGAATACCGAGCGTAATGATTCATCGTATGACGAAGAATATTCGGATTACGACGAGCTGACTAAGAAGTACTCGCGAGACGACGACGAGGATTAAGATCCTTTTCTGAGACCGGGAGTTCTTGGCTCGGAGTGCCACGCCTTGAGCACGCAGTGGTACAGCTCTTCAGTACATTTTGCGACATGCCGCAGCGACTAAGCTAAATTAGCTTTAAGTCGTTGCGGCCTTTGTCGTGTCCAACAAGCATGAGGTGGAACGTGAGTACCAAAGAAGAGCTAGCCATCCAGATGGCCCATCACTCAGCGATCCGCTCGATGCAGCGCATAGTAGAGGAACAGGCCCCCGCGTCACCCGAAGACGAAGCACGTGCCGGTGTCCAGCAAATGCTCGACGCAGGCAACGTCCTGGTGGTCACCGGTGCGGGCGTCTCCACGGACTCCGGCATCCCTGACTACCGCGGACCCAATGGCTCGCTGCAACGACATCGCCCGATGACCTACCAGGAATTCCGCTACCGCCCCGAAGCCCGCCAACGCTATTGGGCCCGAGGCTATGTCGGCTGGCGCCATATGGACAAGGCAGAGCCCAACCAGATCCACCACCGGTTGGCGCGCTGGGAGCAAGAAGGAAAAATCACCGGCATCATTACGCAGAACGTGGATGGCCTGCACCAGCAAGCCGGTTCGCAACGGGTGATCCCGGTGCATGGTGACCTCTCGACGGTCCGCTGCCTGAACTGCGGCTTCAGCGAGGACCGCCGGGACTTCGACCTCCGCCTTGAAGCAGCCAACAAGGGCTACCTCGAAGCCGTGGAGATCGACCCCTCCGCGGTGAACCCTGACGGCGACGTGGAGCTCCCGCAATACCTGATTGACCAGTTTGTCATGGTGCGCTGCCTGAACTGCGATTCCTATGCGTTGAAACCCGACGTCGTGTACTTCGGCGAGAGCGTCCCCGCCGAGCGCAAAGAGCTCATGACCGCACTGGAGGCCGAATCCAGCTCGTTGCTGGTCCTCGGCTCGTCTCTGGCGGTGATGAGCGGCTACAAGGTGCTGTTGAATTTCGTGAAAAGGGAACTGCCGGTAGCGCTGATCACCAATGGACATGTGCGCGGGGAGCAGAAAGCGACCTGGCGCTGGCGGGTTCCGCTGGAAACCGCGCTATCCCAGCTGGACGAGATTAAATAAGCAATGCACCGCACTGGAATCCAGTGCGGTGCATTGCTGCGTACAGGCAAGAACTGCTACTTGGCGTAGGCTCCGGTCAGCAGCACTGCGCCACCGTCAACACCCTTGGCGCCCTGGACGAAGTCCAAGCCGGCATCGGCGGCCGATGGATCCAGGTTCTCTACCTGGCCCATGACCCATGCGCCCATGCCAGCGTTGTTCAGCAGCTGTACGGCGCGGTCTGCCACGGACTGGTCCACGATGGCCACCATGCCAACACCCAGGTTCAAGGTGCGCTCCAGATCCGGCTGCGGGACGTTGCCCAGCTGCGCGATGGTGGAGAAGACTGCAGGCAAGGCCCAGGTGGAGCGATCCACGCGAGCCATCAGGCCCTGTGGCAGCACGCGAGCGAGGTTGGCAGCCAGGCCGCCACCGGTGACGTGGCTGAAACCATGCACACCGAAGTTCTCGCCGTCGTTCAAATCGCCGATCAGATCCAGGCAGGCGCTGGTGTAGATGCGGGTAGGAACCAGCAGTTCCTCGCCCAGGGTCTTGCCGAATTCGGCAACCTCGCGGTCCAGTTCCCACTTGGCGTGGGCGATCACGCGGCGCACCAGCGAGTAGCCGTTGGAGTGGATTCCCGAGGAAGCCATGCCGATCACGACGTCGCCAGCCTTCACGCGCTCCGGGCCCAGCAGCTGATCGGCTTCGATGACGCCGGTAGCGGCGCCGGCAACATCGTATTCGTCCTCGGCCAGCAGGCCTGGGTGCTCAGCGGTTTCGCCGCCTACCAGTGCGGTGCCAGCGAGCTTGCAGCCCTCGGCAATGCCGCGAACGATATCCGCGATGCGCTCGGGGACAACCTTGCCGGTGGCGATGTAGTCGGTCATGAACAGCGGCTTGGCGCCCACTACGACGATGTCGTCAACCACCATGCCGACCAGGTCCTGGCCGATGGTGTCGTGGATGTCCAGCTTCTGGGCGATGGCCACCTTGGTGCCCACGCCATCGGTGGAGGTCGCCAGGTAAGGCTTCTTGTAGCCGGTCAGGAAGGAGACATCAAAAAGGCCGGCGAAACCGCCCACGCCTCCGACGACACCCGAAGTATGCGTCGCCTTGATCGCACCCTTCATCAACTCAACGGCGCGGTCACCGGCCTCGACGTCAACGCCGGCACCGGCATAGGTGATGGAAGTTGGCTGATCATTGCCGCTCATGGCAGAGGGTTCCTTTTCTGTCGTGAGCACCGGTTCTCCGGTGCCGCTTGCAACGAGGTAAGTGGGGAGAAGGGGATTAGCTGACGTTTTCGAATTCGGAATCCGGGCCGGGCTCGCAACCTGGCTGGTTGCTGCGCTCCAGCAGGTTCTTGCCACGGCGTTCCTCATGCGGCAACGCGATCGGGTAGTCACCGGTGAAGCACGCGGTGCACAGGCGCTCGCGTGGCTGGCGGGTGGCTTCGATCATGCCATCTTCCGAGATGTAAGCCAGCGAGTCCGCCCCAATGGAGGTCGCGATCTCATCCACGGCAGCGCCGTTGGCAATCAGCTCGGCGCGCGAAGCGAAGTCGATGCCGTAGAAGCAAGGCCACTTCACCGGAGGCGAGGAGATCTTCACATGCACCTCGGAGGCGCCTGCTTCGCGCAGCATGCGCACCACAGCGCGCTGGGTGTTGCCGCGAACGATCGAGTCATCCACGACCACTACGCGCTTGCCGCGCAGCACGGTCTCCAGGGCGTTGAGCTTGAGCTTGATGCCCAGCTGGCGCAGGGTCTGCGAAGGCTGGATGAAGGTACGGCCCACATAGGCGTTCTTCACGAAGCCGTGGGTGAAGGGAATGCCGGATTCCTCCGCGTAGCCGATGGCCGCCGGGGTGCCGGATTCTGGAACCGGGATGACGATGTCGGCTTCAGCGTTGTTCTCGCGGGCCAGCTGGCGGCCCATTTCCACGCGGGACTCGTAGACCGAGCGGCCGGCGATGGCGGCATCCGGGCGAGCCAGGTAGACGTATTCGAAAACGCAGCCCTTGGGGGTGGCGTCGGCGAAGCGGTTGGAGCGCACGCCGTTTTCATCGATGGCGATCATTTCGCCTGGCTCGATTTCGCGGATGAACGATGCGCCCACGGTAGCCAGTGCAGGCTGCTCGGAAGCGACAACCCAGCCGCGGTTCAAACGGCCCAGAACCAGCGGGCGTACGCCGTGCGGATCGCGGGCTGCATAGAGGGTGTCTTCGTTCATGAATACGAAGCAGAAGGCGCCCTGGATTTTCGGCAGAAGTTCCAGCGCGGTTTCTTCCAGCGACTGGCCCTCAACGCCGGCCAGCAGGGCGGTGACCAAAGCGGTGTCGGTGGTGTTTCCCTGGGCGATTTCGCCGCGGACCTTGCCGCCTTCGGCCTGCTGCTTGGCGAGAACCATGTCAGCGAGGTCGGCGGAGTTGGTGAGGTTGCCGTTGTGGGCCAGAGCCACGGTGCCGGTCTGGGTCGGGCCCAGGGTTGGCTGCGCGTTGGCCCAGTGGCTGGCACCGGTGGTGGAGTAGCGGCAGTGGCCGACAGCCAGCTGGCCGTGCATGGAGTTCAAGGTGTTCTCGTCGAACACCTGGGAGACCAGGCCCATGTCCTTGTAGACGTTGATACGGGCACCATCGCTGGTTGCAATGCCAGCCGATTCCTGCCCGCGGTGCTGCAGTGCGTACAGACCGTAGTAGGTCAGTTTTGCAACCTCTTCGCCGGGAGCCCAAACGCCGAAAACGCCGCATTCATCCTGCGGCCCCTTCTCGCCTGGAAGCAGGTCGTGATTTAAGAATCCATCGCCACGCGCCATGTCAGTTATTCTCTCATGTTCTGGTTTGGTCGACACCGACCGTTTGTGTGGTGGTGGCGGCCAGGTGCGCGGCCGCCCGCTTTTCAGTGGAAGGGAAAAGCTGCCTAGCCTGGTTGTCCGCTGGTGTCAGTGTCCTCGGCCAGAGGAACTGCCAGATGCTTGGTGGATTTGCGCGAGGTGAAGCGATCGATGATCACGAACACCAGCGCACCGATACCCACACCTAGTCCAGCGCCGAACATCGCGAAGAATCCGGAAGCTGACGCACGGGTGTACTCCTGCGAAGGCTCGCCGAGCAAGCCAATGACCAGGCCAACCAGAGCGCCGAGTACGGCGAAGGTCAGAATGAATGGCCAGAATTTAGGTGCCGAGTGAATTTGCACTTCGACACTTTGATCTGCAGATGTCGGGGTAGCGGGGTGTTGCTCCATACCCTTAAGCGTACTCAATAAGTGGTAGGTGCGCGGACAAGTCTGCCCTAAGTCCAGAAGCATGCAATTGCCCAGTTTGCAGGGCATCCGCCCATGAGGTTCGCCCGGTCGCCAGGCAAAGCCATAATTCAGCAGGCATTTCGACCACATTCGGCGGGGTGCCTCGGGTATGCCGGGGGCCAGCTATGCACTGAGTCACACCAAAGGGAGGGATGCGCACCTCGACCGAATTGCCCTCGGCACGAGAGGCTAATTCCTCCAGCAGGTAGCGAACTGCCATGGCTAACACCGGACGGGCTATTTTTCCTTGTCCTTGCGTAGTTCCAGCCCACTCGCGGACCGCTGCACGACCAGCGCTTTCATCAACGCGTCGCTTGATTGCCATTTAGTGATTCATCTCTTTCCTTCGATGACATAAAACTGTCACATTCACCTGTTGCAATGGCTTGAAGCCAGGCAGTGAAAATCAGAAATCTGTCCCAGCCAACTGTAGTCCAGCGGCACGTGCCCCGGCAGTGGCGCCCGCTGGCTGCAATTGCACGCGCAATTCGCGGTAGGGAGTTTCCTCGATGGCGTCGAATTTGCGCAAGAGCGACAGGGCCAGAAGATCGGTGCCGCGGGCGGAGCCGTCGAGCATCTTGATGGCTACGGTCACCCCGCTCGGCGCCGCCACGGCCAGCGCGCCCTCGGCGCCCAGCTTGGCGATGGCCCCGGTCCGCCTGATGACTTCCGTATTGGGATGGCCCTTGCCTCGAACGGCCCAAGGGTGGTGTCGCATCGCGTCGACAACGCGTTGCGCCTCCGCCTGCTGTGACACGACAAGTTGCCTGAAGCCCTGGGCGAGGCTCTGCAGCGACATTTGGACAGCTGGGGCCCCGCAGCCATCGATGCCCGTGAAATGGATCGGCCCGCAGAACTCTTCGAGGACCGCGTGGGCCGTCTGCTGGACCGGATGAACCGGATCCAGATAGCTGGCAGTCTCAGAGCCCAAGGCTTTTGCCGCGAGCAGGAATCCTGCGTGCTTGCCCGAGCAGTTGAAAGCCAACGCGGATTTGGGCAATTGCTCAAGGGTCATTTGGGTCCTGGTTGCCGAATCAACGGGCCAGGATTGCGGACATTGGAGATCAGAAGCATCCAAACCACCGGCCTGGAGCATCGCGCGGGCTACGTCCTGGTGCTCGAAAGTGCCGACGTGGCTTGCGCAGGCCAGGGCCACCTGCACGTCCGTGAGTGCGACGCCGCATCGTAATGAGGCAATCGCCTGGAAGGGCTTGACGGCAGATCGCGGGAAGATTAAAGCGTCAGGGTTTCCCAGCGACAAAAGTGGTGAGCCGTCCGGATCCAGGACCACCGCGACCCCATAGTGCCGTGACTCGGTGACGCCATTGCGGCTCACTTGCACTAACTGCGAGCAATCGGAAATATCCACGGATCGGTCCATTCCCTCAGTTTATTCATGCGGAGTGGCCCTTGCCCATCGGCATGGGGCAAAGCTGTTGCCGGTGCGGTTCACAGGACAGGTCCAACCGATGTCACAGACAGCATCCGCCCGCGAATTCTCCGGTAAACTCGGCCGGGTGAAGGTACTGGTTATTGGCCCAGGCGGCCGTGAGCATGCAATTGTCCGAGCACTGAGTGCAGACCCCTACGTCAAAGAAGTCCATTGCGCACCCGGCAACGCCGGCATCGCACAGGACGTCACCACCCACAACATCGACGCGCAGGATCCTGCCGCAGTTCTCGCCCTGGCCCGCGAACTGGCCAGCGACCTGGTAGTTGTCGGTCCAGAAGCGCCACTGGCAGCCGGTGTCTCCGATGCCCTGATCGAAGCCGGCATCCCGGTCTTCGGCCCGACCAAGGCAGCAGCCCAGCTTGAGGCTTCCAAGGCATTCGCCAAGAACGTGATGGCTGCCGCGGAAGTCCCGACCGCTATGGCACACGTTGCCACCAACCGCGACGAAGCTGCCAGCGCGCTGGATGACTTCGGAGCTCCGTACGTCGTGAAGGACGATGGCTTGGCCGCAGGCAAGGGAGTCGTGGTCACCTCGGACCGCGATGAGGCCCTGGAACACGCAGAAGCCTGCTTCGCAGCCGGCGGCACCGTGGTCATCGAAGAATTCCTCGACGGGCCAGAAGTTTCCCTGTTCGTGATCTGCGACGGCAAGCACGCCGTTCCGCTGTCTCCTGCGCAGGACTTCAAGCGCATCTTCGACAATGACGAGGGCCCGAACACCGGCGGCATGGGTGCCTACTCGCCGCTTGAATGGCTGCCGGAGAACTTCGTTGACGAAGTCATGGAACGCGTCGCCTACCCGACCCTGCGTGAAATGGAAAAGCGCGGCACCCCATTCACCGGCGTGCTGTACTGCGGCTTGGCCGTGACCAAGCGCGGCATCCGTGTCATCGAATTCAACGCACGCTTCGGCGACCCGGAAACCCAGGCAGTCCTTGCCCGCCTGAAGACCCCATTGGGCGGCGTATTGCTGGCTGCTGCCAAGGGCCAGCTTGATGATGCCGAACAGCTGAACTGGTCGCCGCTTACCGCAGTTGATGTTGTCATCGCCGCTGAGAACTACCCGGACACCCCGGTGAAGGGCGCAGTGATTTCCGGGCTGGATGCCGCGAACGCGCTGGAGAACGTGCACGTGATGCATGCTGGCACCTCCACCGATGCAGACGGCAACATCATTGTTTCCGGAGGACGCGTGCTTGCAGTGGTTGGCCTGGGAGATGACCTGGCAGCTGCCCGCAAAGCGGCCTATGCAGGCGTAGCCGAGATCAGCTGGGATGGTGCCCAATCGCGCACCGATATCGCGCTGAAGGCCGAACGCGGCGAAATTGTCGTCGCAGATCAAAGCAAGTAAGAGGACCAGATATTTATGGCAGGATTCCAGACCGAAGTTCTCGACCTTGAAGGTTGGGACCACTTCTACTCGGGCAAGGTTCGAGACCTCTACGTGCCGGCCGGCACGAGCTTCGAGGATACCGACCGCGTGCTGGTCGTCGCTTCAGACCGCATCAGCGCCTACGATTTTGTGCTCACCAGCGAGATCCCGGATAAGGGCAAGGTCCTGACCCAGCTGAGCCTGTGGTGGTTCGAGCAGCTGGGCGACTTCGCCAACCACGTGATCTCCACCGATGTTCCAGAAGCCGTGGCCGGGCGTGCCATGGTCTGCAAGAAGCTGGAAATGTACCCGATCGAATGCATCGCTCGCGGATATCTCACCGGTTCGGGCCTGGCTGAGTACAAGGTTTCCAAGACCGTGTGCAGCCTGCCATTGCCTGAAGGCCTGGTGGATGGCTCCCGCCTGGAGCCTGCGTTGTTCACCCCATCGGCGAAGGCCGAGGTAGGGGAGCACGACGAGAACATCACTTATGAGCAGACCGTTGAGCGCGTTGGCAAGGACGTTGCCGAGGCGCTGCGCGAGAAGACCGTGGCTCTTTACGAGCAGGCTGAGCAGATTGCCCGCGCCCGCGGCATCATCTTGGCTGACACCAAGGTCGAGTTCGGCGCAGATCCAGCCACGGGCGAAGTCACCTTGGGCGATGAAGTGTTGACCCCGGACTCCTCGCGTTTCTGGGACGCAGAGGCCTATCAGCCAGGCCAAGCCCAGCCGAGCTTCGATAAGCAGTTCGTGCGCGACTGGTTGACCAGCGACGCATCGGGCTGGGACAAGAACTCCGGCGAGCAGCCACCGCAGCTTCCCGCTGAGATTGTCGAGAAGACCCGTGCCCGGTACATCGAAGCTTATGAACGCCTGACCGGCCAGAGCTTCACTGCCTAGTTCTGGCGGTACGCATATAGGCAGCCCCTGGTGGCTCAGAAATTTTCTGAGCCGCCAGGGGCTGCTTCTATCTGGGCTTGCCTAGACCAGCGAATCCTTCCATGCCTTGTGCAATGCGGCGAAGTGGCCGTCATCGGCAATCAATTGCTGTGGCGTGCCATCCTCTGCGATCTTGCCATCGTGGACTACTAGGACGCGGTCAGCGATTTGAACCGTCGAGAGGCGGTGGGCGATGATCAACGCCGTGCGATTGCCAAGCAACGTCTGCAGGCCGCGCTGGACAGCACGCTCCGAAGGGATATCAAGGGAGCTGGTCGCTTCATCCAGGATCAAGACCGCGGGATCGGCCAAGAAAGCGCGGGCGAAGGAGATCAGCTGTCGTTGTCCGGCGGATACCCGGCCGCCTCGCTTATTCACATCGGTGTCGTAGCCCTCGGGCAGATCCGTGATGAATTCGTGGGCTCCAACAGCGCGGGCTGCTGACTGAATGTCCTCAAGCGAAGCTCCGGGACGTCCCAACGCAATGTTTTCCGCAACCGAACCCGAGAAGAGGAACGCTTCCTGGGTCACCATGACCACATGCTGGCGCAGTTCCTTGTTGGACAGCTCCTTGATGGGCACTGAATCCAAATTCAATGTGCCTGAGCGCAGGTCATAGAAGCGAGCAATCAGCTTGGCGAGAGTTGATTTGCCGGCACCGGTTTGGCCCACGACAGCGACGGTCTGACCGGCTGGAATGTGCAGATCAAATTTGTCCATGATGATGGGTCCGTCTCCGTAGCCGAAGACTGCATCCTTGAAGTCCAGCTCGCCGGCCACCTTGCGAATGCTCTTGGGCTGTTCTGGCTCAAGCACGGTGGGTTCTTCTTCCAGGAGTCCTGAGACCTTTTCCAGGGCCGCAGTGGCGGACTGCAAGGAAGAGTAGAACATCGCAATGTGCTCAACGGGCTGGAAGAGCCTCTTGGAAGCCAAGAGGATGGCCACCATGGCACCAACTTCCATGGAGCCGTTGATGATGCGGAATCCGCCGTAGGCAAGAAGCGCTGCGACCGTGAGGTTGCCAATCAGGACCAGGCCCGGCTGCAAGATGCCGAAGAGGTTGAAAGAGCGCACCGAATTATCGCGGTACTTCTCAGCGATCTCTTGGTAGTTATCATCGTTGGCACGTTCGCGGCGGAAGGCCTTCACCGCGCGGATGCCGGTCATGGTTTCCACGAAAGTCGAAATGACTTTGGCGGAAACGACACGGGATTCACGGTACAAGACCTCGGAACGGCGCTGGTACCAGAAGAACAGGATGGCTACCGGGACGGCAGCGATGCAGACCACGAGCCCGCTTTGCCAGTCCAGAAGGAAAATCGAAATCAGCGTGAAAATGATGAAGACGCAGGAGGACGCCAATTCCGAGACACCCTGGTCCAAAAGCTCCCGCAGGGTTTCCAGATCAGAGGTCTGGCGGGAAATGATGCGTCCCGACGTATAGTTCTCATGGAATTCAAGACTGAGCCGCTGGGTGTGGCGGAACACCTGCTGGCGCAGATCCAGCAGCATGGCTTGCGAAATCTTTGCGGCGGAATTGATGTACCAGGCCAGCAAGACGCCGCTGAGAATCGCACACGCGATGTATCCCGCGCCGGTGATCCCCAAAGCGCCCCAGTTGCCCTCGCGGACTTGTGGCAGGGTCCAGTCGATGGCGAAGGCAATGATGATTGGCAACAGCACACGGGCCGCATTGGAAACCAGGACCAACACGACTGTGAGGATGAAGAGCTTTTTCTGCGGCAAGGCAAGGGCCGCGAGCAGGCGGAAGGAGCGCTGGCGCACGACCTTGCGTTCAGCAGCCGAAAGCTTGATGGAGTCTTCGTTGGCGACACCTAGTGGCTTACTCATCTTCAGGCCTCCTCGGTGGTTGATAGTTCTTCGTCATCCAGGCTGGCAATGACAAATCGGTAGTGTTCGTTGGTGCTTAACAGGTGGGTGTGGCTGCCCACCGCGTCAATGCGGCCATCGCGGAGCAATGCCACGCGGTCTGCCAGCATCACGGTGGAGGGGCGATGCGCCACGATCAGGGTGGTGGTTCCGGCGAGGACTTCGCGCAGCTTTTCGGTCACCCGTTCTTCGGTTCGCACGTCGAGTGCCGAGAGCGGGTCATCGAGCACCAGCACGCTCGGACGGGCCGCGATGGCGCGAGCCAGGGCGATACGCTGGCGCTGTCCGCCGGAGAGCGAGAGCCCTTCTTCCCCGATGAGCGTATCGACGCCCTGGGGCAGCGAGTAGGTGAAGTGGGCTTGGGCGACGTCCAGCGCCACAGCGAGCAGCGCTTCGCGTTCTTCCCCATCCAGGGACTCCGGCGCACCCAGCAGAACGTTGTCCCGAATGGTGGTGGAGAACAGCGTGGTGTCTTCGAAAGCCACCGCAATCTCGGTGCGCAGCTGATCGAGATCCCAGTCCTTGACGTTCTGCCCGTGGATCATGACCTCGCCGGCGGTCGCTTCATGCAACCGGGGAATCAGGTTCAGCAGGGTCGATTTGCCCGACCCGGTAATGCCCACCAGGGCCATGGTTTCGCCCGGGCGGATCTGCAGATCGATATCGGCCAGGATCGGCCGATGCGTTCCTGCGGTGTCGGGATAGGCAAAGCGCACATGGCGCAGGGCCACACTGCCATCACGCTGCTGCGGGATCTTGGGCTGTTCGGGGGAGACGATGTCGTTGGCCGCGTCCATGACTTCAAAGTGGCGGTCCAGCGCGGTCTTGGTGCTCAGTGTCATGCCCAGCAGCATGCCCATGCCTTCGACAGGCCCGGCGATGACGGCGGCGATCGCAAAGTACGCGACCAGGGATCCGACGCTCAAAGTGCCGTTGGCGACTTGGGCAATGCCGATGAACAGGCCGATGCCCAAAATGGTTTCCGGGACTGCGACGACGGTGAGCAGGAAGGTGGCCAGGGTTTTGGCTTTGGCGATTTCGGTTTCCTGCAGCGACTTGGCCTGGGTATTGAAGCCTTCGAAGATGTGCGGGCCGCGGCCAAAGGCCTTGATCACGCGGATGCCGTGCACGGATTCTTCCACCGCTGTGGCGAGATCGCCGGCTTGGTCTTGGCTCAGTCGGCTGGCAGCGCGGAATTTATTGCGGAAGCGGTAAGCCTGGATGGCGATGGGAATCGAGCCCAAAAGGTAGATCAATCCCAGAATCCACGAGTGGGTGAACATCAGGATCAAACCGGTAATGACCGTGACGGTTTCCACGACGAGCATCATCGCGCCGAAGGCCAGCCAGCGCCGCAGCAGCGAGAGATCCGACATGGAGCGCGAGAGCAGCTGGCCCGACCCCCAACGCTCGTGGAAGGCAACCGGGAGGCGCTGAAGGTGCCTGTAGAACCGGATGCGCATCTTTGTTTCCAAGCCGGCGGCAGGGGTCAGCACGAATTGGCGGCGCAGGTAGATCAGCAGTGCTTCAACGAAGCCCAAGGCGGCGACAATGGCAACGGAAATCCAGACCTCGGAGGAGGCTCCGTCTCGGTGCAGCACGGAGTTCACGAGCCATGCCAGCACCTGCGGGATGGCCAAGGCCACGATTCCGGCTCCGAGCGCACAGAGGAATCCGCAGAACAGCCGGGGGAGTATCGGCTTCACGAACGGGTAAAGCCGCTTCAGCGTTGCGGAGAGAGGAACCGGGTCCTTAGAGTCGACCTTTTGTGCTTGCGCCACGGTACCCCGCATTCATCCAGAAGTTAGACAGAGCTTCAGCTTACCGTCAGTGGTTGAGAGAATTCAATCAATTTCCTCATTTGGGAAAGAAATGCTTCAGATGAGCTTAAAGTGAATCCCGGCCCTGCACGATATTCCATGCAAGACCGGGATTCAGAAGATGATTTTGAGACTATTTGCGTCCGGTGAGGGTCACCAGAATTGCCTCTGGCGGACAGGCAAAGCGAATCGGCGCAAAGCGTGAGGTGCCCAATCCGGCGGAGACATTCAGGGGAACAGAGTTGCCTGCGTACTCCCAATCGCTCAGTCCACGGGCGCGCCACGTTGGTAGATCGCAATTGGAAACCAGCGCGCCGTAGCCCGGGATGCAGACCTGGCCGCCGTGGGTATGCCCGGCAAAGATGACATCGGCCTTCGCTTCTGTGAACTGGTCCAGGACCCGCTGGTATGGAGCGTGCGTCAACGCGATGCGAACATGGGGAGCCTGGTCGCTGGTCGAGGAACCGCGTGGCCAGCCTGCGAAGTGGTCCCGATTGATGTGCGGATCATCCACGCCGCTCAAGTCCAGTCGCAGCCCATTCAGGACCGTTGAATGCGAGCGGTTGGACATGTTCACCCAGCCGGCGGAGCCGAAGGCCCGATGCATGTCTTCGAAGGGAAGCTGGTCCCGCGAAGACGGGTTCGGGATGCCATCATTGCGCGCAAAGTACTTGAACGGGTTCTTGAGCTTGGGCGCGTAGTAGCAGTTGGACCCCGGAACGAAGGCGCCGGGGAAGGCCATGAGCGGCTCAAGGGCGTTGAGCAACGAAGGAATTGCCTTGCGGTGGCTGAGATTGTCGCCTGTGTTGATCACGAAGCCCGGCTTGAGATCAGCCAGTTCCCGCAGCCATTGGATCTTGGTTTCCTGTCCCGGAACCATATGGATATCAGAGAGGTGCAGTACCTTGATGTCGGCGGCACCTCGGGGCAGGATGCTCAGGGTTTCGCGGCGAAGCCCGAACTTCTGGGTCTCCAGCATGCCATAGCCAACGAGTGCACCGCCCAAGGCCAATGCGCCACCGGCCGCCAAGGCAGTTGTGCCAGCCGCATGACGTAGTGCTGCAGCAAATGTTTTGTGTTCAACCATGACCTGTTTGCCATCGTCCTTTCGTGCCCGGGGGCAACTTCTGGTGAAGTCCGCTATTGCCAATCTAAACCGAAAGGCCGCGTCCAACCAAAGTTGAACGCGGCCTTTCGCAGGAGCAGCTAGTTGGTCACCCGACTAATCGGAGGACTTTGGAGGCCTAGGCTTGGAAGACTTCTGTGATTTCTTCTTGTCTTCCTCAGCCTTTTTCTTTTCTGCGGCTTCCTTCTTTTCTTCGGCTTCCTTCTTTTCTTCGGCTTCCCGCTTCTCTTCTTCAGCCTTCTTCTTTTCTTCGGCTGCCTTGCGCTTAGCCTCAGCTTCTGCACGCGCTTCAGCTTCAGCCCGCGCGCGTGCCTCCGCGGCGGCCCGAGCCTTAGCAGCTGCTGCGTCTTCCTTTTCACCATCAGACATTGCGCCATCTGGAGTGTCCGGAACTACCGGAGCCGGACGTTTGCCAGCCTTGCCAAAGCCCTTGCGCTCGTATTGGAGGACTGCCTCCTCCATGAAGTCGACCCACAATGGGGCTGCATAGGTCGAAGAGTCAACCATTTTAGGAGCTTGCTCATCATTGATGATGGCGCCATGCAGCTGGTTCGTCTCGTTGGCGGCCTTGCCATTGAGGCGGCCTACCCAGGTAGCGGTCGCGATGCCGGTGGTGTAACCAACAAACCAGGTCGAGGTGGCGTAGTTGTTAGTACCGGTCTTGCCTGCGATCGGGCCTTCAACGCGACCCTTCGAAACACGCTTGGTAGCGATCTTCTTCAACGTGCCGTTAAGGTCTGCGACGTAGGCCGGATCGATTTCCTGCGAGCAGGTTTCCTGGGGAACCTTGTACTCGTTGTTGTCCTTGTCGACAACGCTGGTCATGGCGCGTGGCTTGCAGTACTCACCCTTGTTGGCGAAGGTCGCAAAAGCTGCTGCCTGCGAGAGCGGGGTGATGTTGGCAGAACCGATGATGAACGATGGGTTCGCAGGGCTAATCGGGCCCGGCTGGCCGTTATCGGCATCCTGATCCAAGACGCCCAAGCGCTTGGTGTAGTCAGCAATGGTGCACAAATCGGTGCGGAATGCTTCCTGAACGGTCGCGGTGTTGATGGACCAGTACAGGCCGGTATCAACGGTCATGCGGCGGTAGAAGCCAGGGGAAGCGTTTTTTGGCTCCCACTTGCTGCCTACTGTTGCGGTGCCACCAGGAAGGCAGGACGCGCGGAACTTGGTTCCGGGCTGGAAGGCCTGCTTCTTCGCATTGATGGTTTCGCTCATGCGGTTGCCCTCAGTGAGCCAACCCAAGGTCGTGTAAGGCTTCATGGTCGAGCCACCCTGGAAACCACCAGCGCCACCCTTCGAGCGTTCCACTGCGAAGTTGTAGTAGGTGCTTGAACCGGAGTTCTTGCTGTCCGGACCGTAGGTGGTGTTCTGTGCCATGGTCAAGATGTTGCCGGTGCCAGGCTGAACCGAAACGATCGACGAGTGGATGTCCTTGTTGGACTTGGCGTTCGGATCAATAGCCTTGCGAGCGTCGGCGGCAGCCTTCTTGTTCAGCTCGCTGTTCAAGGTGGTCTTGATCGTCAGGCCGCCACGGTACAGAAGACCTTCACGGTCTTCCTTGGTCTTGCCGTAAGTGTCGTCGCTGAGAATCAGGTTGACGACATAGTCACAGAAATATGCATTGTCCTGAGCGGAAGAGCAACCCGATGGGGAAGTGCTCGGCTTGAGTTCAAGCCCGGACTTCACCGCATCGTCGTATTCCTTCTTGTTGATCGCGCCGGTGCGGTACATGTTGCCCAGCACCTTGTTGCGGCGGTCAAGGGAACGCTCTGGATTGTTGATTGGGTTGTAGACATTCGGCAGCTGGACCATGCCGGCGAGCATGGCGGACTGCTGGACGTTCAAGTCCTTGGCATCAACGGAGTAGAAGCGCTGGGCTGCTGCCTGAACGCCGTACTCGCGACCCGAGAACAGCACCAGGTTCAGGTAGCCTTCAAGGATTTCGTCTTTGGACATTTCCTTTTCGATCGCCACCGCGTACTTGAGCTCGCGGATCTTTGCGGCGTAATCCTTCTGACCGGAAATGGTTGATTCCTCAGAGCCAGTGAGCTCCTGGTTGTTCACCAGAAGGTTGTTCACGTACTGCTGGGTCAGCGTCGATGCGCCCGAACGGGAAGACGAGGTGAGGTTTCCGACGACGGCACGGGCGATGCCCTTGGGATCAACACCCTTGTGCTCGTAGAAGCGTTCATCTTCCACGGAAACGATGGCCTTGCGCATGTACGGCGAAATGTCATTAATCTTCACGGGTTCGCGATTCTGCTGATAGAAATTCGCGATGGTCTTGCCGTTGGCGTCGAGGATCGTCGAAGGCTCCGAAATCGGAAGCTTTTCGAACGAGCTCGGAAGCGCGCTAACAATGTTGTTACCGGTGGTCAAACCGGTTTTTGCGATCGCCGCAACCGGCACGAGCATGCCTGCTGCGAGCACACCACACAGGGCGCTGATTCCGAAGAATGCAACGACTTTCCCAAGGGTGGTGGCGGTATCAAAAAAGGGGGACTTCTTGGCTGCCATACCCACTAGTTTACAAGGACGCGATAACGTATCCAGTATGACTAAATGGGAATACGCCACTTTGCCGCTTTTGATCCACGCAACAAAGCAGATTTTGGACCAATGGGGGGATGATGGTTGGGAGCTGGTAACCGTTGTTCCTGGCCCTAACGGTTCATCGCCAGTGGCATATATGAAGCGTCCAAAAGAGTAAACAAAACACACTTCCTTAAGGAGAGAAAGCCCATGCAAGATGCGACTTCCTCGCGTGTCGAAGCACGACTGACCGAACTGGGTTACACCCTGCCAGACGTTGCCAAGCCTGTTGCTGCATACCTGCCAGCAGTCACCACCGGCAATTATGTTTACACCTCCGGTCAGCTTCCGCTGATTAAGGGTGAACTCCCAGTTGTGGGAAAGGTCGGCGCTGAGGTTTCAGCAGAAGAAGCCAAGGCCCAGGCGCAGGTTGCCGCGTTGAACGCGCTGGCTGCCATCAAGTCCGAGATCGGTGACCTAGATCGCATTAAGCGCATCGTGAAGGTTGTCGGATTCGTGTCGTCGGCACCGGAGTTCACCGGACAGCCAGGAGTCATCAACGGCGCTTCCGAATTCTTCGGTGAAGTGCTCGGGGATGCAGGCCTGCATTCACGTTCCGCAGTGGGCGTTGCCGTGCTGCCACTGGACGCTCCCGTCGAGGTTGAGGTCATCGCGGAATTTGAGTAGTTCATTCCAGCTGCCTTCTATGCGGCCCGCCAAGGCTTTTCCTTGCGGGCCGCGTAGCGGCATGGTGCGCAGGATCTTTGAGCTGCCACCACACCAGATCCCCACAGCCGAGAATTGGTTCACCTTCGGCTCCCGCACGCCCAGGAGTCCGCGCCGCGCATCCTCGGTGTGCCTTGTAAGGGACTGTTCCAAAGGCGTGGAGACCTACCTGACGTTCCGGCCCGGCGGATCCCCGCTGGGCAACGTAGCCTTCCCGGGCGGCAGCCATGAAGCCAGCGACCGGGCCAGCTACCAGTGGTTCGGCCCGAGCCTGTCACAGTGGTCCAAGCGGATGGATGTCCTGGACCAGCAGCTGGTCCAAGCGCATATCGTGTGCGCCATTCGAGAGCTCTTCGAAGAAACCGGAATCCTGCTGGCCGGCACCGACGAGCAATCCATCGTCGAAATGGCTGATCCCGAAGAGTGGATGAGCGCCCGCGAAGCGATCGCGGGCCAGGATCTCTCCTTTGACGAATTTCTCCGCCGTCGCGGCCTGGGCCTGCGCACCGACTTGCTGCGCCCCGTCTCGCACTGGCTGAATCCCAACTTTGCCCTGCGCAGATTTGATACGTGGTACTTCGCTGCCACCGTCCCCAACCGCCAGGAACCGTCATTGCTTCGCGGCAAGGGCAAGTGGGGCCGCTGGCAAGTGGCCAGCAAGGTTCTGGCGCAACGCAACACCAGCGAGCTGGGTGATGAGGTGGGGCAGCCGAATACCGTGGGGCTGAATCTGTCGAGGATCAGCTATCCCGCGGTGGAAATGATGCTCGAAGCAATGTCCGACGCCAACGGAGTAGTCGCGTATTTGTCCCGGGCACGCTCCCTGGATTTGAAACATCCTGACTTATTGGTGCGTGACGGCATTTATTATCTGGAAGTTCTCGGCTCGATGAGCGCCGAATCATCCCGGCCATGGCAAGCTACCGCAGGCCATTAATCGTCAGCTAATTCAGCTTAAAAATAGTGTGGGCCGAATATCCAAAAGGATATTCGGCCCACACTATTTTGCTTGGGTTAGCGTGAACGCTGACGCAGACGCTGGATGTCCAGGATCACGACGGCGCGTGCTTCCAGGCGTAGCCAGCCGCGCTGAACGAATTCAGCCAAAGCCTTGTTTACGGTTTCACGCGATGCGCCAACCAGCTGAGCCAGCTCTTCCTGGGTCAGCTCGTGAGCTACCAGGATGCCGTCGGTTGCCGGGCGGCCGAAGCGGTCGGCAAGATCAAGCAGAGCCTTGGCAACACGGCCAGGAACATCGGAGAAGACCAAGTCCGCGAGGGACTCGTTGGTGCGACGCAGACGGGCAGCCAGAGCCTGCAGCAGCTGGATCGAGACCTCAGGGGAGTTCAGGATCGCCTTGCGCATGTTCTCGTGGCTCAGACCAGCCAGTCGGGTTTCCGACACAGCGGTTGCCGTTGCATTGCGTGGGTGTGGATCGAATAGGGCCATCTCGCCGAACAGTTCGCCTGGGCCAAGAACAGCAATCAGGTTTTCGCGACCATCCGAAGAGGTGCGACCCAGCTTGATCTTGCCCGAAACGATGAAGTACAGGCGGTCGCCCTGATCGCCTTCACGGAACACCGATGCACCGCGGGACAGATCAACCTCGGTCAATTCTTCGGTGAGCGCGGCGAATACTTCATCACCAAGCGACGCAAACAGTGGCGCGCGACGCAGTACCTCGATATCCATTAAATCTCCTGTCAACAGTAGTAGGCGCTTACTTCATTGTGCCGTATTCAGTAACAATGTGACAGTTTCCACACGTGGTTTTACCGAGAAAATGTTGAACGTCACGCTCATTCGGCCAAAACTCGCGAATATGCTCGCAGAAATCCATCAGCTTCTAAGGGTACCTTGGGTTAATACAAAGTACTTGAACGCATTGGAGTCTTGGTGCTCGGAATTTTCAGCTGGCTCGACGTAGTCATCTGCGCTGTTTTGCTGACCTTTTTCATCATCGGACTCCGCCGCGGTTTCCTTTTGACCGTAGGCGACATGGTGGGCCTCATCCTGGGAGGCGTTGCAGCGTTCTTCGCCATCCCGCTGGTTTCCACCTTCGCGACTAATCCCTGGTGGCGTGTCGCGCTGATGGTCGCCACCGCGGCCGTGCTGATCATCCTGGGCCAGGCACTTGGCCGGGTCATCGCCACCCGCATCCGGCACTGGATGAATGTCGACTTCCTGCGCTCCGCTGACCGCTTCGCCGGTGGCGTGCTCTCGGTGCTGATTACCGCCACAATCATTGGGGCGCTGGCCTTTTCCACCTCCAGCATGGGCATCCCGCGACTGTCCTTGGAGATCGGCAAGTCCAACTTGATCAAGGGGATTCGCTCAGCCACCCCGGCCTTCGTTAACTCGGCGATTTCCACCGCCCGCTCCAAGGTCATCGCCGAAACCCTGCCGGCGTTTCTGGAGCCCTTCGCGCCATCGGTGGACCAGCCGGTGGACACCCATTGGGAGGCTTCGGACCTGCAGCGAGCCGCCGCGCAATCGGCAGCCAAGGTCTCGGGCACCGCGGTGCAGTGCGGCGTGAACCTGACCGGTTCCGGCTTTGTCGTGGCACCCGAAATGGTGATGACCAACGCCCATGTCGTAGCCGGTTTAGGCTCCGCCACAGTGGAGACAGGTCGTGACGAAGTTCACCGCGGAAAAGTGGTTTATTTCGATCCCGAGACCGATATTGCGCTGCTTTACGTGCAGGGTCTTGAAACTCCGGCCATCGATTTGGCCGATGATGATCTGACCCGCGGGGATGCCGCTGCGTTCATCGGCTACCCGGCAGGTGGCCCGCAGCAGATCCGCAGCGCGTTTATCGCCTCGCGGGCCAATGTCTCCATTGCCAACATCTACGGCACCGATCCGTCGCGGATCTCCGTCTACCAGCTCACCGCCGAAGTAGCCCAGGGCAATTCCGGGGGACCGCTGCTGGATGAAAGCGGCGACGCGGTCGGATTGATCTTCGCCAAGTCTCGCAGCGACGAACAGGTCGGCTTCGCGCTGAGCCTCGAAGAGATGGAACGCGCCATGGAGCTAGGCGGCTCGCAGCGCAGCACGGTGAAAACCGGGGACTGCATCGCCAACTAGCCGCGGCGGACTACTTGCCTAGCAGGTAGGCCAGCTGCTCGACGGCCAGTTTGTAGCCGTTGACCCCGGCGCCGACGATGATCGAGCTGGCCACGGGGGAGACATACGAGTGGTGGCGGAATGCCTCACGCTGGTGGACATTGGAAATGTGCACTTCGATCAGGGGCAGCTGCACGCCGCTGATTGCATCGGCGATCGCCACCGAGGTGTGCGTGAATGCTCCCGGGTTCATCACGATGCCCGCCGCGCTGGTGCGAGCCTCATGAATGGCGTCGATGAGCACCCCCTCATGGTTGGACTGCAGGGCGCGCAATTCGAAACCATGGGTGGCTGCGGTATCACGAGCCAACTGTTCAACATCGGCGAGGGTGTCATGTCCATAGATCTGCGGTTCACGGGTGCCCAGCAGGTTCAGGTTGGGCCCATTGAGCAGCAAGATCGTGCGTGATGCGTTCTCAGTCATGGACTCAAATCTAGTGCACAGCGCCGGCAACCGCGGCAATTGTTTATTGATGAACGAGAAAAAACACTGCCCCCGTGCAGAACGTTAACCACGTTCGGCACGGCGGCAGTGTCAGTAATTGAGTATTGGCTACTTGCCCATGGATTGGGCGATCTGGCTCATCACGGTCGAATCCGAGAGGGTCGTCGCATCGCCGACCTCGCGGCCCTCGGCCACGTCCTTGAGCAGGCGGCGCATGATCTTGCCCGAACGGGTCTTAGGCAGTTCGGGAACCACCAGCACGTGCTTCGGCTTGGCGATCGGGCCGATGTCCTTGCCCACGTGGTTGCGCAGCGTAGCCACGACATCCTCGCCCTCGGCCGGTTCGGTCTGCAAGATGACGAACGCGACCACGGCTTCACCGGTGGTCTCGTCCTTGGCGCCAACCACCGCGGCTTCAGCCACATACGGGTGGGCCACCAGGGAGGACTCGATTTCTGTGGTGGACAGGCGGTGGCCGGACACGTTCATCACGTCATCCACGCGGCCCAGCAGCCACAGGTCCCCGTCGTCGTCCTTCTTGGCGCCGTCGCCGGCGAAGTACATGTTCTCGAAGCGGGACCAGTAGGTTTCCTTGTACCGTTCCACATCGCCCCAGATGCCTCGCAGCATTGATGGCCATGGCTCGCGGATGACCAGGAAGCCGCCCTCGCCGTTGCCCACCGACTCGCCGGCCTCATCCACCACGTCGATGCTGATGCCCGGGACGGCAACCTGTGCCGAACCCGGCTTGGTGTGGGTGACACCGGGCAGCGGAGCGATCATATGCGCACCGGTTTCGGTCTGCCACCAGGTATCGACGATCGGCGTCGGGTTTTCCTTGCGTTCGCCGTTCTTGCCGTTGTTGGTGCCGATGACATCGCGGTACCACATCCAGGCTTCGGGGTTGATCGGCTCGCCGACCGAACCCAATACGCGCAGGGAAGACAGGTCGTAGCCATCGGGGATCTCGCGGCCCCACTTCATGAAGGTGCGGATGGCGGTTGGCGCGGTGTACAGGATCGAGACGCCGTACTTTTCCACCAGTTCCCACCAGCGGCCCTGGTGCGGGGTATCCGGGGTGCCTTCATACATCAGCTGGGTGGCGCCGTTGATCAGCGGCGCGTAGGTGACGTAGGAGTGTCCGGTGATCCAGCCGATATCGGCGGTGCACCAATACACATCGGTTTCCGGGTGCAGGTCGAAAGTATCGCGGTGGGTGACAGCACCCTGGGTGAGGAAACCGCCGGTGGTGTGAACGATGCCCTTGGGCTTGCCGGTGGTGCCCGAGGTGTAGAGCACGAACAACGGGTGCTCGGAGTCGTGGGCCACTGCGGTGTGCTCGGTCGAGGCCGCATCCACCACGTCGTGCCACCACTTATCCAGTGGACCGAATTCCACTGGCTCGGCATTGCGCTTGACCACCAGGACGTTTTCCACGGTGTGCCCCGGCGCGGCCAGCGCGCCGTCCACGGCGGCCTTCAGAGCCGAAGGCTTGCCACGGCGCCAAGTGCCATCGGCGGTGACCACGAGCTTGGCATCCGCGTCATCGATGCGGCTGCGCAGTGCGTCGGCGGAGAAGCCGCCGAAGACTACCGAGTGGATGGCGCCGATGCGGGCGCAGGCCAGCATGGTAATGACCGCCTCGGGGATCATCGGCAGGTAGACAGCCACGCGGTCGCCCTTGGCTACGCCCAGGGACTCGAAAGCGTTGGCGGCCTTCTTGACCTCTTCGGTCAGCTGCGCATAGGTGTAGGTGCGGGTATCGCCCGGCTCGCCCTCGAAGTAGATGGCAACCCGGTCGCCCAGGCCATTCTCCACGTGGCGGTCCAACGCGTTGTAAGCCGCGTTGAGCTTTCCGCCGACAAACCACTTGGCTACCGGTGCTTGCGACCAGTCCAAGGTTTCGGTGAAGTCGGTGTCCCAAGTCAGTACCTGGCGTGCTTGGTCCGCCCAGTAGCCCAAGCGATCGGCCTGGGCTGCCTCATAGCTGGCAGAGTTGGCGACCGCCTGGTCCCTGAACTCCTTGCTGGGGGCAAAGGCACGGGTTTCATTCGACAGGTTATCCAAGGTCTTCGAATCACTCACGGGCTTCGCATCCTTCCGCGTAGTCAGAAATATTCTCTGTGATCAAAGTTACATGCTTTAGGGCTGCTGATTGTGGTTTGTGTCACCAAGTACCGGGAATCAGGGTAATTTCTGCGCCCAACGGTCAAAGCACTGCGACGAACAGCATCAACTTGCGGTGTCCGATGGTGAAAAGTGCCCGCACACATGACACGATCTATGCGTGGCGAATAAAGCGAAAATGGAAACCGAATTAGGGCTCAAGCGACGGGCGCGCAAGATCAACCGGGTACTGGCCGAAACCTACCCCTACGCCGTCCCAGAACTGGATTTCGAGAACCCCTTCGAACTGCTGGTCGCTACGGTGCTCTCGGCCCAGACCACCGACGTGAGGGTCAACGCGATCACCCCGGCCCTCTTCGCGCGGTTCCCCGATGCGCTGGCCATGAGCCAAGCCGATCGCTCCGAGCTTGAGGAACTGATCCGTCCCACCGGTTTCTTCCGCGCCAAAACCGACTCGCTGCTGGGCTTGTCCGCTGCCTTGGTGCAACGGCACGACGGGCAGGTGCCCCCGAAACTGGCCGAACTCGTCAAGCTTCCCGGGGTGGGACGCAAAACCGCCAATGTGGTGCTGGGCAATGCCTTCGGCGTCCCGGGAATCACCGTCGATACCCACTTCGGGCGCCTGGCCAACCGCTTGGGCTGGACCGATGAAACCGACCCGGTGAAGGTCGAGCATGCGGTAGGGGAGCTGTTCGAGAAACGCGACTGGACCATGCTCAGCCACCGCGTGGTCTTCCACGGCCGCAGGATCTGCCACGCTCGCAAACCGGCCTGCGGCGTCTGCCCGATAGCCAAGCTGTGCCCCTCGAATGGGATCGGCGAGGAAATACCAGCCAAGGCAAAACAGTTGCTTAAGTATGAGCTTGCTCCCGGGCGAGAGGATCTACTGGCAAAAATGCAGGCAGGTGCGACCCGGAGGCAACTGAGAGCCGAAGGATATGGACTAGACGCATGAGCGCACGCAGCGAGTTGAAACAGGTTATCGCCAAGCATTCGGTGACCGCCGGGGCCACCCAGAAACTGCCCAATGAGTGGATCGACATGGATCTTGAGGGCAACCCGGCGCGCAAGGCCGCGGTGCTGATCCTCTTCGGCGCAGCCGGCAACGCCCCGCTCGCCGAACAAGCCGGCGCCCAGGACCTGGACCTGCTCTTCGTGGAACGTGCCACCACCCTGCGCAAGCACGCCGGACAAATCGCCTTCCCCGGAGGCGGCATCGACCAGGAGGATTCCAGCGTCGCCGATGCCGCGCTGCGCGAAGCCTGGGAGGAAACCGGCGTGGATACCAGCGGCATCGAGGTGCTGGGCCATCTGAGCGAAACCGAGCTGCCGGTCTCCAACTTCCTGGTCACCCCGGTGCTGGGCTGGTGGCATACCGAATCCACGGTGCACGCCGTTGACCCTGCGGAAAGCGCCGGCGTCTTCCGCGCCCCGGTATCCCAGCTGCTGGATCCGAAGAACCGTTTGACCGGGGTAGTGCAGCGCAACGGGCAGAAGTTCACCTCGCCCGCCTTCCAATTCGGCGAACGCATCATCTGGGGATTCACCGCGATCGTGCTGGACCGGCTGTTCACCGACCTGGGCTGGACCCGCGAATGGAACCAGCAGCGCGAACTGCGCATGGCCTGAAACCAGATGCGCTACTTGGCGTCCCCGTAATTGGCGGAAATCGCGACGCTGACCGGGAAGTGCGGGGACGCGGCGCCAAAGAGCGTGCGTCCGGCCAGCAGCGCGGCATGCTGGATCAGCCGCTGCAGCTGCTCGGCCAGCTCCTCGGGGCATTCGAAGACGAGCTCGTCGTGCACGAAGAAGACCTGCTGGCAATCCCGGCCCCACCCGGCCTGGTGGATCAGGTGGCGGGCATGGCCCATCCATACCAGCGCCCATTCGGCCGCGGTCGCCTGGACCACAAAATTCCGGGTGAAGCGCCCACGCGCCCGGGCCGCGGCATCGGCAGAGCGCTGGGAGGCCTCATCGGCGGTATCGCGCTGGGCCCGCATCCACTGCTCATCCGCCGGCGGGCAGCCACGGCCCAGGAAGCTGCGAACGCCTTCGCCCTGCTGCCCGGCCAGCGCCGCTTGCTCCACAAAGCGCATGGCCGTGGGGAAGCTCTTTGTCAGCGCGGCGCCCACCGTGCCGCTGGCTCCGCCGCCACCGCCATAGATCACCGAGAGCATGCCCAGTTTGGCGTCTTGGCGGGTCGAAACCAGCTTTGCATCCAAGAGCCACTGGTACAGGTCATCCTGCTGGCCGGCCTGCTGCAATTGCTGGTCATTGGAGATCGCCGCCAGGATGCGCGGTTCCAGCTGCCGGCCATCGGCGACGACAAAGGTGCGTCCCGGCCCGGTGCGCACTACCTGGCGGATGGCATGGGGCAGCTGCAAGGCGCCGCCGCCGGAGGCCGCCCACCGCCCGGAGACCACGGTGCCCAGGACGTAATGCGGGTGGAAGCGGCCATTTTTCACCCACTGCTCCAGCCACATGTCGCCGTGGGCGCTGGCCAGGCGCGAGAGCTTCTTGTACTCCATGACTTGCTGGATCACCGGGTGGCTGATCTGCTCCAGTTCCCAGGCGCGCACCGAACGCACCGCGAACCCCGCCTTGTGCAGGGCCTTGAGCAGTTCCTGGGGCGAGTCGGGATTCAGTCCGGGAGTCTTCAGCGCGGCCGCTAATTCCTGGGCCTTGGCCGCCAGCTTCGGCGGGCGGGCGTACTCCGAAACCCGCTCGCCGAGCTGCTCGCGCAAAAGGGCCCGGTGCCCGGCTTCATCCCATGACAGTCCCGCATGCTCCATTTCGCAGGCGATCAGAGCCCCCACCGATTCGGCATGGATCAGCAGTTCCAGGCGTTTGCGGGCTGCCGGGTCCTGGGGCAGGGCACGGCGCTGCTGGGTGTAAAGTGCGATGACATCTTCCAGGGATTCGCCAAAGGCCGGCGTATCAAACAGCGCATCCTGATTAAAGCGGTCGGTGGCTGGAACGGGGCGTTCCAGGTCGAAATCCTCGACCTGTTCGGCAGCCAGCGGAGTGCGGTGCATGATGCGCTGTGCCAATGAGAGCACGTAGGCCTTGGCGAGGAAAACGCCGGCGGAAATCAACGGCTGCATCCACGGGGTGGTCCGAAGCATGGCCCAGCGAGGCTCGAATTCGGCCTCGATCCACGTCACGACTTGCGCGAAGTCTTCACGGGATACCGACAGGACTTCACGCAGCGGGTGCGCCGAATCGCTGTCCCGCAGATCTATGAGAGCGTAGCCATCGGGATCAGATGCAAGGAAGGCAAGGGCACTCATAACTACATTGTGCCGTGCCCAGAGCAGATATCCCCATTCGGGCCCAAGCCTGCACCGGACCCAGCGCACCGATGCGACGCTCAAGAAATGAAATGGCTAACCGACACTCCACTGGCTCTTGAGCCGCAGAAGAACAATCGCTTCGTGATGACGAACCTTGATGACCTCGTCTCCGTCATGCCAACAGAACAGGCGCCCGCAGCCGAGCAGGCAACCACCCAGGAACCGGTATGCACCATCGTCAGCGCGGATCCGCGGATCGTCGAATCCTGTGCCGCCATTGCGGTGGGTGCCGCGGTGCGCATCATCCAGTGCACCGACCCTGAAACGCTTCGGCTCACCGCTAGCGGTCCGGTGCTCTGGGGCAGCGACCTGGCCGGGTTGGCGAACAACGACGGGCATCGAGTGGATGTCCTGGTGGGACTCGAATCAGAAGGCAGCCAATTATGGTCGCAGGCCAGCAGATTCCCCAAAGCCCGGGTGGCCCTTTTGCCTTCTGCAGGTCAGTGGCTCGGGGAATACCTGGGGTTGTGGGCCATGCGGGCAGGCCATGGCCATACCCTGGCATTCACGGCCACCGCCGGAGGGTTGGGAACCAGCACCTTGGCTCTGCTCGTTGCCCATGCAGGAACACTGACTGGCCTGCGCAGCGTAGTCATTGACATGGATCCGCATTCCCAAACCCTGTGGCCACGGGCCAGCACAAAGCCGCCCACAGGTGTCGGCTGGGAAGAGCTGCAACACTCCGGCGGCCGGCTTGCAGCGCATCAGCTTGCCGAAACCCTGCCGCAACTTCGCAACACCTCGGTGCTGACCTGGTCAGGGACCAGCGAGCACGAGGCCGTCGAGGAACAGCTGATCATCCGGCTGCTCGCCGCTGCGCGCCAGGGTTTTGACCTGGTGGTCTTGGATACCGGGCGCTACCCGCACCCCTTGCAATCAGTGATCAATCAATTCATTGACCGGCAGGTCTTCACCGCGCAGGCCTCCTGCCTCCCGCAGCGTGGCGAAGCAGTGCTCTGCGGGGAACAACGCGCACGTTGTGAACCAGCGATCAGCACAGAAATACTGGGTTCCTTCCCCATCTCATCGCGCATCATCAAAGCGGATCAAAGAGGTGAGTTGCTTGACAGCTTCAAGTCTCGCCGTGTGCGGCAGTCGCTGGCCAATCTTTGTCTTATTCCGCAGGTTCAAGGCCAGAACTCATGAACACAGGAAAGCACAGCGAAGACTACGAGAACGGCTCCACCGCTCATGTCCTGAACGCCAAGATCCTGGAATCGGTCCGGGAGCGGGCGCTGGCCTCCGGCGGACAACTGGATGCCATTGCGTTGGCGGGCGCCGTCCATGATTCCGGAGCCGCGCTGGGTGCACAGGGCGCTGCACAGTCGTTGGAGTCCCTGCAACACGAGGTCGCCGGCTTATCAGTCCTGGAACCCTTCGCGAGGATCCCTGACGTCACTGATGTGCTCGTTGACGGGCAGGGCCAGGTCTGGACGGACTCACCGCGTGGTTTGGAGCTAATGGAATTCAGGTTCTCTTCCGCTGAACGAGTTCGGGAATTGGCAGTGCATCTGGCCACGCTTGCCGGAAGACGGCTGGATGCAGCTAGCCCGTTCATGGATATGAGCTTGAGAAACTATCGAGTCCACGCAGTGCTTCCGCCCATTGCCACCCGAGGCCCTCTCATTTCGATCCGCGTCAAGCATGCGAGCCGACTGGGCCTTGACGAAGTCCTGCAATATTCGCCGCCATTCTGGACGCCATTGCTGCGCAGCGTCATCCAAAGGCAGATGAATTTCCTGGTGACCGGAGGAACCGGCAGCGGCAAGACGACCTTGCTCCAAGCCATGCTCGCCGAGGCAGATGCGCAACAGCGGCTGGTGGTGGTTGAAGACTCCCAAGAACTGCAGATCAACCACCCGCACGCTGTCTCGCTGCAGACCCGTTCGGCGAATGTGGAAGCAGCCGGTCTCGTTCAGCTCAAGGACCTTGTTGTTCAAGCCTTGCGCATGCGTCCAGACCGGCTGATTGTCGGGGAATGCCGCGGAGAAGAAATCAGGGACTTCCTCGCCGCTATGAATACCGGACATCAAGGGGCAGCTGGAACATTGCATGCCAATAACCCGGCCTCTGTCCCAGCGCGACTCGCAGCGCTTGGCGCCCTAGCGGGCTGGAGTGTCCAAGCCACGTCGTTGCAGGCTTCAAGCGCGTTGGACCTGGTCATTCATATGAGCCGCGGCGAGCGGGGACGGCGTGGGCCGATTTCCTTGGGCTCTCTGGAAACCGATGACTCAGGGCGCATGCGCATGCGCACGCTGATCAACATGCACAGCGACAATCCATTATCTGCAGACGCGCATCAGGTGCTGGAGCAAAAATTCGGGTCCACGCTCACCGCGGCACTATCAGAGCAGTTATTAAAGCTGAACGGCACGGGAGAGAGCCCATGCTGATTTTGATCTTGAGCGCCATGGCCCTGTGGCTCTGGCTGCCGGCCGGCAAGGAACAGGGAAACTTCTTCGCGAAAAATTGGAGGATCTTGAAAGGCTCCGACCGGCGACCACATCAGGCTCATCATTCCCTGGATGAAGACGCGCGCGTCATTCGCGAGCTTTCAGCATTGCTGCGCAGCGGCCTGGGTTTTTATCCCGCCGTGGACGCGCTCTTGGAGGTCGAAAATGACTCGGGGCATATCGTTCAAGCACTCAAAGATCTTCAGGCAACCCATCGCTTGAATAACCAGCAAATTATTCACACGTCAACGGAGCATTCTGCGGTGCAGCGGCTGCATTGGTGCCTGCAGATTTCTCAGCGCAGCGGCGCGAGCTTGGCAGACGTGCTTGAACGGCTGGCCGAAGATCTCGAGTCTGCTCTGGTGGCCCAGCAGTCCTTCGACGCGGCGATGGCCGGGCCCAAGGCCACGACGAAACTGTTGACCTGGCTGCCGCTGGTGGGCTTCGGCTTCGGCCTGCTCGTTGGCATTGATGTCCTGGGGACCCTGGCTTCTTCATGGGCTGCGCAATTGAGCGTCGCTGTTGGAGCTGGGCTGTGGGCAGCGAACCGTGTGTGGTGCCAGCGTCTGATGCGGACAACGACGGCGCAGGCTCTGTCATGAACCTGCTGATTATCCTTTGCGTTGCGCTCGCCGGTGTCCTGGCCTTTGGCGTGGGTTTTTCAGGGCGAACGTCGAAGCTGGGGAGTCCGATAAATCCTGTGCGTCAGCATAAATCCGAGCCCCAGCCCATCGAATTGGTGCTGGACTTGAGCGCCAGCCTTCTGGATTCCGGAATGCCCATCACGGACATCCTCGACCTGCTTGGCAGCAGCATCGAGCAGTGCCGGGTCCTTCGCAGCGTAGCCAGATGCCTGGAAATGAATCTGTCATGGGACAAAGCTTGGGAAGCCGCGCCTGAATGGTTGTCGCCCCTGCAAAAGGCCTTGCACTTCGCTCATACCACTGGAGCTCCGGCCGCGACGTTACTGCGCAATACCGCAGCCCTGCAGCGCAGGGAACACACCCAAAAGGTGGCGCGGCTCGGTGCGCAGTTCGGCACACGGCTCGTGCTGCCTCTAGGTGCCTGCGCTTTGCCAGCGTTCATCGCCTTAGGCGTTGTGCCGCTGATCATCGCGTTGTTCCCCAGCATGTAGTGCCCAGCCGGAGGTTGCTCGAAGAAGTTATACCCAAATCGTTGCGAAGCGCAGAGGGATATCCCGCAACTGGCTGACAGTGGGATTACATCGTCAACGGTATCCAGGCCGTCGACAAGAAAAATCAAGAAAGGTCAAAACAATGAACCGACAATTCCGCGAGATCATGGATCAGCTGGAGGACGAGCAAGGCTCCACCACGGCCGAATTCGCTATGGTCACCCTGGCAGCCGTGGCTTTCGCCGGGCTGTTGATCAGCATCCTTTCCAGCGGTGATGTGCGTGGAATGCTGATGGGCTTGATCACTAAAGCCTTGTCGCTGTAGGCCATGAAGTTCAGTGACGACAAGGGGAGCAGCACCGCGGAGTTCGCGGTGCTGCTCCCCGCGGTCGCGTTGATGCTTTCACTGCTGTTGTGTTTGGGGACGTTGGGCATACAACAAATCCAGGTGCAACAGGCCGCGGGCGCCATGGCCAGGGAACTGGCCCGCGGCGAAGACCAGGCAACCGCACGCTCCAGCGGAGTTCGACTGGCAGGGGACAAAGCCAGTTTCTCTATCTCCCAAGGTGGCGGGTTTGCCAAGGCCACTGTTCGCAAAACGGTGCGGATCCCGATCGTGGGAGGAGTCCAAATCCATGGCGAGGCGAGTGTGGCAGTCGAATGAACCAGTATTTTTCGCTTCTGAAATCTGAGCGGGGCAGCGGCACTGTTGCCACGACCGCCTTGGTCATCGTTGCTCTGCTTTTGGCCGGGGCTACTCTCGCGTGGGTGGCTGCGGTGCATGCGGCGATGAATGCGGCAGCCGCCGCCGATTTGGCTGCCTTGGCCGGGGCAGACACTGCGCGGGGATTGCGTCCGGGCGATCCCTGCGAGGTCGCCCGGTCCTTGGCCCAGATGAACCATGCGTCCCTTGAAACCTGCATTGTCGAACCCGACGGGCAAACTGTCATGGTCTCTGCCAAGGTCCCGGTGTCATTCCAGGCCTTGGGCCTCGAGCTTTATTCAGCGACGGCCAAGGCCCGGGCGGGAGCACCTCCGCTGGATCAGGCTGAGCCAGGCAGACAGGTCAGATGACTACCGATGGTGGCGTGGTTCCACATCATCCAAGACGGCACCCAGGAGCATGATGGCTCCGGCTTTATCCAGCGGGTTATTTCGATTGCCGCATTTGGGCGACTGCACGCAGCTAGGGCAACCATGCTGGCACTCGCATGATTCGATAGCGTCCCGTGTTGCCCTGACCCAATCGGTAAATCGTTCGAAACCGCGCTCGGCAAAGCCAGCTCCACCGGGCTGGGCGTCATAGACGAAGATGGTCGGGTGCCCGGTATCCATATGCAGCGCCGTGGAAACGCCACCGATATCCCAACGGTCGCTGGTAGCAACCAGCGGCAACAAGCCAATCATCGCGTGCTCGGCAGCATGCAGCGCACCGGGGAACTGGTCGACGATGAGCCCGGCGCGCAGCAGTCGCTGCTCGGTCATCGTGAACCATACGGATTTGGTGTTCAGGTCGCGGGCCTCCAGCTCCAAGGGCTCCTCGGAAAGCACCTCATTGGAGGCGACGGACTTCCGCTGGAACGAGACGACCTGGGTGGTGACGGTGACTTCACCGAAATGGATATTCAGATCTCGGTGGCTGCTCTTGCGCTCCTCGGCTTCCACGGCGACAGTAGTCAGGTCGCGTGCTGTGGTGTAGTAGTCGGGGTTGACCCGGGTCACCACGACTACATGGTTTTGCTCATCCAATTCTTCGACGTGGTAGCTGGCGCCTTGATGGACATAAATGGCCCCGGGGTGCGCCTGATAATGAGTTTGCGGTGAATCCATGGTTCCCAGCAAAGCGCCGGTATCCGCGTCAATGATGTCCACTGGGCCTCCGCCATCTGCACGGATGGAGAACATCGCCGCCGCATGTTGGGGGTGGGTCCAGAACCAGCCGGCCGGACGCCGCCTGAGGTACCCGCGTTGCACCAGTGATTCCAAAAGCTCTTCGGTGTGAGGTCCGAAGAGCTCGAGTTCCTCGGGACGCAACGGGGATTCTTGGGCTGCTGCGCAAAGATGTCCGCTGAGCACGTATTTATTGTGAGGATCAAAAACCGTCGCCTCGACGCCCAAATCGAAAATAGCCTCGGGATGATGGGCAAGATAGGTATCCAGTGGATCTTCCCCGGCAACAAAGATGGCCAGGGCATCCTGCCCGGAACGGCCTGCGCGACCGATTTGCTGGAAGAACGAGGCACGCGTGCCCGGCCATCCCGCAACCACCACTGCGTCGAGCCCAGCGATATCAATGCCCAATTCCAGGGCCGAGGTAGAGGTCACGCCAAGAAGCTCCCCGCTGCGAAGCTGCCTTTCGACTTCACGGCGTTCAGTCGGAAGGTAGCCGGAACGATAGGCCGCTAGGCGAACCGAGAGTTCGGGCGCAAAGCGTTCAAGATGCTTGCGCGTGAGCGTGGCGATGGTTTCGGCGCCTCGACGCGACTTGATGAAGACGATGGTCCGGGTGTGGTCGGCCATGAGGTCGGTGAGAATCGAGGCGCTTTCGGCAATCGCCGTGCGGCGCACTGGAGCCCCGTTTTCGCCGCGGTGTTCTGTCAGCGGAGGTTCCCACAAACCGATGACAAGTTCGCCGCTGGCCGAGAAATCATGGGTGACGGCCTGGGCTGGAGCCCCGATGAGCCGGCCGAATGATTCTTCCGGATCGGAGCTGGTGGCGGAGGCTCCAATAAAAATAGGGGAGTTGCCGTAGTGTGCGCAGATCCGGCGCAACCGGCGCATGAGGTTCGCAACGTGCGCCCCGAAAACGCCGCGGTAGGAGTGGGCCTCGTCGATGATGATGTACCGCAACCGCTTGAAGAACCTCGACCAGGCCGGATGATTCGGCATGATCCCTCGGTGCAGCATATCGGGATTGGTGAAAACGAAGTTCGCGTGCTGGCGGACCCAGGTCCTTGTCGCCTGGTCCGTGTCCCCATCGTAGGCGGAGGCGCGCACACCGGGGATATCGAGGGCCTGCACCGCCGAAAGCTGGTCCGCCGCCAAGGCCTTGGTCGGGCAGATATAGAGGATTGATGCCGCGGAGTCTGCGTCATTGAATCCGCTGTCCCGGGACTTGAACAAGACATCCAGGCTTGGCATCAGGTAGGCCATCGATTTTCCGGAGGCTGTGCCGGTGGAGACTATGGTGTGCTGGCCCTCATGGATCAGATTGGCGGCCTGGGCCTGGTGCAGCCAGGGGCTCTGGATTCCCAATCCCTGGAATGTCTCGACCAGTTCAGGGCTCAACCATTGAGGCCAGTCGCTGGTGATTTCATCCTTGGCGGCCCGGGAACGGCGATGAAGCACGGCCTCGGGGTCATTGCTCCGGTCATACGGATCCAATAGAGAACGCACTGACTTCACGTGGACGCCTTTCGGAACCAAGAACTGCTGAAGTTAAAGACTATCGCCGTACCCAGCGGTTTGATGCGCTGGATACGGCGAGAGAAAAAATACTGGAAGGCTTAGCCCTTGAACATCACGACTTTGCCCAGGGAGGTCCATCCCAAGGAAGCATAGAGTTGCTGTCCATCGACCGAAGCGATCAGCAGTCCTTCATCAACGTCGTGTTCCTGGGCCAAAGAAGCCAAAGCGCGCATGATCAAGGTGCCAAGGCCCTGGCGGCGGAAGTCGGCGCCGGTGATGATGCGGTCGAAGATGGCGAAGCCGCTGACCGCAGATACATGACCCGAAGCAGCAACAATTTCCTGGTTGTCCTCAGGGTGCAGTGAAACGTACGCGTGGGTGCCGTCGCGTTCAATCTGGAAGACGAAACCGTCAGCGGGCAGTGGAACCTCGACGTCGTGCACAGCTAGCTCGGTGACCATCAGTGCTTCGTCATCGGAGGTGACCTGCAAGCCAACTTCGTTGGCGATTGCGACCAAGTTCTCAGCAGAAGCGTCGAAAGCGGTCAGTCGACGATTAGGGTGCTTCTTCAAGGTTTCGGCGACCGCGGCTAGTTCTTCTTTGGACGGGCCGTAGATTACGTATTCCCAGTCCTCAGTAGTGTCGTGGCGCAGAGCAGCATGGACTCGTCCCTCATTGCGAGTTTCATAGCCACGGGCTCCTGCCCAGCCGGTTACCCAGGTGCCGATCAGTTCATCGCTTGCGTTTGATGCCATAATTTGACCCTACCTTGTCTTTCCTAGGAATTTGCTGACATTGAACTAATCGTTGCCTACTTGAAACTCTTGGACTACCGGAGTACCGGAAAAAACGGGACTAATCAGTGTGACGTTGCTCTTTTACTCGGCGTTTCGCGACCAAAAGCTACTAATATTGTATGGTGGCCATTCATCGCATTGTTCTGTATTACGCATTTACTCCGCTTCCTGACCCAGAGGCTATCCGCTTGTGGCAGCGCTCATTACTGGAGCGCTGGGGACTGCGCGGACGCATCATCATCTCCAAAGACGGCATCAACGGCACTGTCGGTGGCGAGATCTCTGCCGTCAAGGCTTATGTCAAAGCTACCCGCGAGCTTCCTGCCTTCAAGAAGATGGATATCAAGTGGTCCGAAGGCTCCGCTGAAGACTTCCCCCGCATCTCGGTAAAGGTCCGCGATGAGATCGTCACCTTCGGTGCGCCAGGCGAGCTCGAAGTTGATGAGAACGGTGTTGTCGGCGGCGGCACGCATCTGCGTCCCGAAGAACTGCACGAGCTGGTGGACACCAAGAAGAAATCCGGTGAAAAGGTCCACTTCTTCGATGGACGCAATGCCTTCGAAGCCCAGATCGGCAAGTTCAAGGACGCTATCGTTCCCGAGGTGGATACCACGCGTGACTTCGTGGCCGAGCTGGACTCCGGCAAATACGACCACCTGAAGGACCAGCCTGTAGTCACCTATTGCACCGGCGGCATCCGCTGCGAAGTCTTGTCGGCCCTCATGGTCAAGCGCGGCTTCCAGGAGGTCTACCAGATGCAGGGCGGCATCGTCCGCTACGGCGAGAAGTACGGCGACGAAGGCCTGTGGGAAGGCTCGCTCTACGTCTTCGACAAGCGCATGCACACCGAGTTCTCCGAGAACGCGGCAACCATCGGCAAATGCGTGGGCTGCGAGGGCCCAACGAACAAGTTCGAGAACTGCTCGAACCCAACCTGCCGCAACCTGCGCTTGTTCTGCGAAGACTGCGCGAAGGACGAAAACCTCCGCCGCTGCCCGGATTGCAGCAGCGTCGACGCCTAAAAAGCGCCACTAAATGTGCATCGGCACCAGCTTTCATTCAGGATCGCTGGTGCCGATTTCTTTTTGCGGATTATGCCGCTGGTTCAGGCCACAATCCCAGCGAAGCGTCGCGCACCTGTGAATCCTCGACTTCGGTGCGATAGATCTTCAGCCCGCGTGCCTGATAGTTCGGCAGGGCCGCGGGCCCATCGAGGGAACAGGTATGAAGCCACACGCGGGTGATGCCGGGAATCCCGGGCCAGCGCGTTGCAAGGCTCCAAGCACTGTTCAGCGCTTCGGTGAGCAGTACGCCTCCGAGGCCTTGGCCGGTGGCTTCCGGGAAAAGCCCGAAGTAGAAGATCTCGACCTCGCTGCCTGTGGGCCCGCTAGCGGTCACGAGTTCAAAATATCCCTTGGGCGAGCCGTCGAGATACAGGACCCAGGTTTCTGAGCCGGGGCGCTGCAACACTTCATTCCATTGTTCGCGTGTTGAATCCAGCCTGTCGGCCCAGTTCAATTCGCTGCCAACGCATTGGTAGAGGAACCGCGAGTACTCCGGGGTGATCCCGGCCGCCAGTTCGATGCGGGCGGTGTCCGGCAGGGACTTGGCAGCGGGGATGACTTCGCTGGAGCTCAGCTGCTGGAGAAAGGTTACTGTCACTTGCGTCATGTCCATATCCTAGTGTCGCTTTGGCGCGATGGCCTATCTGTCGGCGGTTGCATGACTAGGTAGACTGGAAGGTGTGAATGCCGCTGAATTTTCTGCCTTAGACGATACCCCTCAGAGTGCCGACCAAGCCCTGCTCGACTTGCTTGCAAAGGATTTGGGCAACGTCGGCTACCGCTACGAGCCGGTTGCCGAATTGCTCGGCGAGGAAGCAGCCGCGGCTTTCGCCCGAGACCAGATTCATCCTGCGCTGCGGATCCTGGACCGGCAGAAGCCGGATACCGCCCTGGTTACCGTGGTGCGGCTCTTCCAGCTGGGCCAGACAGCAGCTGAATCCGCCATCAACACCGCCTTCAGCGAACTGAAAACCGAGGGCCTGCTCAAGCTGGGGCTCATCGAGTCCTGGGCCAACGGGTTCCGTGCCACCGTCGCGTTGGCGCTGCATTCCTCCGATGCCGATGGCGAACTGTGGGTGGCCCATGATCTGGGTGCGCATCAGCGGCCTGGGGTCCTTCGCACCGATCACGTTCTGGGTATCGGGCAGGCGTCACTGACGCTGGCCCAGCTGACCATTCGCGCCGACGCTGAACGCGCCCTTGATCTAGGCACCGGCTGCGGCATCCAGCTCTTCCACTTGCTCTCGCACACCCGGCACGTCACGGCCACCGACCTGTCCAAGCGCGCCTTGGGATTCGCCCGCTTCAACCTGCTGCTCAACCACCGCGCGCTCAAGCTCGATCCGCAGGACCTGGATTCACGGGTCACGCTGCTTCAGGGCAGCTTGTTCGAACCGGTCGCCGGCCAGCGATTCGACCTGATCGCCAGCAACCCGCCGTTCGTTATCACTCCGCGCAGTTCCACAGAGCGAGCCAAGGACCGGTTCACCTACCGCGATGGCGGCATGGCGGGGGACCGGCTGGTAAGCACCCTGATCGAGAAGGCTCCTGAATTCCTGAACCCCGGTGGCTCGATGCAGATGCTCTCCAATTGGGAGATTCCTCGCCTAGAAGATGATTCGAATGCTGCATGGGATGCGCGGGTGCGCCAGTGGTTCGGCGACAAGCTGGATGTCTGGGTGATCGAACGCGAGCAGACCACGCCCAGCGGCTATGCCGAAACCTGGCTGCGCGACTCATCGCAGACCGAAGACCAGAACTCGTACATCGCCGCGTACAACGCCTACCTCGACGATTTCGAGTCGAGGAATGTCGCTGCCATCGGCTTCGGCCTGGTGTACTTCCGGCGTCCTGAAGGCCAGCGCCCGGTGCTCCAAAGCTATGAGCAGATCACGCACCCGGTCGAGCAGCCATTGGCTCCTACCTTGCAGCGCGACATAACGATGGCTGATGCGCTGGCCGAGGCCGGGGAAGACTTCAAGCAATGGCATTTGCTGGTGGCTGATGACGTCACCGAAGAACGCCATCAGCGTCCTGGCGCCGAGCATCCTGGAGTGATTCTGCTGCGCCAGGGGGCGGGGCTGCGCAGGACTGAATTACTTGATACTGCGCAGGCAGGATTTGTTTCGGCGTGCGATGGCGACTTATCGGTGTTTCAGCTAGTCAACGCGCTAGAATCGTTGATCGGAGAGGGGCAAGAGGACTTTGCCGAGTTGCTTTATGAAGCAGTGAAGCGCCTCTTGCTACACGGCATGCTTCGTAAAATGTGAAACAAGCGCTAAAGTTTTTGCCTATGACACGCAACACAATTGAGGAACAGGCTGAGGTTGCCTCGACGGTGGAGAGCGGAATTCCGCATCTGGTCTCCATCACCGACCCGCAAGCCATTCGAGCGTTGGCCCATGACGCTCGACTAATCGTCTTGGATGAGCTCTTCGCTTCCCAGACGACGCGTACCGCAACCGAACTCGCTTCGTTGTGCGCGCTCACGCCCAGCGCCATGAGCTATCACCTGCGAGCTCTGGAGAAGTACGGCTATGTGATTCGCGCCGCCAGCGAAGGGGACGCTCGCGAACGCCGCTGGCGCGCCGCCGGCGAGCGGTTGGAGCTGAACACGCAGATCGACTCGACCAATGCCAAGACTGCGTACCTCAACGTGCAATTAAACGCATTCAGGACGCGACTGAACGCTGAGGTGCAGCGACGCGAGGCTGAAGCGAAGGCCGGGATCACCCCGGATCCGGATCGCCCGCCAATGCTCACCAGCGGCCTGGTCTTCCTCTCGGAGGAAAAACAGCGTGAGTTCAACCGCAGGATGTTGGACCTTGTCTACGAGTACGAGGCGAAGGCTACTGCTGAGGAACGCAGTATTGACTCGCGTCGTATGTTCTACTTAATCTCGTTGCTTCCCGAATATCAGACGTCCGGGGAGGCAACTGCATAAGATGCCTCGCTCAAAGCACAGCAATTCTTCGGTGTAAGATCATCGGGAAATGTGGCTATAGAGTAGGCACAAAGAACGAAGCTGTGATGGCGGATTGGATATGGGCCTGGCGAAGGTCCTGAAAATCCGTACTGTATAAAGGAGTGCTGTGCCCCCCAAGGCCAAGGAAAAGACTGGTAAGAAACTCGTAATCGTAGAGTCTCCTGCCAAGGTGAAGTCAATCGCCAAGTATTTGGGCGAGGGCTTCGACGTTGATGCTTCGGTGGGGCACATCCGCGATCTTCCACAGCCATCGGAACTTCCGACCGAGCTCAAGAAGACCTCGGTGGGCAAGTTCGCGGTTGATCTGGATAATGACTTCGAGCCGTACTACATGGTCTATCCGGACAAGAAGAAGCGTGTCTCCGAGCTGAAGGCCAAGCTCAAAGAAGCCGACGAACTCTACCTCGCAACCGATGCGGACCGCGAAGGCGAAGCCATCGCGTGGCACCTGCTGCAGGTGCTCAAGCCCAAGGTTCCGGTACGCCGCCTTGCCTTCACCGAGATCACCAAGGAAGGCATCGCCCGCGCACTGGAGAACATGCGCGAACTGGATACCGACCTCGTTGATGCCCAGGAAACCCGCCGTGTCCTGGACCGCCTCTACGGCTACGAAATCTCTCCCGTGCTCTGGCGCAAGGTGGCCCGTGGCCTGTCCGCAGGCCGTGTGCAGTCGGTGGCCACCCGCTTGGTGGTCGAGCGCGAACGCGAACGCATGGCCTTCATCCCGGCAGGATACTGGGACGTCAAGGGAAACTTTGCCACGAACAACGGCGAAGCCTTCGAAGCCAAGCTCGCTGCCGTTGACGGTGCCCGTGTAGCCTCCGGCCGCGACTTCGATGACCGCGGCCAGCTCAAGTCCTCGCGCAACAAGCTGGCACACCTTGACCAGGAATCCGCCCAGTCGCTGGTGACGAACCTTTCGGACACCGACTTCGCCGTCACCTCGGTGGAGGACAAGCCGTACACCCGACGCCCGGCAGCGCCATTCACCACCTCGACGCTGCAGCAGGAAGCTTCCCGCAAGCTGCGCTGGAGCTCCAAGATCACCATGCAGATCGCTCAGCGCCTGTATGAAAACGGCTACATCACCTATATGCGTACCGACTCGGTCTTCCTCTCGCAGGAAGCCACCACCGCGGCGCGCAAGCAGGCCACCGAGTTGTACGGCGCCGACTCCGTGCCGTCCAAGCCACGCGTCTACAAGGCGAAGTCCGACGCGGCACAGGAAGCCCACGAAGCCATTCGCCCTGCCGGCGACATGTTCCGCCGCCCGAAGGACGTGCGCTCCTCGCTGTCCAAGGACGAATACGCGCTCTACGAGCTGATCTGGAAGCGCACCGTCGCCTCCCAGATGGCTGATGCCAAGGGCTTCACCGCCACCATCAAGCTGCAGGGCACCGCCAGCGATCGCCGTGTCGCCGAATTCTCGGCTTCGGGCACCGTGATCACCTTCCGCGGATTCCTTGCCGCCTATGAGGAAGGCAAGGACGAGCAGGCGCTGGAAGCAGCCGCCCAGGATGCCGAAACCCGACTGCCTCAGCTCACCGTCGGCCAGCACCTGGCTGGCGACGAACTGCTGGCCTTGGGACATGAGACCACCCCGCCGGCACGCTACACCGAAGCGTCGATCGTCGCCGAGCTGGAAAAGCGCGAAATCGGCCGTCCATCGACCTACGCCCCGACCATCTCCACCATCATGGATCGCGGCTACGTGACCAAGCGCGGCGGAGCCCTGGTGCCAAGCTGGATCGCCTTCTCGGTGATCCGCCTGCTCGAAGAGCACTTCGCCAAGTACGTGGACTACGACTTCACCGCCCGGTTGGAAGATGACCTGGATGAAATCGCCAAGGGCCACCGTGCACGCACCGATTGGCTGAACCTGTTCTACTTCGGCAAGGGAGCGGAAACCGACGCCGAGGGCCTGAAGCACGTGGTCGACAACCTCGGCGACATCGATGCCCGCGCCATCAACTCGATTCGCGTCACCGATGACATCACCTTGCGCGTGGGCAAGTTCGGTCCATATCTGGAACGCGCCATCCCGGAAGGCACCGAGCCGCAGCGCGCCAACGTGCCAGAAGACCTGGCCCCGGATGAACTGACCGCGGCCAAGGCCGAGGAGCTTTTCGCCACCTCGCAGGTCGCCGAGAAGGAACTGGGCAACGATCCGGAAACCGGTCGGAAGATCGTGGCGAAGGATGGCCGCTATGGCGCCTATGTCACCGAAATCATTCCGGAGCCAACGGCTGAGGAACTGGCTGCGCAGCCTGTGGAGTACTACAAGAACGGCAAGCCGAAGCCGCCAAAGAAGCCTGTGAAGGTCAAGCCCCGCACCGCATCGCTGTTCAAGTCGATGACCGTGGAATCCGTGACCCTGGATGATGCGTTGAAGCTGATGAGCTTGCCTCGCGTGCTGGGCGCTGACGCCGAGGGCGAAGAGATCACCGTGCAAAACGGTCGTTTCGGTCCATACCTGAAGAAGGGCAGCGACTCGCGGTCCATCGAAAGCGAAGACCAGATCTTCACGATCACCTTGGATGAAGCCTTGGAGATCTACTCGCAGCCAAAGCAGCGTGGCCGTCGTGCCGCGGTGCCGCCGCTGGCAGAGTTCGGCGTGGATCCAACCAGCGAGAAGAACATCGTGGTCAAGGATGGCCGTTTCGGTCCGTACATCACCGACGGCATCACGAACATCACCGTTCCCCGCGGAACCTCGCTGGAGGAACTGACTCGCGAAAAGGCCATCGAGCTGTTGGCCGATAAGCGAGCCCGTGGTCCGGTCAAGCGCACTGCCAAGAAGGCCCCGGCCAAGAAGGCCCCGGCGAAGAAGACCACGACCAAGAAGACCACCGCAAAAAAGACTGACTAACAGATCTTGCACGGCCAAATGAGGAGCGCACCATGAGACTAGGTGTACTGGATATCGGTTCGAATACCGTTCACCTTTTGCTCGTCGATGCATACCCCGGAGCCCGCCCGGTTCCCTACGCGTCGCACAAGCGTCCACTGTCCTTGGTGCGCTACCTCAACGAATACGGTGCGATCACCGAAGAGGGCCAGCAAGAACTGATTTCGTTCATCAATGAAGCGGTGAAGTTCGCCGGCAGCCACCAGGTCGAGGACTTCATGGCCTTCTGCACCTCGGCCATCCGCGAATCCTCCAACGGCGCAATCGTGCTGGACCGGGTGAAAACCGAGACCGGCGTGAGCCTGATGGAACTGACCGGCGAAGAAGAAGCCGGCATGACCTTCTACTCGGTACGTCGCTGGTTCGGCTGGTCTTCCGAATCCATCCTGAACCTGGATATGGGTGGCGGTTCACTGGAACTGGCGTGGGGAACCGATGAGTTCCCGCAGGCGGCTTTTTCGGTTCCGCTGGGCGCTGGCCGCCTGACCCGCGAATGGCTGCCTAACGACCTGCCTTCCATCAAGGAAGTGAAGGAACTGCGCACCTACGTCCGTGACGTTCTCAGCGACCCAGCGACGGAGCTGCGCCAATACGGCAAGCCGACCTTGGCCACCGCCACGTCAAAGACTTTCCGTTCGCTCGCCCGCATCACTGGTGCGGCTCCGAGCGATGAGGGCCCGTACGTCAAGCGCGTCTTGAATCGGGAAGCCCTCAAGCTCTGGACCAACCGCTTGACCGCGATGAGCTGGGCCGAGCGTGCGGAACTGCCCGGCGTGTCGGAGATCCGTGCTCCGCAGCTGCTGGCCGGTGCGATTGTCGCCCATGAAGCCATGAGCGCGCTGAAATTGAAATCTGTGCGAATTTGTCCCTGGGCAATTCGTGAAGGTTTGATGTTGCGACGCTTTGATCACGTGATGTTTGACTCTGCGACACCGCTCAGTAGTAGCGTTGGTGTGGGGGAAGTTGCGCTGGCTCATGAGAAACACCAATTTCTCGCCGAGCCGAGCAACTAGACTTTCCCGGTGATACAGGTGTCCCATTCATTGAGGGACACGGTAACAGGAGGCAGGGCATGGAAGACCAGAAGAGTTCTTATAAGGTGCCAGTCACCTTGTCCAGCGCGTCAGTCTATCCGCTGAGTGTTCATGATGCCTTCGCCATGGCCAAAGACGTTGGATACGACGGCATTGAAGTGCTGGTTACCGGCAATGCTGCGAGCCAGTCGGCCGGCGCGCTCAAGGAGCTGATGGACAAATACCAGCTGCCCATCATGGCTATCCACGCTCCGACCTTGCTGCTCACCCAGCAGGTGTGGGGCTCGGCCTGGGCTAAAGTCGAGCGTTCGGTGATCCTCGCCCAAGCAGTGGGCGCCAATGTCGTGGTGGCCCACCCGCCCTTCAGATGGCAAGGATCCTACGCCGAGGACTTCGGGGAAGGCGTGCAGCGCCTTATCGACACCACTGGGATGAAAATTGCCGTGGAGAACATGTACCCGTGGCGCGCTCGTGGCCGAGAGGCCAAGATGTACCTTCCGCATTGGAATCCCGTCTCGCAGAATTACCAGCACGTCACGTGGGACTTCTCGCACGCTGCCATCGCCAATATGGATTCGCGGCAGGCCGTGGAGGACCTAGGCGATCGCCTGGCCCACGTGCATCTGTGCGACGGCTTGGATAACGGAAAAGATGAACATCTTGTGCCTGGTCTGGGCACTCAACGCGTGGCGGAATCCCTGCAATATCTGCGAGATGTCCAGTGGGAAGGGACCATGGCGGTGGAAGTTTCCACGCGCAAAGCCAAGAATGCCGGCCAGAAAGAAGAATGGCTGGGAAAGACCCTTGAATTCGCCCGCGAGCACTTATCTGCGAGCTCAGACCGCGATCCAATGAAACAATGAATTCATGAGTGAAGCAACAAATAATCTGAAACTGTCCTTCCTCGGCGCTGGCTCGATGAATGGCGCCATCCTTCGTGGCATCATCGCTTCGGGTCACGACCCCAAGCTGATTACCGCCACTGTGCGCAGCGATAAGCGCGCGGCGGAGCTACGCGAACTGGGCATCAACGTCCTTGTCAGCGAGCAGGATCCGGAAGCCAACCGCAAGGCCGCTGCAGCGACCGACATCATCTTCCTCGGAGTGAAGCCTGTGGGCATCACCGAGTTGTGCGACGAAATCTCCGGCGCATTGACCGCCGAGAAGGTCGTCGTTTCCGTCGCCGCCGCCATCACCCTGGAGAGCATGCAGGCGCATCTGCCTGCCGATCAGCCGGTGATTCGCTCCATGCCGAATACCCCATTGATGGTTGGCGCAGGTGTCGTAGGCATCAGCCCGGCTGCCAGTGTGAGCGATGAGCAGACCCGTCTGGTAACCGAACTGCTCTCCGGCTCCGGCGACGTACACGTCATCGAAGAAGAGCAGCAGAACGCGCTGTCGGCTATCTCGGGCTCCGGCCCTGCCTACGCCTTCTACCTTGCCGAAGCAATGGCTAACGCCGGCGTGGCCATGGGACTGGATGAGAAGCTGGCCATCGACCTGGCACGTGCCACCGTCGCAGGTGCCGGCAAGATGCTTTCGGATCCGCAGGCCATCCCTGGCGAGTTGCGCAAGGCCGTCACCAGCCCCAAAGGCACCACCGAGCAGGCCATCAAGACCTTCGACGAGCAGGGCATCCCGAAGATCATTGCCGCCGGTACGCAGGCAGCTGCGGCCCGCGCGGCCCAGCTGAGCGACGAGCTTGGCTAAAGGCCAACCGGAAGCTGACTAAAAACGTGGCTGGTACTCCTTGAATCAGGAGTACCAGCCACGGGTGTTTTTGGAGGACGGAGCCTACGGCCTTGCAGCGAAGCGTTCGAGCAGGTCAACGTGCCCGGAAACAATCAGCACGTCTCTGCGGGTCACGATGGTGTCGGGGACCGCATAGGTGAAATCCTCGCCCGGCGACTTCACGCCAACGATGGTCACGCCGTACTTGGACCGCACCTGCGACTGGGCAAGGGTGAATCCCTGGGTTTCCTTTGGCGGATACATCTTGACGATGGCGAATCCGTCATCGAATTCAATGAAGTCCAACATGCGCCCGCCCACGAGGTGCGCGGCACGGACGCCGGCATCGGCCTCGGGGTAGATCACGTGGTTGGCGCCAATGCGGGTCAGGATCTTGCCGTGCGAAGGAGTGATGGCTTTGACCCACAGGTGCTCGATACCCAGATCCACGAGGTTCACGGTGATCAGCACGGAAGATTCGATCGAGGTGCCCACGCCGACTACGGCGGAAGAGAATTCCTGGGCACCGAGCTGGCGCAGCGCATCAATGTTCGTGGCATCCGCGGCAACAACGTGGGTCAACGTGCTGGCCCACTGCTGCACCAGTTCCGGGCTGCGTTCAATAGCCAAGACTTCGCGGCCCTGCTTGACCAGGGTCTCAGCGACGGAGGCGCCGAAACGGCCCAGTCCGATGACGAGGACTGGGGCATTGTGATCAATATTCTTGTCAGCCAATGAGCGGCCTTTCTTCCGGAAGCTTGAATAGTGAATTGCGATGACGCATGGTCAATGCGCTGGCCAGGGTGATGCTGCCAATACGTCCGGCAAACATCAGGATACTCAGAACGTATTTGCCTGCCGGCGGCATCTCTTGGGACACGCCGGTACTCAGGCCCACGGTGGCAAAGGCGGAAATGGACTCGAAGAGCGCCCGCGAGAACCCGACCGATTCATCGATGGTGACCAAGGCGCCGGTGGCTACCATGACCAGGGAACCGCCCATGGCGACCACGGAGATCGCAACGCGCATGGTGCCCTGCGGGATCTGGCGGCCAAAGGCCTTCACATCCGTGTCGCCTCGGACTTCAGCCATGATGGCCAGGAACATCACGGCGATGGTCGTGACCTTGATGCCGCCAGCAGTGGAGGCTGAGCCGCCGCCGGCGAACATCAGCGCGTCGGTGAGCAGGACCGTGACCTGATGGATGTCGTTCTGGTCAACGAGATTGAAGCCGCCCGAACGGGTCATCGTCGAGGCGAACAAGGCGTGGATGACTTTGTCGCCCACGGTCATATCGCCCAAGGTGCGCGGGTTCGACCATTCGAAAACGAGCCAGAGGAAGGCACCGGCAAAGAGCAGGATGGTGGTGACCAGCATGGTCAGCTTGGTATGCAGATTCCATTTCTTGACGTTGAACTTATGAGCCAGCAACACCATGATGACCGGGAAGCCCAGTGACCCGGCAAAGACGCCGCCCATGAGCGGGATCAAGATCCACAGGTCGGTTTCGTAGGGGACCAGGCCGTCGGAGTGCGGGGTGAAACCAGCGTTGTTGAAGGCCGAGACCGCATAGAAGATGCCGTGCCAAATGGAAGACAGCACGCTTTCGCCCAGCACGTAGAAACGTGGAATCAGGAACAGAGCGATCAGCCCCTGCAGGCTGATGGCGGTCAAAATGACAATGCGCAGCAGCGAGCTGACCTCGCCCAATGCGGAAGCGCCGGAGCTGTCCATGGATTTCTGGGCCATGAGCTTGGCCCGGACACCCAACTTGCGGGAAACGGCCAAGGACATGATCGATGCCAAGGTCAAAATGCCCAGGCCACCCATGAAGGCGGCAATGAGCATGATCAGCTGGCCGATAAATGACCAATGCACTGCCGTGGAAACGGTCGTGAGACCGGTGACGCATACGGCGGAAACCGCGGTGAACAATGCGTCGTGCAGCGGTGTGGCTTCTCCGGTGGCGGAGGAGAACGGCGCAGCGAGCAGCGAAGTGAAGATGGTGATGGCCAGGACGAAGACCCCGAGCGTCAGACGCGCAGGGGAGCGCACGGTGAAGTCGGCAATGGACATGCGGAACATCAGCCATCTTTTGCGACGCTGTTCGCGCAGTTCAGCTGCCTGGGCCCGAGGGCCCAGATCACTGGCAGTGCTCATCTGTAACTCGCCGTTTCTTCGGGACAGGTGGATAACAAAAGCGGAAGTTGAAGTCCTTCTAGTAATTTACGCGTTTCGGGCGCTAAACGCTTGCCTTGCCGGCCTTAAGAATCGCAAGGTCGCCGAAAGGGCCATAAATTCATGAGTTAGATCACTATCGGGTAGCCTGAAACAGTGTTAGATCCGCAACAGGCCCCTCGGCCAACCATGGTCATGTGGGATGAAGAGTACCTGAAGTATAAATTCAGCGACTGGCATCCCATGCACCCGGCAAGGCTAGAACTGACCTATCGGCTCAGCAGCGAGCTGCAAGTGCTGGACGCCGATAACTTGAGCATTCACGCACCGGAGATTGCCAGCGATGCGGTGATCGGCACGGTTCACGAGCAGAGCTACATCGATCAAGTGCGCCGTGTGAGCGAAGATCCGACTCTGATTGCCGAGGATTTCGGCCTGGGCACCGAGGATGATCCGGTCTTCGCCGGAATGCATGATGCGGCCGGCCGCATCGTGGGCGGTTCCATCATCGCAGCCCAGGCAATCATGGACCAGGATACCGTGCGAGCTGTGAACTTCGCTGGCGGAATGCATCATGCGGCCAAGAACAAGGCAAGCGGCTTCTGCATCTATAACGATGCCGCGGCGGCGATCCAGCGGATGCTGGATCAAGGCGCGCAGCGGGTGGTCTACATCGATGTTGATGCCCATCATGGTGATGGCACCGAATCCATCTTCTGGGATGACGAGCGGGTAATGACCATTTCCCTGCATGAGTCAGGTCTTTCGCTGTTCCCGGGGACAGGATTCGCCAACGATATTGGCGGCAAGCAGGCCCAGGGCAGCGCTGTGAACGTCGCCTTGCCGGCGATGACCGGGGATTCGGGGTGGATGCGGGCATTCCACGCGATTGTTCCGCAGCTGGTCCACGCCTTCAAACCGGAAATCATCGTGTCCCAGCATGGTTGCGATGCCCACCGGGATGATGACATGACCAATTTGAAGTTGTCAGTTGATGCGCAGCGCCAGGCAGCGCTGGACATTGCCCAGCTGGCCGATGATGTCTGCGAGGGGCGTTGGCTTGCCACCGGTGGTGGCGGATACAACGTCACTGCCGTGGTGCCACGAACCTGGACGCATTTGACGGCGATTGTTGCCGGCAAGCCGGTACCGCTGCGCACTTATGTGCCAGAGACCTTCCGCCGCTATGTTCTGGAACGCTATGGTCGCGCGATGCCGTACCTGATGGGCGATGACGCTCAGCTTTGGTGGCGGAACTGGGAAGTCGGGTACGACCCTGCTGATCCTGTGGACCGCACGATCATTGCCACACGCAAGGAAGTTTTCCCGCTCTTCGGACTCGATCCTTGGTTTGACTAAGCCGGGATAATTCAGCCGAAATTATTCGAGGCTGGAATTTCATTGCGGAACCAGCCGCTAAATCAATGGCCTCATGCTCATATGCCGTTAGGGTTATGTATGTGGCAATTGATGAAGTATTTTCGGCGTTGGCTGAGCCGACCCGTCGCAAGATTATTGAAGCGCTCAAGAACGAGCCAAAAGCCGTAGGCACCCTGGTCACCGAACTGGAGATCTCGCAGCCTACGGTTTCCAAGCATTTAAAGGTTTTGCGCGAGGCTCAGCTGGTGAGCATGGCGGCTGCGGGCCAGCGCCGCATCTACAGCATTGACACCTCTGCGCTCGAAGACCTGGTGCACTGGTGCGCTGATCTGGTTCCAGTGCCAGAAGCCGAAGCGCCGGCCGGCGAACAGCAGCCGAATTCGAGCACGCAGCTTTCTGCCGCAGTCAACCCGACCGCCCAGCAAATCAGCCGCAGCGTCGGGCGCGGACTGGAGCAAGTGACCGGCCGGGCCCAGGAGTTCTTGGAGCGGCTTCCCCGTTTTGGGCGCCGCCGCTAGCTGATCGCCCTATCCTCGCGGGCACCGCCGATCAAAATAGCCAGTGATTCACGTTACGGCCGTGTTTCTGATTTATAACAGAGGATTTTTCCTCGCGGTGCCCAGCGTGGCATTCTCATGAACGGGGCAGTGACGCCGGGTGCGAGGTTCCTCAGGCGCTTGTTCCTGTCCCACCTGATGAGGAGAGAAACTTGGACAAGCATTTAGCTACGATTCGCGACGAAGTCTTCCGCCGCAATCCTGGAGAAGCAGAATTCCACCAGGCCGTCACCGAAGTTTTCGAAAGCCTTGAAGCGGTTTCGCTCAAGCACCCCGAATACGCCGAGGCCGCCATTCTGCAGCGCTTGTGCGAACCCGAGCGACAGATTATTTTCCGTGTGCCATGGGTGGATGACCAAGGCCGCGTCCAGATCAACCGCGGCTTCCGCGTCGAGTTCAACTCCGCACTGGGCCCATACAAGGGCGGACTGCGCTTCCATCCCTCGGTCTACCTGGGCATCGTGAAGTTCCTGGGCTTCGAGCAGATCTTCAAGAACTCCCTGACCGGCATGCCTATTGGCGGCGGCAAGGGTGGCTCGGACTTCGATCCGCGCGGCAAATCCGACGGCGAAGTCATGCGCTTCTGCCAGTCCTTCATGACCGAGCTGTACCGCCACATTGGCGAGTACACCGACGTTCCCGCAGGTGACATTGGCGTAGGCGGCCGCGAAATCGGCTACCTCTTCGGCCAGTACAAGCGCATCACCAACCGCTACGAATCCGGTGTGCTCACCGGCAAGGGTCTGAGCTGGGGAGGTTCGCTAGTTCGACCAGAGGCCACCGGTTATGGTGCGGTGATCTTCACCGAGGAAATGCTCAAGACCCGCGGCCAGTCTTTCGACGGCCAGCGCGTCATCGTTTCCGGTTCGGGCAACGTGGCCATCCACGCCATCGAGAAGGCCCAGAGCCTGGGCGCCAAGGTGGTAACCGCATCCGACTCCGCCGGCTTCATCGTGGACGAGGGCGGTATCGACCTTGAGCTGCTGCGCCAGATCAAGGAAGTCGAACGCGGGCGCATTTCCGAATACGCGCAGCGCCGGGGCACCAGCAAGGTCAAGTACGTTGCAGGCGGCAGCGTGTGGGACGTGGCCGGCACCGTGGCTTTGCCTTGCGCCACCCAGAATGAACTGGGCGAGGAAGCGGCCAAGAAGATGGTGGCCGCTGGCACCGTCGCGGTTGCCGAAGGCGCCAATATGCCGACCACTGCAGAGGCTACTGCGATCTTCCAGGATGCCGGCGTGCTGTTCGGCCCGGGCAAGGCTGCCAACGCCGGTGGCGTGGCCACCTCCGCATTGGAGATGCAGCAGAACGCCAGCCGCGACTCCTGGAGCTTCGAGCACACCGAGCGCCGCTTGAGCGAGATCATGGTGGGCATCCACGATAGCTGTGCCGCCACGGCTGACGAGTACGGCATTCCAGGCAACTACGTCGCCGGTGCGAACATCGCAGGCTTCGTGAAGGTCGCTGATGCCATGCTTGCACAGGGCGTGATCTAAGAAATTTAGTTGCAACGATCCGCGCGGCACCCCTAGTTGATCTGGGGCTTGCCGTGCGGATTGTCTCGTTTCGGCAACAAAATTTTGATTCTGAAGAGTCCTGAAGTGTTTCGTGATGCAAAAGTTACTAAAGTGCGATTAGACTAGGACAAAGCGAACGTGAACCAGATCGCCGATGTTGATCCAAAGTCGTGTAAGTTCACCTTCGCTAGTAACGCGACGAAATAGAGATCAGCGTCAGGAGAATATCCCGCATGACGGATAAACAGAATTTTGCAGGAGCCCGTTTCATGACGGTGGCCGAAGTGGCTGACATGATGCGTGTTTCCAAAATGACGGTTTATCGGCTGATTCACGCAGGCGATCTGCCTGCCGTTCAGTTCGGTCGCTCCTATCGCGTTCCAGAGAACGCTGTGGAATCCTACCTCAGCGCTGCGGCTATTGATCCGCAGCACGGTACCGGTTCTTACGGCCGATAGTCCGCGCGATGGTCAGAGCATGGCCGAAAAGCGGGTAATCTATTAAGGAACGTTTAACGTCCGGTCAACCTTGCCCTTTTGCTTGCGTGCAAGCAGATACTTTAGGTTGGCGCATTTAATTAGTTTGTGAGGAACCATTATGGGCTCTGTTATCAAGAAGCGCCGCAAGCGTATGTCCAAGAAGAAGCACCGCAAATTGCTTCGTAAGACTCGCCACCAGCGTCGCAACAAGAAGTAAATCTACTTCGAGCACTTTGCCGCTAGGCAATCATCGCCACCGATTCGCAGTTCAACTGCAAACGGTGGCGATTGCTTTATCCGCAGCCTGCCGGTGACCCGCTAAGAGCCGGAACGGCGCAGGATTGAGCGCCTTGCAGCCCATAGTGCCCCGAGCACGCCAGCAGCACGCAAGCCGAACTTGGCGGCCCGCTGGCCCGTGCGGAAGTCATAGACCTGCCAGCCGCGACGCTTGGCGTAGGCGCGCAAACGGGCATCCGGATTAATGCAGACAGGATGGCCGACAGCTTCCAGAAGCGGGACATCGTTATACGAATCCGAGTACGCCCAGGAGCGCGACAGCGAGATCCCGCGTGCCTTCGCCAGGGTCCTGACAGCCTGAGCTTTTTCAGCTGCGTGCAGGATCGGGCTGGCCAATGCACCGGTGTACAAACCATCTCGGCTTTCCACCACAGTGCCCAAAGCGCCCGAAAGTTCGAGCCGATGTGAAATGACATTCGCCACTTCCAGGGGAGTGGCGGTTACCAGCCACACCTCGCGGCCGACACGCAAATGCTGGCGGGCAATGGCCACCGTGCCCGACCACAACTTCGGCTCGATGTACTCGTCATAGATTTCATTGCCGATTTGCTCGATCTCAGCCACCGGGATGCCGCGCACCATCATCAACGCACGGTCGCGGATCTGATGGATATCGCCCAGGTGCTCGCCGCGGGCAGCGAAACGCAGTTGCTTCAACGCGAACCAGAGGATTTCCCGGAACCGGAAGAAGCGGTGCTCACGCAGCTTGCGCGCGAGCAAATACAGCGAGGCCCCGCGAACCAAGGTGTTGTCCACATCGAAGAAAGCGGCAACTGTTCCGGGTGCCTGGGCTGAAGGCTGAGCGCTGGTGTTATCGGTGGAAGGCATTTGACCCAGTTTATTTCATCGTAAAGTTCAAGCGCGGTTACGGCTCGTGAGATTATAGTCAGGTGAGTACATTGCATCAGATTCAGCTGTTGGTTCGAAAAGACTGCCATCTATGCCATGCAGCACGAGCCACAGTTGCTGAGGTAACGAGCCGATTGAACATGGAATTCTCCGAACTAGATATCGACGAGCATCCCGAACTTCTGGCCAAGCACCACGAAGAAGTGCCGGTGCTGTTCATCGACGGACAAGTTCGAGATTTCTGGACTATCGACCCGCAACGCCTCGAAAGACTGCTCAGCAACTAGTCGAAGCCACAAGAATGACGACGCGTCGCGCTCGAATAGCCCAATGGAAAGTGCAGGAGAATCAAGATGTCTGAGCTTGAAGCTCGTGTCCTGCCCGAAGCCACATTGGCTCGACTCACTCAATACCTGCGTGCGCTCAACGCCTTGGAAGCCCAAGGGCTGGAACGGACCAGCTCCGGAGTGCTGGCCAAGGAAGCGGGCGTGAACCCTTCGATTCTGCGCAAGGACCTGTCCTGGCTTGGGTCCTACGGAACTCGCGGTGTCGGCTACGTGGTTCGCGAACTAGCCGAGCACATCAGCCGGACCCTGGGTCTGAACCAGGACTGGAAAGTCGCCATTGTCGGCGCCGGTAACCTCGGCCGAGCCCTGAGCGGCTACGCCGGATTCACCTCGCGCGGATTCAACGTCAAAGCCATCTTGGATGTGGACCCGAACCTGATCGGCGAATCTGTCGGCGACTTGCGCGTGGAATCGATCAGCGATCTTGCCACGGTGGTTGCCCGTGAAGAGATCAATATTGCCGTTCTCGCCGTGCCTGGCGACGCAGCCCAGGACCTGGTTGATTCACTCGCGGACCTCTCGGTGCGTTCGGTGCTCTCATTCGCACCCAAGCCGTTGAAGGTACCGGCCGGCATGAATTTGCGCCGGGTTGACCTGTCGACCGAATTGCAGATTTTGGCGTACCTGGCAGTGCAGGGCTAGATCCTCCCGGATACGCAAAAAGCGTTGTTGTCTTCGTCGTGACTGACGAAAACAACAACGCTTTTTCTTGCCTTGAGGACCTTTCGGACCTTTCTTTACCGGTAGCCGGCGCGACGAGCCATGCGACGCTGGGCGATGTATTCCGAGGAAGGACGCAACCAGGCGAAGACCACGCCTGCTACACCGAGCAGGATGCCGATGATGTACACCGCGTTCAACGCGCCAGCCTGGCTGTCGGCAAACATGCTGATCATTGGCACCGAGGAGAACAAGCCCAAGAGCGAGAGCGCCGCCAGGATGGTGGCGATGATACGCATGGCACCCACGCCACGGCCCACGAAGAAGCCGACCAAGAAGTACAAGATCACCGAGATCACGGCACCGACCAAGGCGAAGCTGGTCATCATGGTGTTGGCCTGGGAGATGAATGCCTCTGGGCTGCTCATCATCTGCTGCAGGGTCGGGTCCTGGGCCATCTCAGGCGATGACTGCATCTGGGTCTGCAGTTCCTGCTCGACCATGGCCCACTGCGAGGACACCATGTTGCCGAACATGTTCGAGGTGGAAATCATCCAGCTGGCAATCGCACCGACAATGCCCGAAAGCAGGATCAGCAAGAACGCGATCTGCAATGTCTTCGGGCGTTCGGCCGGAGGCTGCACGGCTGCGTAGCCTCCCTGGTTCGGGTACTCATTGAAGCCTGGCGCCATGGGGGACTGCCCGTAAGGATTTTGGCCGTAGGGGGAGGGCTGCTGTGCGTAGGGGTTTTCACCGTACGGGTTCGGATTCGGGTTCTGACCCCCGGATTCCGGGTTGTAGGGTTGGCCCGGTTGATTCGGATCGTAGTTGCTCATGCTTCATCATCCTTTGGGTCGAATTGCCTTTACAACTAAGAGTAGTGGCATGGCTTTGTGAGTAAGCCCTCCGAAAGGATGGTTTTTCCATATGGGAATCCCATGCATGCGCTGTGAATAGTTGATGGTGGACACAATATGTCTATTTCGCACCGAATATTTGAGACACTAGAAGCATGCCTTTAACGACCGTCCATTTGTTGCGCCACGGGGAAGTTTTCAACCCTGACCGTATCCTCTACGGACGGATCCCCGGCTTCGGGCTTTCGGAGCTCGGTTTCAAGATGGCTGATGCCGCCGGCGAGTACTTCGCACAACGCCAAGCAGACGGGGCCAACGTGGTCCGCCTGGTCGCTTCGCCGTTGATCCGCGCGCAGCAAACCGCCGCCCCCGTTAGCCGCCTGCTCAACTTGCCAATTCACTCTGACGATCGCGTCATCGAGGCCGGCAACAAGCTGCAGGGCCTGTCGAAGGTGGCAGACCAACTGCGCCAGCCAAAGTACTGGCCGCTGCTGGTCAACCCGCTCAAGCCCTCATGGGGCGAGCCATATGCGCAGCAGGTGCAGCGCATGCGCGAAGCCATGGACGAGCACCGTCGCGCCGCGGTGGCAGAACATGGCGAAGGCTCCGAGGTTATTATCGTGAGCCACCAGCTGCCGATCTGGGTCACCCGGCGTGCCGCGGAAAAGAAGCCGCTGTGGCATGACCCGCGCCAGCGCGAATGCACTCTGGCATCCGTGACCAGCTTTGATTTCGAAGGCGACGAATTGGTCTCCGTGCGTTACACCGAACCAAGCCCCGAGCTATTGGCCGGTGCCGCGAATATTCCAGGAGCCTAAGGAAATGACTGATCCTGTGACTAATCCCCGCAATCTGAGCCGACGCACGATGCTGCGCTCGCTGATGGTGGCAGCCGCCATTGTTCCGCTGGCTGCCTGCAGCGGCAAGGAAGACTCCTTGACGGCGCAAGCCAACAGCGGTGACGGGAAAAACTACATCGCCGGCGATGGCGCCGTCGAAGAATACGATGTCGCCCAGCGCACCGATCCGGTGGAACTCAAGTCGAAGACCTACCACGGCACCGATGTCGACTTCAGCCAGTGGGAAGGCAAGCCAGTGGTCATGAACTTCTGGTACGCCGCCTGCGCGCCGTGCCGCATTGAAGCGCCGGACCTGAAGAAGATCGCCGACAACTACGGCGAGAAGGTTGAATTCATCGGCATTAACGTCCGTGATGAAGCCGAAGCGGCCAAGGCCTTCGAGCGCACCTTCGATCTTCCCTACGAATCCATCCAGGACACCGACGGAGACGTCCAGCTGGCCATGACCAAGTACGTGCCGCTGCAGGCCGTGCCTTCCACGCTGGTTCTCGACCGCAAGGGACGGGTCCGCGCGCGCGTTATCGGCGCCGTCGATCCGGGCACGCTGAAGTCGCTGATCGATACCGCTTTGACCGAAAAGTTGTGATCCCTGCGGTGAGTTCTAATCCATTTGCTGACATCGTCCTGGACGGGTCGCTCGTACTTGCCGCGCCCGTGGCCATGTTGGCGGGATTGGTTTCATTCCTTTCTCCCTGCGTACTTCCCCTCGTCCCTGGATACCTCGGTTACGTCACCGGGCTGACCGGCGCGGACTTGAAGGAACACCGCCGTGGGCGGGTGATCCTGGGGATCCTGCTCTTCGTCTTGGGGTTCTCTGTCGTCTTCATTGCCGCCGGAGTGCTCTTCAGCCAGGCGACGGCGTGGCTGAGATTCAACGGTTCGTGGGTCACCCAGGTTCTGGGACTCGTCGTGGTGTTCATGGGCGTTGTCTTCATGGGCGGATTCTCCTGGATGCAGCGCGACCGCAAGATCCACAAGAAGCCGCCTGCAGGCCTGTGGGGCGCACCGGTGCTGGGGCTGACCTTCGGCTTGGGCTGGGCGCCATGCATCGGCCCGACGCTGAGCGCGGTGTTGATCATGTCCACCGGTACCGATGCGAATGTGGCCCGGGGAACCCTGCTGACGGTGTTCTATTGCCTCGGACTCGGATTGCCTTTCATCCTGATTGCCCTGGGATTGCAGCGGGGAATGCAGGCACTGGCATTCTTCCGGAAGCATCAGTTGTTCATCATGCGTTTTGGCGGCGCTATGCTCATCGCCCTTGGCCTGGTCATGGTGACCGGCCTGTGGGGTACGTGGGTTTCAGAACTGCAAAACTGGTTTGCCAATGAAGTGAGGTTGCCAATTTAATGGCGAAACAACAACGGAAACTCAAAGGCTCCCAGGACGCTCCGGCGTTGGGATTCGTAGGGTTCATGCGCTGGATCTGGACCCAGCTGACGTCCATGCCAACAGCATTGTTCTTGCTGTTGCTGCTGGCCGTAGCCGCAGTTCCGGGTTCCATTTTCCCGCAGCGGGCATCCAACCCCGAGACGGTAGTGCAGTATCTGGACCAGCACCCTGTTGCCGGCCCATGGCTTGACCGTTTCCAGATGTTCGAGGTGTATTCCTCCGTCTGGTTCTCCGCCATCTACATCTTGCTGTTCGTCTCCCTGGTGGGTTGCATCATCCCGCGTGTAAAGAAGCACGCACAGGCGCTGCGCACCCCGCCACCGCGCACCCCGGCGCGACTCGATCGCCTGCCGCAGTATGCATCGCATGAAATCCTCGAAGGCGAATCGGATACCCCGGATGATGACCAGGTCATCGAGGACTCATACAAGATCCTGAAAAAACGCGGTTACCGCGTGGAACGCCGCGATGATGCCAGCGGCCGGTCCGTCTCAGCTGAACGCGGCTACACCCGCGAGATCGGCAACCTGGTCTTCCATATTTCGCTGATCGGCGTGCTGGTCTCGGCCGCGATCGGCGGCGCGTTCGGCTACACCGGACAGCGCGTGCTGGTCGAGGGGGAGACCTTCGTCAACTCGCTGGTGGCGTATGACTCGTTCACCCCGGGTAACACTTTTAACGCCGACAAGCTCCCGGGCTACTCGGTGAAGCTGGACAAGTTCGATATCGTCTTCGATCGCGAATCCGAGTCGCACTTCGGCCAGCCACTGGATTTCACCGCCCACGTGCAGGTTCGTAAAACCGCGCAGTCGGATCCGGTCAAGCAGGAACTGAAAGTCAACCACCCGCTGCGCATCAACGGCGCCGATGTCTACCTGGTCGGCAACGGCTACGCCCCGGTCATCACGGTGCGCGATGGCAAGGGCAACGTCTCCTACTCGGGCCCGGCAGTTTCGGTTCCGCAGGACTCGGTCTACACCTCGATGTTCGTTTTGAAGGTTCCCGATGCCAAGCCGGATCAGCTCGGTTTCCAGGGCTTCCTGCTTCCTACCGCACTGGTGGATGAAAATGGATTCGGCATTTCCGGCGACCCCAATGCGATCAACCCGCAGCTGCACCTGAACTCGTTCTACGGGAACCTGGGACTGGATAACGGCAATCCGCAGAACGTCTTCGTCCTGGACACCGAGAAGATGAAGAAGCTCAATAGCCGAGAGCTGGATGCTGGCGGCATCATCCTCGAAGCCGGACAGACCTACCAGCTGCCAGATGGCAAGGGCAGCATCAGCTTCGATGACCTCAAACGCTATGTGGCCTTGGACGTTAACTACGATCCGGGCAAGCTGCCGATCGGCATCTTCGCAGGGTTGGCCCTGCTCGGTCTGGGAGTTTCATTGTTCACTCCACGTCGCCGCGTCTGGGTCAAGCTGAAGCATGAAGACGGCAAGCGTAATATCGAATATGCGCTGTTGGCCCGTGGCGAGGATCCACGGCTTGAACGCGAAGCGGCAGAACTACAGAAGATCTTTGACAAGGCTTGGCCACTGGCAAGCCAGGAGCAAAACCAAGGAGCAGTAAATGGGTAACGCTGGGGCATTAGCACCAATTAATGAATCGCTGGGTGAATACAGCCAGCTGTTCATGCTGCTGGCAGCCATGGTCTACGGAGTAGTCTTCATCATCTTCGCCTTGGACTTGGCCAAGACCAACAAGTCGATCTCGGAAATGGACTCCGCAGCGCTCAAGCGCGACGAGGAAATGCTGGTTGGCGCCAACGGCGCCGTCGCCGGAAGCGGACGCAAGCGTCGCGGTCAATCTGAACGCGCGGACCACATCAGCGACGACATCGTGACCGACAAGATGAACTACACCGAGTTCTCTTCCAAGCGTCCGATGGCCCGTATCGCCGTAGTGCTGATGTGGCTGGCCGTGGCTCTGCATGGCTTCGGCGTGGTCTCGCGTGCACTGGCGGCACACCGCGTGCCATGGGGCAACATGTACGAGTTCTTGACCACCGGCGCTTTCGTAGTGGCTCTGGTGTACGTGGTGGTGCTCATCATCAAGGACCTGCGTTTCATGGGTTCCTTCATTTCCGGTCTTGTCACCCTGATGCTCTGCGCTGCTACCATCGGCTTCCCAACCCCAGTTGGCCACCTGGTCCCAGCCTTGCAGTCGCCATGGATCGTGATCCACGTGTCCATCGCTGTGCTGGCCTCCTCGCTGTTTGCCATCAGCTTCGCCATGAACGTGCTCCAGCTTCTGCAGCACTCCCGCATGAACCGCTTGGCGGCAGGCCAGAGCGACAAGCTGCCATTCATGCGCGTGGTCCCTGGTGCTGGCGCGCTGGAGAACTTCGCCTACCGCATCAACACCATCGCCTTCGTCATGTGGACCTTCACCGTGATGGCCGGCGCCATCTGGGCAGAAGCCGCATGGGGACGCTACTGGGGCTGGGATCCAAAGGAAGTATGGTCCTTCGTGATCTGGGTTGTGTACGCAGGCTACCTGCACGCACGTGCCACCGGTGGCTGGACTGGCCCGCGTTCGGCATGGTTGTCGATTGTCGGCTTCCTGTGCGTGATCTTCAACTTCACCATCGTGAACATCTTCTTCGACGGCCTGCACTCCTACGCCGGAGTCTAGGTTTTAGAACCCAGTAAATAAGCAATGAGCGATACCCCTGATGGGGTATCGCTCATTGCTTTAAGCAGAGTCGGACGCCAAGCCTGGAACGGCCCCAGAGCTGAGGTTGTCGGCACAGGTTGCCCTGCGCAAGCTGTGGAAGGGGGGTTCTAGGCCTTGGCGTCGGGAGTGTCGCTGTCGGTGTCCTCCGGCTTGGGTGAAGGCTTGTTGGAGCCGGTTGAGTCGTCCGGCTTGGGCTTCGAGGTGGAGTCGTTATCCTTCGAATCCTTGGCCTGGGATTTGAGTTCTTGCTCACGGGCTTTTGCATCGGCTTCGCGCTGCTGTTGGCGGCGCCAGACTTCGAGCTGTCGAAGGAAATCCTCGTCGTCATCCGGCGCGGTTTGCTGTGTTGCCTGCTGGTTGCGCTCGTTGATGGGCCGGCCCAAAATGAACCACAATACAGCGCCGACCAGTGGCAGGATGATGATCACCACGGCCCATGCCGACTTCGGCAGCGAGCGCACGAGATGCTTCGGCGCACGGCTGCATTCGATCAACGTGTAAATCATCAAAGCGACCGAAACTACTGCTGCGAATATGAGAATGCGGACCATGATTCCATTCTAGTGATAATCCGGTTCACAGCTTCATCGGTAGACTTGAAGCTATGCAGTTTCTGAAATATACAGTTCTTCGTCTGGGCATTTTCTGCGCGGTGTTCCTGGGCCTGTGGCTTGGCCTGAACTGGCCAATCTTTGTTGCCGGAATCATTGGCCTGATTTTCGCCTTCGCCATTTCCTACTTGTTCTTCAACAAGCTTCGGCTCAAGGCGAACGAGGATGTGCGCCGGGCCTTCAATAAGACCTCCGCGAATAAGACCAGCAAGCAGCTGGCGGAGGAAGCCATCGAAGACGAATTTGATGAGTCCCAGCGCAAGACGCAGCCGCCTGCCTAAAGATTTTGCCGCCAGCTTTGACGAACAACGAGAAAAGCCTTGGCTTGCCAGTTCCAATTCAATGGACTGACAAGCCAAGGCTTTTTGCTGCTCGGAAAGATCCGAAACGACTTAGAAGTACACGTTGAGGACGATCGCCAACGCGAAGAGAACGGCGTAGACCATGTTCAGCATGCCCGTTTGCTTCAGCACCTGCACCAGCTTGGGGAGCTCATGTTCACGCAGCATCAACATGGACGGGGCGATCGCAGGGATGAAGGTAATCAAGATCAGCCAGAGCCAAGGGAAGGTGCCGGTTGAGAGCAATGGCAGCAAGATGGCCACTGCGAGCATCAGGACATAGCTGAGCCGGGCATTGCTTTCGCCCAAACGGACTGCCAGGGTAATTTTCCCGACCTCTTTATCGGTGGGGATGTCTCGCACGTTATTGGCCATGAGCAGCGCACAGCCGATCAGGCCGGTGCCGATGGCGCCCCACAACGAGGTGAGGGTCAGTTCATTGATCTGGGTGAAGGTAGTACCCAAGGTGGCTACGAGCCCGAAGAAGATGAAGACGTAGATATCGCCCAAACCGCGGTAGCCGTAAGGATTCTTGCCACCGGTGTATCCCCAGGCTGCGAAGATCGCGGCCACTCCCACCAACAGCAGCGGCCACGATGAAGAGATGATCACCAGGGCCAGTCCGCAGGCAGCTGCCAGGCCGAAGCACGCAAAGGCTACATTGCGCACGTTCTTCGGCTCAGTGAGCTTGGAACCGGTTAGGCGCAGCGGCCCTACTCGCTCATCGTCGGTGCCGCGGATGCCGTCTGAGTAGTCGTTGGAGTAGTTCACTCCGATCTGCAGCAGCAGGCCGACCAGCAAAGCGAGAACAAAGCGGATCCAATGAATGGTTCCGGTTTCGCCCAGAGCGGCCGCGGTGCCGATGACTACCGGGGCAATGACGATAGGCAAGGTGCGCAGGCGGGCACCGGAAACCCATTGGGAAAGTGTGGCCACTTTCAGTCCTTTCAGGGCAAAAGAAAACTCGTACCCTCTAGTTTCCCGCGATTAGGCGGGCAAGGCGAATCGAGACTAGTCCCGGACCGCTAATTCATCAATGATCAGGCGGCGATTGAACTTGCCGTTGGGCAGCAATGGCAGACCCTGCGGGTAGTGGCGCACGTGCTTTGGCACCGCTTCCTTGCCCAGGGTGCGGCGCACCGCATCAAAAGCATCTTCGGTCTTGGTGGGGCCGGAATAGGCCAGGCCAACGCTTTGGCCCCATTGGGGATCCGGGACGGAGACCACCAGGGCCTGGGTGAAGAACTCTTCCAAGAGCCCCTCGATTTTCGAAGCGGACAGCTTGACGCCGCCGGTATTGATGACATCGTCAACGCGGCCCACGATGCTCAAGCGCGACCCCTGAACGGTGCCCAGATCATCGGTGACATACCAGCGCCGGCCATCACGTTCCACGAAGTGCTCATCGGTGGCTTCCGGAGCATTGGCGTAGCCGTCGGCCAGCATCGGACCGGAAACCCAGATGCGCGAATCATGCTCGGCCAGAAGCACGCCGGGAAGCGCTGTGCCGTTGTAGACCAGTCCGCCGGAGGTTTCCGAGGAACCGTAGGTCTGGAAGATCTTCAGTCCATGATGGCGCGCGCTGACCAACAGGTCCTTGCTGGCTCGTGCCCCGCCCAGCAAGATGGCGTCAAAACGCTTCAGCGCCTGCAAGGTGTCCGGGTCCGGGTTATCGAGCAGCCGAGCCAACTGGGTGGGCACCAGCGAGGTCAGACGCCGGGTTTCGACCATCTGGTTGGCGGCCTGGGTGAAGGCGGTAGCCGAAAAGCTTCCGTCCAGGTCCATGATCACGGGCTTGGTGCCGGCGAAGAGCGAGCGGGTGAGCACGCTGAGCCCGGCGACGTAGTGCACGGGAAGAGCCAGCAGCCATTGGCCTTCGAAGCCCAGGAATTCTGCGGTAGCCTGGGCGCTGGAAGCCAAGGCCTCGACGCTGAGCACCGTTCGCTTGGCCCGGCCGGTGGAACCGGAAGTCCGGACCACGGCCATCGGCTGCTCGAAGCCGGGCAGGTCTTCCTTGCCCAGGTACTCGATGCGCCAGCCGGCATCGGCGGAGCCATCGATGATGACTTCCACCGCTGGTCCGTTGTCGTTGGCGGCGTTAGCCAGGGCTGTGAGCAGTTCTTGATGCAGTGCGTCCATGTAGATGTCCTTGTGCCGGTGCTGACGCTTAGAAGTAGTACGGGTAGTCAGACCAGTCGGGGTCGCGCTTGCCCAGGAACGCGTCGCGTCCTTCTACTGCCTCATCGGTCATGTAGGCCATGCGGGTCGCCTCGCCGGCGAAGACCTGCTGGCCTGCCAGGCCGTCATCGGCTAGGTTGAAGGCGAACTTCAGCATGCGGATGGCCTGAGGGGACTGCTTGGCGATATCCGCGGCGTATTCCAAAGCGACCTCTTCCAGGCGTTCATGTTCCACCGATTCGTTCACCGCGCCCATGCGGACCATGTCGTCGGCGGAGTATTCGCGGGCCAGGAAGAAGATCTCGCGGGCGGTCTTCTGGCCAACCTGGCGGGCCAGCAGGGCCGAGCCGTAGCCGGCGTCGAAGGAACCCACGGTGGCGTCGGTCTGCTTGAACTTGCCATTTTCCTTGGAGGCGATGGTCAGGTCGGAAACCACGTGCAGGGAGTGCCCGCCGCCGGCGGCCCAGCCGTTGACCACGCACAGCACCACCTTGGGCATGGTGCGCATGAGCCGTTGCACTTCAAGGATGTGCAGTCGTCCGGCGCGGGCAGGGTCGATCGATTCGCGGGTTTCGCCCTCTGCATAGCGGTAGCCGTCGCGGCCGCGAATGCGCTGGTCTCCACCCGAGCAGAAGGCATGTCCGCCGTCCTTGGGGGACGGGCCGTTGCCGGTGAGCAGCACCGTGGCCACATTGCTGGTCATCCGCGCGTGATCCATGGCGCGGTAGAGCTCGTCCACGGTGTGGGGGCGGAAGGCATTGCGCACCTCGGGGCGGTCGAAGGCGATGCGCACCGTCGGCAGGTCGCGCACGATGGTGCCTTGGGCGTCGCGTTCCACCTGGCGGTGGTAGGTGATGTCGGTGAAATCGAAGCCTTCGATCACTCGCCAACGAGTGGGATCAAAGACGTCGGAAACCTTCTGGGGTAATGCTGAATTATTCTGGCTACTCACCCTATGAATGCTAGTCGGTTTCCGTCCGATCTCTAAGAATCTGAAATAGCTGAAGCCTATGACTTTATTATTGAACGAATGGTCGGTAAGTTTAGGTGTTGAGGATCACCCAACAGTTTCGGCCCAAGGAGTACAAATGACTGAAGCATTTCTCGTCGGCGGGAGCCGCACCCCGGTAGGACGCTACGGGGGAGCCTTGAGCTCAGTGCGCCCCGATGATCTGGCTGCACTGGCGATCCGCGATCTCATCCAGGACTCTGGAATCGATCCGGCAGTGGTGGATGAAGTGATTCTCGGCAACGCCAACGGCGCCGGTGAAGAGAACCGCAACGTCGCGCGCATGGCATCGCTGCTGGCAGGATTGCCGGTGAGCGTTCCTGGCATCACCGTCAACCGCCTGTGCGCTTCGGGAATGAGTGCCATCACCATGGCCAGCCACATGATCAAGGCAGGTGCCGCCGACGTGGTCATCGCCGGCGGCGTGGAATCGATGTCCCGCGCCCCATGGGTCATGGAGAAGCCGGATAAGCCCTTTGCCAAGCCCGGTGCAGTCTTCGACACGTCCATCGGCTGGCGCTTCACCAACCCGCAATTCCTTTCCGGAGAGCTGTCACGAGACGGCAAGGCGACCTACTCCATGCCGGAGACCGCAGAAGAAGTGGCCCGCGTCTACGGAATCTCCCGCGAGGACTGCGATCAGTTCGCAGTTGATTCCCACGCCCAGGCCATCGCCGCCATAAAAGCCGGTCACTTCCGCGATGAAATCGTGCCGGTGACGGTCAAGCACCGCAAGGGCGAAACCATCGTGGATACCGATGAAGGCCCGCGCCCGGGAACGAGCATGGATGTGCTCTCCGGCCTGCGCCCGGTCGTCAGCGGCGGCGAAGTCGTGACCGCCGGCAACGCCTCATCGCTGAACGATGGAGCCTCGGCCATCTTGGTGGTTTCAGAACGCGCCCTGGAAAAGTACTCGCTGACCGCCCGCGCCCGCATCATCGACGGGCAGGCCGCCGGCCTGGAACCGGAGATCATGGGCATGGGCCCGGTGCCGGCAACCCGCAAAGTGCTCGACCGCGCAGGACTGTCGATCGGGCAGATCGGCGCCATGGAAATCAACGAGGCCTTTGCCAGCCAGTCCCTGGCCAGCATGCGCGAGCTCGGCGTGGATCCGCAGATCGTGAACCGCGACGGGGGAGCCATCGCATTGGGCCATCCGCTGGGATCCAGCGGATCGCGCATCGTGATCACCCTGCTGGGCCGCATGGAACGCGAACTGGTCTCAGCGCAGCGCAAGCTGGCGGTCGCCACCATGTGCGTCGGCGTGGGTCAAGGCTCGGCCATCTTGCTGGAAGGAGCCTAGAGTGGAAAGCCTTGATAGCGAATTCCAGACCCTCAAGGTCAGCGAAACCGATGATCGACTATGGGTCCGGCTCCAACGGCCCGAGGTGCGCAATGCGATCGACCAGGCGATGGTCGACGAACTGCATGCCGTCTGCGATTACCTGGAAAGGAATCCCAAAATCCTGATCTTGGCCGGCACTGCCAGCCAAGCGCCCAGCGCCGCGAATCCCAAGGGGAGCAAGGGGATCTTTGCTTCCGGTGCCGACATTTCGCAGCTGCGAGAACGCCGCCGCGATGATGCGCTCGCCGGGATCAACTCGGGGATCTTCGATCGTGTCGCCAAGCTGCCGATGCCCGTGATCGCCGCCCTTGACGGATTTGCTTTGGGCGGGGGAGCAGAACTGGCCTACGCCGCGGACTTCCGCATCGGCACCGAAGAGCTGCGCATGGGCAATCCCGAAACCAACCTCGGCATCGTCGCCGCGGCCGGAGCGACCTGGAGGCTCAAGGAACTGGTGGGTGAACCGATGGCCAAGGAGATCCTCCTGGCTGGCAAGGTGCTCACCGGCCAGCAGTGCCTGGACGCAGGACTGATCACGGAAATGCATCCGGCCAGCGAACTGGATGCGGCGGCTGAGGCGCTGGCTGATCGCATTGCGGCCCAGGATCCCTTGGCTGTGCGGATCACCAAGTCGGTATTCCACGCTCCGCGTGAAGCCCATCCGGTCATCGACACCTTGGCCCAGGGAATGCTGTTCGAATCCCAAGCCAAGTTTGATCGCATGCAGGCATTCCTTGATCGAAAGAAGAAGTAACCATGAGCGCAACCAATGAAATTGTGATGGGCCAGCTGCCTAAGTACAGCGGAGTACTCGGCGGCGGCCGCATGGGCGCGGGAATCGCCCACGCTCTGCTGATCAGCGGCAGCACGGTGGTTGTCGTCGAGCGCGATGAGGCCTCTGCGCAGGCTGCCTATGAGCGGGTCGCCGAGTCCGTCGACAAGTCCATCGCACGCGGCGTCGTGGGCGAATCCAAAGATGAGCTCATGCAGCGTTTCTCGGTGAGCACGGACTACCAGCAATTCGCCACCGCTCAATTGGTGATCGAGGCAGTTCCGGAAATCTGGGATTTGAAGGTCTCCTCGCTGCAGGCTGTGGAGCAGGTGCTGGATGCCGAGGCCGTGCTGGCCTCGAATACGTCCTCCCTGTCGGTCAGCGGGCTGGCTAAGGAACTGGCTCGGCCCGGCAAGTTCCTCGGGCTTCATTTCTTCAACCCGGTGCCCGCCTCGACGCTCATCGAGGTGGTCATCGGCGAGCAGACTGATAAGAACCTGGTTGATGCATCGCGCGGCTGGGTACAGGCGCTGGGGAAGACCGCCGTGGTGGTCAATGACGCGCCGGGCTTCGCTTCTTCGCGCCTGGGCGTGGCTATCGCCCTGGAAGCCATGCGCATGGTGGAAGAAGGCGTAGCCAGCGCGGAAGACATCGATAATGCCATGGTCCTGGGTTACAAGCACCCGACCGGACCGCTGAAAACCACCGACATTGTCGGCTTGGATGTGCGCCTGGGAATCGCAGAATACCTCCATGAGACCTTGGGTGGCCGGTTTGCTCCACCGCAGATCCTCAGGGATATGGTGGCCGAGGGCAAGCTGGGGCGCAAGAGCGGCCAAGGCTTCTACAGCTGGTAGGAAACCCGCCATATAACCTTCAGCGACAATGGCCTCCGCCGGTCAGGAATGACTGGCGGAGGCCATTGTCCCTCTGGATCCTAGAAGAGATGTCCTAGCAGTGAAGCAAAGAGCTCATCTGGATCATGTGACAGCCCCTTGGAATCAAACCACTCGCACAAATTGACGCAGTCGCGGTGCAAGAAGTCCATGCCTTGCGGATTGCCCGCCAGATCCACGCACTGCGGAACATCGATGACCACTAGGCGCTCGCCGGAAACCAGGAGGTTGTAGGCGGACAGGTCGCCATGGGCAATGCCCAATCCAGCGAACTTCTCAAGGGCGTCTGTGAGTTGATCCCATAGTGCGGGAAGCCGTGGATCAAAGCGCGCAAGCTGTTGCAGGCGGGGTGCTGCCGCCAGCGAATTGTCCGGGTCGGCAATGAATTCCATGAGGATTTCGGTGCCGTCAATCTGTACCGGATACGGCACCGGAATGCCGGCTTCGTAACAGCGCAAGAGGTAGGTCCATTCCGCGTTGGCCCACTGCAAAGCGGCGATGTCCCGGCCGTAGGCGGAATTGTTGCTGATGGCTCGATTATCGCGCGAGCGCCGGGCAGACCTGCCATCGCTATAAGCTTGCGAACGGCTGAATTGCAGGTGGTCGCGGGAGCGATAGCGTTTGGCGGCCAGTAAGCTTGAGCGCTCCTGCGTTGCTCGTTCCAACAGGAAGACGTCGCCTTCTTTGCCGGTTTTGAGGATGCCTAATTCGGTGTCTACGGCACCGGCGTCCTCAATCAGCCATAGCGGGTAGGGCTGCGGCCCGCGCATGCCCTTTTCGATAAACGGCCAGGTGGAGTAGCGCTGGCCAGCCGGTGGCTCATCCGAGGATGATTCGTTCCATACGGGCTTGTGCCTGCGGAATTTGAGCTTGGTATCTGCGTCAGCGAAGTTGGACGAGGTTACCTGTGAGCTGGTGGTTGGTTCTCCAGCAGGAAAATGCATGGGGATAAGTCCTTAGAAAAAGAGATCAATGACCGGGAACGGCGGTAAGCAATCATCGTTACCCCTCCTTCAATAGACTGATTGGCAGTTGCCAATGAGTAGAACTCTACAACAGAGAATCAATATGTTGCAATGGGTAAATGAGCCAGGGCCTGAACTATCAAAAGCAAAGCGGAGATCTGGAATGGGAAGGATCCGTGAATGCGCGGCATATTTGCGGAGCCTTTTATCGAATGGGTCGCCACGAGTGGCTTAATGCCCGCGGCTGGCAGCAAATGCACGAGGGCGGAGTCAGCAAGGTCGTGGACCTGCGCAACCCCAACGAGATCCGCCGGCGGGAGCATGACCCCGCCGTACCCCAGGCAGCGTTCTCCGGCATTGAACTGGTGAACCTGCCGCTGGAGACGCCCGGCAATCCGAGGTTCGAATCGATTGCCGTGCCATATATGAATCACACCGCCATGTACAGGTTGGTGTGCGAAGAATTCGGCGACCAGCTGCGTGCGGTCTTCGAGAATTTGGCGAACTCCCGAGGCTCAACCGTGATCCACTGTTCGGCAGGCCGCGATCGCTCTGGCTTGATTGCCACCATGCTGCTGGATCTCGCAGGTTCCCGGGATCAGATTCTCATCCATGATGAGCTGGCGGTGCGGGGCATTAATGAATGGCATCGCGTCTCGCCGCGAAAGCATCCCTACGAGAGCTATCGGGGTGATGAAGAGCTGCGGGAAATCATTCAAGAAAGAGCCACGGCCCTGTCGGAATTCTGTGCATGGCTTGGTTCGGCCCACTCATATCTGCTGTCCCAGGGCATGAGCGAGGAGGGTCTCGATCACCTGGGTGTTCTCGCGCGGAATTCCTGAGTAGCGGGCGGGGTGGAGAATTCTCGCGAACAACAATTTGAGGTGTTCCCGGTCACGCTCTTGCTGATAAGGTTAATGTTAATACTGACCGACCGTTCAGGAAGGAATTGTGTCAATGTCGACAAAACAGATCAGCGTGGTACCCAGCTTTATCGCCGGAGAATGGCGGACCCCGCAGTCCGAGGGCGGAACAGAAGTCCGCGACGCCAACACCGGAGAACTTCTAGCCGCTGTCACCAATGACAAGCTGGATGTTGCAGCGGCGGTGGACTATGGTCGTGGCACCGGGCATCAGGAGCTGGCCAAGCTCTCCTTGCATGAGCGCGCACTCAAGCTCAAGGAACTCGCGCTGTATCTGAACGAGCGACGCAAGGACCTTTACGAGATCTCCTTCAAAACCGGTGCCACCAAAATCGATTCCATGGTGGATATCGATGGCGGAATCGGCGTTCTGTTCACATTCTCATCCAAGGGCCGCCGTGAACTTCCCAATAGCAATGTCATCCTGGACGGGCCAACGGAACCGCTGAGCAAAGACGGCTCTTTTATCGGCACGCATATCTACACCGCAATGAGTGGTGTCGTGGTGCAGGTCAACGCGTTCAACTTCCCGGTATGGGGCATGCTCGAAAAGTTTGCCCCGGCGTTTATCGCTGGTGTTCCCACCATCGTCAAGCCAGCGACTCCAACGGGCTACCTCACCGAGGCAGCCGTGAGGATGATGCTGGAATCAGGCATCCTTCCCGAAGGGTCCCTGCAGCTTCTCTCGGGATCAGCCCGCGACCTGATGGACCACCTCGACTACCGTGACATGTTCGCCTTCACCGGCTCGGCCGCCACGGCCAGCAAGCTGAAGTCCCATCCAAATGTCATCGACGGGGGAGTGCGCTTCGCAGCAGAAACCGACTCCCTGAACGCGGCCATCCTCGGCCCTGACGCAGAGGAGGGAACAGCGGAATTCGAGGCCTTCGTCAAGGTCGTCGTCACCGAGATGACCTCCAAGGCCGGCCAGAAGTGCACCGCGATCCGCCGCAATATCGTGCCTTCCCACCTGGTGGAGCCGGTCATTGCCGCCATCGGCCAGCGAATCGAGCAGCGGGTAGTCATTGGCGACCCGCGCGTCGAGGGCGTGACCATGGGCGCCTTGGCTTCCCTGGAACAGCTGGCTGATGTCCGTGCTGCAGTGCAGGACATGATTGACGCTGGTGGCGAGCTGGCCTATGGCCGCCTGGATGCCCCAGCCGTACGCGTGGCACCCGAACGCGACGCCGTGGCCGAATCCGGTGCCTTCATGTCACCGGTGGTTCTGCGATGGGCCGATGCCCGCAACCCGCTTGTGCACTCCCGCGAGGCTTTCGGACCGGTCAGCTCCGTCATCGGCTACGACAATCTTGACGAAGCCGTACAGCTGGCCGCCATGGGGGCAGGCTCGCTGGTAGCCACCGTGTGCAGCAACGACGCCGACACCGTGCGTTCACTAGCCCTGGGGATCGCCGCCCATCATGGCCGCGTGCACATCCTGAACCGGGAAACCGCGCGATCAACGACCGGTCACGGTTCACCAGTTCCACACCTGGTCCATGGTGGCCCAGGGCGCGCCGGCGGCGGCGAGGAGCTGGGAGGAATCCGATCGGTGAAGCACCATATGCAGCGCACCGCGGTTCAGGGCTCGCCGAATATGCTCACTGCGCTCAGCGGCGTATGGCATGCCGGCGCTGAACAGCGCCTGGCCGGAAGCGAAAAGTTCGGCGGCCAGGAGCAATACGCGCACCCGTTCCGCAAGTCGCTGGCCGAGCTGCAAGTAGGCGATGGCTTCGCCTCTGATCTGCGCGTAGTGGACCTTGAAGAAATCAGCGAATTCGCCAAGAAAACTGGCGACACCTTCTACGCCCACACCGATGCAAAGGCGGCCGAAGCGAACCCGTTCTTCCCGGGAATCGTCGCCCACGGGTACCTGCTCGTGTCGTGGGCTGCCGGCCTCTTCGTAGAGCCAGCGCCGGGGCCAGTGCTAGCCAACTACGGATTGGAATCCCTGCGCTTCATCACCCCGGTGGCTGCCGGAGATTCAATCCGCGTGACCCTGACGGCCAAGAAAATCACTCCGCGAGTCACCGATGAATATGGCGAGGTCGCATGGGATGCGATCTTGCACAACCAGAATGATGAGATTGTCGCGACCTACGATGTCCTGACCTTGGTGGAGAAAGAAAACCTCACCTACGCCAACTTCGAAGGCTAAAACGCAACTTCAGCAAGGGTGGATGCCGTCAACCACGGCATCCACCATTTTGCGTGCTCGGAGCCAGGACAGCTTCGCCGGATATTTATGAAAGCGTTTCCAATTTTGGCAAGATTCGGCGTGGAGTGAAAAAATTTTAGGACAATTTACCCGGACAGTTTCGCGGGTTTAACGTATTTACAGAAATTTACTTATTGGAAAGAGCTAAGAAAACGCTTACAGTTGTGTCGCAGGTCACGCGTTGATGGGGAACGTGTGGTTAAGCGATCCCGACGCTGTCGCGTCGAGCTATCGCAGCCCGATCATCACAACAAAGGAGTTTTTCTGTGGGACTTTTGCCATCACGCGCCAAATCAACACAACGCCGGCACGGAGCCAGGACGGTGAAGCCGGTGGCAGCACTCGGCGCCTCGCTCGCCCTGCTCGCCGCACCGTTGTTCGCGGCACCCGCCCAAGCCGCCACCCCATCCAACGACGGAAAGGATGTCATCCTCAACCTGTTCCAATGGAACTGGAATTCGGTAGCCCAGGAATGCGAGTCCAGCATCGGTCCAGCAGGATATGGCTACGTCCAGGTCTCGCCTCCAGCTGAGCACCTGCGCGGCACTGCATGGTGGACCTCGTACCAGCCGGTGAGCTACAAGGTTGACTCGAAACTGGGCAACCGCGAGGAATTCTCCGCCATGGTCAAAAGCTGCAACGATGCAGGCGTGAAAGTGATCGCAGACGCCGTGGTCAATCACATGACCGGAGCCGGGCAGACCGGTACTGGAACCGCAGGCTCGGCTTTCTCCGATGACAACTTCCCAGAGTATTCGGCCCAGGACTTCAACGATTGCCGCACCAACATCACCAACTATGCCGACCGCTGGCAAGTGCAGCACTGCCGCCTCGTGGGCTTGCAGGATCTGAAAACCTCCAGCAGCTACGTCCAGCAAAACATCGCCGACTATCTCGATGACCTCGTCTCGCTTGGGGTATCAGGATTCCGCATCGATGCCTCGAAGCACATCCCCGCAACGGACCTCGAAGGCATCAAATCCAAGATGAAGAACCCCGGCGTGTACTGGGTCCACGAGGTGATCGGGGCGTCGGGTGAACCGATCCAGGAGAGCGAATACCTCGGCAGCGGCGACTCGCACGAATTCGACTATTCGCGGCAGCTCAAGCATGATTTCGACGCGCAAATCGCCAACTTGCGCTTCATCGGCGACGGCAAGCTCACCAGCGACCGGGCCGGGGTTTTTGTCACCAACCACGACACCGAACGCAACGGCGAATCCATGAACTACAAGTGGGGCGCCAAGTACCTGCTGGCCAATGTTTTCATGCTCTCCTGGCCTTACGGATCGCCCACCGTGTATTCCGGATTCACGTTCACCGACAAGGAAGCGGGGGCTCCTGGCGCCAGCGACGCATCGGTACCCAATGCCAGCTGCGACTCCTCCGCCTGGACCTGCGAACAGCGGCAAGATGAAATCACCGGAATGGTGGGCTTCAACAACGCCGTCGGCGACGCGGCTGTCAGCAATTGGTGGGACGATGGCGGCAACCAGATCGCATACGGCCGCGGCAATAAGGGCTTCGTAGCCATCAACAACACCTCGGCGGCAACCACCCGCGAATACACCAGCTCGCTGGCCGCTGGCACCTATTGTGATGTGGTGGCCGGAGGCGATTGCTCGAAGACCATCACTGTGGGTGCCGACGGCAAGTTCACCGCGACACTGCCTGCCTACGGTGCCATGGCCCTGCACATCGGTGCCGTATCCGATGGCGGATCAGGAACGCCGGATCCGGTCGAGGACACCGCTGATGTCCGCGTCGCAGTCACCGCCCAAACCGTCATGGGGCAGAACATCCGCATCGTCGGCAACCAGCCGGAACTAGGCAGCTGGGATCCGGCCAAGGCGCCACAGCTATCAGCTGCCAGCTACCCGAGCTGGAGCGGAACGGTGGACCTTCCGGCAGGAACGCAGTTCGAATATAAGTACGTCAAGTACGACCAGAGCGGCAATGCCACGTGGGAATCCGGGGCCAACCGCATCGCGACCGTGAATGCGGACGGTTCCCTGAACCTGAACGACAGCTGGCGCAATTAGCCATAAAAAATGATCCCGCCCCAGTTCACACTGGGGCGGGATCATTCTAGGTTCAGCTACTTTTCGGTTTTGGCATTCAGCTTGTCCAAGGTTGCCTGCTTGGCTTTTTGCAAGGCCAGCTCTTCCTCGTCCAGCTCGATCTGCACCGGCTCGGCAGCCTGGGCAGGAAGGCTGCGCCACAGGAAGTAGCCGTACGCGGCGGCCAGGGCGATGAAGACGTAGAGGCCAAGCATGCCCAGCATTGGCGAAATCAAGAAGTACACCACCAGGTCAGCGATGGCTGCTACAGCCAGCAGCAGCCAGCCTTCGCGCACGCCGCGCGCAATCATGACGAAGGAAGCGAAAATGGCGGCGTCAGCGAAATACATCACCCAGACTTCCGGGGTGGCGGTCAAGAATCCGGAGTTGAAGAGGAATGGGCCGAAGCGCAAGGCCACCAGCAGGATCAAGCCGACAACCATGCCCACGGCAGACCAGAGGGTGACCGGGGTCTTGGTCACTTCGCGAGTGAACTTGCCGTTGAGCTTGAACTGCGAAAAACGCCATAGGCCGAAAATCGGCAGGAGCAGCAGCGGGATCGCGTAGATCAGGCCCAGCAGGTCATACTGCAACGCGGAGATCATGGGGCCTACGAAAACCGAGAGGATCAGCGTCCACCAACCCAAATCATTGCGGTGCCCAAGAAGGATTGCGGAGACGAAAACTAGCAGCATGCTAGCGGCTGACAGCAGGATCTGGACATAGGAACTACCGCTGTCTGCAGTAGCCATGAACAGGGTTTCTAAGAAGGAATCCACGGTGCTCTTCACTCGATCGATTGGCAACGACAGGTGCACAAGGCACCCCTTAGATGCTAACGGTGATTCCTGTGAGTCCGTAAATTCCCAAAGGTTGGATGCGCCACAGCGACCAAGCGTTTATTTCGCATCAACGCATTGAGGCTCCCTGCTCAAAAAGCAGGGAGCCTCAATAATGGCAAATGAATGCGGCTACTTCACCACGGTGTGCAGGCCATGGAAGAGCAGTGAAACCGCTTGTTCTTCCAGCGCCGAAGCCTCCAGTGGGCCATCAACCCGGTACCAATCCACTACCGAGTTGATCATGCCGAACAAAAGTCGGGCCGTGGCGCGGGGCTCCAGGTCATCGCGAAGCTTCCCGTCGCTTTGCGCGGACGTGACCAACTCAGCGAGCTGGCGGTCCATGGCGCGGCGCCGTTCCAGCGCTTGGCGCTCCAATTCGGTGTTGCCACGCAAGCGCAGCAGCAAGGTCACGTAGGGGCGCTTTTCGATCAGGATGCGGATGGTTGAGCGCAAGAAGAACTCCAAACGCTCGTCGGCACTGCCCTCGTGCGTGCGCACTTCGGTGATAACCGCTTCCAAGGGGAAGAGTGCTTCGTCCAAGGCGAGGCGCAGCAAGTCCTCCTTGGAAGGCACGTGGTGGTAGATCGCGGACTTGCTGATCCCCAAGCGGTCGGCAAGCTTGCCCATGGAGGTCGCGTCGTAGCCGTATTCGTTGAATGCCTCGACGGCAATTCTCAGTACGGTTTCCTGGTCGTACCCGGGGCGCCCGCGTTTCACCGGGCGGCTGGCAGTGTCGGTTGTGTCCATGATGAGTCGATTATTCCATGTCCCTGCGCATATTACTGATTACGCAGATCATAGATTCGCTTGAGCTTGCCCATTGATCGCTCCAGCGACTCGGGCTCAACGACATCGATGGCGCAGGACGAGCCGATGTGGATCTTGATGAGCTTGGCCAGTTCCTTCCCTGCGTGTTCAGCCTGCTCGGCCGTCGCATCCATGCGGCGTTCGACTTTCACTGCCAGTTGATCCATGCGGTCGGGGCGCGAAAGGATGAGCTGGAAGTGAGGAGAGAGGCCTGGAACCTTGAGAATCAGCTCTTCGATCTGGCTGGGGAAGAGATTGACTCCGCGCAGAATGATCATGTCATCGCTGCGCCCGGTGATGCGGCCCATCCGGCGGTGTCCCGGGCGGACGCTGCCAGGCATCAGGCGTGTCAGGTCATGGGTCCGGTAGCGGATGATTGGCAGGGCTTGCTTGGTCAGCGAGGTGAAGACCAGTTCGCCATGTTCTCCATCGCCCAGGACCTTGCTCGAATCGAAGGCGTCGATGATTTCGGGTCGGAAATGGTCTTCCCAGATGTGGCTTCCATCTTTGCGTTCATTGGATTCGCCGGCTACGCCTGGGCCCATGACCTCTGAGAGTCCGTAGATATCGCAAGCATCGATATTGAACATCTCTTCGAGTTCATGGCGCATTTCTTCGGTCCATGGTTCGGCGCCGAGAACAGCGACCTTCAGCGACGTGCTGCGCGGATCGAGGCCCTTGCGCTGCATGGCATCGCCGATGGTCAGCAGGTAGGTCGGGGTGCACAGGATCGCATCGGGGGCGAAGTCCTGGATCAGTGAAATCTGCTTATCGGTTTGCCCTCCGGACATGGGGATGACCGTTGCACCAAGATGTTCCGCAGCAGCGTGGGCTCCCAACCCGCCGGTGAACAAGCCGTAGCCGTAGGCGTTGTGCACCTTCCAGCCAGGCTTCACGCCGGATAGCCGCAGGCATCGTGCGCCGAGCTTGGCCCAGTCGGCCAGGTCCTGCTGGGTATAGCCGACAACAGTAGGCTTTCCGGTCGTGCCGGAGGACGCATGGATTCGGGAGACCTCGTGCTGCGGCACGGCGAACATGCCAAAAGGATAGGTCTTGCGCAGATCTTCTTTGTCCGTGAACGGGAACAGCGCAAGGTCGCCCAGTTCCTTGAGATCCTCGGGGTGGACTCCTGCCGCATCGTATTTTTCTTTGTAATGCGGGACGTTGGTGTAGGCGTGGTGAAGGGTTTCCTTCAGCCGTTCAAGCTGGATGGCTTCAATTTCATCGCGGCTCATGGTCTCTTCTGGATCCAGGGGATTGGGGAGAGCGTCGCGGTTGGAGGTCTGAGACATGCTGGAACTTTCGTGTCGAGTGAACTGAAGGGTGGCCTTAGCGCGGCTTGGGCACGGTGCGGGAACGTCCGCGGAATTCGGCTACGACTTCGGTACTGCCGTCGCTGGATTCCTGGGTCACCGTGATGTCATAGATCCCGCTGCGTCCTTGCTGCGAGACCCGTTGGCCGGTGGCGGTGAGTGTTCTTCCGGGAATGGCTGGCCTAAGGAAATTGATATCTGCTCCGGAGGCGACGGTGATGCTCTCATCGGAGCCTTCTACGGGGTTGCAGCTCAAGGCAAAGGCGGTGTCTGCCAGAGCGAAGATCATTCCGCCGTGGCCGATTCCAAAACCGTTGAGCATTTCCGGGCGCAGTTCCATGGTGATGACCGCATGCCCTTCGCGAACTTCGACGACGTTGATGCCCATCCATTGAGTCGCGTAGTCATTGCGGAGAATGGCGTGGGGTACTGGTTCTTCTACCTGGGTATTGGTCATCATTGTCCTTCGCCGATTTATTTACCGAACGATCATTAGGTAATAACAAAATGTGAGCTAAGTCAAGTTATATAGCGGTAAACAATGATCTGTTGCGAAGCGGAAAGCTGGAAGCTACGAGGCGAAGAGCTTGTGATGCAAGGCCAAGATGAACGGCTCCTTGATCCGGTTGTAATCCATGACCAACCCATCTTCGCCCTGCTCGGCCAGCAACTGGGCCGCGGCCTGTCGCTTGACCTGCGCGTAAGCCTGCCGGTCAGCGGCATCGCCCTTGAGGTGTTCGCGGAAAATGACCATGCGCAGATACTCTGGGCTGCCGGCGGAGAACACGTGGATATTGGCATCGATGCTGCTGCCAGCTGGCGGCTTGAACATGCGGTGCGCGTACCAGCCAGGCTCGCGATGCCAGAACACCAGGCCAGCACCCTCCAGCGCCGGAACATAGCTGGGCTCGACATTGGCGTCGGGGACCAGCAAAGAAATATCGATAATCGGTTTTGCCGGGAGCCCCGGAACCGACGTGGAGCCAGTATGCTCAATGGCCAGAGCCTGCGGGCCCAAGGCACCAGCGATTCGGTGCGCGAAGTCCTCGAAATCCCGCGGCCAGCTCGGCGAGGGCTCAACAATGCGAATATTGCCCCGGGTCAGCTGGCCATTGACCGCCTCATACTCCGGGTCTTCCGTCGGCTGGTTGTTCAGCAGAGGAAGATATGGAAGGGTGCACAAGTACCGCGCGACACCGGGCCACCTCGGGTCCTCGGCGGAATTGGAAACCACGCAGCCCAATGCCCGGTAGAAATCGATGGCATCATCGTCTGTCGTGGCCCAGACGTTTTTGCGGTGCATCGAGCGCAGTTCCTCAACCAGGGCCCGGCCCAACCCGCGTTGCTGGAATTCGGGCAGCACCGCAAGAAATTCCAAGCACAGCGAGTACTGGTCGCTGTGTCGATAGGCTGCCAGCGCTGCGATGGTCCCGTCCTCGGCGATATGTGCCAGGACCTGCAGGTCCTGGCACTCATCAAGCAGGTCTTCCAGGCCTTGTTTGCCTGCGGGATCGGCGGCCAGCACCAATAACCGGCGTACCGACGAATCGTCACGATGGTCTTTGATCTTGATGTGGCGCATGGCCGCCTTTCCGAAGCGAGTTAGACGAGTTTGGTGCAGCCCAGGGAATCCAGGGCGAAGGCATAGTCCCAAGCCCGTGACTTCCAGGATTCATAACGGCCCGAGGCCCCGCCATGGCCGCCGTCCATCTCCGTCTTGAGCACGATCGGCGCATCGCCGGTACCCACTTCACGCAGCTTGGCGACCCACTTGGCCGGCTCGACATACAGCACGCGGGTGTCGTTCAGCGAAGTGACTGCCGCGATTTTCGGGTAGGCCTGAGCCGTGACATTTTCATAAGGAGAATACGACTTCATGTAGTCGTAGACTTCCTTGCTCTCGATAGGATTTCCCCACTCTTCCCATTCCAAGGCAGACAGTGGAAGATCCGGATCCAGGATGGATGTCAGGGCATCCACGAAAGGAACCTGGGCGATGATCGCGGTGTACAGCTGCGGAGCCATATTCGCGATGGCGCCCATGAGCAGGCCGCCAGCCGAACCGCCCAGGGCTACGATCCGCTTCGGGTCGGCAATGCCCGCCTCGATGAGGTGCTGGGTGGAATCGATGAAATCGGTGAAGGTGTTCTTCTTATGCAGCTTCTTGCCCTTCAAATACCAATCGCGGCCCAACTCGCCACCGCCGCGAACGTGGGCAATGACAAAGATGACTCCGCGGTCCAGCACGCTCAGGCGCGGAATGCCGAAGCCAGGGTCCATCGATGCTTCGTAGGAACCGTAGCCATAGACCAGTACCGGTTGCGGCACGGAGGTATCAAGATCGGCGCGGCGCATGATGGTCAGCGGAATCTTGGTTCCATCCACAGCGGTGGCCCAATCGCGGGTGGAGAGGTACTTGGAAGCGTCGTAGTTGTTGACCGGGGTCTGCTTGCGCAGGTCCAGCTTCTGGCCATCAAGCCAGAGGTCGTAGACGCGGGCCGGCGTGAAGTCGGCGGTGTAGCTGATGCGGATCAGCGGCGCATCAAGTTCGGCATAGGTCAGGGAAGCGGTGAACAGCTCATCCTCGAACCCGGGCTCGATGGCTGGTGCCTGCTGTGCGGTGCCCAATCCCTGAAGCGGAATCAACTGGACGCGTTCGCAGGTGTCGCGGCGCACCGAAAGGACCACGTGCGATCCGGTCAGGGCCGTGCCTTCCACCTTGACGGTATCTTCGTGGGCCACCACGGTCTGCCACTGTTCTGGCTTGGTGTCCTGGCCCAGCTGTTCCACCTCAGCAAGCGAGACCATGTTATTCGGTGCTTGGAAGTCGTGGGTGATCAGGGCCTGGGCGGTGTCTGGCATCAGGTCGATGCCATGCAGCAGCCGCAGTTCGCGGGGAACCAGCAGGGTCACCTCTGCCTGGTCCGTGGCCAGATCCAGCATGCTGGTTTCCGAGTATTCGGAGTTGCCGCTGGAAATCATCAGGGTTTTGCGATCCGGGCTCAGGTCGAATCCGAGCCACATCCCTGGATCGTTCTCTTCGAAGACCAGCTGATCCTGGGCCGCGTCGGTGCCAAGGCGGTGCGCGAGAATCTGGTTCGGGCGCCAGGTCTCGTCAACCACGGTGTAAAAAACGGTAGATGAGTCAGGGGAGAACGCCAGGCCGTAAAAAACGCCTTCAATGACGTCGGACAGCAGCTCGCCGGTGGACAGGTCCTTGATGTACAGGGTGAAGCGCTCGTCACCGGCGTTATCAACGCAGTAGGCCAGCAGGTTGCCCTCTTCGTTCAGCGCCATGCCGCCAAGGGAGAAGAATGGCTTGCCTTCGGCCAACGCGTTGCCGTCGAGCAATACCTCTTCTGCCGGCAGGCTGTGTTCTGGATCGATGACCGGGGGAGTCCAATCAGCCACCTGGTCGGAGGAATCGGTGGCCTTGACGCGGCACTGCACGGTGTATGGCTTGCCCTCGGCGGAGCGGGTGAAGTACCACCAGCCGCGTCGGCGCACGGGAACCGACAGGTCGGTCTCCACGGTGCGAGCCTTGATCTCGTTGAAGAGGTCATCGCGCAACGACTGCTGTGAGGCAGTGACTGCGTCAGTGTATTCGTTCTCGGCCTTGAGATGATCGATCACCTCGGGGCTGGACTTCTTGCGGAGCCACTCATAGTTGTCGATGAAATCATCACCGTGGAAGCTGCGGGTGGTCGGACGCTGTGCGGCCTGCGGGGGATTGGCGGTCAACGATGGATCAGTCATATGCCTATTCAATCTCACCTCCGGGCCCTATGGGCACAAGCTATGCTCAGCGCGGACAGAACGGCCTAGTCCAGCACTGGAAACCTATGGCAGCGAGGGGCCAAGGGTACCGGCTAGACTTTATTGCGCTTAGGCTTGCTGGAATAGGAACCTATCTGCAGCTTGGGCCATTCGCCCTTCAGCACGAGAAAGCGATCATCAGTGGAAAAGAAACAAAGAGCAGCCCGCGCCGGGCGCCTGAGGCGGTGGGTTGCCGCCGCAGCCATCGGCCTGATGGCCCTGGTCATCGGAGCGCCGTCGGCTATGGCCCAAGGCAGCGACAGCGTCGAAGGCAAAACCTACGTCATCGGCACCGATACCACCTTCGCCCCCTTCGAATTCCGCAAGGATGGGGAACTGACCGGCATCGACATGGATATCCTGCAGGCGATTGCCGAAGACCAGGGATTCAAGGTCGAGGTCCGCTCCCTCGGTTTTAGCGCCGCGCTGGCAGCCCTGTCGGCTAATCAGGTCGATGGCGTGATCGCGGGCATGTCGATCACCGATGAGCGCAAGGAAATCTATGATTTCTCCGAGCCTTACTTCGAGTCCGGCGTCCAGATGGCCGTGTCCCAGAACGATGAGGACATCAAGGGCTATGAGGATCTGGACGGCAAGACCGTGGTCGCCAAGACCGGTTCGGAAGGCGAGGCCTACGCCAAGTCCGTTTCCAAGGAATACGGGTTCAAGGTCAAGTCGCTGGACCAGTCGGCAACCATGTACGAGTCGGTGAAGTCCGGTTCGGCCGTGGCAGTATTCGATGATTACCCGGTGCTGGCTTACGGCATCGCCCAGGGCAATGGCCTGAAGACCGTCACCGACAAGGTGCCGGGCGGCTCCTATGGTTTTGCGGTGAACAAGGGCGAAAATACCGCTCTGCTGGCAGCCTTCAATGACGGACTGGCCGAGTTGAAGGCCAATGGCGAGTACCAGAAGATCTTGGACGAGTACCTTGCTGACCCCAGCGCCGCGGTGCCGAGCAACTTCTTTGATCTGGTGGTCAAGTCCTTCCCGGCCTTGATGACCGGTTTGTGGCACACCCTGCTGGTCACCGCGATTTCCTTCGCTATCGCCATGGTGCTGGGCCTGGTCTTCGGTTTCCTGAAGATCTCGCACAACATCGTCTTGCGCGGTATCGCAACAACCTTCGTGAACATTTTCCGTGGCACTCCGCTGCTGCTCTGGGCCTTCATGTTCTACTTCGGCCTGCCGCAGTTGACCGGTTGGGAAATCTCGGTCTGGACCGCTGGCGTGCTGACCCTGTCGCTGAACGCCGGTGCCTACGTGGCCGAGATCGTTCGCGGCGGCATCCAGTCGGTGGATCCAGGACAGCTCGAAGCATCGCGCTCGCTGGGCCTGGGTTATGGCAAGTCCATGCAGAAGGTCGTGGTTCCCCAAGCTTTCAAGATGATGACGCCATCGCTGATCAACCAGCTGATCATCAGCTTGAAGGACTCCTCGCTGCTGTTGGCCATCGGCTTCGGCGAACTGCTCTACCAGGGCCAGCAGATCTACGCAGCGAACTTCCGCGTGACCGAAACCCTGCTCATCGTAGGTGTTATCTACTTCATTGCCATCATGGCCCTGACCAAGCTGGCTAACTACGCCGATCGGAGGTTCAACAAGTGAGCGCGGTAACCGAGCAAAGCTCCCAAATGAAGATCCAGGTCAAGGACTTGCATAAATCTTTCGGCTCCAACAATGTGCTCAAGGGCATTGACCTTGACATCCGTGAAGGCGAGGTCGTGTGCGTGATCGGGCCTTCGGGTTCGGGTAAGTCCACGTTGCTGCGCTGCCTGAACAAGCTGGAGGACATTACCTCCGGCAAGGTCATCGTTGACGGTTTCGACGTGACCGATCCCAAGGTGGATATCAATGAAGTCCGCCGCCACGTGGGCATGGTCTTCCAGCACTTCAACCTCTTCCCGCACATGTCGGTGGCCGAGAACATCATGCTCGCGCCGGTTGAGCTGAAGAAGATGAATAAGGCGCAGGCTCGCGAGCGGGCGCTGGAATTGCTGGAACGCGTGGGTCTGAAGGACAAGGCCGATGCCCGTCCGGCTTCGCTGTCCGGCGGCCAGAAGCAGCGTGTTGCCATTGCCCGCGCCCTGGCCATGGCTCCTGGCATCATGCTCTTTGATGAGGCCACCAGCGCGCTGGACCCGGAGATGGTGGGCGAGGTGCTGCAGGTCATCAAGGAGCTGGCTGAGTCCGGCATGACCATGGTCCTGGTGACCCACGAAATGGGCTTTGCCCGCGAAGTGGGAGACCGTGTGGTCTTCATGGCTGATGGCGTGGTCTGCGAACAGGGCGAGCCGGAACAGCTCTTCGGCAACCCGCAGCAGGAACGCACCCGCGACTTCCTTTCCAAGGTGCTCTAAGGCCCAGTCCGAGGCAGCGATATAGCCGTGCCGTCCGTTCCAGCTTTGGCTGGCAATGGGCGGCACGGCTTTTTGCGTGATGAAGCTTACTGACTTTTAACGTCAAAGTACTTGAAGCTTCAACTTAAGTCACATAGCGTGGAGTAGGAAATCGAGCAGGAAGACCCCCTGACCGGAAGTCCTTACCTAGGAGCTAGATAATGACCGCACTGGAAAACAACCCCCGCTTGCTCGCCTCGGCGCAAATCGTCATGCGCTTGGCGATCGGTTTTCTCTTCGCCGCCCATGGCTGGCAGAAATTCTCGCAATTCACCCTCGAAGGCACCGCTGCCAGCTTCACCCAGATGGGCGTCCCGGCTGCCAGCATCGTCGCGCCGGTCATTGCGACCCTGGAACTCGTGGGTGGCATCGCGTTGATCCTCGGCCTCGCAACGCGAATCTTCGGTGCGCTGCTGGCGCTGGATATGGTCGGAGCCATCGTGACGGCCCACGCGCAAGCAGGTGTATTCGTTGCCGATGGCGGCTTTGAGCTGGTGCTGGCGCTCGGCGCTGGCGCAGCCGCCCTTGCTTTGATGGGTCCAGGAAGCTGGGCTCTGGATCGCTTATTTGTTGGCCGAAAGAGTGCTCTGCGCGAATCGATCAACGCCTAGAACTTAGCGTTTGCGACCAACCTCAAGGAGTAATCCTTGGGGTTTTGTCGCATCCCGGGAACTCGTGTTGACGTGATGGAGCGCACTCTGACATACTGAACGAACGGTCAGTATGTAATTTGTAATCGATGAGGTGAACCCATGGCTGAGAGAACACCGCAGGAACCGGGACTAAGTGCCGTTCCAAGCTACGAAGAAGAGCAATCGCAAGCTCGCTTTGATGCCTTGATTGACCAGGATTCCCGCGTGGAACCACGCGACTGGATGCCTGAGCCCTACCGCAGGACCCTGACCCGCCAGGTCTCCCAGCATGCCCACTCTGAAATCATCGGCATGCAGCCCGAAGCCAACTGGATCACCCGCGCTCCATCGTTGAAGCGCAAGTCCATTTTGATGGCCAAGGTCCAGGACGAAGCAGGCCACGGACTGTACCTCTACTCCGCCGCCGAAACCCTAGGGACCAGCCGCGACGAACTCAACGACCAGCTGCTGACCGGTCGGGCCAAGTACTCTTCGATTTTCAATTACCCCGCCCGTTCATGGGCTGATATGGGTGCCATCGGCTGGCTGGTCGACGGCGCCGCCATCGCCAACCAGGTCCCGCTCTGCCGTGCATCCTATGGCCCGTACGGCCGCGCGATGGTCCGCATCTGCAAGGAAGAATCCTTCCATCAGCGCCAAGGCTTCGAGATTCTGCTGGCGCTGTCCCGCGGCACGGAAGCGCAGAAGAAGATGGCGCAGGACGCGATCAACCGCTTCTACGAGCCATCGCTGATGATGTTCGGCCCACCCGATGACCAGTCGCCCAACTCCCAGCAGTCCATGGCCTGGAAGATCAAGCGATTCTCCAACGATGAACTGCGCCAGCGCTTCGTCGGAATGATCGCAGAACAGGTCAAGGTACTGGGCATGACCCTGCCGGACCCAGAGCTGCACTATGACGAAGAGAAGAAGCAATGGATCCACAAGGATCTGAACTGGGATGAATTCATGGCAGTGATCAAGGGCAATGGCCCGGTCAACTCCCAACGCCTGGAACGCCGCCGCGAGGCGCACCGCGAGGGCGCCTGGGTGCGAGAAGCAGCATCGGCATACGCCGCAAAACAAGCACAGAGCGAGGTCGCCTAGCATGAGCCAGCAGAACAATTGGCCCCTGTGGGAAGTTTTTGTCCGTTCCTCCCGGGGGCTCTCACATGTGCACGCCGGGTCCCTGCACGCGCCCGACCAGCAGATGGCCGTGCGCAACGCGCGCGACCTCTACACCCGCCGCAACGAAGGCGTATCCCTGTGGGTCGTGAAGTCCACGGACATCATCAGCTCCGATCCAGACGAGAAGGATTCTTTCTTCGAATCTCCTCAGGGCAAGGACTACCGCCACGCCACCTACTACAAGGCCAGCGAGGGAGTGAAGCACCTGTGAAGCACGAAGAACTGGATGCCGCGCTGGACAGCTTCGGCGACGCGTTGGCCTCGGCCACCCGCGTTACCCCGGGCAACGCGCTGCGGCCAGAGGACATTGCCGTCGATGGCGTGGCGCCAAGCGAGGAAGTCGCGCGGTACGCGCTGACCCTGGGTGATGACGCGCTGATCCTGGCCCAGCGCCTGGCGCACTGGATCTCCCGTGCTCCGGAGCTGGAAGAGGATGTTGCCCTGGGCAATATCGCCTTGGACATTCTGGGTCATGCCCGTTCATTCCTCACTTACGCAGGTCTGGCATGGGACAAGACCGAAGACGATTTGGCGTACTGGCGCGAGGAAGAAGAATTCACCTCGTTGTGGATCGTGGAGCAGCCCAATGGGCACTTCGGCGTCACGATCATCCGCCAGCTCATCGTCTCCGTTTTCCAGCACCTGCTCTACCGGCAGCTGGCTTCGTCCCAGGACGAAACCCTGGCGGCCATCGCGGCCAAGGCGGTCAAGGAAGTGGACTACCACCGTGACCACGCCATCCAGTGGACCATCCGCCTGGGGCAGGGTACCGAGGAATCGGCGGAAAAGATGCGCCATGCCCTCGAAATCCTCTGGCCCTACGTTGATGAAATGTTCCGCGACGAAGCGGTGCACCAGAACCTGGACTCGATTGCCGTGCGCCCCTCGACCTTGCGCGCAGCCTGGCAGGAAGAAATCTCCGCAGTGCTGGCTCAAGCTGGCCTGCAGGTTCCAGCCACCGGCCAGGCCATGGCCTTCGGCCGACGCGGAGAGCATTCCGAACACCTGGGCTACCTGCTCGCTGAAATGCAGGTGCTGGCCCGTAAACACCCCGGCGCAAGCTGGTAACCATTCATCAGGCCCGAGAGGGGGAGCCGTCATGAGCAAGATGATCGCCGGCACGACCGAGCTGTTCGCCATCGCAGCGAAGGTCAATGACCCGGAAATCCCGGTGCTGTCTATTGCGGACCTCGGGATTCTGCGCGAGGTCAATCTCGATGATGATGGAACAGTGCAGGTGCTGATCACGCCAACGTATTCCGGTTGCCCAGCCATGGATGTGATCAGTGAAGATCTCTATCAGGCATTCACCCAAGCCGGATACGAGAAGGTGGATATCAAGCTGGTGCTCACACCGGCCTGGTCCACTGACTGGATGAGTGATGAAGGCAAGAAGAAGCTAGAGGAATACGGCATCGCTGCGCCGACCGGGCGTGGACATGCAGGGCGCATCACCCTGGGGATGAGCGTGAAATGCCCTCGCTGCCACTCGCTGAACACTCGTGAACTGGCACGATTCGCTTCGACTTCATGCAAGGCGCTCTACACCTGCAAAGACTGCTTGGAACCTTTCGACTACTTCAAGGTACTCTCATGACCGAACAACAAACCTCCACCCGCCGCAGGGCTTCATTCCACCGGCTCAGCGTCTCCAACGTACGCCGGCTGACCAAGGATTCCATCGAAGTCACTTTCGCCATCCCCGAGGAACTGCGCGATGAATACGACTACGTGGCTGGCCAGTATGTGGCGTTGCGCAAAGAACTGCCCAACGCCGAGGGGGAGCTCGTCGAGCTGCGACGCTCCTACTCGATCTGCGCCGCCCCGACCGGCGACGAAATCAAGGTAGCGATCAAGCGGGACCTCGGTGGGCTGTTCTCCACCTGGGCCAATGAAGAGCTGATGGCGGGCGATCAGATTGACGTGATGAGCCCGGCCGGCGCTTTCATCTCAAAACACCGGATCACCGAAATCAATGATCCATCACAAATCAATACCACCAGCCAAGACCGATTTGTCGCGGTTGCTGCCGGCTCGGGGATCACCCCGGTGCTGGCCATTGCCCGCACGATTCTTGAAGCCAATGACCATAGCCGCTTTGATCTGATCTATGCCAACAAGGCCGCCATGGACGTGATGTTCCTTGAAGAGCTGGCAGACCTCAAAGACCGCTACCCGGCGCGGCTGGCCCTGCATCACGTGCTCAGCCGGGAACAGCGGATCTCACCGCTGCTATCTGGCCGCATCGATGCCCAGAAGCTGACCGCTCTGTTGACCAATGTCGTGCAGGCGCCAACGGTGGATGAATGGTTCTTGTGCGGTCCGTTCGAATTGGTGCAGCTGGTGCGCGACCAGCTCACGGAGCTTGAAGTTCCTGCGGACAAGGTGCGCTTCGAGCTATTCAGCACCGGCGAGCCGAATAAGCCGCAAGGCCATATCGGCCGTCCGGTCATCGTGGATGAGAATGAAGCAAGCTATGAGATCAGCTTCAACCTCGACGGCCTCAAGGGCGAAGTCAAGTCCCCGGTACGTGCCAACGAAACGGTTTTGAACGCCGCCTTGCGCGTGCGCCCGGATGTGCCATTCGCGTGCGCTGGGGGTGTGTGCGGCACCTGCCGCGCCAAGGTGACCTGCGGATCGGTGACCATGGCAGAGAACTATGCGTTGGAACCCGAAGAAGTGGATGCTGGCTATGTGCTGACCTGCCAGTCGCACCCGACCAGCGACAAGCTCACCGTCGATTTCGACGCATAGGAAAGGCCAGCGAATAATCATGATCGAACTGACCATTGCCGATTCGATTGCCCGAGTTGTGCTCAATGCTCCGCAAAAGATGAACTCCTTGGATGAGACGGCCTTGGCTGAGCTCTCCGAAGCCTATGACAAGGCTGCCGCCGGGGTGGCTGATGGCAGCGTTCGAGCCTTGGTGCTCACCGGCGAAGGCCGGGGCTTTTGCGCGGGGCGGGATATCTCAGGAGTGGATCCTGCCGATGATGACGTGATCGGCTACCTTGAAGGCAAGGTCCAGCCGTTGCTGGAAAAGATGTCGAATTTCCCGGCACCTACCTTCGCCCTGGTGCAGGGTGCCTGCCTCGGCGTGGGACTGGGCTTGGCGATCGCCACCGACGTTGTTTACGTCGCGGAGAACGCGAAGATCGGTTCTCCATTCGCCAACCTCGGGGCAACGCTGGACTCTGGTGGCCACTGGCTGTTCACCGAGCGCCTTGGCGCCCACCGGACGCTGGACATGATCTACACGGCTGAATTGATTTCAGGTGCGGAGGCTGTCCGCTCTGGCCTGTTCTCCCGAGCTTTTCCGGCAGAAGAACTTGTAGCCCGCTGTGAATCGCTGATTGAAAAAGTCGCGCAAGGGGCAACTCAGGCCTTCGTCGCGTCCAAGGCGCTGGTACAGGAAATCCGTGATCAGCGGGTTGGCTTGTGGGCTTCGATGAACAACGAAAACCGGGCCCAAGCTGCATTATGCGATACCGCGGATTATGCCGAAGGTTTCAAGTCCTTCCAGGAGAAGCGGCCGCCGGTATTCACCGGAAAGAAATAGTCCCGAAGAATTCAATACAACTTAAAAACACAAAGCTGCTCCCTTGGCCGCTGGTTCTAAATGAACCTGCAGCTAGGGAGCAGCTTTTGTCGTCAAGCCGGCGTTGCCGCAGCGCGCTGCAGTCAGGCCTAGCGGGTGTCGGTGTCCTCGAAGATCAGGTGGGTCTGCGTATCAAGCACAGTGGGCAGAGCCTGGAGTTCTTCGAATACGACCCGGCGCAAATCCAGATTGTCTTTGGCCCGCACCAGAAGAATCACGTCGAAGTTCCCGCCCACCAAGCCGATGTGCTGGACCTCGGGGATGGAAGCAAGGTGGTCACGCAGCTCGCGCCACGAGTGCTGGCGAAGTTTCAGCGTGACATAGGCGCTGGCCTTGAGTCCTGCCTTCACCGGGTCGATGACCGCCGTGTAGCGCGTGATCACCCCGGCATCTTGCAGCTTGGCAATGCGCGAATAGGCGTGGGCACGGGACACATGGACTTTCTGGGCAACTGTAGTTACCGACTGCCGTCCATCCTGGGTCAGTTCCGCCAGGATCGCGCGGTCGACCTCATCAAGTTTCAGCTCCGCTTCCGCGGCCATGATTCTCCTTTTCAATGTGTCTGACGTCTCAACGCCAAAGACATTTTATTGAAACATTTCGTCCACAAGTATACGTATCTGATTCTCAACTTTCCACGATTTTCCGGCCGAGTGGATACAGAATGCAATCGCTACGCATAATTGATTGCAAATGATGTTTAGGTGAACTGAGTCACAAGGGCGTGCGCCCATGGACTGAGCCCAAAGTACGAAAGGTGGGGAACATGAGCGCAGAAGCAACCTCGGATCGCATGTCCGAAGTCAGCAAAAAGTTCGGCATCAGCCCAGAAGATTACATGCTGCCAGCGCGGCACATGATCAACTTGCTCAATCCGGATGGAACACTTCGTCCGGAGAACGAGCAGGGGACCGAACCAGGACACGAATACCCGCTGCCTAGCCCGGCCCGCCTCATGGAAGCCTACGCAGCCCTGGTCACCGGCCGCCGCGTCAACGACCAGAACTCGGCCCTGGTTCGCCAGGGCCGCATGGCCGTGTACCCATCAAGCCACGGACAGGAAGCCTGCCAGATCGCCGCGGCTCTGTGCCTTGAAGACAACGACTGGCTTTTCCCTACCTACCGCGACACCGTTGCAGTGCTCACCAAGGGCGTAGCCCCGATGGAAGTCATGACCAGCTTCCGCGGCGAATGGCACTGCGGGTACGACCCCAAGGCCTACAAGTGCGCGCCGATGTCCACGCCGCTGACCACCCAGCTGCTGCACGCCGTCGGCGTAGCCCACGCGGCGAAGCTTCGCGGAGAAAACACCGTTGTTGTAGCCATGTGCGGCGACGGCGCCACCAGCGAGGGCGACTTCCATGAAGCCCTGAACTTCGCTGCGGTGTTCAATCTTCCGGTGATCTTCTTCGTGCAGAACAACAAGTACGCCATCTCCGTGCCGCTATCGCACCAGAGCGCAGCACCGTCCCTGGCCCACAAGGCCGTGGGCTATGGCATGGCCGGCGAGCGCGTTGACGGAAATGACCTGATGGCATTGATGGCCATCATGACCCGTGCCGTACGCATGGCACGCGAGGGCAATGGCCCGCTGCTGATTGAAGCCCACACTTACCGCATGCAGGCGCACACCAACGCGGATGACGACAAGCGCTACCGCGAGGATTCCGAGGTCCAGGCCTGGATCGCCAAGGACCCGGTGACTCGTATGAAGGCCTATCTCGAAGATGCCGGCCTGCTGACCGATGACGCCGCCGCGAAGATCGGCCAAGACGCTGAAGCTGCGGCCAGGACCCTGCGAGATGGCATGAACCAGGATGCCAATACGGATCCTCGTGAACTTTTTGAACACGTTTATTCCACCAAGAGCACCCAGCTCGCCGAGCAGCAGGCCCTGCTTGTTGACGAACTAGACCGCGAGGAGGCCTAGGATGACTGCCACGACATCGCGCGTGAACCCTAATGTGAGCGCAGCTACCGCGCGTGCAGCCGCCAAGGCTGCCAACGAAAACCAGCCGGTGACCTTCGGCAAGGCATTGAATACGGCGCTCGCCGACGGGCTGGTGGCCGATGACTCCGTCGTTATTTTTGGCGAGGACGTAGGAACCCTAGGTGGCGTCTTCCGCATTACTGACGGGCTGACGGCACGCTTTGGCGCCCAGCGCTGCTTCGACACCCCGTTGGCTGAATCCGGCATCGTTGGCATGGCAGTGGGCATGGCCATCAATGGCATGCGCCCGGTTATCGAAATGCAGTTTGATGCCTTCGCCTACCCGGCTTTTGAGCAGGTCGCTTCGCATGTGGCCAAGATGCGCAACCGCACCCAGGGCAAGCTGTCCTTGCCACTGGTGATCCGCATTCCCTATGCCGGCGGCGTGGGCGGCGTGGAGCACCACTGCGATTCCTCCGAAGGCTACTACGCGCATACCCCGGGGTTGAAGGTCTTCACTCCGTCCTGCGTGGAAGATGCCTACCTGATGCTGCGTGAAGCCATTGATTCTGATGATCCGGTGGTCTTCTTCGAGCCCAAGAAGCTGTACTGGTCCAAGGAGCAGGTGGATCTTGAGCAGCTGGCACGTGATTATGAAGCGAAGAAGAGCGCGCCAACAGAAGGACGCGCGCGTATTGCCCGCGCCGGCAGCGACGCCACGCTGATCACCTACGGCCCGAGCGTTTCGACGGCTTTGGAAGCCGCCAAGATGGCTGCCGAGGAAGGCATCAATCTAGAGGTCGTCGACGTGCGCAGCATCGTTCCCTTTGACGATGAGACTGTGTGCGCGTCGGTTCGCAAAACGGGACGTGCCATCGTAGTGGCTGAAGCTCAAGGCTTTGCCTCTGTTGCCAGTGAAATTGTTGCCCGGGTGCAGGAACGCTGCTTCCATTCGCTGGCGGCGCCGGTGCTGCGCGTCACCGGTTTCGATATTCCCTACCCGGCCCCGACCTTGGAAAAGTACCACCTGCCCAGCGCCGAACGCATTCTGGATGCTGTTGATCAACTTCAGTGGGAGGCATAAATGACCGTCAAGACTTTTTTGCTGCCTGACCTTGGTGAGGGACTGACCGAGGCGGAACTTGTGCGTTGGATGGTTGCTGCCGGGGACGAAGTGGCGGTGGATCAGCCGATCGCAGAAGTCGAAACAGCCAAATCCTTGGTGGAGATCCCTTGCCCCTTCGAGGGCGTCGTCTCGACCCTGCATGGCGAAGCCGGCCAGATGATGCTGGTGGATGAGCCTTTTATCTCCGTGAATACCGGCGGGGAAGAAGCTGCTCCGGCATCGGAACCCGAGATGGAGCGTGCCCAGTCCTATCGTGAAGAGGAACTGGCCGGGACCCAGACGCCGTCGAGCGAAGCTGAAACCGAGGCCGAGTCCGAATCCGATGAGGATGAAGGTAGCGGCAACGTGCTGATCGGTTATGGCACAGGGTCTGCCCAGCGCAAGACGAGCCGCCGGCGCAAGCCGCGAGGCGTGGGTGCTGGCGCTGCGCTCGCGGTCCAGGAATCCAGTGAAGCGGTGCGCGTCATCAACCCGCTGGTGCGCAAGCTGGCGCGGGAAAATGCATTGGATATCAATTCCGTGAAGGGCAGTGGCCCGCAGGGATTGATTCTGCGCTCTGATGTCGAAGCCGCGCTGGCACGACCTGCCTCGGAGCAGCCAGCGAGTCTTCCTGTCGTTCAGGAGCCGATGCAGGCTGCTCAGGCCTCTGCGTCAAAGCCAGAGTCAGCGGCAGTCGGCGGCTCAAAGGATTTGCGGACCGGTCTGCCAGTTGCCTCGTCGCAGGTGCTTTCCGGTGTCCGCAAGACCATTGCGAACGCTATGAGCACCTCGCGCAGGGAAATACCAGAGGCCACCGTCTGGGTCGACGTGGACGTGACCAAGCTGCTGAAGCTGCGTTCCAAGATCAAGGAAACCGAGGGCCAGGCACCAAGCGTCATGGCATTGATTTCGCGTTTCGCAGTGGCTGGACTCCAGCGCTTCCCGGAACTCAACAGCCGGATTGATGTCGAGGCCAACGGCTCCCTGCGCCACACCCTCTTCGAAGGAGTGAACCTGGGCTTCGCTGCGCAGACCGACCGCGGCCTGGTGGTTCCGAACGTGCGTGATGCCCACAAGCTCAACGCCCAGGAACTCTCGGCCGAATTCGCCCGCCTGGCATCGGTGGCCCGCGAAGGCAAGGCCGCAGTGGCTGATCTGTCTGGCAGCACCTTCACCATTAATAACTATGGCGTCTTCAATGTGGATGGCTCGGCAGCGATCATCAATTACCCGGAGGCCGCAATTCTCGGCCTGGGCCGCATCATCGAAAAACCATGGGTGGTCAATGGCCAGCTCAAGGTCCGCTCGATCTGCGAATTGACGTTGAGCTTTGATCACCGGGTCTGTGATGGCGGGACAGCAGCAGGATTCCTGCGTTATGTCGCCGATGCGATGACCGACCCGAAACGAGCCCTCGCGACGCTCTAGGAATAATGGCTCAGTACTTGCCTTATATGATGCCCGTCGAACCGTTGTGGTTCGGCGGGCATCATCCTTTTTGCTGATATTTGAGTCTCGGTCGATCATTTATCGCCATGTCAAGATAGAGTTTAAGTCGTAAGCGTGCACATATTTCCTTGATGGAAGTGAATGTAGAAGTTCGTGGCTCCGCTAGCCAAGGAGCCATCCAGTTAGGGCAAGGGATGAGATGGAAGCGGCTATGCATACAGTGAAGAATCGTCCGTGGCTGTACGTTGTACTGGTCCTGCCAGTCGTCATCGTGCTCGGCATCTACCTCCCGCTGGCCAACCAGCTACCGGAACTCACAGCGACCCACTGGTCATCCACCTATCCTGACGAATTCACCCGCACCGAGATTCTCGTCCCCGTGGCCATTGGTTTGAGCGCCGTGGGGAGCATTATCGGCCTGAGCGCATTGGCTCTAACCAGGCGACCGGCGCTACTGCTAACGCTTCTGTTTATTGGTTCGCTTCTGTCATGGACCACCGCCGGGGTCTTCATTGGCTCGGTGGTTCCGACAGTCCTGGCGGAAACTCCCCAGACAGCAGTCATCGGCATCTGGATGCTTCCGATGCTTGCCTGCACGCTGTTGGCGCTCAGCCCGCTATGGATTTGCGGCGTTTACCAGTCCTATTCGAAGCAGCTGCAGGCACAGCGGCAAGCTCGCATTAACCAGGCCCAAGGAATTGCCGCTCCAGCGCCGCAAGGCACTGCGCTGCCGGAGGTCGGCGAATTCAGGGAAACCATGATGGCTCCCTGGTGGCTGTGGATGCTCGGGCTCGTTGTTGCCGGAATCGGCATTTTCGCACTGTTCGATAGCTACAACAGGTCCGGGCAGGCCAATTGGACCGCGACGATCATCAGCCTGGTTGTCTGCCTTTTCGTCTGGCCCTTGGTGCTGGGACTGTGCTGGATCCGAGTGAGCATTACCGAACAGCGCACCCGGGTGACCTCAGCGCTTTTTGGCTTCCCCCTGCGGACCATCAAGCCCGAGGAGATCGAATCGGTCACCAGCACTGAAATCGACCCGATGACCTGGGGTGGCTGGGGATGGCGCTTTTTCCCGGGCGGGTCAGCAGTGGTTCTTCGGCGTCATGAAGGGTTGGCATTCGAGCTGAAGAATTCGTCGAGATTCGCCGTGACCATTCCCAACTCCGAGCAAGGCGCGGAGCAGCTGAACGCGATCATGCTGAAGAACGGATCCTGACAGCGTTACTACTTCTGGAAGGTCCGCATCGGTCCGATCACGACGGAGCGCAAAGCCAGCGATGAGATCAACGATGCCGCAATCACGTGAACGATTCCCAGCACCGCGTACGTCAGCTGCAAGCTATCGGGGATCTTCTGAATATGCGGGTGCGGCAAGATAAACGACAAGACGACAACAACGGCCCACACGACAATGCTGGCAGTCCCGACACCCCGGGACCAGCTGGTCTTGGGCACCTCGTGGCTCAAAGGTTGGATCCGCTGCAACACCGCGCTGGCCAGCACCATCCAGAAGGCAGCCACCAGAAAACCGGCGGCAATGTCGCTGGGGCGGTGCCAACCGCACACCAGGGTGGCGACGCCGGTAACTGTCGCGAACAGCCAGGCAATGGGTTGCACCACGGGACGCAGCTTCGGCGGGGAAATGACAAACATCAATCCCATCGCGGCCGCGGCAGCGGTGGTGTGCCCCGAGGGGAATGAATTGCCCGTCGTGCCGAAATTGAAATCCGGCCGGATCAAAACGCCGTGCTTCAGCAGCTGGGTGCTGGCCAGTGCCGCGGCGCAAGCCAGGATCGCCACCGTGGCACGCAAGAACCGCCGATCCCTGATCACCCGGTACAACAGGAAGACCGCGGCAATCGCACCGCAGATTACCGGCAATAAGTCCAGGAATTGACGGACAGGATCCAGCAGCTCGGTGCGCGGCCACCACTGTGACCATGCCACGAAGCCAGCCTGATCTGCCCACTGCCCGGCGCGCAGATGCACAAAGAAGAAATACTCCACGCAGAAGAAAGCAACCAACAGCAGCAGAGCCAACCACCACCGAAGATGGTGTGGACGCGCAGGTGCTGAATGTCGAGGCATATCTCTAGCCTTGCACAACTTGTCGGGCAAATGTCAGCCGATGGCAGTGTAACCATGCCCACGCTCGCTAGGCTTAGACCATGAGCATTGAACTTCCACCGCTGGCTGAAGTGCTGGCCAACAGCCATGTAGTCCGCCTGCCCATGCGAGTTAAATTCCGGGGGATCACCCAGCGGGAAGCACTGCTCATCAAAGGCCCCGCAGGCTGGGGAGAATTCTCTGCTTTCGTCGAATACGCTCCAGCTGAAGCCTCGCGTTGGCTGGCTGCCGGCATCGAAGCAGCCTACGAGTCGTTCCCCGAACCGCTGCGCGCCACCATCCCGGTCAACGCAACTTTGCCAGCGGTAGCGGCCAGCGAAGTCGGGTCAGTACTGGAGAAGTACGACGCACCGCACACCATCAAGATCAAAGTTGCAGAAAAAGGCCAGAGCCTTCAAGACGACCTCGCCCGAGTGGCAGAAGCACGTCGTTTGTATCCGCAGGCAGCACTGCGCGTTGATGCCAATATGGGCTGGGATATTGCCCAGGCAGTCCACGCGTTGAAAGCCTTGAGCGACTACGATCTGCAATACGCTGAACAGCCCGTGCCAGGAATCACCGGCTTGGCGCAGGTGCGAGAACAATTGCGCAACGCCGGGATCACTCTGAAAATCGCTGCCGATGAGGCCGTGCGCAAGCACACCGACCCTTTGGAAGTCTCACGACTGGGCGCGGCAGATCTGATGGTCATCAAAGCCCAGCCGCTGGGCGGGATCGCAGCTGTCCTGGACATTGCCCAGCAAGCGGAACTTGATGTTGTTATTTCCAGCGCCTTGGATAGCTCGGTGGGCCTGGCCCAAGCCGCTGCTTTGGCCAGCGCCCTGCCAGAACTGCCCTATGCGTGCGGACTATCCACTGGAACCCTTTTCGCCGATGATGTCTGCAGTGAACCGCTGCTGGCTACCGCCGGGTATCTTCCGGTAAGGCGCATTAATCCGGATAGCGATAAACTCAAGCAGCTTCGTCCAGAGCAGCAGCGGGTTGACTGGTGGTTACACAGAGTCGAGCAATGCTACGAACAGCTAGCCAATGCCTGATTCTCGACACCCATCTATTTCCCCGCAGTTAACTTAGGCGTTGCAATTTGCACACTTCCGGGTGAAAACCTCATATCGCGTCGTTCCCCTGACAGCGAGCCCTAACTGAGGAAGTGATGGATCATGAATCCGACCCGTACCCTTTTGCCAATGCTAGGCCATACCCGTGGCGGACGTTCCGCAGCTACTTGCCACTTCAAATGTGGAGATGCCTGCGTTAAGCCGGACTGCAACACCTCGTCCAACAGCTATTTCAAGGACATTGCCGATAAGTCCCTGTCCCGCCGCAGTATGCTCGGCTTGGGCGCTGTCGGCGCCTCCGCACTAGTCGTTGGGCCGCAGTTCTTCGGCGCGCAGGACGCCGTGGCAGCACCATTGGTGCCACTGAAGAATGGCAACAACGCCGGCGGCCACCTGTCCTTCGATGCCATTGAGCCGGTGTCGCGTTCAGTAGATAACGTCAGCGTCCCAGAAGGCTATGACTGGAACGCCATCATCCGTTGGGGCGACCCGTTATTCAAGAACACCGCGCAGTTTGATGCCACCAACCAGAGTGCACGCAAGCAGGCAGAACAGTTCGGCTACAACTGCGATTACCTCGACATCATCGTTGACAAGTATTCGGGCCGCACCGGCGTGCTGGTGGCAAACCACGAATACACCAACGAAGACATGATGTTCGACGCCGCCTGGTTCGAAGCGAACAAGGACGAGGCCCGCCGCATCGCCATGAACGCCCACGGCTTCAGCGTGGTCGAGGTCAAGCGCAAGAAGAAAGACAAGAAGTGGACCTATGTCCAAGGCGGCGAGCGCAACCGCCGCATCACCGCGCAGACCGAATTCACCATCGACGGCCCAGCAGCAGGTAGCGACCTGCTCAAGACCGTTGCCGACCCAACCGGCACCAAGGTCCTCGGCACCTTGAACAACTGCTCCGGCGGCACCACCCCATGGGGAACCATCCTCTCCGGTGAAGAGAACATCGACCAGTACTTCAGCGGCAAGGGCACCGCCGAAGAAGCACGCTACGGCATCGGCGCCGGCGCCACCGAACGCGGCTGGGAAGACACCGATCCACGATTCGGCCTGGCCAACGAAGGCTACGAAAACGAAGCAAACCGCTTCGGCTGGGTCATCGAAATCGACCCGCAGGATCCAAAGTCCACCCCGATAAAGCACACCAACCTGGGCCGCTTCAAGCACGAAGGCGCCAACGTGCGCATCGCCAAGAACGGCAAGGCCGTGGCCTACTCGGGCGATGACTCCAAGTTCGAATACCTGTACAAGTTCGTCTCCAAGGGCACCTACTCCAAGCATGACCGCAAGGCGAACATGTCCTTGCTCTCTGAGGGTGACCTGTACGTCGCTCAGTTCACCGGCAACTCGCCAGCGGGCGAACTCGACGGCAGCGGCCAGGTCCCATCCGATGGCGCCTTCGACGGCACCGGCACCTGGCTGCCACTGGTCAAGGGCGGCGCTTCCATGGTCGATGGCATGAGCGTTGAAGAGGTCCTGGTGTACACCCGACTGGCAGCTGACAAGATCGGCGCCACCAAGATGGACCGTCCGGAAGACGTTGAGCCAAGCCCGATCTCCGGCAAGCTCTACGTGGCCCTGACCAACAACTCGGACCGCGGCAAGGCTGGCAAGGAAGGCGCCACCGAGCCCAACCCACGCATCTCCAACCGTGATGGCCACATCATCGAACTCACCGAAGCTGGCAACGACGCAACCAGCACCAAGTTTACATGGAATATCCTGCTGGTTGCCGGTGATCCTAAGGTCAACGGCTCCACCTACTTCTCGGGATACCCTACGGACAAGGTTTCGCCGATCTCCTGCCCGGATAACCTGGCTTTCGATTCCAAGGGCAACC